>CAYPEM010000005.1:99214-109081 GCA_964409765.1 uncultured Chitinophagaceae bacterium
TGTTCGAAGAGATCGGCATAACGTTTTTCAGATTCCGTGATTTTATCGAATAAGTGGGCATTGTTCAATGCAACACTGATCTGGTTACTGAACGCTCCGATCAAACTTAATTTTCTCTGTGGAAAAAAACCTTTCGTTTGACTGGCAAGCAGTAAAATTCCTTCGGTCTTGTCGCCGACTTTGAGAGGGACTGAAACCCATGAAACTATGTTCACTAATTGAAGGTTTTGGTGGAAAACTATTCCGTCAGTTGAATTGGTTTCAATATTGGTACGAATTTCCCGTGTCCATTCTAAAAAGGTCTTGCTTGATAACATTTTTTCCGAAAAAAAACCGAAGTCAGCACCGTATGTTTTTTTTAATTCGAGTTTATCTCCTTGCAGAACATACAGCCAGCCGAATTCCGTCTTCAATATCCGGGCGACATTTTGAAGTGCATTGGTGAAGATATAATTGAGATTGATTGATTTGCTGACAACCTGAGCAACAGTGTTCAACGCTTCCAGTTCGCGTCGTTGTTCCTCTAATTGTTGACCGTATTTGAGAGAAAAATATACGCTGGCAAATCCAATCGTACCGGCGGTAAGAATACTGATAAAATCAAGGAAGCCAAATTCCTTTTTGAGAATTATATTCGCCGCAATGATGGTGACCATCATGACAATAACAGCAGTGGAAGCAACAATCTGTGCTTGCTCCACAAGTCCTAGATTAAAACTGACAGAGCGAACCCGATTGAAGAATTTTCTCATAGGAAGGATAGAAGAACGTTATTAAATGTCGATTGTACGCTGCATTTCACGCACTCGGCGTAATCGTCCTTCAATGGTGGCGAGTAAAAGTTCGTTATCAAACGGCTTGATCAAATAATCATCAACACCAAGTTTCTTGCCAGTACGGTACAATTCTTTTTGATTAAGTCCGGAAATAAAAATAAATGGCGTTGATGCAAATCGTTCTAACGCGCGGAATTTTTCATAGAACATAAACCCATTCATGTTTTGGTGTCCGAAAGCGATATCACAGAGAACGAGATCAGGCGAAAAATTCTCAAGCAACGTCAATGCTTCTTCACCCGAGGTAGTATTGAGAATGTGGTAACCGTTCTTCTCCAATAACATTTCCACGAGCATAAGAAAATTTTTATCATCATCTAAAGCAAGTATAACCCCTTTAGATTTAAGGGATTTTATCAACCGTTCAACTTTTGGCTGTAACAAAAGATCTTCATCTTCAGTAAGTCGGAATTGATTTTTAAGTTCAACAAATTCCCGCTTTCCTTTCTTCCAACCCTCTTTTATCGCATCAAGATAACAAGTCATTCGAGCATTTTGTTCGAAATAGTTATGTTCATCTTTTGATATTGCGAAGAATGATCTCATTTCATCAATGCGTTCCTGCTCATAAGGAGTGATGGTTCCATCCTTCCACACTTCATCCATCAAGGTTTTGTAAGCCTCAAGGATAGCATCGGAAAATTTTGCACTAAGAACTTCAGGAGTTTTGACTTCTACGCTTCCAGCAGCTTCAATTGCCGGCGGCTGTTGGATCTCCTGTTTCTGTTCAGGCTTGTGTTGGGGAGGTGATGAATGACCGCTTTCTTTTTCTTTTTTTTCTTTAATTAACGATGAGATACGTTCGGCATAAGCTCGGGCGTATATATTTTTTGGGTTAAACTCAAGAATCTCATCTATAAGTTTTGAAGCTTCATCAAGATCTCCGGATTTTACGATCTTATCAACATCACGAAGTAATTCACTGATATTCTTTGTTGGCTCTTTCATAGGAACGATACTTTTTAAGGAACGTTATAATCTAATTTGATCTTCGCAGTTCACGAGACCGTCGGAGCTTTCCTTCGATTGTGGCTAGTAACATCTCCGTATCAATCGGTTTGAGAAGATAATCATCAGCACCAAGTTTCTTCCCGGTTCGGACGAGTACATCCTGGTCTAACGCACTCAAAAAAATGAAAGGAATTGACAAGAATTTATCAATTGATCTAAATTTTTCATAGAACGCAAACCCGCTCATGTTTGGCTTTGTAAAATTGATATCGCAAATTACGATGTCCGGCGTCATCGTATCAAGTAATTGTAAACCTTCTTCACCTGTAGAGGCAGTAAAGCAATAATATCCCCCTTCACTCAATAATCCTTTGATCAATGTCAAGAATGGAACTTCATCATCCAAGACCAGTACAGAACCATTTGATTGAAGCGATTGTAGCAGCTGAAATACTTTTGGTTCAAGGCTAATTTGTTCTTGATCTGAAATGATGAATTTTTTTCGAATAGCATCGAAATTCGTTATTCCTTTACGCCATTCTTCTTTGATCGAATTCAAATATAACGTCAACCGAACATCTTTTTCAATCACCGCATGTTCATCGAGAGTGATAGCAAAAGTTTCGCGCATTGACTCGACCCTTGCTTGTTCATCCTGCGTGATTGCTCCATCACTCCAAATTTCCATTAATAAAGTTTTATACGCTTCCGAGGCAACTATAGAACGTTTGATCGAGTAGTTTTTATTCGGTTCAGTCTGTTTACTGTTGGATTGTGGTTCTTGCTTTGCACTTTGCGGTGTTGATGGAACTGTATCTGTCTTTGTCACCGGATTCGGTTCCGCATTCTGAGTTGGGATCTTCGGCAATACAACTTTAGGTTCGGGTTTATCTTTTGGAATTTCAGGAATTTGTTCGACAATTTTTGCCTCTAACACTTTTTTCTCAGCATCAACCTTAGAAATTCCTTTTGCCTCCATAAGAGAAATTATTCGCTCTCGATATGCTTTTGCATACACATTTTTCTGCTCGATTTCAAATATCTTGTTGATATATGCCATTGCAAGTTCGAGATTGGCACTTTTGATCTCTTTGTCCGCTAATCGGAGAAAATCGCTTATATTTTTTTGTTGTTCATTCATTGTTAGTTTTCACTCGCTGACTTTAATTCTTTGATCACAGCTTCTCTTGCAATGTGCATCGGTAATTCTTGATGAGTAAATAATTCAAAAGCTTTTGCTCCTTGACCGAGCAACATTTCGATTCCGCTGATCGTTCGCGCCCCCGCATCGAGGGCATTTCTTAACAATGTTGTTTCAATAGGATTATAGACAATATCGAGAACAATTTGTCCTTTTTGAATGATTGAATGTACCGGAAGGATTTGAAAATTACTTTTTGGTTTCATTCCGACCGATGTTGTGTTGATCAACAATGCTGCCACATTGATCTCACGAATGGCAACATCAGGATCAGCAGTAGCAATGAATTTTGTCAATTTAAACTTTGGTCCAAATTCGTCGACAAATGCAGAGGCGTTCTCCAATGTCCGATTGACGATCATAATTCTTTTCGGGGCAAAATATTTTGCCACAGCATAGACAGTGGCACGAGCCGCCCCTCCAGCACCAAAAATCACGACATAATTATTTTTAATTTCTTCTGCATAGTATGCTAGTGAGATATAGACACCATGAGCATCGGTGTTATATCCTACAAGTCTTCCATTGTTATTCACGATGGTATTTACAGCGTTGATTACTTTCGCTTCCTCAGAAATTTCGTCAATCAATTGCATGACCTTTCCTTTATAAGGAATAGTCACATTTGCTCCCCGAAAATTCAATGTCCGTAACGAATCGATCAGATTCGGCAACATCTCCGGAGAGACATCCATAACGCCATAATCGTAATCTAGATTCAATTTTTTAAATGCCGCCGTATGCATAGTCGGCGACATTGTGTGGCTCAAATTATAACCTATTATCCCAATGTGGCGCTGATGTTCAGCATATTTTTGCATTCTCATAATTGGAATATACTGAATATTTCCTACGATAAAAAAACCTAATCATTGGATTAGGTTTTTGTTGGATAATAAACAAACGACACCATAAACTTACAATAACGACTTGAACTCTCTTGGTGTCAATAAATGCTTAAAGTCATTTTCAATCTTTTGATTCAGGTCAGGATTAAGTTGGATCGATTTTTTGATTGAATCCATACCATCCTGTTTCGATTCTGTTGAAATCAACGTCTTTCCTAAACTATAATGTGCATCTGCAAATGTGGGATTCAATTCTATTGACCGATGCAATGCTTTTACGGCTTCTGTGGTAAATCCCATAAATGCTAATGTATCACCATAATCGAACCATGCTTCATAGTTATTCGGATCGAGTTGGACAACCATTTTATAGCTTAGGAGACAGTCCTTATATTTTTCCAAGTTGAATTCAGCATCGGCTTTTGCATACCATAGCTCAGGATATTCCCGGAACAATTCAATAGCTCGATTATAATCCGTGAGAGCTTTTCGATATTGCTCCAATGAATCATAACAACTTCCTCTGCCAAAAAACGATTCATAATGCGAATTATCCAACTTTATTGCTTGTGTGAAACATTTTATTGCTTCTATGAAATTCCCTTGATCCTCGTAAGCGTTTCCTAAATTATGAAGGGCTGGAACATCTTTTGGCTCAAATTGAAGCGTTAGTTTATAACATTCAATTGCGTCAATCAGTTTTCCCTGTAACGCAAAGACATTTCCTTTATTATAGTAAGCAGCAGGAAAATTTTCTTTGATCGCCAATGCCATATCATAACTATCTATTGCTTGATCTAAAAGTCCCAGACGGTTCAACACGATTCCTTTATTGTACCAGGCATTGAAATTATAAGGTTCAAGATCAATGTGCTTGTTATAACAAACCAGTGAGTCTTGAATATTATCCATCAAATCATTGCAAAACGCCAATTCAAACCAAACATCTGCATTGTCCGGATTCTCTTTCACTAAAAATGTTAAAATTTCAAATGCTTCTGAAAATCGTTCAAGTTTCTCTAAAATGACCGCTTTGTTCAGTAATGCTTCGGTGTCAGCAGGGTTGAGAAGGAGTGCTTTTTCAAAATCTGCAAGGGCTTCATCATTTCTATTTGAATTATCAAGAGTAATTCCACGATTAATATACAAATCACTATCATTTGGATTCAATGAAATGGCATAATCATAGCATCCCAATGCCTCATCATATCTAAAAAGGTTGTTCAGAATCATCCCTTTTTTCATCCAAGCATCGGAAGAGTATGGCGCAAATTCTACAAGTTGGGATGCAAAGGTAAGAGATTCATCATATTTTTCCTTTTCAAAATAATAACTGATGATTTCTTCGAGGGCTTCAATACTTTTCAAACCATTTCCATCACGACGGAGAAGTTCTTTATAGCGTTCTATTTCCTCGTTGCGGTCGCGCCGGGGAGAAGAGTCGCCTTCAAAATCATCGTCAAAATTATCGTGGTCGAAAGTGGACATGAGTGAATTTTTTAGTGGTTGAGTAGCAGTTATTCTCTGTTCAAATAAACAAAAAAAGGGGGGGGAAGTCAATAATTGTATGTTAACAATTTATTTTCTTTGAAAATCCGTTAAAATAGACGAAATTTAAGCAGTTTCTAAGGAGTAAATTATTCACTTAAACCAAAACTTGAAGTATATCAATGACACCTCTAAAAATACGGATCAACAGAATTTCTGATAATACAAAGGATGTTCCATTACCAACATATGCTACCAATGGTTCTGCAGGTATGGATATCTATGCTGCTGTTGAACAAGATCTGGTTGTTCAAGAAGGTACTACGATACTTGTTCCTACAGGATTTTCTATGGAAATTCCAGTTGGATATGAAGCTCAGATCAGACCAAGAAGTGGATTAGCATTGAAACACAATATTGGATTAATGAACTCTCCTGGAACTATTGATTCTGATTATCGAGGTGAAGTGAAAATTGTCTTTACTAATTACGGTAGGAATAATTTTACTGTAAAACGCGGTGATCGTATTGCACAGATGATTATTGCAAAATACGAACGTGTTGAATGGATTGAAGCTGATCAGCTTTCAGAAACAGCAAGAGGTTCGGGCGGATTTGGGCATACAGGAATTTCACAAAAATAAATCACACAAAATCATGGCGCGACCAAAACGAAAAACAGAAATCAAACCAGACATTACGGTAGAGAATGGATCTCAAAGTCCAATCCCATCAACATTGGATGTGATAGTAATTTCCACCGGACTTATTCTTTTACTGTTTCTTCTATATTCTCTTGAAGCACTTATTTCTCCATTCTTGATTTTCGCGACGATTATTTTTTTGTTATATCCTCTTCGTGAAAACAATGTCGCAAAGAATGTTATGATCTTATCTGGCGTTCTGTTCTTCCTATGGTTTTTTTACACCATCGAATCAATACTTTCACCATTCATACTTTCATTATTTCTTGCATATTTACTTCACCCTCTTGTAACAAAATTAGAAACATCATGGAGAGTTCCACGATGGAGTTCCGCGATGTTTATTATTTGCGTTAGTCTATCGTTAGTAGTTCTGTTGATCATATTAGGACTTCCTCACATTGTTGGTCAGTTTGAAGGGATCTTGCTCGCGATTGGAACAATATCAAGTCAGTTCGTCGAATGGGTGCTTGACGGCAGATTTATTAAAGCATTTCAGAAATATGGAATTTCTGAATCACAGTTGAGATCAATGCTGACTACGACTATAGCTCCACGAGTGGAAGATATCCTTAAAGGATTATTAAAAGGAACATTTGGTATCGTCAGTGGATTACAAGTGCTGGTATCAGGAATTGTGAATATTGTTATCATTCCATTTTTAACTTTTTTCCTACTGAAAGATTTTCCAATTGTTCGTTATCGTCTAAAAATGATGGTGCCTCGGAAGAGGAGAGAACAATCAATTTTATTCTATCATCGTGTTGATGAAATTTTAGGCCGCTATATTCGAGGAACAACAATTATTGCAATATTTGATGCTTTTGCAGTCTCAACCGGTTTATGGTTGATTGGAATTCAATATCCTCTGGTACTTGGCATTCTATCCGGTTTGTTATTTTTTGTTCCATATTTTGGTTTTCTCACAATACTTAGTGTCTCTGCTTTTGTTGCATCGCTCAGCATGGGAGTTTTAGCATTACCAGTTATAACGACTGTTTCATATTTAACATTTCTTCATATTGTTGAGAATTATATAATCACTCCACGCATCGTTGGTGAAAAGATTGGATTACATCCGGTAGTGTTAATTCTTTCGATCTTTATTTTTGGATATTTTCTTGGCTTTATTGGGATGCTTATTGCAATACCCGCTGCTGCTATTATTATCGTTTCCGTAAAAGAGTGGGAAATGAATCTGAGAAAAGAAGTAAAACAAGAAAATATGCAAAGCTTGTAATATCAAATAATGTAAAGGGAATCAATGGTAGGGAAATTATATCTTGTTGCAACACCAATTGGTAATTTGGATGATATGACCTTTCGTGCGATTGAGACATTGAAAAATGTCGATATCGTAGTCTATGAAGAACGAAAAGAAGGAAGCCGTTTGCTCCGACACTTTGGGATTGAAAAACCGGTTGAGAGTTTGAACGAACATAATGAGGCGGCTTCGACATTCATCATACTAGATCATTTAAAGAGTGGAAAAAGCGTTGCGATAGTTTCGGATTGTGGAACTCCAGTATTCTCAGATCCAGGGCAGCTTCTTGTTCGAAAAGCAGTTGAAGAGGGAATAAAAGTAGTTCCAATTCCCGGAGCATCATCTTTGATGCCTGCTTTAACGGTATCCGGATTTTCAATTGATCAGTTTGTTTTTTATGGATGGTTGTCGCCAAAACGTCCGCGCCGAATTGCGGAATTGCAGCAATTGCGGCGTGAACTCCGTGCAATTATTCTTATGGATACGCCATATCGGCTCGTACCATTGATGAAGGACATTGCTGAAGTGTTCGGAGATACAAGACGAATATGTGTCGCATTCGATCTGACCATGCAAGACGAAGAAATTTTTCATGGTACAGCACCTAAACTTGCTGCGAAATTTGAAAAAGAAGATCGAAAAGGTGAATTTGTTGTTGTCATAGAAGGTAAGGGTAAATAGATCAATTGCTCTTTCTTTGTTCATTCTCTATATTTCAATTGTGAAAGCACTCCGCCAGACATATCAATCGACCAAAGCACCTGAAATTTACGGGGATCATTGGTTTAATTCCGAACCAATTACGATACGTGAATCTCAAGGTGAATTGATCCTGTTGTTTTTTTGGGATTATACGGCTCCGGCATCGATACGAATGCTTCCCCTTGTCAATGAATGGTTTCATCGGTACAGTCCGCTTGGTGCAAAATTCATCGGAATCCATTCGCCGGAATTTTCATTTGCAAAACAACCTGGATCAATCAGTGGAATGTTAAAAAAGTATGAAATTCAATTCCCAGTCGTGTCGGACAATGAAAAATTTATTGCGAATGCCTATCGCATTTCAGGGTCACCATCGATTGTTTTGGTTGATGCTTCCGGTAATATTTATGATATCGCACAACAATCGTTTTCCACAACACGGCTGGAACGATCATTACAATATCTTCTCCGTCAATCTGGATTTTTTGGTGAACTTCCAATGCTAGATTCGCTCTATAACGAACAATTAAACGATCAAAAAATATCGGAGATTTATACAGGCTATATGCATGGTGCACTTGGGAATACGGAAGGATACAGTCCGGAAATTGCATCGATGTATGAAGACCCTCATTATTATGTCGAAGGAAAATTCTACGCACACGGTATCTGGCGTGCTTGCCGAAATTCAATGATCTATGAAGGTGAATCTCAGGATGGTTATTTGGTCTGCACAAGCAATGGAGCGGATGTTGATCTATTGATCGGTAGCGACAAAAAAAAATCTGTCCGAGTTAAAATCGGTGATGAACAGATGCCGGTTGAATTAATGGGCAACGATATGAGACGTGACGCAAAAGGGAACTCCATTCTTACGACAGGAGAAGAACAGATTGTTTCAGTACTGCTCGACCAGCAATCTGAAAATCATATCGTAAAATTCATTCCAATGAATTCCGGAATTACTTTCTATATGTTCTCTTTCCACAAAGAACAACTCCGCAGAAATGTTGAACGACCAATCAGTAAGAACTAATTTTGTAATGACAAACCCGGTAACACAACTCTTTAAAATTAAAGTTCCAATTATCCAGGCGGGAATGGTGTGGGTTTCCGGATGGAAATTAGCTTCTGCAGTTTCAAACGCTGGTGCGCTGGGATTGATCGGTGCCGGCTCAATGAAATCTGATCTATTGCGTGAACATATTCAGAAAACATCCGCCGCAACAACTCAATCATTTGGCGTTAATATTCCACTGCTTCGAGGAGATATTGATGAACTGATCAATGTTGTTCTTGAAGAAAAAGTGAAAATCATTTTTACATCTGCAGGTCATCCCGCCCGTCATATAGAGAAATTTAAGAATGTCGGATGTGTTGTTGTTCATGTGATTGCAAATGTGAAACAAGCTCTAAAAGCAGAGGAATGCGGTTGTGATGCAATTGTTGCTGAAGGATTTGAAGCGGGAGGACACAACGGTATGGATGAAATCACGACACTGGCACTTGTTCCTCAAGTTGTTGATGCGGTGAAAATTCCGGTGATCGCAGCCGGTGGAATTGCCGATGGCAGAGGAATGGTGGCTGCGTTTGCATTAGGCGCCGAAGGCGTTCAAATTGGGACTCGATTTGCTGCAACCATCGAATCGTCGGCACACGAATTTTACAAACAAAAGATTGTTGAAGCGAATGAGGGAGCTACCATATTAACATATCGGAATATTCTGCCTGTAAGGGCAATGAAAAATCCTTTTATGGCTCAAGTGCAGAAGGAAGAGACACAACAAGGAATGACAAGAGAACGAATGATGGAACTTCATGCAAAAGGGAGAGAACGAAAAGGAATCTTTGAAGGAAACTGGGAAGAAGGAGA
>CAYPEM010000006.1:0-97392 GCA_964409765.1 uncultured Chitinophagaceae bacterium
TTGGTGATTATGTGAAAGCCGGTCAAATACTGATGACGGTCGAAGGTTTGGATGTAGGTGAAATTAAAGCCGGGTTTTTAATCGCAAAAGCGGCACTGGAGTACACAAAAGCAAATTATGAACGACAAAAGAAATTATATGATGAGAAGATTGGATCACAAAAGTCACTTTTGGAAAGCCAGTCAGAATACGAGAAAGCCCTTGCGGAATACAAAGCAGAAGATAAAAAGATTCACTCCGTTGGGTTAAATGATATTGATATTAACGATGAAAGAAAGAGTGAAGAACATACCTCGGGTACATTATCCATAAAATCTTCAATTAATGGTATTGTGGTTGAACGAAATGTTGTTATTGGTCAGTCAGTAGATGTAACGACGAATGCTTTCAAAATAATAAATACATCAAACGTATGGGTTGACGGTCAGGTGTATGAAAAAGATATTGCAAAGATTTATCAGAAAACTAACGCAGTATTCTCTTCGACGACTTATCAGAATGAAAAATTCAATGGAAGAATAATATACATCGGTCAGACTATTGATGAGCAATCCAGGACAATAACAGTGAGAGGAGAATTTGTCAACACAAACGGTAAATTAAAACCGCAAATGTTTGGCGATCTAAAAATCCCGATTGAATCGAATGCGAAAGCAATAATGATGCTCGATGAAGCTGTAGTGAAAGAAGCCGGAATAGAATATGTTTTTGTGCAAACAAGTGATACAACATTTGAGCAGAGGAAAGTTTCAACCGGAACGGTTGTTGATGGCAGGATAGAAATTAGAGAAGGATTAAAAATAGGTGAAAATGTTGTATCAAAAGGCGTGTTCTATTTGAAGAGCGAACTGAAGAAAGAAGAAATTGAAGGAGATGAACACTAATGTTAGAAAAAATAATATCATTAACTCTCAAGCAGAAAGGAATGATAATATTTCTTTCCCTGCTTATCGTGACATTCGGATTGTATTCGTATTTGACTTTACCTATAGATGCTTTTCCCGACGTTACAAATATTCAAGTAGAAGTCGTTAGCTATGCTAATGGATTGTCAGCAATTGAAATTGAAAGAAATGTGACGTATCCGATTGAAATGGCGATGCGCGGTTTGCCGGATGTTGAACAAATGCGATCTGTTACAAAATTTGGTCTTTCCATCGTTACAATCGTATTTAAAGATAATGTTGATATCTATTTTGCCCGTCAGTTGGTATTTGAACGATTAGGCGAGGCAAAAGAAAATGTTCCTAAAGGTGTTGAGGTTGCAATGGGACCAATTGCAACGGCGATGGGTGAAATATACCAATATACTCTTGAAGGATCGATGCCGACCGATTCCTTGGCAAAGATCGCATATTTGGCAAACTTACGAACAATTCAAGAATGGATTATTACGCCGCAGCTTAAAAGTGTTGCCGGTGTAAATGAAATAAATTCTTTCGGCGGGTATTTTAAACAATATCAAGTGATCGTTTCGCCCGATAAATTATTGAAGTATGATGTAACAGCAGACGAAGTATATTCTGCCATCGAAAACAATAATCAAAATGTTGGTGGAAATATTCTTGAAAAGAAATCGGATCAATATATCGTTCGCAGTGTAGGTTTAATTAAAAATATAGCCGATATCGAAAATATTGTGTTAAAATCTCACGAAGGAATACCAACTTTTATTAAGGATGTAGCACAAGTAAAGACTGGTGAAGCTGTTAGACAAGGCGCTGCAATGATAGATGGGGAAGAAGAATCCGTTGGTGGTATTATAATGATGCTACGCGGACAAAATAGTCGTGATGTTGTAAAACTCGTAAAAGAAAAAGTACAGGATATTAACGAAAACAACATCCTTCCCGATGGAATAAAGATGGTTCCATACTATGATAGAAGCGATATTGTAAACGCAAGCGTTAATACAGTGAATAAGGCGTTGATCGAAGGCTCCATTCTCGTTCTTATCATAGTGTATTTATTATTGAGAAGTTTTAGAGGAAGCATTGTTGTGCTTATTGCTTTGCCTCTCTCATTACTCGCAACATTTATTGTGATGAAATTTGTTGGTCTTAGCGCAAACTTGATGTCGCTTGGCGGACTTGCGATTTCAATAGGAATGATTATCGACGCGACAATAATTCAAGTAGAAAATGTACAAAGGCATTTAAGCGAAGAAGGAAATAAGCATCCCAAAATGTTGACTGTTCTTAAAGCAGTATTAGAAGTGCGAAAGCCAAGTATTTTCGGCGAGCTAATTATTGCAATTACATTTATTCCGATCCTTTCATTAGAAGGAATCGAAGGTAAAATGTTCGGACCGCTCGCTAAGACTGTTGCCATTGCACTTCTTTCTTCGATGTTTCTGTCCATATTTATCATACCAGTTCTTTGCTCAATATTTTTGAAGTCGCAGCCGGAAAAAGAAAGCATCATAATGAAGTATGCTACGAAATTGTATCAACCGGTGTTGGAATATGTGATGGAAAAGAAAACAGTGATATTAAGCATTGCTGGAGCATCCTTAATTCTATCGCTAATGTTGTTTACCCGATTAGGGACGGAGTTTATTCCAATAATGGATGAGGGTGCATTTGATATGGATGTATCGCTGCTTCCGGGTGTTTCACTGTCAAAGGCGATGGAGGTAAATCAACTTGCAGCTCAAAAAATGAAACAGTTTGATGAACTGGATATTGTTGTATCGCGAACCGGGCAAACGGGAGTTGCAATGGACACACGCGGTGCGGATAAAACAGGATATGTTGGAATTTTAAAACCGATGAGCGAATGGAAACGGGATATATCAAGGGAAGAATTAACCAATGAAATGCGTGCATCGTTGGAAACGATACCGGGAATTAGTTTTGGGTTTAGTCAGCCCATTCAATGTAGAATTGATGAACTAGTTGCAGGCACAAAAGCACAATTAATCCTTAAACTATTTGGTGATGACATCGATGTGCTTAAGAATAAATCGGACGAAATAGCAAAGGTTCTTTCCTCCATTCAAGGCGGTACCGATTTGTTGACTGAAAAAGTATCCGGTCAGCCATACTTAACCATAAACATTGACCGATCAAAAATAGCGAGGTATGGTCTAAATATCAACGATGTTCAGAATGTAATAGAAATAGCAGTTGCTGGAAAAGCAGCAACGAAATTTTATGAAGAGAACCGCAGCTATGATATTACCGTTCGTCTGCCCGAAGAAAAACGGAATTCCATTGAAGCAATTGAAAATATATTAATCCCGTCTAAATCTGGAATAAATATACCGCTTGCTCAATTAGCCGCTGTAACAATTATTGAAGGACCGGTTCAAATTAGCCGCCAGGATGGAATACGAAGAATTGGCATTGAGATGAATGTAAGCGGTAGAGATATCGGCGGTTTTGTTGCCGAAGCAAAACAGAAGATTAAAGATAATGTTCAACTCCCTGCCGGTTATTATTTAACCTGGGGCGGACAATTTGAGAATCAGCAGCGAGCAATGACCAAACTAATGATTGTAGGACCTGTTGCTGTTGGAATAATTCTTCTGCTTTTATTTATTACGTTTCGATCTATCCGTTTGGCATTACTTGTCATCTCAAATCTTCCCTTTGCACTCATTGGCGGAATATTTGCTCTATACATCTCTGGCTTATATTTGTCTGTTCCCGCTTCAATTGGGTTCATAGTTCTATTTGGGGTTGCTGTATTAAATGGTGTTGTGTTAGTATCTCACATATCCCAATTAAGAGAAGAAGGCATTGAATTACAAGAAGCAATTAAGAGAGGAAGTCTTGACAGATTACGTCCTGTATTGATGACTGCATCAATAGCCATTTTTAGTTTAATGCCGATGTTGTTTGCGACCGGAGCCGGCTCGGAAATTCAGAAACCACTTGCGACAGTGGTTGTTGGTGGTTTAATCACCTCAACGCTGCTGACATTATTAATTATCCCATCTGTTTACAGTTGGTTCGAAAAGAAAAATATTGAAGCTGAAATGTAAATAGTGCTTTCCGGCTTATTCCAGATGGTGTGAGCCGTTTTTATATCAATAGTAAGGAAAATAAAATGAAAGAGATAAAAGCAATAATAAGACCGTTCAAATTATTGGAAGTAACGGAAGCCCTTCAAAAGATAGAACGACTTCCGGGTGTTACCGTTTCTGAAATTAAAGGATTCGGAAAAGGCAGAGCAAAGAATGCACAAGATAAAACTGTTTACGAAATGGTGGAACTTGTTCCAAGAGTAAAAATAGAAGTTGTTGTTACCGACGAAATGGTTGATGAAGTTATTAATGTGATTCAGAAGTATTCTCATACCGGAAATACAGGCGATGGGAAAATATTCGTTACCGAAGTCGCCAATGTGGTAAAGATTAGAACAAACGAACAGGGAGAATCTGCCATCTAAATAAGAAGGAACAAAAAACGAATATCAAGGTCCTAAAATGAAAAAAAACATAGTAAGTATTTGTATATTATTTGTTATTGGTTTAATGGTAAGTAGTTGTGCCTCAACTTATGTACTTGAATATAATGATCATCAGTTTTATGTTGAATACCCTAAGGGTGAAATTGTAAAAGTCGGTGATGAATTCATTGTATATAAAAGTGAGAGAAAAAAGAAAAATCGGAACGCAAAACCGGCTCCTCCGCAATATGAGAAAGTTAAAATTGGAAAAATCATTATTACTGGAGTCGCAGACGAAACCCATGGATTTGTGAAACTGGTGGAAGGTCAACTGGAAGAGGGATTTACATTGAAGAAATCTGAAATTCTACAACAAAAGGAGCCCGAGTAATTTCAAAATAATTTTTGAACTTTATTGAATAAATTTACATGTGGGGTGCAAATGTCGCACGATCATTCTCACCATAATACATCGCAAAACTACAACAAAGCTTTTGTTGTTGGGATTGCATTGAATTCAGCTTACATCATCGTCGAAATGGTATTTGGTGTGCTTACAAATTCAATGGCATTAATATCAGATGCAGGGCATAATCTCAGTGACGTATTCAGTTTGATAATATCGCTCATTGCATTTCGCCTCACAAGAATAAAACCGACTGAGACCTATACATACGGATTTAAAAAAAGCACTATTCTTGCTTCCCTATTAAATGCGGTGGTATTGTTAGTAGCGGTTGGATCAATTGGCTGGGAAGCAATTCAACGATTCAGTCATCCTCAAGAAATATCCGGCGGCGTAGTTGCTGTTGTTGCAGGCATTGGAATTATCATTAATGCTGCCTCTGCGTTCTTATTTTTCAAAGACAAGGAGAAGGATTTGAATCTTAAGGGGGCGTATATGCACTTATTTGCAGATGCACTTGTTTCTGTTGGTGTCGTCATCGCTGGTATTATTATTTCGTATACACACTGGCTGTGGATCGATCCAACGATTAGTTTAGTAATAATGGTTGTTATTGTGTTGGGTACCTGGGATTTACTAAAAGAAAGTCTTCGGCTCTCAATGGATGCTGTCCCAAAAAACATTAATATAGAAGCGGTAAAAAAATCAACTCTTGAGATAGATGATGTAACTGGCATTCACCACCTTCACATTTGGGCAAGTGGAACATCTCAAACGGCTGCAACAGCTCACATTGTAGTTAATCAATCGCAATCGTCCAACAATATATCGTCAATAATAAAGAAGATAAAACATACTTGGGAACATCTCGGTATTACCCATTCGACTATTGAGATTGAGACATCCGAAGAGGATTGTTCAGATGTAAAATCAGAAACATATTAAAACAATGGTTTTCTATTAGATGAACTTAACGTAAGAAAATGATTCTACAGTCTCTTATAACATGTCCTGGTTGTGGTTTTCAAAATATGGAAACTATGCCTATTGATGCCTGTGTTCATTTTTATCAATGCGATTCATGTAAGATCATTTTGAAGCCAAAAGCAGGCGACTGTTGTGTTTTTTGCTCTTATGGAACAGTTCGTTGCCCTTCAATGCAATTAGGAGAAACAATACAAGGTAAGATGAAGCATGAATAAAACAACATACATTGTCACCAAAATGGATTGTGCTTCAGAAGAACAGATGATTCGGATGAAGTTAGAAGGACTATCCACGATATCAGCACTATCCTTTGATATACCAAATAGAACGCTTGAAGTTTTTCATTCCGGAACGCAGGATGAAATATTCACGGCTTTAGAAAGTCTGAACTTTAACACTAAATTTATTAAAACTGAGAACAATAATTTAACCGAGATAAATACGGATCACGATTCTGAGAGAAAGCTTTTGTACCAAGTATTGGCGATCAACACATTCTTCTTTATTCTGGAACTGGCGACTGGCTTCATTGCTCATTCAATGGGATTAGTAGCAGATAGTCTTGATATGCTTGCAGATAGCATAGTTTATGGTCTCAGTCTTTACGCAGTTGGAAGCACTTTGATGAGGAAGAAAAAAGTTGCCAAACTCAGCGGTTATTTTCAATTGACCCTAGCGATTATGGGTTTTGTTGAAATAGTTAGACGCTTTGTTGGATTTGAAGAGGTTCCTTCGTTTCAGATTATGATTGGTATCTCCGTATTTGCCCTCATCGGGAATGGCGCGAGTCTTTATCTGCTGCAAAAAAGTAAAAGCAAAGATGCTCATATGCAGGCAAGCATGATCTTCACCTCGAACGATGTCATCGTAAATATTGGTGTGATTATTGCCGGATTGTTGGTTTTACTTACCGACTCAAACTATCCGGATCTCATAGTCGGAATAATCATCTTTGGAATCGTTGCTAGAGGATCGATGAGAATATTGAAACTTGGAAATTAAAGTTAGATGTTGGCACAAATAATGGCGTGATATAAAATACCAAATAAAACAAAAAGTAAACGGAATTGAGATTGAAGTATCCGGAATAGAGGGGAAAGAATCGCAGATACTCGAAGCTTTCCAAAAGTGTAGCGAGGAACGCTGTTCTGCCCAACGGATGAATACACGTAATCACGTAAGCAAATAGAGATCAGGGAATTTCAATCTTAATCGAAAAGAGAACCCAATATGGGACCCAAATGAGCCTCATCCGAATCACCGGTACCTAGAGGCTCCAACGTTGCTTCTACTTCGATATAGGCGGGGGGAGCCATCGCACGAATACCTGGAGGCCATCTCGTTTCTTAAAATATTTTTTAGATTTATTTTAGACCTCTTTTAGCGTTTTTATATTTTGTCACTTTCTATAGCCGTTTGATATAAGCAGTAAAATAGATTACATTTCAATCGAATTGGATCCGCAGGGAAGGCGTTGATGCTAGAACTGCGGGTTTTTTATGTTAAAAATCTCTCATTGAAATACTTCTTAAAAACTGATGAAAAAAATATTAGTTGATCCAGAGTATCTTGAAGCGGCTTTAAAAAATGCTAGAAAGGAACTCAAACATAATAGGAAGAAAAAGAGTGAGATAAGACGCGGAAACATTAGACGAGAAAAAAGGAGAATTAGAGAAAAACTAAGACTTGGTGAAAATTATAAACCAATACGAGTAAAATATAAAGATGCATTTTTACCGTTAACGGCACCTACTGATTTTTCTTTTGTAAATAATTGTGATGAAGTATTGGAATACATGGAAAATGCTCGAAATACGATTAATCAAGGGAAACAAATTATATTCGACTTTTCAGATATAGATAAATTATCGCCTGATGGTATAGCGTTATTAATTTCGAATGTAAAAGATAAAGGCTTCAATAGAGGAGTCCAAATAAAAGGAAGAGACCCTAAGAAACAAGAACTAAAACAAATGTTTGAAGAATCAGGTTTTTATGACCACGTGTATCCCGTAGTACCGAGGCATAAAAATCCTAATAATATGTTATTACATAAAATAACCCGACATAGAACTGAACCAGTTTTAGCAAAAGAGATATGTGAAAAAGCTACGCTGCATACTTTGGGACAAATTAAAAAATTCCCTCCACTTTATGATATTCTTGTTGAGTGTATGACTAATACGCACAATCATGCCAATCTGAAACAAAAAGGTGTCCATGATTGGTGGATTTTTCATTATTGTCCTCTTAATTCGACCATTTCATATTTTGCATTTATTGATCTTGGAGTTGGTATATTTAGAAGTATTGCAGTTCGAAACTATGTAAATTCAGTTAAGATAAAGCTCGGATTTAAAGCGAATGTAGATCTTGTAAACGACCTTTTAGAAGGGAAAATTACATCCAGAACGGGATTAGAAATACGTGGGAAAGGTTTCCCGACAATTTACCAGCACACAAAAAATCCAGCAATCAAAAATTTCGTTCTGATAAGTAATGATGTTTACGCAAATATTAGTAGTGGTATATACAAAGAAACAAAAGCTGAATTTAAAGGCACTTTTTTGTATTGGGAGTTTCATCATTGACACAAGGAGATAATTATATGAAAGAAAACATAACAATAAATGTTGCAACGGAATTTAGTTCAACACCTGGCGCAAGATATATTGAAGATGGACCGTTTTCAGGGGAAGAATTTTTAACAAAGTTTCTAGAACCAAAGTTTTTGGAAGCACAAAAAAACTCAAAAAAACTAATTGTTGTTTTGGATGATTTATGGGGGCATCCATCTTCATTTATTTCAGGTTCTTTTGGTGTATTGTCTGAGAAGTACGGTGCCGCTACAGTTTTAGCTCATCTAAAACCAGAATGCAGTGATAATCCTATGTTGGTTGATAGAATTATAAGAGAAATAAAAGAACCAAATTCTAAACCTAAAATAAATTAAGGGGTTCTTTTCATGTGTGAATTTATTGAATTTAAGATACGACTTGGAGAGATATTAAATTTATTTGCTGCGATAGGTATCGCAATTTATATTCATTTTTATATTAAACGAAAATTAGATGATTCGAGACATTTAAAAAATATATTCATTGAAGAATTAAGAACGCTAACAAAACAATGGCACGAAGCATTATCTATTATTGAATTAAATTGTGTGTCGCAAAAAATTATGGATAGCCCTCAAAAAAGAAAAATAAATGGACTTATAACATTTTCAGATCTCATTTTAGACTCAGCTATAATTCGTATAAATAGTGCGTTTAAAAATAAATTTAAGGATGAATTATATGAAATTAAAGAAAAACACTATGAGGTATGGAAGCAGGTGACAGGCGGAGAGTTGATGAATGCAAAGTTTATTCCTTCGGAACTATTCATTACACAGTATCAACAAAAGCTTGTCATGTTAGATTTAAAAGTTCGTGAATTAATTATCAAAATTAATAAGTGTTAAGGATTGGCGTATAAAACAGAAGCGCATGATAAATAATTCAAATATAGTCGGTTATGTAAATAAACTTCGGAACATTATTTATTTACCAAGATTAAATTCAATATTTAAATCAACCCTATGTTTTTTTTATGATAATAATAATCAATTATATAACGCCGCAGGAAGCGGACTATTTCTAAAGTACAAAGAGAATTATTATGTCATTACTGCTGCTCATGTATTAGCAGAGCATTTTGTGGATACATACGTAATTATTAAAGATGAAGCAGTAACGATCGGCGGTGTACCTAAGTCTTCTCCAATGCCCGCAACCAATGACAGAGAAGATGATAAAATTGACATTTCAATTATAAAAGTTGATGCCGGTAGTGCTGAGAAATTGTTAAATCAATTTACACCTGTTACTCAAGATCAACTAGAATTAAATCATAGTCTGAAATCTAAATCAAGATATACATTAGTTGGCTACCCCCTGAATCATTCTAAAGTAAATTGGGGTGCAAATATCATAAAATCACTGGCACAATCGTATCAATCCAGTCCATATTCAAATTATGATTACCAACGGGATGGTTTTAGTGATGGAACGACTATTGCAATAAAATATGATGGATTTGTTACAAACGCCAAAGCACCAAATACCCACAAGTCTCCCAAGCTAATTGGAATCAGCGGTTGTGGACTCTGGTATCTAGGTAATAAAGATAAAAACACATTAGTGGGAGTCGTTATTGGTAAAAAGACATCTAGGAATGATGGCGCAATATTAGCAACTAAAATTGATGTTGTTGTTGAAATGATTGAAACTATTCGATAGTTCAATAATTGTTTCGTGATTACTAAGAAAAAATATTATTTGTAACAATGAATGAAAACCTGACAAGAAAAGAGATCATCAACCTGCGATTATTGCAGGCAGGATGGAGTATCTCTGATCCAACGCAGGTTACGGAAGAATTTGATATTGAAATAACAAAAGTAAAAGATCCAAAAACACCATACGAAGGGCACCAGTATAGCGATTACGTATTATTAGGCAAAGATGGTAAGCCGTTAGCTGTCGTTGAGGCTAAAAAGACATCAGTTAATGCAGAAATAGGTCGTGAACAGGCAAAGCAGTATTGCCATCACATCAAGAATACTCAGAAAGTTGACCTTCCGTTTTGCTTCTATACTAACGGACATGATATATATTTTTGGGATTTAGAAAACTACCCGCCAAGAAAAGTCTACGGATTTCCTACAAGAGAAGATCTCGAACGCTATTCGTATATCCGTAAATCTCGAAAAGGTTTAGCGAGCGAATTAATAAATACAAAAATAGCAGGTAGAGATTACCAGATCAGTTCAATCCGTGCTGTAATGGAGTCCATCGAAAAAAAGAGACGTAAATTCTTGTTAGTGATGGCAACAGGAACCGGGAAGACAAGAACCTGTATAGCGTTAGTTGATTCATTAATGAGAACAGGATGGGCAGAGAGAGTATTGTTTTTAGTAGACCGCGTAGCATTACGTGACCAAACGCTCGATGCATTCAAAGAACATCTGCCGAATGAACCCCGATGGCCCAAACAAGGCGAAAAAGAAATTGCCACAGACAGACGGATTTATGTTTCAACGTACCCAACGATGTTGAATGTAATTCGTGACGAAAAGAAACCACTCTCTCCGCATTTCTTTGATCTCATAGTTATCGATGAAAGTCATAGAAGCATTTACAATGTCTATCAAGAAATTATTGATTACTTCAGTGCGATAACTCTCGGCTTAACTGCAACACCAACAGATATTATCGACCACAATACCTTCGGGTTGTTTGAATGTGAAGATGGTGTTCCTACGTTTGCCTATTCCTACGATGAAGCAGTCAATCATATTCCTCCTTACCTGTGCAATTTTCAGGCAATGAAAATACGGACAAAGTTTCAAGAAGAAGGAATAAATAAAAGGACAGTGTCGTTGGAAGACCAGAAGAAGCTATTCCTTGAAGGCAAAGAGATTGAAGAGATTAACTACGAGGGGACTGACTTAGAAAAACGAGTCATCAATCGCGGGACAAATTCATTGATTGTACGCGAGTTTATGGAAGAATGTATTAAGGATGGGAATGGAGTGCTGCCAGGTAAGACGATATTCTTCTGCAGCAGTAAGAATCATGCACGACGAATGGAAGAAATATTTGATTCACTCTATCCGGAATACAAAGGTGAATTGGCAAAAGTATTGGTGAGTGAAGATCCTCGTGTCCATGGAAAAGGCGGCTTATTAGATCAGTTTAAAAACAATGATATGCCACGGGTTGCATTAAGTGTGGATATGCTCGATACAGGGATAGATATCCGTGAATTGACTAATCTGGTATTCGCAAAGCCGGTATATAGCTATACCAAGTTCTGGCAGATGATTGGACGAGGAACGCGACTGCTTGAACCGGATAAGATCAAACCGTGGTGCACTGAAAAAGATACATTCTTAATTTTGGACTGCTGGGATAATTTTGAATACTTCAAACTTCTGCCGAAAGGAAAAGAAACAAAACCACAAATACCGCTCCCTGTTAGATTGTTTGGTGTGAGATTGGAAAAAATTAAAGCGTTACAGTCTAAGGGGAAATTAGAAATAGTAAACAAAGAATTGGGGAACTTAAAAACTCAGATAGCAGGACTTCCTCAGAACTCAATTGTTATAATGGATGCAAAGCACGAACTGCAGCGATTGGATGATGCCAACTTCTGGAATAATCTCACACCTGATAAATTAGAATTCCTAGAAGGTGTCGTTAAACCGTTATTTCGTACAGTATCGGATGCTGATTATAAATCGATGCGATTTGAAAAGGATATCGTTGAAGTTTCTCTTGCACAAATATTAGACGACAAAGCGAAATACGAAACGATCAAGGATAGCATTGTTGAGGAAATAGGTGAACTTCCGTTGACCATCAACATCGTTGCAAAAGAGGAAGAACTCATCAGACAATCTCAAACGAACCATTTTTGGGCTACTATAAGCGAAGAGAAGTTTGACCTTTTGATCCAAAGATTAGCACCATTAATGAAATACAGGGAATCTGTAATCCCGCTAGGGCCGGTTAAACTTAATTTCCGCGATCTGGTAAAAGAAAAAGAGTTTATTGAGTTTGGACCACAGCATGAAGCGTTGAGTATTGCAAAGTATAGAGAGTTAGTAGAAAAAAAGATCAATGAATTGGTCTCTGGTAATCCTATCCTAAAGAAACTGAAAGAAGGGAAACAGATCTCACCAAAAGAAGCTGCACAACTTGCCGAGGAACTGCATAATGAACATCCGCATATCACAGTGGATTTACTTCGCAGAGTATACAATCATAGAAAAGCAGAACTCGTTCAGTTTGTAAAGCATATTTTAGGGATTGAAATATTGGAATCATTCCCTGAAACAGTAACAAAAGCGTTTGATGATTTTGTTACAAAGCATAGTTATTTAACAAGCCGTCAACTTCAGTTCCTTGAGTTATTAAAGAATTTTGTGCTGGAACGCGGTGACGTTAGCAAACGGAACCTAATCGAAGCTCCATTTACAATGATTCATCCTGAAGGCATTCGAGGTGTATTTACAACGAATGAAATTGACGAGATATTCAATCTCACACAGAAAGTATTGGCTGCGTAATGTTACAAAACAATCCTGCATTAAAATCCCTCATCGATAAACTTTGGCAAAATTTCTGGGAAGGGGGAATCTCCAATCCTCTTACCGCAATTGAGCAAATTACCTATCTGCTTTTTATGAAGCGGTTGGATGACCTTGAAACCAAGCGTGAACGAGATGCTGAGTTTACCGGAGAAAAATACACTTCGCGGTTCAAAGGAAAATACAACGTCCCGGGGAGTAAAGAGTCGATCAACAAAAATGAATTGCGGTGGAGTGTATTTAAGCATAAACCAGCAGATGAGATGCTTCTTCATGTGCAGACAAAGGTATTTCCATTCCTTAAAGAATTGAATGGTGATACTTCTCCATTTACAAAGCACATGGCTAATGCAGTATTTATAATGCCCAAGGCAAGCCTGATGGTGTCAGCAATTAATATCGTAGAGGAGATCTTTAAGGAAATCGAAAAAGATGCCAGGGATGGTGGGCACGCATTTCAAGATATACAAGGCGACGTATATGAAATGCTATTAAGTGAAATTGCATCTGCAGGAAAGAACGGACAGTTTAGAACTCCCAGACATATTATTAAACTAATGGCAGAATTAGTTGCTCCTCAACTTGGACAACGGATTGCCGACCCTGCGTGTGGCACAGGCGGATTTTTACTTGGTGCATACCAGTATATTTTGACTGATCTAGTGAGAAAGAAAGATCCCAAAAAACTTGCTGTTGATGAGGATGGATTTGAACGGGCTGCTATCAGTGCAGCACTTACTCAGAAAGTGAAAAATATATTAGATAAGAGCTTTACCGGATTTGATATCGATACAACAATGGTCCGTCTTGGTTTGATGAATATGATGATGCATGGAATCGATGAACCGATGATCGACTACAAGGATACACTGAGCAAAGCATACAATGAAAACGGATTGTATGATGTAATAATGGCAAACCCGCCGTTTACAGGTAACATTGATAAAGCTGATATCAATGAATCCTTAAAACTACCTACAACGAAGACCGAATTACTTTTTGTAGAACGCATCTTCAATATGTTAAAATTGGGTGGAACAGCAGCAGTAATTGTTCCTTCCGGCGTAATACAAAACTCTGGAAAAGCATTTGAGGCAGTCCGGAAATTGATTGTTGAGAAGGCGGAGTTGAAAGCGGTTATTGCGATTCCTGGTGGTGTATTTAAACCTTATGCAGGAGTAAGCACTGCCATTCTATTGTTTACAAAAGGTGGGGAAACAAACAATGTATGGTTTTATAATATGCAAGCAGATGGGTATACTTTAGATGACAAGCGAAATAAAATAACAGATAGTGATCTGAGCGATATTGTGAAGCGATATAATAAAAGAGGCGCAAAGAAGGATATTGATAGGGAACAGAAATACTTTATAGTGCCTAAACAGGAAATCGTTGATAACAATTACGATTTGAATTTAAGCACGTATAAGGTGGAAGTGTATGAAGAAATGAAATATGATAAACCAAGAGTTATAATCGAGAAATTAGAATTACTGGAAATATCGATAAAAACAGGTCTGAAAGAAATAAAGAGTATGTTTAAATGAAATATGAGAAATTAGGAAATGTAGTAGATATTATCGCTGGACAATCCCCACCATCTAGTACTTACAATAATATTGGGGATGGTATTCCATTCTTTCAGGGTAAAACCGATTACGGCGATAAATATCCAACAGTAAGATTTTGGTGCACTGAGCCAACAAAAATATCTCTTCCAGAAGATATATTAATCTCGATGAGAGCACCTGTTGGTCCAGTCAATATAAATGTCGTAAAATCCTGCATCGGAAGAGGGTTAAGTGCAATTAGAGTAAAATCGAATACTAATCGTGATTATATATACTATTGGCTTAAACAAAATCAGCGAAAGATAGCAGAAAAAGAAACTGGCACTACATTTAAAGCTATTACTCAAAAAAAGTTAGCTGAAATTACTATCCCATTTCCTGATTATAAAACTCAATCCAAAATTGCGAGAGTTCTTTTCAAAATCGAGTTTCAAATCACTCAACGTATTGAAAGCCTTCGCTTATTAGATGAATATTTGACAAGCATTTTTCTCGAGATGTTTGGGGATCCCGGTCTTAATAAACAGAAATGGAATAAAGCAACATTAAAGGAATTGGCATTGAGATTTTCCGATGGACCTTTCGGCTCTAACTTAAAAACGGAACATTATTCTAATAAAGGAATTCAAGTAATTAGATTGCAAAATATAGGTGTTAATCAATTTCTTGAAAAAGATATAAGTTTTGTTAAAACAGAACATTATGAAAACGTATTAAAAAAATTTAGATGTCATCCTGGTGATGTTATTATCGCAACAATGGGCTCACCTAATATTAGAGCATGTATTGTTCCACAACATGTGAAAATAGCAATCAACAAAGCTGATTGTGTCTTATTAAGGGTAAATCCTGAATCTGTTAATCAATTTTATATCTCGCACCTTATAAATCAAAAAGGTTTTTTATCTTTAACGGGTTCATTTATTCATGGTCAAACTAGAGCAAGAATAGCTTCAGGACAACTGGCTAAAATACTAATTCCGATTCCGCCCATTGAATTACAAAACCATTTCGCCCAAATCGTCGAGAGAACGGAATCATTAAAGGAACAATACAAAATCAGTCTGCAGGAGTTGGAGAATTTATATGGGAGCCTTAGCCAGAAAGCTTTTAGAGGGGAATTGAAAATCAATTGAAGTAAGGCCTGCGATAACACTAACCAACTACAGAACACAACTAATTGAATTAGCCTCTGCGCAGCGAGCAGAGAAATTCCCTAACGCTTATAGATATAACGGCAAGGGATAAAACATCTAAATCAAGTAAGAATAAATAGAAGAAGTTCATCACCAATTAATAAGAAATGGGAACCCAATGAAAAGTATATTATCCAAAATTCCAATTATCAGTAAAATGGTTGAGTCGAAAGAATTATCCGAGAAGACAGTCAAAGAATATAAAAGTAAAGTAAAAGCCGTTAAAAAAGCACAAGAAGAAACCTATAGTGCATTAGAACTCTTAGGACGTGTAAAAGGTGATGTGGTACAAAACATCCTAGATCCATTTAAAGAACAATTATCACGAGTAGAAGATGTAACCTTAGTTGATACATATCAGAAAACTGAAACAGCATTTGAAGAGAAAAAATCAAAGTCCAAACGTAAAAGAGTAACGAAGGAAGAGGAGAAAGATAAAACCTTGATTGCTACTATTACTGCAGGAGGTGCAGGTGCAGGAGCGGCGGCAGCCGCTTATGCCAGCGCAGGTGCTTTCGCATCGGCTTCGACAGGGACGGCGATTGCTACATTATCGGGTGCTGCCGCATCAAAGGCAACATTAGCATTTCTTGGTGGCGGCGCTCTATCTGCCGGAGGAGTAGGAATAGCAGGTGGTGTAGCAGTTCTTGGAGGTTTGGTTGCTGTGCCAACGTTACTAGTCGGAGGATTTTTCTTTGACCAAAAGGCAAATAATGACCTCAAGAAAGCAAAAGAAGATCACAAAAAAGTGAAACAGTTTATTAAAGAATCCGATCAAGCGATTGAAGAAATGAACAAAATAAAAGATGTATCAATTGAGCTTCATCAAGTATTAGTTCCACTGGCTTCTGAGGTATCACAAGAATTACAAACCATTACCGATATTATAAATAGGAATTCGGATAAAAATATATTCCTTCAATTATACTACTCCAGTAAAAAAGGGATAGCATTCTTGATCTCAAAGATCGGTTTGGACGCACCGGATTGGTTGTTGAGCGAACCGCCTATCAAGGTCTCCAAATTTAATGCTAGAGATAAAACGAAAGTATACGACATACTTACGAAAGTGCAGATGCTGAAAGATGTGCTCGATGTAAATATTATTAATGATACCGGTGTTGTTGCCGAAGAGACACGATCCTTAATTAAAACAATTGAAGAATCCCTAGGTCAAGCCCCTTCAACCATATGAAAAAATTATCGTTCTCAATACCGTTTAAGAAGAAAACCAAAGTCGCTGAGGTATCAAACAAAGAAGTATCGTTTATTGTTATTGATGATGCGGCCAAATTAGAAGCAGCAAAAATACTTTCAAAAGTAAAGTTGCCAGATTCGCCATCTCTTCATGGTCTAGAGAATGCATATGTATTTGCTGATTCACTATCCAGCTTTTTCCGGAAGAAGAGTATCCGAATAGTTCAAAATAAAAAACTAACCAAAGAAGAATCATATGATTTAAACGTTAAAACATATGAAGAACTGATTGATCAAAGGAACGCAATTATTGGTATGGCTGAAAACATGAAGCCAATAATAACGAACCTGGCAGGAGTTAATATTAAAGTTGGGGACCATGATTCACGAATTATTCAGCTTGAGAGACAAATTGACGAGCTTCAGCAAATGCTCAGAAAGGTGTATGGTAAAGCGCCAAAGGCATTATTATCTCCAGATAAAAAATTACCTTGGACCCAACCGTTGAAAGATGCAGCAATCATGATCAACAAAAATTACGAAGATGATTCTCGAAAGGAGATAAGAGAATATCTAAACCTTCGAGCAGCTTCCGATCAGTTTTATGATCAACATGAATTCGTTTATAAACCCAATTTGGATAAACCACAACTGTATGATAATGTGAAGAAATTAAGAGCACAGCTCCAGTAGTAGTCAGGGGAAAAGTGGTGCCTAGAAGGGAATGAGTCTCCCGTAACATTTCGGTAGTTTTCACACGCGATGAAAAACTACCGACAACATATTAAAACACTCGAAACCGGCAACGCTAGAAGTATGGTAGTTACTTCTTCGTCTGCCGGTTTTCCATTTTTAAATGGAGGCTTTATGCTAGCCGAAGTTACCGTTCTGCTTGGATCGATCACACACAATGTTCCTGTAACACCAAACTTCTTTAATTATCTGTTAAATCTTCAAAAAGATCCTACCACATTTGCCGACATCATTATTGGTATCCGGCTGGCAGTATATCAACTTATCGATTTCGTACTAAGTGTAACGACAATCTTCAAAAAAGAGGAAGTAGCATCTAAGCCGGTAACTATAAAAGCAAGCAACAAACTATATATAGATGACCCGACGGTTTTATCTGCTAGCATTTTTGCACAAGGGATAAAGCTTAAGAAAGATTCCGATTATGAAAATGCGCTTCCAGTCTTTGAACAATACCGGATGTATCATCCCGAAGATCCTTCAGTTTACTTTGAATTGGCAGAATGTAATTTCGTCCTTGATAACATCGATGAGGCATCAACTCTGATAGATCGTGCGATCAGCTTAAATCCTGAATATGGTGAAGCGATTGGTTTTAAGGGATATATACTGGCTAATAATAAAGAGTATCAAGATGCTTTGTATTTCCTGCACGTCGGTAATACACTCGCCCCGAATACTGACTACATCCTCTATAGTCTGTTTTGTGTCTACGGTGAAATTGGTTTGCGTAAATCTGCAATGACCTGTCTGCAACAACTCATCGCAATCGATCCTTTTGAAATGGCTTACCAATATGACCAAGCAATGCTGTATCAATCACTTGGACAATTAGACAATGCAATCGAAGTAATGCAAAGGGTCGTCTCACAATGTCCGGATGAAATGGAATACACAGAATATCTAAACGATCTCAAACAAACTCAGGGTGAAAACGTGGGTTGTTTTTATGTAGGGATGAACAATTAATCAATACAAATAGAAGGAGGTAGATATGATCACTTAATAGCTAGGAATGCAATATCGCTTCAAATGGTACAGAAAATCTGTGCTATAGTAAATAAAAACATATGTGGAGTAAACAATGGAAAAAGAAATGAACAACACAAACAATGCACCGGTTAACGGCGCAGATACAAACAACGGCACTGACAATGGTGCCAATCGGAAAAAAACTTCAAAAGCGAATGCAGCTATGTCACCAGCGCAACGTCGTGACCGCGCACGTCGCAGACTGAAAGGAGCAGAATCACGAATTGAAACACACGAAGATCGTCGTGATTACTACAGAGAAATAATCAACCACCGTGAGATCGTAAAGGTCAAACGAAATGGTGAACGTATCGTAATTCAACTTTCCGAATTAGATGTAGAAGAATATCGTGCAAAGAAACTTATGGAAGAGGCTCTCCTGATGCAGGCAAAAAATGATCGCAATGAATATAAAGCTGAATGCGATTCATTGCTGGGTATGAACACTGCCGGGTTGAGACAATCTCTGCAAAATGGACGTGCAACGGAATATGCTCGTCGTATGGGTCCGAAAACAGCGGAAAAGGTTCTTGTTACAGTGAAAGGGGATGAAGCTTTCGGAAATCTGCAGCGCAGCGCAGAGGGAAAGCGCAAGGTATTTAGAACTATCCTCTGGGATATCATAGTAAAGGTTAGTCCTGAATTGAAAGAAGAACTTGAGGATAAGCCAAAACTCTTTACAAGAGTATTGGATATTCTTCAAGATCAACTCAAACCGGTAAAAAAGGAGCTTCCCCAACAACAGCCCAAGCCAGAAAATCAGGCACCTTCTGAACAACAGCCCAAACCGGAATCGCAAGAAGGAGGAACAAAGTAATGAAGACATATAATTTAACCAAGAATCAGCCGGCGGCCCCTAATTGGGGTCCGCTGGTTGCCAAAGTAAAAGAACGGATCAACATTGTTCAGGTAGCCGATGCACTGGGCATTATTAAAAAATTCAATATGCAAAAGACAGGCTCATCACTTCAGGGTGATTGTCCTACCGGTCATCCGTCTACAAGTCATCGATGCTTTAGTATAGATACAGATGCTAATTTTTATCACTGTTTCTCGTGCAATGAATCAGGTGATATCATTAGTCTCGTCGAACTGGTCAATCAGGTCAGTTTTATGGAAGCAATCAAATGGCTTGTTGATACGTTTGCTCAGGATCTGAGTGTGGAAGTAGAAGAGTTCTTCAATCAACTATCTCCTGAAGAGAAGGCATTTTATGAAAAAGGGAAACTGTACCGTGCCATCTACGAAGAGGGAAAGAAGCAATTATCATCACCGGCTGCTCAGCCGGTGGTGGATTACCTCGTTAAAGACCGTGGCTATGATGCTACACTCATTCCGATGACAGAATTCATCTATTGGGATACAGAAGCAAATATCCGGTTATTTCTTAATGGAAAATTCCCTGCAATGAAGAATGAGATACAACAACTCGATCTCATTGGTGCCGGAGGTGATGTGTTCCGTCTTGCAATCCCATTCAGAGATCGTACCGGTGTCATCACGGGGTTCTTGAAACGAGCTCATACGCCAAAGGGATTCCAAATTGGAGCCAAGCAAGATGTTCGATGGGATTCAACACCGGGTCTGAAAAAGAATGATCTATTTGGCCTGAACAAAATCAGAAAACAAACAGATCTGATAATAGTTGAAGGATATCCGGATGCGACATATTTACCATCTCTTGGGCTCACAAATATTGTAGCGGTTGGGCAAGCAGCTTTCTCGGAAAAATATATTGAAGGTTTACAAGTGAAAGGAGTGAAGCGGTTAATTCTGGCTCTCGATAACGATAAAGACAGCGATACCGGAATTCGTAACTCAGAAGAGATATGCCGTCTCTTTGCCGGTTCAAATATTAATGTTTTTGTCATTGATCCTCCGTCTATGGGTGGACCGAAAGATCCGGATGAATATGTTAAGGCATTTGGCATTGATGCGTTCAAAATATTGGTCCAGAACGCAGCCTCGGCATCGAATTGGATGATCAAAAGAATACTTGCAAAGTATGATCTCAAAACAGATCTCGGTAAGGAACGCGCAATCCAGGAAGGATTGGACTACGCTGATTCACTTGGCAACCCGCGAGAGGCTGATGAAGTCTTAAAAGTCATTTCAACTACTTTCGGATTATCCGATGAAATGTTGTTGGAAGAGTATTCAAAACTTCAAGCTCACAAAGCAAATGAACGGTTGAAGATTGGGATCAAAGATGTATCTCGTCAAGCCGAAATCCTTATCTCCAATGGAGAAGCGGAGAAAGCCGTAAGACAAGTGCAGAACGATTTGACTGAACTTCAATCGCAATACTGGAGAGCAAAAGAACCAGTTCGCACTGGACTGAACGAGTTCTTGACTCAGAAAAAAGAGAAAGATTCTCAGCGCATAGCTGGTCAAAGGATTGGATATCAGTTAAAGGACTTTGCCGAAATCGACAAAGAGATCCTTGGGTTGCAGACAGGTCTTTATGTAATTGCTGCAGATCCAAATATTGGAAAGACAGCTTTCCTGGTGAGTATGGCAATCGATGTCCTCAAGTCGAACGACAATGCATCAGTCCTGTTCTATTCTATGGATGATAGTCGTGAGATGATCATCAACCGTTTTCTTTCTCATCTATCTGATATGAAGATAAATGAAGTTCGTTTCAAAATAACGGATGCTCAAAAAGAAAAGGTGCTTGAGAAGGCATACGAACAACTAAAAACCTGGGCTGATGCACATAAACTGGACGTAAGAGAATCTACAGAGTTCCTGACAATGAGCCGTATCCACGATGAAATCAGGCAGCATCCCAATCGGGAAAGGTTGGTTGTATTCATTGATGGTCTCTATAATGTCCCGGTCGAGTCTGATGGTGGTTCGATCAGAGAGGAAAACATCGATAGGGCAAATCAGGTGAAACAACTTGTCCGCTCCTTCAATCTGCCTGTTCTGGCTACTGCTGAGTTTCGAAAACAGGGTCGGGATGAAAGCGCAAACAAACAAAAAGAACGAACGATCCACGACATTATGGAATCGGGTAAATACAGCTACAACGCGGATCTGATTATTCTTCTGTCACCGAAAGATCAGGATCAATATATCCAACAAGATGAACCGATCATTGTCGCAGACTTCGGGAAGAACAAACTGGAGTCGTTCCGGGGTAAGATGGAGTTCAAATTCATTCGGGCCAAATCGGTCATGACATTCGTTGCCGGTACAAAAACACAACCATAAGGAGAATATAAAATGGGATACGTTCAATTAATATTGGATAGCAGGAAAAAGATCCAAACTACACCAAGTGGATCTGTTCCTCTTCTTGATTTACCTGGATTCAAACGACGGGAGGGGATGATTGAAGATGAGCAAATGAAAGCTCAGAGGGAATATACTTCTGCAGTTGAAAGGCTGCGTGCACTAAACAAGAAAATCAAATCGGTAAAAGGTGAAGCTAAAAAAGATATAAGAAGTGATATTTCTAGGTTGAAAGACCATATGAACAACCTTTTAGCAAGAGTGGGTCCGTATTCATCAGATCAAAGACTGTTCGGCTTTAAGGAGGATAATCATGGCTTCTGAAAATATGCGTGTTACCGTTCATTCCGAGGCGCTCAAGTTTGGGCGCGTTCCGGATCCAAAACGTCCGACGATAAAAGAACAGGTAAAAGATTCGAGTCTGGTCAATGCTGCGACGAGAAAAGGGATAACGGAAATTGGTTACAGGCTCAGTTATGCTCAGGATAGGTCGTTGACTATTGTTCAACAACTTCTGGATGAAACGGACTATAAAGGAAATAGTGTGCCCAGACAGTTCACTCGCGGATCAACGTATCGGTTCAAAGGTGATCTGCCGGTTATTGAAATGAAGACATCTGAATTCTTGGACCTTTATGGTGTGAAGCGGACACGAAGTGCAGGAAGAAATATCTTAAGTCCACAAGCGCGTCGTGTTGCAATCAATGCTCTGAAAGATCTTGCTGAGAATGAATACCTGCTTGTATATGAAAAAAGCATTGGACCGAAGGGGAAAAGAATGGAAACAGTTGAAGCGATTGCTCCTCTCCTGAAATTGGAGTGGTTAAATGAAGGTAGGAGAGTTCGTATCATTCCTAATCCTGTTCTTGTAGACCATGTAGACAGTTATTATATCTTAAAACCAGTCGATATCTTTAAATTAGTACCCGATAAGGATCCCGTAAAGGTACGATTTCTGGAGTATCTTATGTATCACGGTCTTCAAAAACAAAAAGGTAATGTAAAAGGTCAGGTGCAATCGAATGAGATCCGTGTTGAAGTCGAAACGATTGCTGCGTGGCTTCGTCTAGGCAGTTTGGTTACTGCCAGAAAAAGAAGTGAGCTTCGTCAGAGATTGAACGAGCTGTATGAATTCGGCGTGAAGACCGGATACCTCGAATCGTACGATGTAGATCAACCGGCAACAAAAAGAAGAACGGTGGATGTTCTTCGATTATCTAGTACCATTCCGAGCAAAGTATAGTACTGGTGGGAGCAAAGTGTACTACCAAAACGAGCACCTATGTCTATTTGGATCAATGAATACGGTACGATATTTACTACTTTGGACCCTTATTATACTTATATATACTTTCATTCCGCCCTTAACTAACGTTCCGGGCGGAGAGATTGGGAAAGATATTTCGTCAAAGATCAACTGCCTCTGCAAAATTGTTAGGGCAAATTATTATATCCGATGCATTCATCATTTAAATCCGTTAATCAGGAGGATGGTTTGGATGTTCTTGTTGGACTAAAGTTTTTTGCTTTTTATCCTCCATAGCCTTAGTAATAACATTATCTATTACTACCATTGTCGAGAACAACCGATCTGTTTGAAGGTGAGCATAATATTGTTCTGTCGTCGTTACTTTAGAATGTCCGAGTAGCTTCGATACGGAATAAATGTCCTGCTGGTTCATCACTAACCACGAAGCAAACGTCGATCTCAGACTATGAAATTTATAGGTATCCTTCAGTTCTGCTTTTATCTTGTATTGTTTGAATCGATGGGTCAGCCAATCATCACTCAGTTTGTACCCCCGGTTATGAAAAACATACGCACCCTTTCTTTTTAGAAATCGCCGCTCAAGAATCGACATAAGGAAGGGAGAGACAGGAAGGGTCCGCATACGACCTGCTTTCACCTGAAAGTTCTTATCGCTTTGGATGGTAACAAACCGCATCGTCAAGTTTACATTCTCCCAACGCAGATTGGTGATTTCAGCTCTTCTGCAGCCAGTCGTTACCGCAAATAGTACGATATCTTTGAACTGATCTTCCGTAATGACACTGACCAATTTTTCAAAATCTTCCGGTGGTAAGAACTGTATTGTTCTATGTGCAACCTTGAGGAAAGAGATCTTCTCGAATGGATTCTTTTCCAGCAACTCCCAATCGACAGCAACATTGAATGCACGTTTCAATTTCTTGAGTCGAATGTTTACGGTGTTTGGTTCTAAGGTTTGGGATAAATAGATCTTATACTTTTCTATATCGCGTGGTGAGATAGTGTGAATGAAAACATTTTCTCCCAACACTTCCACCAATCTCCGAATAGCGATTTCGTGCAAGCGATGGGTTCGCTCGGCAGCATTCACCTTAACGAATGCGAGATACTCTTCTTTAAATTGCTTGAGAGTAATGATCGAACGAATATTCTTTGTAGCGTCTTGGGGGAGTGTTTGATTGCGAAGAAATTCTAACGCTTCGGATTTGTTCTTGGTGCGAGTGGAAATTTTTTGACGACGACCTTGGGAGTCATCATAGTAGATATAGTAAATACCGGTATAACGCTTGGACAAAAACATAATGGTAACCTTTCAGTTACCTTATGCCATTACTTTTTATTGAATTTGTACCGAAAAGCAAACAACTGAAGGGGTTGAGAGGGCTCCGTCCTAACCGTTAGACGAACGCGCCGGTTTGTTTCCTTCGAAATTCTTCTATTTTCGATAGTTTGTTTTTGGAGTTGTTTTAATAACTACCGAATTTTTTGCCTTCCAGTCACCAAATAGTCACCAGTGTTTCACAATCAAGCTTTCTTCAATTTACGAAAGACCTGTTCTCGTTGCAAATGATAATTCATTAAATGTAAAATGCCTCCACCTCGCTCAGTTCCGGTATTGCGGATAATAAATAAGTTCGGACATAAATAATCGACCGAACAGCAACAAAATTTCCGAAAAGATCTCGATCGGTTACGTAGCAAAAGAAATTAAAGAAAGAAATCATCACGATAATTTCCGTCTCAAATCTGATCGACACGACCTCGTTTAAAAGCCGTTGAGTATAGATGGATAATTGAAGGAAGGAGCGAAACTTTTTTCCTGTCGATTACAGACAAATGGGTCCGACACTTTCGGAAACCGCGTTAGAATACAAGGAATATATATTGATGTTCGCAACCATCTTTTTTACCTTTCTGCACAATAAAATTGGTTAATAAGAAATATGTGACACTCCGTGAATGCTTCCTTCTGGAATTCGATCGAATGATTGGACAATAATTTAGCCTATTGTAAAAATTCAATTTAAAGCGGTCTTAATATTATTTTTCAAACTCATAACGATATTACCATTGTATATATTCCACGTTAGAATTATTTAAATAACAATAATGAAAATAAAAACAAAAAGTGAATCAACAATCAGTTCAAGAAATCAAGTAAATGATTCGCTTGACTATCAGATGCATCTTGATCGACTGACTTTAAAATTTTCGGGCCCTGAGGCATTATTAGAACAACCATTTCTTGAAGCATACAGTTTCCGTTCCCTCCAGTATGCCCGTTTTGCTCTTGTGATGGGTGCTTTATTAATTGGGCTATTTGGTATTCTTGATGGATATTTGCTTCCTCAACATGCTCACCTGCTGTGGTTCATTCGATACGCCATTCTTTGCCCGACTGCTTTACTGATAGCTCTTTCTACGTATCGAAAATCATTGGTGCCATTATTACCCCTTTTTCAAGTCTTTATGTTGCTACTGACTGCAACCGGATTTACAGTGATGATCATGTTCTCACCCGCTCCGGTAAATTCGCTGTACTACTCAGGGCTCATTCTAGTGCTGGTGTATGGATATACGTTTCTACGGTTGCGGTTTATTTGGGCGACACTTGCAGGATGGATTATCGTTGGTATTTACGGTCTAGCTGCCATTCGTAACTCTGATCTTCCGCTTACTATTATCATCAACAATTTGTTTTTTCTTGTGTCTGCCAACGTGATTGGTATGCTGGCATCGTACTTCATTGAGTATTACGCAAGGAATGATTTTTACTTGATGAATAAAATGAAGGAAGTTCAGGACAAGATTACTGAAACGAATACACTTCTGGAATCTCATGTGAATGAACGTACTATGGAACTCCAAAAATATATTGAGAAATTAAGAGTTGAAATTGACGAACGTCGATCCGTTGAAGAAACACTCCGTAAAAGCGAAGAACGATATCGATTTCTATTTGAGAATAATCCGAATCCAATGTGGGTTTATGATTTGAAGCGGCTTAACTTTCTGGCTGTTAATGAATCAGCGGTTCAAAAATATGGATACACGCGCGAGGAATTCCTTCGAATGACAATTGCCGACATCCGTCCTTCGGAAGATGTACCCCGCCTGATGGAAAACGTTGCACTACAACGGCCACCCATGCAACATTCTGTGGGCTGGCGTCATCGCCTTAAAAACGGAACCATCATAGATGTTGAAATTACATCACACACTCTGCAATTCGAAGAACACAACTCAGCTCTTGTTGTGGTGAACGACATCACCGAGCGTAAAAACTCCGAACAAGCACTACGTCAAGCACAGAAACTGGAAAGTATTGGAACCCTTGCTGGCGGTATCGCACATGATTTCAATAATCTAATGAATGCTGTCTTAGGGCAAACATCATTAGCTCTTCATAAACTCCCGAAAGAGAGTCCTGCTGCTGACCACATAACAAAAGCCATAAAAGCATCGGAACGCGTTGCCGATCTTACGAAACAGCTTCTTGCATATTCCGGCAGAGGAAGATTTGTTATTGATGAGATCGATCTTAATAAATTGGTAAAAGAAAATATTACTATGCTGGAAATATCTATCCCAAAAACGACGCAGCTACGATATGAACTCGGAAACCCTTCACCGCATATCATGGGTGATATCAGTCAGATACAACAAGTAATTATGAATCTGATCATCAACGCAGGGGAAGCAATGGTTCCAAATCCGGGACAGATTATGCTCACCACAAGCAGAATTGAGATTACACAAGATGAAAATATATATTCAAATTATACCGGCACTCCATTAACACGGGGCAGATATGCATTATTACAGGTAAGTGATACTGGCAGCGGCATCAGTCAGGTAACTCTTACTCGCATTTTCGATCCATTCTTTACCACAAAGTTTACCGGCAGAGGTCTTGGTCTTGCCGCAGTTCTTGGAATTATTAAAGGACATAAAGGAGGGCTTCGCATTGAAAGTGAAGTTGGGAAAGGAACAATGTTTGAAATTGTTTTTCCATTAGTTGCTCCATCAAAAACGTCCGCTGTTTCGGAGAAGGAGAAATTAACAGTAGTAAACGGAGAAGGGAAAACAATATTGGTCATTGATGATGAAGCATCAGTAATCGAATTGCTTAAAGATGTTTTGTCTGAAGCCAACTTTAAAGTCATTAGTGCATCAGATCCTTTGAAAGGAATCGAGATCTATCGCAGAGATTTTCAAAATATATCAATGGTTGTTCTGGATTATTCAATGCCGAATATGGATGGAAAGGCAACATTTGAGGAGCTGTTAAAGATCAATAAAGAAGTAAAAGTTCTTCTCTGTTCAGGATATTCTGAAGAAGAAACATTGTCGGTGTTCGGATTAGACCGTCCGATAGGATATTTTCAAAAGCCTTACAAACCGGATATATTCGGCCAAAAGGTGGCGGAGATTGTTTCAAAAGAGAGTTGATTCAACATCAATGGTATAAAAAAGAGGACCCATTTATTGAAACCACAAGAGCTTCTTCTTTTTAAGGACTACCATGTGGAACAGGTATCACACTTCCTTCGAGAAACGACGAGGATCCATTAACACAGGTCAATGCAGAATATTTTTAGAGTTTTTTGAATTCCATCATATGTATCGATTTCTAATCTTCGTATTTTAACATATTAGTATTCTCTAGTTCTATTTTGGCCCAGTAGAAAGAATGCAGAATGGAATTAGCTTGGTAACCAGCACAGACACCGAAGCAGTTCGGACGAACGCATTGGGCAATGCGCGTTCTGATGCGGTATCAAAATCTTTGTACTACACTCTAGATAGTGGCCCTATTATGATGAGAAAAACAATGTTTTACATTGCCTCATCTAAATAGTAGAAGCCAAGGATGAAGAACTTAGGGGGTTGAGAGGACTCGGTCATAACCGTTTGACGAACGCGCCGGTGTATAATCCATTAAATTTCTCTGTATTCGCCGTACGACTTCTGATAAAAGTTCACAAGGTGACAAATTTTCCTACATTTTTACCTGAATGAGAAACCACTTGGTAACCACGTTATTAGAATAAATAACTACTTTACAAGTTACGAAATGAACGACTGGAGTGCATTAATACTTCTGTCTATTATTTTAATTTGAAGTGATGACGAATGCGTGTTAGGTGTGTGCTCTTATTGCTTCACATCTTGTATAGTATTTCAATACAATAATAAATGAAACACAAAAATTATTATTCCATTTTTTTATTACTAATTACTCTGACTGACAAGCCATTCAGCGGCATCATTGAAAGTATTAAATGTTGGAAAATTTCTCCCTGAAAACTTCATAATAATATCGAGTTGAACTTTTTGTACACTGTTCAATCCGATCGCTGCACTTGCTTTTACATATGGTTTATTGGATACGGCGAGATCTTTTAAAACTCTGATTGTTCCAAAACTTACACTTATACCGTCGACATTCGTAATTGTTAAAACAGAATTCAATGGTTCTTTAATGATAAGTTGTTTTGTCTCTTTTGTTACCGCAACGATTGTTTCCAAATCAGCATTGGCAATATCGATAAAGAGGATTTTTTTCCCTCCAAATTCTATGAATTTTGCACTTGCCATTGGTAATTTTCACCTTTCTTTAAAAATATCAATTATCTTTATCAATTTATTATAGCACGAAGATAAATAATTAATTCAATGTCTCCTATGAACAAAAAAGAAAACATCCTACATAAACAACTCGGCAAAACCCTGGTTGTTTTCAAATTCCATTCTGATATCCTCTTCAAACTCTTCGAAAGATTGTTGGATAATGTTGGGGAAATGGACCAATAATTCCATCCAGCATTGATGTTCGGGAACATTAAATTCTGCAACTTGTTCCATGATACCAACTCCCCAACGTTCGGTCAAAATGTCCGCGAGTCGAACAATTGCAGTGATGATACTATGTTCTCCCGCAAGATGGAGCGAATGATGGTAACGCATCACATCAATAAGTATCTTTGGAAGGTTCCAATTTTCAGCGAGAATACCGCCGATTTCATCGTGAGCGATAGCGAAGGATTGTAATTCTGCTTCGATATCGGTCAATCCCAAGTCATTGACCATTTGTTCGGCTTTGATCAATGAATGTGAATAATGCTGAGCGAGCACGATCTTTCCCATATCGTGAAGAAGACCGGCAGTAAATTCTTCACCATTCGTGGAAAATCCAATATGTTTTGCAATAATCCTGGATGCGGTTGCTGTTGCAATGCTATGCAGCCATAATCGATTTAAATAATCTCTTTGCTCATTATTGAGTTTAAAGAGTCTTTGCTTCAAATCATACATCAAAACAAGCCGATTCACTTCTGAAAAACCAAGCAACATTACAGCATGGGAAATTGTTGAAACTCCTGAACGCACAGAATAAAATGCTGAATTGACGGAACGGAGAATGACAGCGGTCAACACCGCATCAGATTCAATAAGTTTAATCAACCTGTCATTGGCTACATCACTGCCAAGCGATTTTGACATGATCATTGATACGGTTGCGGGAATCGGAACCATATCATTGATACTTTTGATCTCATTTCGAATATCGCGCATAAAAAATCTCTCTGCAATTATCCTGCTTTATTGATTGTAATGTTGATAAACCATTTTTGTGTTGCCATATGAAAAGGTAAGTCTGAATAACAACAGATGCAATAATACTTTTTGTATTATAATATATTATTCATTTTAGAGTCTTTCAATTCATGTAAAACTATTAGTATTGCTTGAATATATGTTGATTTATACTAGTTATGAATCAGTGGTGATGAATTTGTCTTTTATGTACGAAGACTAATATTTTACTATTGGGGTTCAAATTGTTTAACAGCACGAGTGTGTAGCACATTTCAAACAATTGTAGTTTCCTACAATGTAATGTTACTTATGATAGTCACAGAATTTTTGAAAATGCATTTTAAAATTTATTGCTGAGTTATTTACATTCATCGGTTCTTCCTGATGTCGATGCAAAAAAAGAAATGGGGTTATGTCTTTAAATTGAATTAAAATTTAAAAAGAATATTGGGTGAATAATAGAAACTATACTATGCTGACCGGATATATTTTATGATCTTTCAATAAAGTAAAAAAATGATTTTACACATTTATATAATCAGATAAATTAGTCTGATTTCGATCAGAGGTGCATTACGACATTCGTCACAATGTAAAAAATATTTTATTCAAGATGTTTCAATCCTAAATAGAATTTTGTATTATTTTTTACATATTAAACAAAAAATACACTACGCCAAAAATAAATACCAATGAAAGATTTCGCCCATCAAGTATTCTTCTGGTTTCTTCTTTTTATAGCAAGTGTTACAGTACTAGCAATCGCGCTCCGTAATTTTGATTATTACACACTCTCATTTGAAGAACGTCCGTTCCATGAACGTTATGATGAATTAAAACCTAGCGGTATTGAAAGTCATGGATACGGTATTGTCGGATCGGCAATGATCATCTTTGGAGTTTCGATGTATTCTTCACGGAAAAGGATTCGAGTACTTAAAAATTTTGGAAGCATCAAATATTTTTTGGAATTCCATATTTTTCTCTGTTTGCTTGGTCCGGCACTTATTTTGTATCATACAACATTTAAATTTGGCGGGATAGTAGCAGTTAGTTTTTGGAGTATGACCGCTGTCGCATTGAGTGGAATTGCGGGAAGATACCTGTATATGCAAATTCCAAAAGGAATTAAAGGTGATGAGTTGACTGTAAAAGAGCTGGAGCAGGAAAGCGAAAAAATGTACCATAAGCTGAGTGATGAATTTGGGCTCGATCCGATCTACATCCGTAAGATCGATGCATTAGCCAGTCCGAAACAGACAAAAAGCGTCTCTATTTATTCGTTGGTCACATTTTTTATTTTTAACGACCTTACCAGAAGAGGACGATTAAAGAATATCATACACCATTTGCATGGCAGATCTATTGATGCCGGTACTATTAAAAAGATAATTTCAATCGCCAATGATCGGATCAAGTTATTGCGAAGGATCCATTTTTTAGAACAGGTAAAAAATCTGTTCCATTATTGGCATGTTATCCATCTTCCATTCAGTATTATTATGTTCGTCATCTTATTTATTCACATTGGTGTATCGATAACATTCGGATATACTTGGATATTCTAACATGAAAAAAAATATCGGTTACACAGTTCTCCTTGCAGTTGTTTTTAGTGCCGGAGTTCTATTTATACTGCTTCGCAATCGACATAGTGTTGAAACAGTGCAGCCTTTGGTGCAATCAGACACTACTGCATTTCCAACAGAAACCACACCGTCAAAACAGAACGTGGTTCCGGTGTATCAGGAAAAAGTAGACCAATTAAAAGCGTCGGTCGAAAAGAATCCAACCAATGTTGCTCATATTACAGCACTTGCAAGGCTCTTGATGGACGGTCACCAAACATCTGAAGCAATTCGATATTTTGATAAAGCGATAGTTCTTCAGCCAAAAAATGACTCCTTGCTATTCGATTTATCTGTTTGCTTTTATAATGAAAAAAAGTATGACAAAGCATTGGAGATCACAGAGCGTATCTTGCGTTTCAAAAAAGATAATCCAAAAGCTCTCTATAATAAAGCCATGCTTTATGCAACAAAAGGAAACACTCCAGAAGCCGAAAAAATATTGAAATATCTGATGGAAGTTGCACCAAACAGCACGGAAGCACTACAGGCTAAAACTCATTTTCTTCCGGCAGGAAAATAGTGATGAAAGCAAGCCTCATACAAGTGATATTTTGCAGTATTGTTTTTGGTTCAATTGTATTTGCGCAAATATCTCCTGGCGATTTATTTAAAGGACATCAGCATTTAGAGGGGATGGATAATTGTACAAATTGCCATACGGTCGGAAGGACCTTGTCCAATGACCGGTGCCTTGATTGTCACAAAGAGATTCAATCGAGAGTTGCTCAAAAAAAAGGATTTCACCAAACGGTTGTTTCAAAACAATGTGTGGAATGTCATAAAGATCATCATGGCCGTGAATTTTCAATCATCCGTTTTGATAAAAAAACATTCAATCATTCTGTGGTTGGTTTTGTTTTGGACGGAAAACATAGTAAGGTTGAATGTGAAAAATGTCATACAGTGTCAAAAATTACTGCTAAGGATATTCAAGCATTCTCAAATGATCGGAAAACCTCTACCTATTTGGGATTATCGACAGAATGTTCGTCGTGTCATAAAGACGAACACAAAGGACAATTCAAACAAAAATGCGCAGAGTGTCATACAACTGCTCAATGGAAGCCGGCTAATCTCTTTACGCATGAGAAAGCAGAATTTAAATTAGTAGGTGCACACACTAAAGTCGAATGTGCCCAATGCCATAAAAAAACATGGGACAATGGTTCAGTGACTCGGTTTATTGATATTGAATTCTCATCGTGTCAATCCTGTCATTCGGATCCTCATAAAGGAAAATTCAAACAAGAATGTACACAATGCCATACAACAGAATCGTGGCACGAAGTAAAAGGATCACAATTCGATCATTCTAAGACAGCATTTCCATTGAAAGAAAAACATTTAAAATTGAAATGTGAACAATGTCATGAAAAAAATCCAAAAGTGAAGAATGTGAGCGGAGAATTCGGTTTTCATATCACACGATTCAATAAATGCAGCAATTGTCATAATGACGCACATGGAAGACAATTCGAATCACGAAAAGATGGCGGTGCTTGTGAATCGTGTCATACTGAAAAAGGATTTATACCCTCTCAATATGGAATCATTCAACATGCACAAAGCCGTTTCGTGTTGATCGGAAGCCATATTGCAACACCTTGTGGAAAATGCCACACCGAGGGGAAAGTTCAGGCAAAGAGTACAAGAATTTTCCATTGGAAGGATACAGTAGAATGTATTACATGCCATGCGAATATTCACGGAACACAATTTGCAAGTAAATCTACCAATGGATGCGAAACATGTCATTCAAATGATTCCTGGCAAGCTTTGAAATTTTCACATGACAAAACAAAATTTCCTCTTCGAGGAAAACATGCGTCAATCGTTTGTTCAGAATGTCATAAACAGAAGAATAATATTGTTCAGTATGTCGGAGTTGGTACAAAATGCGTAACGTGTCACGAAGACCGACATGGGGGACAATTTGCTAAAAACGGCAAGACCGATTGTGAGCGCTGCCATATCGATAAAAATTGGAAATCATTATTATTTGATCACAATACTCAAGCAAGTTTTTCTCTGACCGGAAAACATGCAAACGTTGCTTGTGAAAAATGTCATAAACCGACAATGATCAATCAGAAAAAAATTATCACCTACAAACCATTGGGAGCCGCATGTATAGATTGTCATCCAGCATAGCTTCGATCGCATTGCGTTTTGTTGCGATACTGTTGCTTGTCTTGACCTTCGGTTATGGACAGAGTTCACCGCATGGTCCAATTAAAATAGCTTGTATAAATTGTCATACAACAGAAGGGTGGAAAGTTCTTGCCAAACCGATGAAGTTTGATCATACAACAACAGGATTTTCACTTCAGGGCGCGCATGCAAACGCCCAATGTATTCAGTGCCATACGACAAAAAAATTCACATCAACACCGACAGATTGCTTCAAATGTCATACTGCTGATTTTAATAAAGCACTTTCGCCGAATCACCAACTCGGTAAATTTTCCCACGATTGCCTTTCATGCCATAATTTAACCGGATGGAAACCCTCTATTTTTCAACATTCTAAGACCAATTTTCAATTGGTGGGTGCTCATCTTTCAGTTGATTGCGCTTCGTGTCATTCCAATAATAAATATTCAGGATTATCTCAGGACTGCTATAGTTGTCATCAAAAAGTTTTTACACAAACAACTGCGCCAAATCATAAAAAAGGTCAATTTTCACATGATTGTTTAACTTGTCATACCATCAATGCGTGGAAGCCGGCAACATTCGATCATAACAAGACCAATTTTAGGTTGGTGGGAGCCCACGCAAGCGTAGAATGTTCTTCGTGTCATACAGGTGGATCATTCAAAGCAATTCAAACGGATTGTTATAGTTGCCATGGCAAAGATTATGTTAAAACTACACTTCCAAATCATGTTACCGGACAATTATCCCATGATTGTTTAACGTGTCATACGAACATTACCTGGAAGCCTTCAACATTTGATCACAATAAAACGAGTTTTCAATTAGTGGGTGCTCATAACACAGTTGATTGTGCATCCTGCCATGTCGGCGGTAAATTTAAAGGTCTAGCAAAAGATTGTTTTGGTTGTCATCAAAAAGATTTTGCAAAAGCAATTATGCCGAATCATTCTGTAATGCAGCTTTCGGAAAATTGTTTGAATTGTCATACGAATATAAGTTGGAAGCCGGCCACTTTTGATCACAATAAAACAAATTTTCGATTGACCGGAGCTCATCTTGCCGCACCGTGTGCGTCATGTCATGGTGGGAAACAGGTTAAAAGTATTTCTACAGAATGTTTTTCATGTCATCAACAAGAATTCACAAAAGCTGTAAAACCGAACCATTCCCTTGGTCGGTTTACGCATGATTGTTTGACGTGTCACACCAATAGTAAATGGAATCCATCAACATTTGATCATAACAAGACAAATTTCCAATTGGCAGGGGCTCATAAAACTGCAGATTGTTCATCGTGTCATTCTACTGGTCAATTTAAAGGATTACCTTCTGATTGTTTCAGTTGTCATCAGAGTGAATTTAATAGCACCACAACCCCAAGCCATGTGACCTCGCAATTCTCCCATGATTGTATGACCTGTCATTCAAATGTTGCTTGGAAACCGGCGACATTCAATCATAGTACAACATCATTCCCATTGGTAGGGGCTCACGTTTCGGCAACCTGTGCATCATGCCATACCAACGGAGTGTTCAAAGGATTGCCGTCAGATTGCTTCAGCTGTCATCAAAATAAATTTAATAGTACAACAAATCCGAATCACGCCGCCGCCCAATTCTCACACGATTGTTTATCATGTCATTCTACCGTTGCATGGACACCGTCAACATTCAATCATAATACAACATCGTTCCCGTTGGTTGGAGCTCACATTTCGGCATCGTGTGCATCATGCCACACGAATGGGGTATTCAAAGGGTTGCCGTCTGATTGTTTTAGCTGTCACCAGAACAATTTCAACAGTACGACAAATCCGAATCATACAACAGCTCAATTCTCGCATGATTGTTTAACATGCCATTCAACAATTGCGTGGAAACCATCAACCTTCAATCATAATACAACTTTGTTCCCTTTGGTTGGAGCTCACGTTTCGGCAACATGCGCATCGTGCCACACGAATGGAGTATTCAAAGGATTACCATCGGATTGCTTCAGCTGTCATCAAAATAATTTTAATACTACAACAAATCCAAACCATGTTACTTCACAATTCTCCCATGATTGTTTGACTTGTCATTCAACGATTGCATGGAAACCAGCGACATTTAACCATTCAACAACCAGTTTTCCATTGCTTGGTGCACACAATGCCGTTGCATGTATTGATTGCCACAAAAACAATCAGTACAAAGGTACACCTACGTTGTGTTATGATTGTCATTTGTCAGACTTTAATGGGACAACTGCACCAAATCATGTGTCCTCTCAATTTTCACATGATTGTTTAACCTGTCATTCGAATGTAGCATGGAAACCGGCAACCTTTAACCACAATACAACGGCATTTCCGTTGCTGGGAGCTCATATTTCTGCATCTTGTGGAGATTGTCATAAAAATGGGCAATACAAGGGAACATCAAAAATATGTTTCGATTGTCATTTGACAGATTATAATGCTTCAACAAATCCGGCGCATGCTTCTGCACATTATCCGACTGATTGTATGACATGTCATACTACAACGGCCTGGAAACCATCGTCATTCAATCATGCTACATATTTCCCGATTGGGACAGGTGATAAACACAGACCGGGTCGATGGACAACGTGTCAAGATTGTCATGAGAATCCGTCGAATTTTCAATCATTCACTTGTATTACCTGTCATGAACATAGTAACAAAGCTAGTGTTGATAAAGACCATCAGGGAAAAACAGGTTATGTGTATGAAAGTACGGCGTGCTATAAATGTCATCCGCGTGGGAATTGATGAATAAGAAACTTTTATTGATTTGTATAATTCATATAGTCAACGCCGAATTATTGATTGCACAACAGTCTCCACACGGGGTGTTGAAAGAAGATTGTACATCGTGCCATGGAACTGACTCCTGGAAAAAATTAGCTCAACCAATGAAGTTCAACCACTCTTCTACCGGTTATCCGTTACGAGGGCAGCACCAGAACGCTTTATGCATCGATTGCCATTCATCTTTAAAATTTATTGGAACGTCAAAGAATTGTTATACTTGCCATCGTGAAAGTTTTGAATCATCGGTATTGCCGAATCATGTGCGGGGAGGATTTAGTACAGATTGTGAACGATGCCATTCAGTTGAAGCTCAATCATGGCGAAATGGTTTCGATCACAACAAAACTGATTTCCCGCTTCGCGGCGCCCATGAAGGTGTTCCGTGTAATCAGTGTCATCAAAACGATTCATTCCGGCGTGTTGCGCTTGTCTGTTTAACATGTCACGAAAAAGAATATTTGGCTACGACGAATCCAAACCATAAAACGGCAAATTTTCCAACGAATTGTGAAACATGTCACCGAGCATTAACATGGAAACCGGCAGCATTGTTTCCGCATGAATCTTATTTTCCGATTTCATCGGGCTCCAAACATCGCCCGGGTCGATGGAGCACCTGCGGAGATTGTCATACAAATTCAGCGAACTATTCACAGTTTGAATGTATTAATTGTCACGAGCATAATAAATCGTCAATGGACCGAAAACATCAGGGGGAAGTTTCAGGGTATGTATACCAAAGCACGGCATGCTATCGATGTCACCCAAGAGGAAGTGAATGATGATTCGTTTGAGGTTCTATTGCACTATTTATTCACTGTTGATTGTCTTGATGGCAATGAATGTAACATCGGGTGAAAAAATACGAGCATCAGTTTCATATATTACTTCATCTGTTGTCTATCTTGATGCCGGCCGAGACGCAGGATTTGTCATCGGCGATACCGTTGATATTCTAAAGAACCAAAAAATAATTGCATCTCTTGTGATTACAGCTGTTTCCAAAAAATCTTCATCTGCTCAAATTTTGACTGGTGAAGGTTTGATCACGGTCGGCGATAGTGGAATAAGCAAAAAGGATATTGTGATCACAGCATCCAAAGCTACCATCCCTGTCGAAACGGCAAATGACAGCGTAAACAAATTCATTACAGCAACACCTATAAAAGCGTCTATTGAAAGAACTGATAATGTTATTTCAGGAAGAGTTTCTTTTCAGTATTCAGGAATGCTTGCTGAAGATTCCCGTTTCAATCTGAGTCAACCAGCACCGTTACTTCGACTGAATGTCCGGAATATTTACGGCACTGGTCTGGAATTTTCGATGTATACCCGAAGTTACTATGATCTCACGAACAGTTATCAGCGTTACGGAGGATCAACCAGATTCAAAACTCGTGTGTATGAATTTCAGTTGCAGCATGATCTTCCCAATGATCAATTTGGCTATGGACTTGGACGAATGACTTCACGATTTGTTGGTGGAATGGGTGTGTTTGATGGTGCTCATTTCTTTGCTCGGCAGGGAGATTTTACCGCTGGTGTAATGTTCGGGGCTAATGTCATGGATCAATCGATTAATGTTAATTCGGACAATACGAAAGAAGCAGTATTTGTCAGTTATACTTCAGGGAAAGATTATTTCCGGCATTACGATGGAACTGTTGCGTATATTCGCCAGCAGGTGAAAGGAAAGATTGATAGAGAATTTATCTATCTGCAAAATTTTGCCGCTTTGAGTTCCGATCTTTCAATCTACGAAAGCTCAGAATTGGATCTGCAGGATATCAATAACGGTAAAAAAAGTTCAACGGTTAAATTATCCAATACATTCCTTTCTATTAATTATTATCCTGTGGAATGGTTATCCACTAACGTTGGGTATGACGGAACCCGTTCGGTGTATCTCTTTGAGACCATGAAAGCAATTTCTGATACGCTGTTTGATAAGAATTTTATGCAGGGAATGCGCGCTAGTGCAACAGTCCGACTTCCATATTATATTTCTATTTCCGGAGGATTGGTCTATCGTACCAAAAAAGGAGATGCTCGAGATGCTAAAACATTTGATGGTTCAGTCCGAATGAACGATATATTAAGTTCCGAGATCTCTGCCGGCGTTCGATACGCCAAGATCATTGGAGTTTACTCTGACGGGAATAATTTTACTATTGATATTGACAGAACTTTCTTTTATTCGTTGAACGCTTCCCTGCGATATGATTATTATGCGTTCAAGATTCTTTCACTTCAACAGGACTATATTACACACACTGCTACGGCGAGTTTGAATTACAGGATATCCCGGATGTTCTATTCTTCACTATCTGTGGACGGAGTGTTGGATAAAACAATGAACAGCGTTCGTGCCTTTGCTGAAATTGGAATGAGATTTTAATATGAATGATACATTGATCACGATGGCGGTTACCGTTGTGCTAATTCTTGTTACGGTTATTCCGTATGTAAGAAAATTCCAGAAGAAGGAAAATAAAGCCCGTGAAAAATTTAAAAAGATGAAGGTCTCAGGTCTTGATGAAGCATTAACAATGCATCCTCATATTGATGCGATGCAATGTATTGGGTGCGGAGTTTGTTTGAAGGCATGTCCGGAGGGTGAAGTGCTTGGCTTAATCGAAGGGAAAGCCGTTCTGATCCATGGTGCAAAATGCGTAGGTCACGGACTTTGTGCGGAAGCATGTCCTGTTGGCGGAATTGAACTGATGATGGCTAAACCGGGACGTAGCGCGGATCTTCCGATTCTTGGAAACAATTTTGAAACGACGGTAAAGGGGATGTTCATTGTTGGCGAACTTGGCGGAATGGGTTTGATCAAAAATGCAATATCTCAGGGTAAGAAAGTGATTGAACATATTGCTGTGTTGCCTCAAGCTTCTCGAGATGATATGGTTGATGTTGCGATCATTGGTGCTGGACCATCCGGATTAACCGCCGGATTAACCGCTCAAGAAAAAAACCTTCGATATATCATTCTTGAACAGGGTGATATTGGAGGAACAATCTTGCAATATCCAAGAGCGAAGATTGTCATGACGAGTCCGGTTGAATTGCCACTGTGGGGTAAACTCAAATTTACTGAAGCTAGCAAAGAACAATTACTTGAATTATGGAATTCAATTATTGAAAAAATACAATTGAAAATTGCCACTAATGAAAAAGTAACAAACATCGAGCAGAATGATAACGTATTTACGTTGACGACTACAACAAAAGTAGTTACAGCCAAATATGTCGTGTTAGCACTTGGACGAAGAGGTACTCCTCGAAAACTCGGCGTACCCGGTGAAGATCGGTCAAAAGTTACTTATCGTCTAATTGATGCGGCAACGTATAACAATGCAGATATTCTTGTGGTTGGAGGAGGAGATTCAGCGATTGAAGCAGCAGTTGGATTGGCCTCGCAAAATAACAACAAAGTCATTCTCTCCTATCGAAAAAATGAGTTTTCACGAATTAAAGAACGGAATAAAGCCCACATAGATGATTTTGTCTCTCGTAAGAAAATTACCGTATTGTTCAATTCCGATGTGAAAGAAATTCGTGAACATACCGTACTATTGCAAACCCAAGACGGTGAAAAGGAAATTAATAACTCGTTTGTTTTTATCTTTGCCGGTGGAGAACTCCCTAATGAATTCCTTAAAAAGATCGGTATACAAATGCATTCTCAGGTTGTTTAAATCAGACTGTATGTTTTCCTGCATTTGTATATAACCTCGCACCAAATCTATGATTGAGACCTTCGAAATTGTATTTTGTCATCGAGCCGACTTGGGATTCTAAATAATACACCCATTTATTATCCTTGAAATCTCTTTTTAACTAATATTATGGTATTCTAATTACTATTTTCTAATGTATACAATATTTATTTCTTTGTATATTATCATTGAAGAACTATGACACTCACAACGAAGAAAAAAATATTTCTTGTCGGCGACAAGATGCTGATTGAACCTGACAAGGGTCAGGAAAAAACGGCACATGGTCTGTATCTCCCTCCGGGTGTAAAGGAAAAAGATAAAGTTCAGGCAGGCTATATTATCAAGGTTGGACCAGGTTATCCGGTTGTGAATCCGAACTTCATCGATCAGGAATCCTGGTCAGCACCAAAAGATCCGGTAAAATATATTCCGCTTCAGGCTGAAGAGGGAGATTATGCATTATTCCTTAGAGATGCCGCTATCGAAATTGAATTTGAGGGGAAACAGTATCTCATCGTTCAGCAATCGCATTTACTGATGCTCATTCGACCGGATGCCTTGGCAGAATTGGGGTTGACAGACCGATGAACACTGATCTATGTATCTTCAGTGAACAGAATCTCCATTCGCAGTTGAAAACTGCACCATATTCCAACGGATTCTACACGGTTAAATTTTATACCATAAATGGATTGTTATCTAAGGTAAAATCTGATACATTATCCGAATTCTATCTATACCCGTCAGGCGGAACGTTGCGTGACAGTTCTTTTAATTTAGTATTCTATGATTCACAGTTTGATACATATCGCGGATTTCAACCGCCCCATTTAAAACGATAAATATTTTTTTGTTTCAACTACACAATGGCCCAACCACATCTTAATCCTGAAGAAGTTCTAGAAAGTATCAGCGGCGGTTTCTTTGCGTTAGATAAGAATTTCATCTTTACCTATTTCAACAAAGCTGCAGAAGAAGGGACCCTTTTTTCCCGTTCTGAAGTTCTGGGGAAAAACATCTTTGAAGTTTTTCTCAATTTGGATAAAGATGAGTTAGGGGAAAAATATCGTCGTGCAATGGAAACGCAATCGTTCCAATCCCACGAAAAAAGATATCTTGATCATAAATATGATCGATGGTTTGATTTTCGGATCTATCCGAACCAGAACGGCTTGTCGGTTTTTTTACAGGACATTACTGAACAAAAACGTCAGCACCTTCAAAGAAATGTTCTGTTGGATATTTCCCATGCTATCAACACTGCCGGACAACTTGAGGACCTCTGCGCTGATATTGTCTCCTCAATTACAAAACATTACGAGCTTCCACTTCAGAATGTTCTGCTCTATTTTCACCGTTCACACGATGAACAGCTGATCCTGCTTGCTCCGGATATTCCGTTCTCCAATCAGCAAAAAAATTTCTACTCGTTATCGATAGTAGAAAATCCAAATTTTGCCAGCATTGAAGCATTTTTAACTGGCAATAAAATTGTCACGACAGACGTATCACGCAGTATTCTCTATTCGTTCTCACCGGAAAAGGTAGTTACATCAAGCGTAACAACGTTGGTTTCATTGCCATTATGTATTGGTAAAGAAAAACTTGGAGTGCTGGAGATCCTTATCAATACATCGCGCGATCTTGTCGAAAAGGAAATGTCGTTCCTTTCGCTTCTTACCAGCGAAATATCTCTGGGGATAAGCAGAAGAGGATTGATTGATGAACTTCGCGTAAAGAATGTGGACCTTGAGATTCAACGATCACAAACGCAGGATGCTCATGATAAATTAAAGAGATTTCTCGCATTCTTCAGTCATGAACTTCGTTCACCGCTCAATTCGATTATCGGATTCTCTGACTTGATCACTGAAGAGGGGATCTCGCTAACTCCCGAATCATTGACTCAATATAATGCAGCGATCAAATCGAGCGGAACGCACTTGCTTCATTTGATCAATGATATTCTCGATCTTTCAAAGATCGAAGCAGGGAAAATGGATCTGCGGTTTGCTCCGGTCGGTATCAGAAATTTGGTGGCAGGGATCAAGCAGGTTGTGCAGCCGCAAGTTGAAGAGAAGAAATTGAAATTTGAAATTATCTTGGACGAGGAGTTGGATGATATTATTGCTGACGGAGTCCGTCTTAAACAAATCCTTTTGAATCTGGTATCCAACGCCATTAAATTCAGTAATTCGGAGGGTAAAGTTATTCTTTCTGCTACAAGAAAGAATCATGATATTGAATTTTCGGTTCAAGATTTTGGTGTTGGTATTCGTCACGATGATTTGCAGAAGTTATTCCAGCCATTTCAACAAACTGATCAGGGTGCAAAGAAGATCGAAGGAACCGGTCTCGGTCTAGCGATTACAAAAAAACTTACAGAACTGCATGGCGGTTCGTTGGTCGTTCTGAGTGATTACGGTGAAGGAAGCACGTTCATTGTTCGTATTCCAATGATGGTTCAGGTAGAAAATGAAGCCGAAAAAGTATTTAAAAAGATTTCCGAGACCACCGATCGATCGCGTCAACGGAGAGTCTTGATCGTTGAAGATAAGCCGCATGCAAGAACATTACTGCATACCTATTTAAGTGAAGCCGGCTATGTAATTGAAATTGCAACAAACGGTGTTGAAGCGTTGGAAAAAGCAAAAATGTGGAAGCCGGATGTTATCACTCTCGACATCCTCCTTCCGGTGAAAGATGGATGGCAGGTTCTGAGGGAATTAAAAGAACATCCATTGTGCAGAGAAATTCCTGTGATCATTATTTCTATGGTCGATGAGCGAAACGTAGGATTCGGACTTGGTGCTGTAGAGTATTTTGTCAAACCGGTGCAAAAAGATGATCTTATTGCAGCTGTAAAAAAAGTTGAGGGTAACGGGAGACAAAATTCCGCGAAGATTTTGGTGATCGACGATGATAAATCGGTGACCGATCTTGTACAGATCATTCTTGAAGCTGAGGGATGCACTGTCATTAAAGCACATAACGGAAAAGATGGACTCGTGCTTGCAGAAAAGGAAAAACCGGATCTCATCATTCTTGACCTCGTGATGCCCGAGATGTCCGGATTCAATGTCGCATATCAATTAAAACATAGCTCTGCAACATTCAATATTCCTGTGATGATCATGACGTCGATGGAAATTGATGATGAAACGAAAGAGCAACTGGAAGGATTTGTCGTTTCATTGATGAGAAAATCAGGTTTCACAAAACGGGATCTATTGAACGAGATCGCCGCTATTGAAGGAAAGAAACATTAACTTCACGTTGAAAATAAAAACCGTGCCGATAGAAATATCTCGACACGGTTTTTTAATTTTAAATACTTTCTGTCGGTTGGTGCTGAAGATTTGCAAATCGTTTGATCTTTTGTGTAGTGGTCTTTTGAAATTCCTGATCGCGTATCACAAATTTTCGTATCTGCTTGTAACTGCTTAATTGTTTGTTTGCTTTTTTGATCTCATCGGCTATAATTGAATGGATCAATTCATTGGTGATCTGCTTTCCCTTCGACTCCGAATATTCGATCATTGCTTCTGCATCGACTACAATTTGTGCCGCAATGATCTCATCCAACTTTGCATCTTCTTCGCCATAGACCAATGATTCCAATATAAAGGGACTGCGGTTGAGCACATCCTCAATTTCTTCCGGAAAGACATTCTTTCCGCTTTTCGAGATGATCACATTCTTTTTTCTTCCGCTAATGTGAAGAAAGCCATCCCGATCGATATACCCTAGATCACCGGTCTTAAACCAAATTCCATCAAAAACTTCTGCCGTCGCAGCGGGATTTTTATAATATCCCAACATAACATTTGGGCCTTTTGCATACACCTCACCAATGCCATCGGGGTTTGGCTGGTGAATCGAAATTGAAACTCCGGGCAAAGGCAGACCTGCGGCATCATCCTTAAAATTAGAAAGCGGATTCAATGCAAGAATTGGTGATGTTTCTGTCAAACCATACCCTTGAATAAAATTGAAACCAAGATCGCGCAGACCTTTTGCAACCATTGGATCAGGTGCTGCACCGCCGGCAATAAACGAACGGATCGAGCCTCCGAATTTATGATGGATCTCCTTGAAAATTGTTTTCTTTGCACCTTTCCATCCGAACTGTTGTGCAGTATCGGTCAGACGGATCAATGGATCGAGAATTGCAGACACAGCTTTCTTCTCACGAATTCCCTTATGAATTCGTTTGAACATTTTATCGTATAACAAAGGAACTCCAAGTAAGATTGTTGCTTTAACCCGCTGAAGATCATCCACAACCGTTTTTAATGAACGCGCAAAATGAATGGATGAGCCTGCATACAGCGGACAAAGCATTCCACAATTACATTCATAGGTGTGGTGCATAGGAAGCACTGATAAAAATTTATCTGCAGGATACATGAAAAAAACACTCAGCATTGCAGTAAGATTCTGTGCGATGTTATGTTGTGAAAGCATGACACCTTTTGCACGACCCAGTGTTCCCGATGTGAATATGATAACACTCATTTCTTTCGGCTCGATCTTTGGAAGTTCATCAACAGAGCAGCCGCTGGAATGCTGTATCAGTTCCATCATCGAATAAAAATTTCCGCCGTTTGCGGTGCTATCCATCGAAATATACTGTTTCACTTTTAGCAGCGAAGTATGTTTTTCCCGGAAGATCGGCTCAAATTGTTCTGAAAAGATCACAGCTTCAGCATCTGATTCATGAATGACGTTTAGAATTTCATTCGTACTTAAATTCTTATCGATTGGAACGATCACAAAATTGAAACATGCACCGGTTAAATAACTGATCGCCCACTGCACTCTGTTCTCGCCGATCACGGCGATATGTGTCCGCTCTTTTATTCCTAATTTTTTCAATGCCGTTCCGAATTTGAAAATATTCTTGGCAAGAGCAGAGTATGTAACGCGGGGAATTGGAGTGTCGTTCAGATCTTCCATTGCCAGTTTGTCGCCATAGTGGTTCATGGAATGGATGATCATGTGTTGAATAGAATTGATAGTGGGTACCGGAAATAATTGCAAAGGTTTTTTCATTGAATGCTCAAAATGGTAAGAAATAGATATTTAAAAAAGTTAGCGTATTTTTACTCTGCACTCAATGAAAATAAATTCAAAACAAGACCTATTTCTCCGCTCTCCAATGATTTATTTAAAATAATATTCTAGCTGACTCAAGATTTCATGTTGTGCTGCTGCCGATAGTGGTATTGAATTTCAAAGAAGAATATCTTTCAAATTGAATTCTATATACACATTATGTAGTAATCATTCTTATTAGCGAGTATTAATATTTTCTTCATGTTCATTTTGCGGGCTTTTTATCAGCGTAAAAAAAATTCAAAATTTTCGTTCCAAATATTAGTAAAATTGATTATATTGAATTGTCAAAAAAATCGGGAAGTAGCTCAGCCCGGCTAGAGCGCTTGGTTTGGGACCAAGAAGTCGCAGGTTCGAATCCTGTCTTCCCGACAACAAAATACCCCGCTTACAGCGGGGATTTTATTTTATGCTCTTCGCAATCATCTACATCGCAGCAACAGTAGCCGCCAATTACACCGCAACGTGGTTTATCCACTTTCCTATTTTTGGACAAGTTTCCATTGCAACGTTCATTTTTGGACTTACATTTACGGCAAGAGACAGAGTTCACCAATCACTGGGACGTATAAATGTCTATAAAATGATCGCACTTGCAACGGTGATCAATCTTATTGTCACCGTTGTGGGAGGGGTTGAATGGAGAATAGTGGCTGCATCGTTGATCGCAATTGTTCTTGCCGAAACTGCCGATACTGAAATCTATCAGCATTTTATCAACAATACGTGGGGAATGCGGGTGCTCAAAAGCAATAGCGTGAGTATACCGCTGGATAGTTTGTTATTCAATCTGATCGCATTTGCCGGTGTCTTTACCACTCGCGAAGTGGCTTCGATTATTTTCGGCGAAATTGTGTTCAAGGGGTTGGTAAGTGCAATACTGGCAATTCGCCCGAAAGAGTTTTTTCGTTCCTATTTTAAGAAGTAATTAATTAGTGGTTGCCATATTCAACTTAATAATTCCACTTTCTTGCATATTCTTTATTATTTGGGTATTATTTTTTAATGAAAAAGCGAACAACAACATCCCGTAAACGAGATCACGTAGAGTTGGCCGTGAAGAAAAATGTTTCGTTTAAGATGAAAACATCCGGATTTGAAGAATGGGAATTCGTTCATAATGCACTTCCGGAGATCAATCTATCGGATGTTGATCCGTCAACAATGTTCCTTGGCAAAAGAATTTCATTTCCATTCTTGATCTCGTGTATGACGGGTGGTTATCCTGAAGCAGAAAAGATCAATCAACAATTGGCTGAAGTATGCGAGGAATATCATCTTGCAATGGGTGTTGGCAGTCAGCGCCAGGCGATTGAGAATAAAACATATCATCGGTCGTTTTCGGTAGTTCGATCAGTTGCACCCTCAATACCAATCATCGGAAATATCGGTGCACCGGAAGTTGCAGTTTTAAAAGACATTTCATCCATTCAGAGACTTGCAGATCTTGTAGGAGCAAATGCATTTGCCGTTCATCTCAATCCGCTGCAGGAATTTTTACAACCGGAAGGGAATACAAATTTCCGCGGAGTGTTGAAAGGAATTGAAAAACTTTTGAAAGGACTTTCAATTCCAATCATTGTCAAAGAAATTGGAGCAGGAATATCATATGATGTTGCGCGTCGATTAACTGATATTGGTGTTCGATATATTGATGTCGCCGGTGCTGGAGGAACTAGCTGGGCAGGAGTAGAAATTCTGCGTCGTTCAGATAATCTAGAAGTTGATTGGAATCCATTTTGGGATTGGGGAATTCGGACTGTCGATGCTTTGCAGGAAGTAGCCCCGTTAAAAAATAAATTCCCGTATCTTACCATAATTTCTTCCGGCGGGATTTCAAATGGGATTGATTGTGCAAAATCAATTGTGCTTGGTGCCGATATGACTGCATCAGCGCGACCGTTATTGCAATCATTAATGAAAAGCGGTAAAAAGGGACTCCGAAAAAAGATCGAACAAATACACCTGGAATGTAAAGGGAGCATGTTCCTGATCGGTGCTTCTTCAATAGAAGCTCTACAGAACAGCAAGAGTTTACGACGAATACCATCTTAGTATTCAATTCTATCGTCATATCTCTGTAGTAATTCAATGTTATGAAATCATACGAAAAGAAATACCATAAATATAAAACGCTGATCGATCAGAAGATTCATTCCTGCATTCGAAAGAAAGAACCGGTGTCGCTCTATGAGCCGATGAAATATGTCCTTTCGGCAAGCGGAAAGCGAATGCGTCCTTTGTTGATCGTTCTTTCCTGCGAAGCAGTCGGTGGATCGATGAATGAAGCGTTGAATGCTGCAGTTGCAATTGAAGTTTTGCATAATTTTACCCTTGTCCACGATGATATTATGGATAATGCTGATTCACGACGCGGCAGAGCTACGGTGCATGTGCGATGGGACAGCAATATCGCGATTCTCGTTGGCGATGAACTTGTTGCTCTTGCTTATCGCGAATTATTACGGACAAAATCCAAAGCAATTGCACAGGTGGCCGATGTGTTTACGGAAGGAGTTGTTGAGGTTTGCGAGGGACAGGCATTCGATAAAGAATATGAGATGCTGCAGGATGTTTCGATCGATGATTATCTGTTGATGATCGCTAAAAAAACAGGGAAATTATTTTCCGTATCATCAGAGATCGGCGGATTGATCGGCGGAGGAACGGAACGTGAGATTCGAGCGCTTCGTTCATTCGGCACCTACATCGGACGCGCATTCCAAATTCAGGATGATTTGCTCGATGTGGTAGCGGATGAAAAGGAGTTCGGTAAAAAGATCGGAGGAGATATCATTGAAGGAAAAAAAACCTTTTTGCTGATCAGAGCATTCGAACGAGCTCAAGGAAAAGATAAAAAATTGATTCAGTCGATCTTTAAGCACAAAGGAACTTCTGCGAAGAATATTCCATTGGTGAAAGAGATCTATGAACGGTACGGGATTATAGAACTTGCTAAACAATCAATAGATAAGGATATTCGTCAGGCGAATCTGCAGTTAGAGAAATTGCGCGATACACCGGCGCGGGAAATGCTCTTCTGGTTTTCCAATATGGTTCTGAACCGACAATTCTAATATGATCGAAAAAGAAGTAACGATACGAAATAGAGCCGGATTGCATACACGTCCTGCGGCGGCATTAGTAAAACTTGCGGCACAATTTAAATCCGAATTTTTCATCTATAAAGATGGATTTGAGATCAATGGAAAGAGTATCATTGGAGTAATGACGCTGGCGGCTGAACAAGGTTCAACATTGCAATTGAAGTTTGAAGGAGACGATGAAGAGCAGGCAATGCAGACTGTCGTAGGATTATTTGAACGTGGATTTGATGAGATGTAGTATAATGTTGTTTTAGTTTGACTGCTTGAAGAGAAATTGAGCGGAATCTTTGTAGCTCATGAAATGAAGAATTATTTAAGAAGTATTACGATTGATCATTGAAGAAATGAAATAAATTTGTGGAAACAAAAAAAGAAATAGTGCTTCATGGAATCCCTGCATCGCCCGGTATTGTGATCGGGAAGGTGTACGTCTTTGCAAAGCAGGCACCTCGTATTGAAGATAAATCCATTACTGAAGCCGAAGTGCCGGCAGAACTTGAACGGCTTCAGCATTCCATTGAACGTTCCGAAAAAGAACTTCAAAAGGTTCTTCAATTGACGGAACAAAAGGTCGGAAGCCAAAAAGCGAAGATCTTTGAAGCGCAAATCATGATCCTGTCAGATGCTGTTTTGTTTGATTCTATTCGTAAGAGGATCAGAAAAGAACTGAAAAGCTCTGAATATGCAGTCCATCGCGAGATCTCGAAATACCAGCAATTGATGATGAATTCTGCCGATGAATATATGCGGGAGCGAGCACACGATGTAGAAGATGTAAAGAATCGTGTGATCAGAAATATCCAGCAGGAAAAACTCATCTCCCGCTTTGAACCGAATTCAATTGTGATTTCCGAAATTCTTACGCCGGCAGATACTGTACTGTTCAGCAGAAATGAGGTGCTCGCATATGCAACGGATATGGGAGGAACAACATCCCATGCCGCACTTCTTTCCCGTTCACTCAATATTCCATCGGTCGTTGGTCTGAAAGAGGTAACAAAATTTGTTCAACCGGGTGATACGATCGTCGTTGACGGTTATTCCGGAAATGTTGTCATTCATCCAAGCGAAGAAACCTTAATCCGCTGTAAAGAAAGAAAAGAAGAACATGAGTTATTTGATGCTTCATTAAAAGAGATCCGTGAATTGACCGCGCAAACACTTGATGGAAAGATCGTGCAGTTGTCATGTAACATTGAGTTCAGTGAAGAAGCAGAAAATGTTCACACCAAAGGCTCTCACGGAATCGGATTGTACCGTACCGAAGGATTATTCCTCCGAACAGAAAATTACCCGAGTGAAGACGAACAATTCGGGGAATACAGAGCGATCGTAGAAAAATCTGCACCATTCAAAGTAGTCATGCGTACGCTCGACATCGGCGGCGATAAAGTCGTCTCTAATCCAACAAATGAAGAGAATCCATTCTTAGGATGGAGAGGAATACGTGTTCTTCTGGATCGTCCGGAAGTATTTCTAACGCAGCTTCGAGCAATGCTGCGTGCGAGTGCATACGGCGAAGTATGGATCATGCTTCCAATGATCTCCGGATTGAAAGAAATTCGCAGGACAAAAGAACTGCTGGAACAGGCAAAAAAAGATCTACGGGAAAAGTCCATTCCTTTTGATGAAAACATCAAAATTGGCGCAATGATTGAAATTCCTTCAGCTGCTGTTATTGCAGGAGATATTGCTGAAGAAGTTGATTTTTTAAGTATCGGGACGAATGATCTTATCCAATATCTATTGGCAGTTGACAGAGGAAATGAAGTTGTCTCCGAACTGTATCAAGAATTTAACCCAGCAGTAATAAAAACGATACGCCACATTATCAACGAAGGACATCGAACCGGCAAACCGGTGAGTATGTGCGGCGAAATGGCCGGAGAGCCAATTGCATTGCTTCTGCTTCTTGGTTTGGGATTGGATGAATTCAGTATGAATCCGCATGTTCTTCCGGAAATTAAAAAAATTATCCGTTCAGTGTCGTATAATGAAGCGGAAGAGATCGCACGAAGAGTATTGGAAATGAAGACTGAAGAGGATGTGAAAGATTTTTTGAAAGTGAATCTACACACAATGGTTCCTGATCTTCTGCTTGAATAAAAAAAATCGGTTCAGGTTTCAGGGTTCAAAAATTAAGGGGAATGATATATTGCTACAATGCATCAACCCTAACCTTAAAACCTGAACCGTGAAACTTGGAACTCAAACATAAAACTCACGTAACCATATTTATTAATCAAAAAATATGAATGAATTAATCAAACAACACGATCCAAAAGGAATGAGAAATCTCATTCTTACTTTTCCTAATCAGGCAGCTGAAGCAGTCATTATCGGTGAAGCTGCAACCATAAAACTCAATGTTTCAAAAGTGAAGAATATCGTTATCACCGGTCTTGGCGGTTCTGCGATTGGCGGAGATCTTCTTCGTGCATATCTTGCCGATAAATGTGATGTGCCGGTGATCGTCAATCGTCATTATTATTTTGCGGAATTTGTCGGAAAGAATACGTTAGTGATCATATCCAGCTATTCCGGAAATACGGAAGAAACAGTAGCGGCGTATAAGGATGCGATCAAACGAAAAGCATTAATCTTCTGCATCACGTCCGGAGGTGAAGTGGAACGGATTGCGAAAAAATATAAACATCCGTATATCAAAATCCCCGGCGGACTTCCGCCACGGGCGGCATTGGGATATTCGTTCTTCCCGACATTGATCGCGTTGAGCAAACTCGGATTCATCAAGAACCAAAAGAAAGAAATCAAAGAGACTCTTGCATTGCTGAATACACTTTCAGATCGATATTCGGATCACTCTGCATCAGATAACAGTGCATTGAATCTCGCAAAAACACTCCACGGGAAACTCCCTCTCATCTATTCCGGTGCAGATAAGTTTGATACTGTCAATACCCGCTGGCGCGGCCAGATCACCGAAAACGCTAAAACGCTTGCATTCGGACATGTCTTTCCTGAATTGAACCATAATGAAATTGTCGGGTGGGAAGTTTTGAAGGATCTCATGAAGAATATTCACGTTGTGATTCTTCGCGACAGGGAAGATTATAAACGGATCCAATTACGTATGGACATTTCCAAAGGAATTATCGGCGGACTTGCTGACGGTATTACTGAAGTATATAGCGAGGGAAAATCACTTCTTGCACGTACATTCTCGCTGCTCTATCTTGCTGATTGGCTCAGCTTTTATCTGGCAATGCTGAATGGCGTTGATCCAAGTCCTGTAAAGAAGATTGATTTCTTAAAAGAAGAACTCGGGAAAGTGAAGTAAATGTGTAACACGAAAGAGAAGAAGGCCAAACGGGTAAAAATCATATAATCTCGAATTAAAAAATCCCGCCGTTTGGCGGGATTTTTTTTTCACATGCGTGAGCTCAAAATATGAATACAAAAATCAAATCATTAACACATTTCTATTTAATTCTTGGAGTTGTGTGTGGTTTTCTTCTTGGCACTTCCTTCAATAACGAATATTCTGCAATAACCTCCAAGATAATTTCAATACTATCCCTTGTTATACTTGTGATCTTTGGTCGGAAAATAGAAATGGCATTTCACAACGAAGATATTCAAAACTGGTCAACTCTGCGAACCAAAGGTAAATTGTATTTTATAATCACACGGTATGTATTATTTCGAGGAATTGTTGTTTTTACTCTTTTTATTTTACCGGCGTTGTCGAATGTTCCATATTCAAATATAATTTTATTTGCATTGGCATCAGGATTTTTATTGTTTGTTTCCTTTCTCTCATATTATGGTTTTGAAGAATGGAAAAATAGTGAACAAGAATACACAATTCTACTACTTAAAAGTGTTGGGGAGCAGACGAGAATAGCGCAAAACTAGGAATTTGTTTTGCACTTGATCGCTATATTCATAATTTCATTCTATCATGCAAACGTTCATTTTCAGAAGGATAGTCATGCAACGTACAATATTTTTAACCATCCTGCTCATTACCGGAATATTTATTGCACTAGGAGCGTTAGGACATAGTTTCTCAGGGATCGATCAAGTTACGGTTGAGTTTGGAAAGAGGGGAGTAAATGAAGAAATATCAAAATTGGTGATCGTTGTCTGGCATTTTGCGGGTGCTACAATGGTTGCATTCGGGATGACAGTTGTTTGGATATGGAACCGTGTCCGTAAAGGAGAAAGTAGAGTTCTGTTTATATCGATGTTGATCGGTGCGTTGTATCTTCTCTATGGAATTTCGGCAGTATGGTACTTTAACGGTGAGCCATTCTTTTATGTCTTTGTAATATTCGGAAGTCTGCTGCTTGTATCATCGAATGTTTTACGAAAACAATAATAATTTATTTTGCTGCGAGTTGCTTACCCTCATCTCTGTAATAGTAATAATAGAAAATCACTTCTCCAATTGTTAAAAGAAGAAGAGAGATAGCATCTCTATTCAACCAAATCCCAAATCCTGCTTCGTTCATGATGTATTTCAGTATAAATGTACTGATAGTCCAACCGACAGAAAAGATTAATACAACAAAACCAACGGAGAGAAAGGCAGAACCGATCCCCTCTTTTTGAAACTCAGATGTAAAAACTGCACTGATGCCGACGATATGAAGGTAGAAGACAATGAGAGGAATCATAAAATTATTTGTTTTTCTCAACAAAGTAGTTGAGCGATTGAGTCGACACGATTACCGAAATGGAAAATGCTTGACTACAGTACGACTTAGTGCCATTCCAAAAAATAGTGATGTAGTTTTGTAAAACTTGTTCACCGCAGAGTGCACCGAGAGCGCCGAGATTCATTAGTAGATGTTACAAAAATTTCTCCGCGCCCTTTGCGTTCTTTGCGGTGAAAATATAATATTTAATATTGGGAATGCTATTAATATGCATTTTTTGCAAAAATAACAGCGCGAATTGTTTTAAGTATGATCTTGATATCGAGTATGAGCGACCAATTTTCCACATAATAAATATCGAATTTTGTTCGTTCTTCAATCGGAACATCTCCCCGAAGTCCGTTCACCTGAGCCCAACCGGTCATTCCCGTTTTAACTCTATGGCGCTCTAAATATTTAGGGACATTATTCTTGAATTGTTCAACAAAAAAGGGACGTTCGGGGCGCGGACCAACAATGCTCATTTGTCCCAAGAGGACATTGAACAACTGAGGTAGTTCATCCAAACTTGTTCGGCGAAGTATCTTGCCGATCAATGTTGCGCGAGTATCATTCTTTTTATTACGAACTGGACCCGATTGTATTTCTGCATCAATGCGCATCGATCGAAATTTGATCAATGGAAATGATACACCATCCAATCCGACCCGTTCTTGAATGTAGAAGATCGGTCCGGGCGATGAAAGTTTTATGGCGATCGCAACAACAACCATGATCGGCAGTGCAATGACCAAGCCGATGATGGTAATGAAAATATCGAATAAACGTTTTAAAATTCGGTTCCACGTCGTCATCGGAATATCTTTTAGTTTCAGGAACGGGATTCCTTCGATCTCCTGAATACGGATACGACTGGTCATCAGTTCAATCATATCGGGTACCATCATAAACTCGACATTTTTTCCTTCAGTATTTCGAAGAAGATCGATCAGTTTTTCCTGTTCGTTGTGTGCAAGTGCAACCAATGCACTTTGAATGCGAAGCGGGGCAATATCATCCGAGAGTTTTGTAACGCTGCCAAGATATCTGCATTGATGCAGTGGCGATGATTGTTCGGCAGATTCGTCAGCATAATATCCAAGAACTTCATATCCAAGCGAACGATTCTGTGTGAATAACGAAAAAATATGTTCAGCGGTGGAGTTCTTACCGACGATCACGATCGATTTTAATTCTTTTCCTCTGCGATAGAGCCATTGTTCTAATTCAAGAATCAAGAAACGACCGAGTGTAACGGTGAGAATGGAAGAGAGCCATAACAGAATGAATACACCGCGGGAAAAAGAAAAATCTCTGTAAAAAAATGTTGCACTCATCATGATCATCATTCCGATAGTGATGAGACGAACGAGCACAAAAAATTCATCACTCAGATGGATATGACGACGAGAGCCATATAATTTACGAGACCGAAACACCAGCAGGAATATTGGAATAAAGACAATGGAAGCTGTCAAATACGACTGTAACGGTGGAACACCAAGTGTGATCTCAAAATATTGCGTCAGCGGAGAAAAAAAACGGAGCCAATAAGAAAGCAGGAATGCAGATTCAAATGCAGCTATATCTGAAATAATGCTCAACAAAGGGACTAAAAGATCGTTTCGTCGCTGGCGGTTCATTTTTTCACTGTAGGATTTTTTTTACTGATCAATAATTTATCTACTCGATTTCCGTCCATATCAACCACTTCAATGCGCAAATCTCGCCATACAAAGAACTGACCCGCATGGGGAATTTTTCCCATTTGGTTGATGGTGAATCCCGCAAGTGTTTGATAGTTTCCCGTTTCTTCATCTGACATTGAATCGATATTAAACAATTCTCTGAATTCATCGATCATCAATGCTCCATCGATCAGATATGAACCGTCAGCACGTTGTACAACATATGGATTAGTGCTGTTGTATTCATCGATCGTATCTCCTACTACTGCTTTGAGGATATCATTCAATGTGATTAACCCCTGAATACCACCGTATTCATCAACGAGAAACGCAAAATGAATTCCGGTTTCTTTGAATTGTTCGATCAATTGAACGACAAGCATATTCTCAACAACATACAGCGGTTTTCGTAAATGATGCTCAAGCGAGGTAACGGTTCCCGACACCGATGCTGAGAAAAGATCTTTGATATGGATAATGCCAATAATATTATCAACGCCCCCTTTGCATACTGGAAAAAAGGAATGGGAACTTTCAACGATCTTTTTGAAGTTCTCTTCCAGCGGTTCCTCGGAATCGAGCCAAACAATATCCGTTCGCGGTGTCATTAGGGCGTTCACATTCTTGTCAGCAAGACGAAACACTCGCTCGACCATTTCCTGCTCAACTTCATTGAATGTTCCTGCTTTTGTCCCTTCTTCCAACATTACTTTGATTTCTTCTTCAGTGACTGAAGGTGTGGTGCTTTCCTTAATGCCAAACGAACGGATGATGATGTTCGTCGAAAACGTCAAGAATCTGACAATGGGATACATTGCAATAGAAAGTGTTCTCATTGGAATTGCCACCAAACATGCAACTCGTTCAGGATCTTTTAATGCGAGCTGTTTAGGAATTAGTTCACCAATGATCAGAGAGAGATAAGTGATAGAGATAACGACAAGAACGAGACTGATCGGTTCGGCATATTCCACAAAAACTGGAAATTGCATTAAATAACCAGCGACTGATTCCGATAGTGTGGCTCCTCCAAATGCACCGGCTAAAATCCCAACGAGTGTAATTCCGGCCTGCACTGTTGAAAGAAAATGATCCGGTGAGTTTGCAAGGTCCAACGCGACTCGTGCGCGAAGATTTCCTTTGTTCACAAGATGCTGCAGCCGCGGTTTTCGTGAAGAAAGAATGGCAATCTCTGAAAGCGCGAATAAACCATTAAGGATCACAAGTAAAAAGATTAAGAATATTTCAAGGCCAATAGACATAGTGCTTACAAAATACAAACAAGAGTTCATAAAAAAAATGAGTATTTCTAATCATCGTAGTTTATGTGTTTCATCTAAAAAAACCTAAATCTGTCGAATTTGGAGCAAAATTATATACTCAAAAACAACAATACAAATGTTTCATGCTTGTTAACATCGTCGAATAAATTCATTCAATCATTTAGTAGCTTTTAAGAAAACATTAAGCTTTCTAAACAACAGAAATACGTGAACAATTTGTATGATAAAGAAATGATGAAACCCGAAGCCTTGTAAGACTTCGGGTTTTCCATATTAATTTTTGTAGATGCCTCTGATTTCAGAAACTTTGAAGTTCGGGAAGGTAAGAACATTGACGTTCGATGAAGAGAATTGGACTTTCCAAAAAGTCTGCTGGTTTGCTGAGAGCGCAACTAGGATCTGCGCATTGTTTCCGCCTAATTTAGTTGTTAACGTTGAGTCACTAAAGAAGGCAGCTTCAACATACCACGGTGAGGTGATTGTTGTTGTTCCTTTGTTCTTTACTTTACCCTGAGCAACGAGAGCCGCGGGTGATCCCTGCACATACGTTGAATCAATAGTAAACTCCAAATTATTGATCTGTGTATCTTTTGATGAACCCGTTGTGGTTTCCCCGGTTCCATTTGTATCACATCCATAGAACAAAAGAAGTACGATTGCTGCTGTCAAAATATGTTTCATCGTTTTTCCTTTCTGTTGTTTTACATCCATTTGTTATTAATATACCATTTTATTGTTTCGTTAACACCTTCTGCAAGAGTTACTTCTTGCTTAAAACCCAGTTCAGTTTTTGCTTTGGTAATATCACAGCACCAATTATCTTGAGTCAGGTCGTGAGCTTTTTCATAATTCAACACCGACGGCTTTGATTTGAATTTTGATGCGATCCCCGAAAATCCTGCAATGACGAATACCATTGGTTTTGGTACACGCACTCGGAACAATTTTCTTTTTAAAACGTTTTTGGTGACATAGCCGATCTCATTCCACGTATAATACTGTTCGCTTCCAAGAAAATAGATTTGCCCGTTTGCTTTTTCACTTTCTCCGGCAAGGATTATCCCGGTAATAAGATCGGTAGAGTGAATAAGACTGACATACGTATCTTTGAATCCAATCAACAGTTCCAGGCCCATATATGCAGACTTAAAATAATCAAATGTTGCACTGTCACGCGGGCCATAGACCGCAGAAACACGTAATATAGTGATCGGGAGTTTATCCTTAAACTTTAGAACTTCGTGTTCCGATGCTAGTTTACTTTTGCCATACGTTGTTAAAGGATGTGGTTCAACGGATTCATTGACTGCTGTCATTCCTTTTCCTGGACCGACTGCGGTTTGACTGCTAATGTGAATGAATTTTTTAATGTTCGGATTTACACGGGCAGTGATTTCAATGATATTTCGAGTTGCATCACGATTCCCTCGGAAAAATTCTGCTTTTGAATGTGCCGCGACTAAACCAGCTACATGATAAACAAATTGAGCGCCTTCAATTGCCTTTTCTATTGCTGTGTTCGAAAACAGATCGCCGTCGATTATTTCAATGGGAAGATCTTTTAAATACCCAAGGTTCTTCGGATTTCGTACAAGGGCACGGACATGATATCCTTTCGACAGTAATCGGTCTATGAGATGGCTTCCGATAAATCCGGTTCCACCGGTGACAAATGCTATTGGTTTCATAATTCCTTTGGTTGTGTTGATAAGAAGTTGCAAAAAGAGCTGATCAGAGTCTTTCAGTTATTTTCACTCTATAATAAACTCAAATTGCATTTCGTTCTATGTTAAAGTATATTCAAAACGTTCTATAATTTCAATGAAGGAGTTCTCCCCGTGGATCTATTTGATAAATGTACTGAATTTACCCGTGCCGATGAAGTAAAAGCGGCAGGTTTATACCCATATTTTCGACCGATTGAAGCAAACGAAGGTCCTATCGTAGAGATGGCAGGACGTAAAATTATTATGGCTGGTTCCAATAATTATCTTGGCCTCACTGCGCATCCAAAAGTAAAAGAAGCGGCGATCAACGCTGTAAAAAAATACGGAACCGGTTGTTCCGGTTCGCGATATCTTACCGGTACTATTGATCTTCATGTTGAACTGGAATCACGCCTCGCAAAATTTCTTGGATACGAAGATGTTCTGCTCATCTCAACAGGATATCAAACAGCACAAGCGATTATTCCCACACTTGTTCAGCGTGGTGAATATATCGTATCGGATAAAGATAATCATGCTTGTATCGTTATGGCGAATATGATGGCGGCTGGAATGACGGCTGAAGTGGTCCGTTATAAACACCGCGATATGAAGCATCTTGAAGCGGTCATTTCAAAATTACCGCTTGAGGCAGGGAAATTAATTGTCACTGATGGCGTGTTCAGTACCAGCGGTGAAGTTGTTGACATGCCATCCATTGTTGCCATTGCAAAAAAATATAATGCTCGAATCATGTGCGATGATGCGCATGCTACCGGAGTCGTCGGTATCGGCGGACGAGGAACAGCAAGCAAATACGGATTGACAAAAGAAGTTGATATTACGATGGGAACATTCAGCAAATCGTTCGCATCTCTTGGCGGATTCATTGCATCATCACGCTCTGTGATAAATTATATCAAACATAGTTCACCGGCGCTGATCTTTTCGGCAAGTCCGACACCGGCCTCGGTTGCTTCTGCACTGGCTGCACTTGATGTCATTGAAGAACATCCTGAACTTGTCACCCAGCTTCATGCAAATGCAAACCGGGTTCGCAATGGTTTGCGCGGTTTAGGATTCAACGTTATCGGTGAGCCTGAGACGGGAATTGTTTCTGTTATTATCGGTGATACTGAAAAAACCCTTGTTTTCACCAAAGAATTATTTGATGCCGGCGTTTTTGTGAATGCATTCGTCCGCCCGGGTGTTCCTCCGGGTATGGAAATGCTTCGCACTAGTTATATGGCGACGCATCAAAATGAACATCTTGATAAAATTATTGAGATCTTTGGTATCATAGGAAAAAAACTCGGCGTAATTAGTTAATCATCTTTTTGAAGTTCACTGAAAGCCGCGCCGAAAGAAATCCTTTCAGCGTGGCTTTTATATTCAAGGAAACTCTATGCCAAATTTTACCATTCGTCAGGTCCTCTCAAAAGCGGATACTAAAAAATTTATCGACTTTATTTACAAACTCTATCGTGATGATCCCAATTGGGTTCCGCCGTTGAGGATGGATCGTGAAAAATTGATCGATAAAAAGAAAAATCCTTTTTACGCACATTCATCGATGGAATTATTTCTTGCAGAACGAAATGGTGAAGTGATCGGCAGGATCGGTGCGATCATCAATGACAATCACAATAAAGAGCACAATGACAAAGTCGGATTCTTTGGTTTCTTTGAATGTGTCAACGAACAGGATGTAGCGAATGCTCTTTTCGACGAGGCAAAAAAATATCTGCAGTCAAAGGGGATGAACGCTATGCGCGGCCCGGCAAATCCTTCAGTGAATGATGAATATGGATTGCTGATTGACGGTTTTGATTCTCCTCCGGTCGTGTTGATGACATACAATCCAAAATATTATACCGCTCTCATTGAAAATTATGGATTGAAAAAAGAGAAAGATCTCTACGCTTACATTTTGGATCAAAACACGGTGTACACCGATAAATTTAATCGTGCCCATGAGATCGTGAAGCAACGGAGCAGTCTCACATTTCGTCCGATCAATATGAAAGACTTCGATAATGAAGTGAAACGGATCAAAGAAGTGTACAACGCTGCGTGGCAATATAATTGGGGAGCAGTGGCAATGACCGATGCAGAGTTTGATGCATTGGCTGCGGATATGAAGATGATCTTTGAACCCGAGTTAGTGCTGATTGCAGAGTCAAAGGGGAAAATAATCGGTTTTGGACTGTCACTTCCCGATATCAATGTTCGTTTGAAATCAAATCGAAACGGCGGACTCATCGGAGGATTATTGCGATTGCTTGTGTTTAAGAAAAAAATCGACCTTGTTCGCATCATTGTGCTTGGCGTAATCCCTGAATATCAGAAATCCGGAGCAGCAGGTGCGTTATTCTATGAAACCGCTGTACGAGCAAAAAAACTTGGTTATCAATTCGGGGAAGCAAGCTGGATCCTGGAAGATAATCTGATGATGAACCGTGCCGCAGAAACAATGCAGGGGAAGCGCTACAAAACATATCGTATCTATCAAAAAGAAATTTAAGTATAGAATGAGAGTCAAGGAATTCGTATTTTTAAAGTAATAAATGATATTTACAACAATCAACTCTGAGGGAACCAATGGCAGTTAAACCTGTTGAAAAAATCTGGATGAACGGAAAATTAATTGATTGGAACGATGCAAAGATTCACGTCCTTTCCCATGTCATTCATTATGGAAGTTCATGGTTCGAAGGGATCCGCTGTTATGAAACAAAAAAAGGATCTGCAATTTTCCGACACAAAGAACATATGTCTCGGTTGTTTGATTCGGCAAAATTATATCGCGCTGAAATTCCTTACACGCTCGATCAATTGATGCAAGCAAATAAAGAGACGATCAAAGTCAACAAATTGAAATCGTGTTATATCCGCCCAATTGCATACCGCGGGTACGGCGATGTCGGTGTCTATCCAATGGGCTGTCCGGTTGATATGACGATAGCCGTATGGGAATGGGGAAAATATCTTGGTGCTGATGCGCTTGAAAAAGGAATTGATGTCCGTTTTGCATCATGGCAGCGTGCAGCAGGAAATACTTTTCCGACCATGGCAAAAGCAGGCGGAAATTATCTCAACTCACAATTGATGAAGATGGAAGCACGTGCAGATGGATATGAAGAGGGTATTGCGCTTGATATGAACGGACAGATCTCGGAAGGAAGCGGAGAGAATATCTTCATCGTACGAAACGGTACGTTATATACTCCGCAATTTGTCAACGCAATTCTTCCGGGAATCACGCGAGCATCAGTTCTTCAATTAGCGAAGGATGCAGGGATCCCGATCGTTGAAGGAAATCTCCCGCGTGAAATTGTGTATGTTGCGGATGAGGTGTTCTTTACTGGAACCGCAGCTGAAATTTCGCCGATCAGATCGATCGACAGGATCACGATCGGAAGCGGCAAACCCGGACCGATCACACGGGAATTGCAAAAACGATTCTTTGATGTTGTTGAAGGCGGGAACGATCCGCACGGCTGGTTAGATTTCATCTGAACCACAATATGAAGTGTCCGCCGCCCGAGAGGCTGTCGGACACTTTCCTTTTATGAAATAACAAAAATAGTATGGGAAAAGATTTTGCATTCAAAGATGTCTTCAAAGCAAAGATCAAACCGGCTTCAGTCGAAGAGATGCTTTCCAAGATTCCTGTCTTTGAAAAACTTACGGTAAAAGAATTACGTCAGATAGCATCGATCGTCCATCGCCGGCAATATGTTAAAGATGAATTCGTATTCTATCAAGGTGATCCCGGATTGGGAATGTACGTTGTAGAAAAAGGGAAAGTCGGAATTGTTGTTGTCGGAGAGGATGGAACGCAAAAAGAGATCACGGAAATGACGAACGGTGATTTTTTTGGGGAGATCGCTTTGCTTGATGAATCTGCCCGCTCGGCATCAGTTGTTGTAAAAATGGATTCAGAACTTATAGGATTTTTCCGTCCTGATCTTTTTGAGATCATTGAAAAAACTCCAAAGACCGGATTAAAGATTGTTGTCAAACTTGCCGAAATGATCGGCGAACGTCTTCGTAACATGAACAGCGAGTTCTCGCGTCTTCGCGCCGAACTCGAATCAGTCAAACAATCAAAGGAGGCAGGCAATGAAAAAGCTAACTCCAAAAAGAAAAAAAGTAACACGTAACCGTATTGCGGCACCCGTTGCTAAAAAAACTGTAAGAGCTGAAAAGTCACTGATCGGTTTAAAAACAATTCTTGTCCCGATCGATTTTTCGGATAACTCGAAAAAAGCGTTACGATATGCAATTCCTTTTGCTCAGCAATTTAAAGCGGAACTGATCTTAATGTATGTTGTAGAGCCGACAATTTATCCGTCGGATTTTGGTTTTGGACAGGTAGGCTTTCCGAATGTCGAAAAAGAATTACAAGACAAAGCAGTACAAGAAATGCAGGAGTTGATTGCGACGATGGTGCCATCAACACTGCAGGCGTCATCGGTTGTTGATTCCGGAATTCCATTTGTTGAGATCACTTTATATGCTCAGAGAAAAAATGTCGATCTCATCATTGTTGCTACCCATGGAACGACCGGTGTTGAGCATATTCTCTTTGGTAGTACAGCAGAGAAAATTATCCGAAAATCACCATGTCCGGTACTGGTGGTGCGTGCAGAGGAGCATGATTTTATTGATGAGCGTGTATAAGAATCCTTGCTGAATCAGTTCAACTTTCGTATATTTGAGACAAATAATTCACATTTTTTCATTTTTGATTTAAGACGACTATGTTAAAGAAGCAAAAAGAGCTCGCGCAACGGGTAAAAAAACAAGATGACATCATAACTACGTATGAAAATGCCCTTTCATGGTATGAAACAAATAAAAAACTGATAACCAATATTGGCATAGCAATTGTAGTTATTGTCGCCGGCGGATGGTTTTACATCAATAACAACCGCACGAATAACGAAAAAGCAGCCAATGAGTTTGCGAAGGTTTTTTCGTATTACGATAACGGACAGTACCAATTGGCGATCAACGGATTGCCTGAAAAGAATGTCCGTGGTCTGCAGGCGATCGTGAATGATTACGGTTCAACGAAATACGGCAACATCGCAAAATTCTATCTTGCGAACAGTTATTTCAATACCGGTGAGTATGACAAAGCGATGGAAGCGTATGACGGTGCAAGTTTAGATGCACCGATATTGGAAGCATCGCGTATAGCAGGTGTTGCGGCTTGTTACGAAGTGAAATTGAATTATGCTGATGCTGCACAGTACTTTGAAAAAGCAGGAAAGTCGAATACAAACGATCCGAATGCGGCTGAATATTTGTCGAACGCAGCACGGAATTTTGCAAAATCAGGCAACAAAGAACAGGCAATTGAACTCTACAAGTTGATCAAAAAAGAACATTCAAGTTCTGCAGCAGCACGAGATGCAGAACGGTTCTTGGAAGAACTTCACGGATAGACGTTACGTTTTTCCTTTTTGGATAGTAACTGCATCGTAGAGGTTCATTTCACTTTACGATGCAGTTTTTATTTTTAAATAACACCGATACCTAACATTATGCTTACAGATTTTGGTAGTATCCTAGCCTTCTTCATCGTCGGCGCAGTCTTTACCGCCGGCGGTCTCATCGCTTCCTGGCTCCTTCGTCCCAACCGTCCTTATGAACAAAAACTATCAACGTATGAATGCGGTGAAGAACCGATCGGTCCATCACGGATAAAATTCAATGTACGGTTCTATGTTGTTGCCTTGATCTTCCTTGTCTTTGAAGTTGAAGTGATCTTTTTATTTCCGTGGGCGATGGTATTCAAAAATTATGGAATGTTCGCATTCCTTGAAATGCTGTTCTTCCTTGCGATCCTGATCGTCGGGTATGCCTATGTATGGATGAAGGGTGATCTTGAATGGGATAAACCGATGCCAGAATTTTTTGCCAAAGCGAAGAAATCAATATTTGAAGAACAAGAAGAAACAGTGATACCGTAATCTTTACTAAGTGAAAGTCTGAAAATTGTATGGGTCTTCTCGATCAGAAATTTGAAAATGCAAACGTTGTCGTAACGACAATGGACAAATTGTTGAACTGGGCTCGTCTCTCATCGTTGTGGCAGATGCAGTTCGGTCTGGCATGCTGCGCAATCGAAATGATGGCGGCATCGGCATCCAATTTTGATATGATGCGCTTCGGTGTCATTCCGCGTGCGACTCCGCGTCAATGCGATGTGATGATCGTATCAGGAACCGTGACATTGAAAATGGCATCGCGCATTAAACGCTTGTACGATCAAATGTCCGAACCGCGGTATGTTATTTCTATGGGAAGCTGTTCCAATTGCGGCGGACCGTATTGGGAACATGGATATCATGTATTAAAAGGTGTCGACAGAGTAATTCCGGTGGATGTGTACGTTCCGGGATGTCCGCCTCGTCCGGAAGCATTGATCGAAGGATTGATTAAGCTGCAGGAAAAGATCCGAAACGAAAGTATGGCAAAGAAAAAAGCAGTGTAATTTTCACTGCAAAGGTCACAGAGAACGCTGAGAATAATATTTAATAATTACTTTGCGTTCTTAACGGTGAAACAATAAAAAAAAATTATGACAGCACAAGAAATTTACGATCTGATCAAAACTGAATGCGGCGATGCCATTCTTGAAGCGAAACTTGAGAATGTGCTTGATCCCTTCATTAAAATCCAGCCGGATAAGATCCATGAAGTTGCAGCATTTGCTAAGAACGACAGCCGGTTACAATTCGATTATCTTTCCTGTTTATCCGGAGTAGATTATAAAGGGAAACTCGGCGTTGTTTATCATCTCTATTCGATGACGTTCAAACATAAAATTGTTTTGAAAGTTGAAGTCCCGACTGAAACACCGAATGTACAATCCGTTGAATCAATCTGGAAAACCGCCAACTGGCATGAACGTGAAGCATTCGATATGTATGGATTGAATTTCGTTAATCATCCCGACCAACGGAGAATTCTGCTGCCGGATGACTGGGAAGGTCATCCGTTGCGCAAGGATTACCAAACACCTGAATTCTATAATGGAATGAAAGTTCCATATTAAAATTGTATATGCACCACAGAGTTCGCAGAGAACGCTGAGGAGAATTATTTAAATGTTTACTCCGCGTTCTCAGCGGTGAAAAGATAAAAACGACAATGAATGAAACGACACTTGAAATAGCATCAAAGCCAAATTCAGAAACACGGACGAGCACTGGAAGGTCTCTTCGTACGGAAGAAATGGTTGTCAATATGGGACCGCAGCATCCGTCTACTCACGGCGTGCTTCGTCTTGAAGTTGTACTCGATGGCGAAATCGTTGTCGATGTTGTTCCGCATATGGGATATCTGCACCGGTGTTTTGAAAAACACTGCGAACACATGACGAACTACCAGCAAGTGATCCCGTATGTTGACCGAATGGATTATACTGCAGCAATGACGAACGAACTTGCATTTGTTGTCGGTGTGGAGAAAATGTTGAAGATCGAAGTTTCTGAAAGAGTACATTATATCCGCATCATCATGGCTGAGTTTCAAAGAATTGCTTCACACCTTATCGCCATCGGTACGTTTGGAATTGATATGGGTGCGTTCACTCCGTTCCTCTATTGCTTCCGTGACCGCGAACGAATTTTGGATATGTTCGAAGCAACCTGCGGTGCCCGTCTGCTCTATAACTACATGTGGGTCGGAGGTTTGTCCCACGATCTTCCGCCTGGATTCGTTGAAACGGCAAAACAATTCTGTGTCGATTTTAAAAAGAGTTTGAAAGAATTGAATGATCTTCTCAATTATAATGAGATCTTCATCAAACGTACGGCGAATGTCGGCATTCTTCCGAAAGATCTGGCGATCAATTATGCATGCAGCGGACCGATGCTGCGAGGGAGCGGAGTTGACTGGGATATCCGGCGGGATGATCCGTACACACTCTATCACAAATTCAATTGGGAAGTGATTGTTGGAAAGGGTGAAGTTGGCACTGTCGGAGATGTCTGGAATCGTCACATGGTTCGTCAACGTGAAATGGAACAAAGTGTGTTCATTATTGAGCAGGCTCTTGCAAGTCTTCCCGACGGTGATGTTTCGAAAACAATTCCAAAACGTATTCGTCCGACTCCGGGTGACAATTATACACGTATCGAATCTCCTCGCGGCGAACTTGGATTTTATATTGTTGCCGAAGATAGTGTCACACCATATCGGGTGAAAGGACGTGCACCTGCCTTTGTTAACTTAAGCGTCATCAACGAGATTTCGAAAGGTGCTATGCTTGCGGATCTTGTTGCGATCATGGGAAGTATCGACATTGTTCTTGGTGAAGTTGATCGGTAATTTTTGAGGGAATCTTCAACGGTCTTATTAAAGAAAAAAACATGGAATTCATAACATCTGCTTTAGAAAATCAAATTCTCCTTACGGTACTGAACGCTGCGGTTCCGCTCCTGTTCATTCTTCCGTATGCACTGGTGACAATTTATATCGAAATGAAAATGTCAGCCCACATGCAGAACCGGGTTGCGTATATGGAAACTGGATATCACGGCACGCTTCAACCGCTTGCCGATATCGTAAAACTTCTGCAAAAAGAAGATATCATTCCGACAGCGGCTGATAAATTCTTATTCATCCTTGCTCCATATCTTGTGTTTGTCGGAACGTACGCTTCGTTTGCGGTCCTGCCGTTCAGCAGCGCCTATGCCGGAAGTGAACTTGACCTTGGAATTTTTTACCTCGTTGCAGTTTCATCGCTTGTTGTTGTCGGAATTTTGATGGCGGGATGGGCTTCAAATAATAAATGGTCGTTGTTTGGCGCTCTCCGTTCTGCTGCTCAGATCGTGAGTTATGAAATTCCTGCCGCGCTTGCAATTCTCGGCGTGGTGATGATCGCGGGAACAATGAATCTGCAGACACTGACATCACTGCAAAGCGGCGGCATGCATGAATGGATTATTTTCGGCGGAACACTGCCGCTTGGCCAAAAACTGGCGATGATCCCGTTTGTTTTTGTTCTATTCATCATCTATCTGATCTCTTCAATGGCAGAGGTCAATAGAACACCGTTCGATATTCCTGAAGCGGAATCGGAATTGGTGCAGGGTTACAATACGGAATACAGCGGAATGAAATTTGCAATTTTCTATCTTGCTGAATATGCAAATCTGTTTTTGGTTTCGGCAGTTGCGGTCGTTTTGTTCTTTGGCGGATGGGCAAGCCCGTTCGGTGAATTGATGAGTGGTCCGTTGTGGGGAACATTCTGGTTTGTCACCAAAGGGATGCTGTTCGTCTGTCTGAACATCTGGCTTCGATGGACTCTTCCAAGAATGCGGGTTGATCAGTTGATGTATGTTTCATGGAAAGTGATGACACCGTTTGCACTGCTCTGTGTTATCGTGATCGGTTTTATTTTGGTCCTATAAATATTCCACGCAAAGGCGCGAAGGCGCAAAGAAAAAAAATATGACTGCATTTACAAATTATTTTTCAGATGTCTATCGAACGTTTCGTTCAATAACTATTGGAATGAGCGTTACAATGCGGCAGATGTTTGCACCGGTTGTTACGATCCAATATCCGAACGTAAAAAAGGTGATGCCCGATCGGGTGCGCAATCGTCTCTATATGAATTTTGACGATTGTATCGGATGCGAACTCTGTGCAAAAGCATGTCCTGTAGATTGTATCGAAATTGAAGTCATGAAAGCTCCTCCCACGGAGAATCTCGGTGAAACTTCCACCGGACAGAAAAAAAGAATCTATGTCACAAAATTTGATATTGATATTGCAAAATGTTGCTACTGTGGACTCTGCGTTTATCCATGTCCGACCGAATGTTTGAAAATGACCGATGTGTATGAATTCTCTGAATTCGACCGCAATAATCTGATCTATAACTTCGGCACAATGACACCGATGGAAATTGAAGTTGCTAAAGGGAAAATAAAACTGAACGACGAAGAACAGGCTTCAAAGAAAGCCGCCGCTGCAGCACAGGCTGCTGCTGCGAAAGCTGCTGCCGCTGCACAAGCTGCTGCTGCTCCGATCCCAACACCTGCTCCAGCGACACCCGCTGCCGCGCCGCAGCCGGAAAATAAAGATTCACAAACACCGCCGAAAGCGGAATAGAACAGCGTCGAGAATATATTATGAATCTATACGAAATTATCTTTTACTTTTTTGCAGTGGTTACGGTCGGATCGGCAATGGTGGTTGTCTTCTCAAAGAACATTGTCTATTCGGCATTTGCACTGCTCTTTACCTTTTTTGGAGTTGCCGGGATCTATGTGCTGTTGAATGCTGATTTTCTTGCGATTACACAATTGCTTGTGTATGTCGGAGGAATTTTAGTCTTGTTATTATTTGGTGTGATGTTGACGACAAATACTATTACAATCGACATTAAATCAGGAACGATGAATATCATTCCCGCAACGATTGTCATGGCGCTGCTTGCCGGAATGCTTGGTGGAATATTCTGGACAAGCGATTGGTTCATGAGCAAACAGACGGGTGAGATCGTTCATACAACGACAACAACGGAAATTGGCAATGCGTTGATCACCTCACATGTTCTTCCGTTTGAAATTGCATCAGTGGTTTTGCTGGTCGCCGTAGTCGGTGCTGCAATGATGGCGAGAAGAGAAAAAGGAAATTAACAATTAGCAATGAACAATTGACAATTTTATGACAATAACACTTACACATTTTTTAATGCTCAGTGCGATTCTTTTCTCGCTCGGACTCTTTGCAGTGATCACACGCAGAAATGCGATCATGGTCTTGATGGGAATAGAATTGATCCTGAATTCTGCCAACATCAACTTTCTTGCATTCTCACGGTATGGGGGAATGAACATTGAAGGACAAATGGCGGCGATCTTCGTCATCATCCTTGCTGCAGCAGAAGCGGCAGTTGCCCTGGCGATCGTGCTGAATATCTATAAACGGTTTAACACTGTCAACGTTGACGAAATTTCAATCTTAAAAGACTAATGATACCCGAACTTTCTATTGCACTCGCAATTCTTTTTATCCCACTGGTCAGTTTTCTCATTCTGATCTTTTTTGGCAAACGATTCATCGAAAAGAGCGGTCTTATCGGCACCGCATTTTTGGGGATCGATCTTCTTCTGGCATTGTATGTTTTTATCAGCAAGATCTCTTCTGAAGAAAAAGTTTGGGATATCACCTTTACCTGGATCGACTTTCACACTGTTATCAATAATGTAGCATTGAAACTTGATATCGGCATCATGGTTGATAATTTGACCGCAGTGATGCTTGTTGTTGTAACACTGATCAGTTTTTTGGTACATCTCTTTTCGCTTGCCTATATGAAAGGGGATATCCGTTTCTCGCGCTATTATGCGAATCTTGGAATTTTCACTTTCTCAATGCTCGGCATTGTTGTTACCAATAATTATTTATTGATGTATGTATTTTGGGAATTGGTCGGTTTGAGTTCCTATCTGCTCATCGGACATTGGTATGAAAAGAAATCAGCATCCGATGCATCGAAAAAAGCATTCATCGTCAATCGTGTCGGCGACCTCGGATTCTTTATCGGTATCATGATCGTCTGGATGCAATTTTCTACACTAACTTTCACCGGAATTTTTTCGGCGATTGGTGCAGGGAACATTCCTTTTGATTCAACAACCTGGCTTACCGCTGCCGGACTATTAATCTTCTGTGGAGCCGTTGGAAAGTCGGCACAGTTTCCGCTTCACGTTTGGCTTCCGGATGCGATGGAAGGTCCGACACCAGTCAGTGCGTTGATCCACGCTGCGACAATGGTTGCAGCCGGCGTATATTTGGTTGCCCGCACATTCCCGATGCTGACCGCTGATGCGTTAATGGTGATCGCTTATGTTGGAGCAATCACAGCATTTATCGCTGCTACAATCGCGATTGTTCAAAATGATATTAAAAAAATTCTTGCCTACTCAACAGTCAGTCAATTAGGATATATGGTGATGGGGCTTGGTGTGGGAGCATATACTGCCGGTGTTATGCACTTGGTAACGCACGCCGCATTCAAAGCGGGATTGTTCCTTGCTTCAGGCTCCGTTATTCACGCAATGCATCATGCACTGCATCATCAAAATGATCATCACACCGATGCACAGGATATTCGTTTCATGGGTGGACTTAAATCAAAAATGCCGGTTACGTTCTGGACGATTTTGATCTTCACTCTGGCGATTTCGGGCGTTCCGCTTACCTCAGGATTTTTAAGCAAAGATGAAATTCTTGCCGGTACATTGGCGTTCTCACATTTCACCGGACATTCATTGATTCCGATCATCGGATTTTTGGTAGCAGGGATGACTGCATTTTATATGTTCCGAATGTTGATCGTTGCGTTCATGGGTGAACATCAGAACAAAGAACGTTTAAATCATATTCATGAATCACCGCGGGTAATGACCGTTCCGTTAATGGTCCTTGCGGCACTTTCATTCTTTTTCTTCTTCTCACTTAATCCACTTTCTGCAAGCAAAGGGTGGTTCTTTGAGAAAATGGCGTATCCGGAAGTCGTTGTACCTGCGGCAGTTGCTTCAACGCCGACGGAAGAATTTGTAGAAGAGATTCACCATCAGCATAATTTGGCAATGATCCTTTCCGTCGGTATTGCCGGACTCGGGATTCTTCTTGCGTTCGTAACATACTTCTGGAAGAAGATCTCCGCAGACGCTTTCGAAAAAGCGCTCAAACCGGTTCACACGTTTCTTTATCGCAAATGGTATTTTGATGAATTGTATGATGCAACATTTGTTGCTGCTACAATGGGAATTGCAAAGATCCTTGCGTGGTTCGATGGTGCAATCGTTGACGGTATCGTGAACGGAGCGGGAGTTGTAACAAAATTCATTGCAGTGGTTAGCAGTAAGTTCGATTCAATTGTGGTCGATGGACTGGTTAATTTTACAGCGTTCACAGCTGGTATCTCCGGCAGATTCTTACGGACCGTTCAAACGGGAAAAGTTCAGACATACATCATCTTTGCAATCGTAGGGATGATGGCGTTGGTGATGTTTTATATTGGATAATGGATTCACCGCAGAGAGCACAGAGGTCGCGGAGAAGTTTAGAATGACGGTAAATCAGCTTTCGGAAAAAGTAATAGGTTTGTGTATAGAAATCCACCGGAATCTTGGGCCGGGTTTACTGGAGTCTGCGTATGAAGAATGTTTGTGTTATGAACTTTCAAGGGCAGGAATACCGTTTGAGCGTCAAAAACCTGTATCGGTAAAGTACAAAGAAGTAAATCTTGATTGTGGTTTTCGGATAGATGTTCTTGTGGATCAGCAATTGATTGTTGAGTTTAAATCGGTAGAAAAAGTTTTGCCGATTCACGAAGCACAAATTATCACGTATTTAAAAATTGCTGATATGCGCGTAGGACTTTTGATTAATTTTAACTCTGTCATTTTAATAAAAGGACTGAAACGGTTTGTAAATAATTTTAATGAATAACTCAGCGAACTCTGCGTTCTCTGCGGTGTAATAAATGTTCACTCTTTAATAGAATAATAACTATGGAACTTAACATACTTAATATCGGCGTCCTTACGTGGCTCACATTTCTTCCTGTTCTCGGAATGATCATTGTTCTGCTCCTTCCGAAAGAACAAAAATCTGCGATACGATGGACATCACTCTTTTTTACAGTCGTGCAGGTGGTTCTTGCATTTATGGTCTTCGCAAAATTCGACCGTTCGCTTCCCGGAGTGCATGACGCTAGTTCGATGCAGTTTACAGAACTCTTCAATTGGATCAATGTAAAAAGCACTGGCTGGTTCGGATCGATCAAGATCGATTACTATCTTGGAATAGACGGAATCAGCATGCCGATGGTTTTCTTAACAGCGATCATTTCGTGTATTGCAGTCATTTCATCGTGGAGTATTGAAAAATCTCTCAAAGGATATTTTGCATTACTGCTTTTGCTTGATACCGGAATGATGGGTGTGTTTGTCTCGCTTGATTTCTTCCTATTTTACATCTTCTGGGAAATTATGTTATTACCGATGTATTTCCTGATCGGTGTGTGGGGCGGACCTCGAAGAGAATATGCTGCGATCAAGTTCTTCCTGTATACATTGCTTGGCTCGGTTCTGTTATTGCTTGCAATGCTAGCACTCTATTTCAGTGTTTCAATTATCGATCCGGCATCGGGTGAGAAGATTCATACATTCAACATGCTTGCAATGATGAATCCGGCAAACTATGATCCGAATTCGCTTCTCGCAGGAATTTCAACGAGTTGGCGCTACATGGCATATATCGCGATCTTCATCGGTTTTGCGATCAAAGTCCCGATCTTTCCGTTCCATACTTGGTTACCCGATGCTCACGTTGAAGCACCGACTGCGATCAGTGTTATTCTTGCCGGCGTATTGTTGAAGATGGGAACGTACGGATTGCTGAGAATTGCATTTCCAATGTTTCCTGATGCCGCGGTCTATTTTGCGTACCCGCTCGCATTCCTCGGCTTTGTGAATATTATTTACGGCGCATTATGCGCTATGGCGCAAAAAGATTTCAAGAAGCTGATCGCGTATTCTTCGGTCAGTCATATGGGAATTGTTATTCTTGGTATCGCAGCAATGAACACACAAGGTATGCTTGGCGGAATGCTGCAAATGTTCAATCACGGAACGATCACAGCAATGCTCTTCTTGATCGTCGGTGTGATTTATGACCGCGCACATACACGCGGACTTGATGACTTCGGCGGATTGATGAACAAGATGCCGAAATATTCCGGCGTGATGGTGCTTGCATTCTTTGCTGCAATCGGTTTGCCCGGACTCAGCGGATTCATCTCTGAAGCGTTCTCATTCCTTGGTGCGTTCCAGTCATTCCGCTGGCTCACAATCGCTTCTGCATTTGGAATCGTCTTAACAGCTGGTTACATGTTATGGACATTACAGAGAGTGTTCTTAGGAACGCTTCCTGAAAAATGGAATAACCTGACCGATATCAATTCACGGGAACTGGCAATGCTGATTCCGTTGGCGATCATTGTGATCATTCTCGGCATCTATCCGAATTTGATGCTGGATGTGATGAATACATCGGCGAATTCGTTGGTCGATTTTGTGAAAACGAATTCGACAGTTAGTTTTGGTAATTAATTCATTGTTTGTTAAGAACATCTGATTCGTTGTCAAAAAAAATGGATTGTCGGCGGGTGGTTTGATAACGTTTGAATTCAAAAAAGTAAATTTATGCTTGAAACCATATTAAATAATTTATCACTCATTATTCCTGAGTTGATCGTTACGACAACTCTCTGTATTGTCCTTCTGGCACATCTGATCTCAAGAAAAAGCTCGCAGCTGCTGACAATCCTTTCTCTTGTCGGATTGTTCGCTGCATTGTACACCTTGACTTCAAACTTCGGAATAAATGTTTCAGCATTCAGCGGAATGCTGAGTATCGACCCCTTCGCAACATTCTTCAAGATATTGATCGTTCTTTCAACGATCGTCATCGTGTTAATGTCCAGATTCTCTGATGAAGTAAATGCGGAACAAAAAACGATCGGGGAATATTATTTTCTGATTCTTTCGATGTGCGTCGGAATGATGTTCATGGTTGGGTCATCAAATCTTATTATGATGTATCTAACGCTCGAGCTTTCATCACTGACATCATATATCGCTTCCGGATTCACACGAAAGGCAAAAGATTCTTCTGAAGCGTCATTGAAATATCTTCTTTACGGTGCATTCTCTTCCGGTGTGATGTTGTATGGAATTTCAATTATATATGGTTTAACGGGCACATTGGATATTGCCGGAGTTAATCAAGTGTTGGTGCAGGGAAGTGCGAACGGTTTGGCGTTGATCGTTGCATCAATCTTCATTCTTGTTGGGTTTGGATACAAGATCTCTGCTGTTCCATTCCATTTCTGGACTCCCGATGTATACGAAGGAGCACCGCTGACAATCACTGCTTATCTTTCTGTTGCATCCAAAGCAGCCGGATTTGCTATGATGATGCGTGCGTTCAAAGTAATGTTCATTGATTCCTCTGTAATGAATCTTCCCGCGGGGACATGGACGCTCATTAACGGGATCCATATTCAGAATGCATTGATGATTCTTTCAGTGTTGACAATGACCCTTGGAAATCTTGTCGCAATGTGGCAGAAAAATTTAAAACGCCTCCTTGCGTATTCGAGTATTGCACAAGCGGGATATATGCTGCTTGGTTTGGTTGTGTTAAGCAATGATGGATTCTCTGCAGTGATGATCTACTTTGTTGTCTATCTTTTTATGAATCTCGGTGCATTTTATGTTGTGTTGCTGATCGCTAACAAGATCGGCAGCGAGAATATCGATGATTACAAAGGACTTGGAAGAAGGAACCCATTCCTTACTGTTGCTCTTGCAGTATTTCTTGTTTCGTTGACTGGTCTCCCGCCGACCGCGGGATTTATTGGAAAGTGGATGATCTTTGTTTCACTCATTAACGCCAAAATGATTGGAATCGCAGTGATCGGTGTATTGAACAGTGTTATATCGTTGTATTATTATGTTCGGATCATTCGTAATATGTTTCTCCGTGACAGTGTCGATCAGACATCACCGGTGATCGAATATCCTTTGGCACAAAAAATTCTTCTGTTATCATTGCTTGTTCCAACGCTCTATTTTGGTCTGTTCTTTAACGAGCTGGTTCAGTTTGCACAATTATCTGTGACAATCTTTGGATCAAAGTAATAACAAGAAATATGATAAACCAACGCTTCCGGAGAATTAACCCTCCGGAAGTTTTGTTTTAAATCTCTTTGTGAAATAAAGAGATATTTTTTGTATTCTATCGTAGAAAACTTCAATTCAATTCTACTAGTTGATTTTATGATATTTGAAAGAAAAGATTCATTTTTAAATCTTTCCATTGGTTTTTCGGTTCTTTATGGGATTTTGTTGTTGATCTCCGCTCTTTTCCCTTCACCGTTCTTCTGGGGAGTAAGAGTAGTTGAATTTGTTCCAATCCATTTTACAGTTATAGCTTTTCTAGTTTTATCCCTTTCGTTTATTCAACCTGTCCGGTCTATAGTTATTTCGACTGTTGATGGATTTGTTCAAAAAGTACAAAACCAATCATTTCCAATCCGCTATAGTATTCTCGCATTAATTGTTGTTCTAATAGGTCTTCTATTCTGGCATTTCCGCCAATCATTATTCTTTCTTGGAGATGGGTATCTTCTCATCGGAAGTTTGGTCCATGTTAATTGGTACAGTGATATTCATATTTTTTACAAGAATGAACCGCTACCTGGTCTGATCTTTGTAAGTTTGGACAAGTTAACTTTGTTGTTCAATCATGAAAGCTCAGCACAGTTTTCAATTCAATTTGCCAGCATTCTCTTCGGGATTGGGTCTGTATATGTTGCTTTCAAGATATTTCGGCAATTCACGAACAATCTATCTGCCGCCTTCTTTGCCTTGGCTTGTTTTCTGAGTGCGGCCACGTCGCAAATCTATTTTGGTTATGTGGAAAACTATTCGCCACCAATATTCTTTTTATTGGTCTTTCTATTTGCCGGCATTAGATTTCTAACAACAGGGAATTATTACATTGCAGTCGTCATAAGTTACACCATTTTATTTTTCTCGCACTATAGTATGCTCTCTCTTTTTCCGGCATTCATTGTTCTTTCCTTGAAGATGGTGAAAGAAAAAAAGATTGTCGAGATGCTGTTGAGTATAATCTTAGGCTTGATAGTACTTATGGTGTTGATCTCAATAACGTATTATCCACGGACACTGTTTTTTGAGCGATTCTTAAATACATCGGCTCATTTTTTGCCATTATTCAATGATGATAATATTTCATTTTCATATTCGCTGCTATCGTTAAAACACATCGCAGACATATTGAACCATTACATTTTTGTCTTTCCATTCCTGATCCCGTTCAGTGCACTGCTGTTTAAGAGAAATCATCATTCAAAGTTATGGCTAGATCAAAGAATTAAGTTTATCATCATTGCTATGGTTTGTGCAATTGTATTTGGGTTCATTGCAAAGTCTGAACTTGGATTGAGCAGGGACTGGGATCTCTTCTCATTATTCTTAATTCCAGCTATTCTATTCATTATTATTGCTATTTTGAAAACTGAAGATGTTACGACACAAAAGAATATTTTTATCATCATTATTTTGACGACATTTGCACATACCGGCACATGGATTTTTATCAATTCGAATAAAGAGAAAGCTTTTGAATATTTCAAAAGTCTGCCGAATGAAGAATTATGGAGTAAAAAATCGAACGCTAATGCTCATAGTGAACTTGCTCGATATTATGAGCAATTACAAAATTACGATCGATCACTCTTTCACTATCAGGAGTATGTTAAATATGACCCGACAAACTCTAGAATATGGGAGAATATTGGCGGGACGTATTTCTATGTTCTAAAAGATACCGCAAATGCAAAGAAAGCGTATGAAAAATGCGTGGAATATGGAAGAAATAGCTGGGTTGTTTTTGCAAATCTTGGCGAAATTTATTTAAGGCAAAATCGGTTGGATTCAGCGCTGGAGCTGGTGAATCATTCTTTGATGTTGAATCCGAATAATGATGATGCAAAAAAGAATAGATCGCTTATTCTTGAACGAATGGCGCGGAAATAAAAACCCATCCCTTTTACTTCTTCTTTTTATTTTTTCGTTCAACTCTCTCAACAATCAATCGGATTCCTTCAAGCACTAGTGTCGGTTCATGTTTGTTGATCACTTTCGATTGTTTCTTCATTGTTTCAGAAAAGCCTCCCGTTGCGATCACCGTTGGATAATCATCCAATTCTTTAGAAATACGCCGGATCATTGTTTCCATCGAATCGAGTGCGCCGTATAAAATTCCTGCCTGCATGCTGTTGACTGTATTTGTTCCAATAACCTTCTCGGGAAATTTAAGATCGATCTTCGGAAGTTTTGCCGCGCGACGATGAAGTTCTCCCGCAGCAGTTTCAATTCCTGCAGTAATAACTCCGCCAAGATATTCACCGTTCTTTGAAACAACATCGAATGTCGTTGCAGTTCCAAAATCAACAATGATGAGTGGTCCCTTGTATTTTACAAATCCTGCAACTGCATTGCATAATCGGTCAGCGCCGACGGAGCTGGGATCATCATAGAGCACTTTTATCCCAAGATCGAGATCTGAAGAAATGACGATCGGCTCGATCTTAAAATATTTCCTGGACATTCGTACGCATACATCAGTTAGGTTAGGAACAACAGAAGCAATTCCAATACTGGAGATCTTTTTCAATGAGATATTGGCATCCTCGCAAAATTGCTTCACCAGTGCGCCAATTTCATCTTCCGTTCTCGTAACAAAACTTGTAACACGCCAATCTCCAAGAAGCTTGGTGCCATTATAAATTCCAATGACGGTATGAGTGTTGCCGATATCTATTGTGAGGATCATTGCTACTTTCCCTTTTTCAATTATATGCTAAACTTACATCGCCGGCAAAGATATTTCGTTTATGTCCATCTTCCATTTCAATAATGAGACTTCCATCCTCATTAATATCGATTGCTGTTGCGGTATAACTAAATTCGTTTTCTAATACAGTGATCTTTTTCCCAAAAAGCAAGGCTTTCATTCTCCAATCGTTCAACAATCTTTGCGCTGGGAAATGGGACAACTGCTCATACCGGTTTTCCAACTCTTCAAGAATCTTCTGTAATAACGCTACTCTATTAACAATGATTCCGCTTTCTATCTGTAATGATGATGCCTTGAATTTCAGATCATCCGGAAATTCTTTCTGATTCACATTAAGCCCAATACCGAGAACGATCTTTTCTTGAACAGAATTTCCTAATGAAGTTTCGAGGAGCATCCCACATACTTTTTTCCTATTAATCAAAACATCATTTGGCCACTTGCAGGTTGCCGAAAGACCGGTTATTGAATCTATTGCATCCGCAATTGCGAGAGAACCGGCAAACGGAAGAAGCGAGATTTTATCAAAGTCAAAGTCCGGATAGAGAATAATGGTAAAAAGTAAGTTCTCACCAGCCGGAGAGATCCAATTCCTCTGTAGACGTCCACGACCTGAAGTTTGTTCTTCAGATATTACGATTGTTCCATGAGGCGCCTCAACATTTTTTAGTTGTTTGGCAAACGTATTAGTTGAATCTATGGATTCAAAGGAATAAACCGTATGACCAAATGTTTTCGTGTTAAGATGATTAGATATTTGAGTTTTGTCGATCATATTGATTTACTGTTATAGTGACATACCAACAAATATTGGCAGAAATAATCGAAAAATTCCTGACACTATGGCGCAATTGATAATTTTTAATAAACAATTAATGCTGAAATAAAGCTGAAAACGCACTATTAGCAATGGCACGGTGCTTGTAAGATAGATAAACAAAAAACTCTCAAACTACAATATTAAATAAGGAATAATTATATGGCTGGAAAAATTATTGGAATAGATCTGGGTACAACAAATTCTGTTGTTGCCGTGATGGAAGGAAATGAGCCGGTAGTGATCGCTAATTCCGAAGGGGGTCGCACCACTCCTTCGATCGTAGCATTTGCAAAAAATGGTGAACGTCTTGTCGGTCAATCTGCAAAACGTCAAGGTGTGACGAATTCGAAGAACACAGTGTACTCGATCAAAAGATTTATGGGACGATTTATGAACGAGGTGAATGAAGAGATGAAACTCGTTCCGTACGAAGTCGTTACCGGTGAGAGCAATACTGCTCGCGTTAAGATATCAGATCGCGTCTATTCGCCGCCAGAAATTTCAGCAATGATCCTTCAAAAAATGAAGCAAACGGCTGAAGATTATCTTGGACAAAAAGTGACCGAAGCGGTCATCACCGTTCCTGCATATTTCAACGATGCACAGAGACAAGCAACAAAAGAGGCAGGAGAGATTGCAGGGTTGACCGTTCGACGTATCGTCAATGAGCCGACCGCAGCAGCACTTGCGTACGGTCTTGATAAGAAACATAAAAATTCTAAAGTTGCGGTATTCGATCTAGGTGGAGGAACGTTTGATATTTCCGTTCTCGATCTCGGCGATGGTGTATTCGAAGTGAAATCGACAAACGGCGATACGCATCTTGGAGGCGATAATTTCGATCAGCGGTTGGTAGAATATTTTGCAGAAGAATTTAAAAAACAAGAAGGGGTCGATCTGTTGAAAGATGCAATGGCACTTCAACGATTGCGCGAAGCAGCAGAAAAAGCGAAGATCGAATTATCATCGTCGATACAGACAGAGATCAATCTTCCGTTCATCACTGCAACGCAAGACGGACCGAAACACTTTACAATGACATTGGCTCGTTCAAAGTTCGAACAACTGGTTGATGATCTTTTAAAACGATGTTTGACACCGACCGAGAAAGCAATTAAAGATTCAGGATACAACATCAGTCAGATCGATGAAGTGATCCTTGTCGGCGGTATGACACGCATGCCTGCGGTTCAGGAATTAGTGAAAAAGTTCTTCGGTAAAGAAGGACATAAAGGAGTGAATCCCGATGAAGTTGTTGCAATTGGTGCAGCGATCCAAGGTGGTGTTCTTGCCGGAGATGTTACTGACGTTTTATTGCTGGATGTCACACCATTATCTCTTGGAATTGAAACACTCGGCGGTGTATTGACTAAGTTGATCGAAGCAAATACGACGATCCCGACAAAGAAGAGCGAAACATTCAGTACTGCTGCAGATAGTCAAACTTCTGTTGAGATCCATATTCTGCAAGGCGAGCGACCGTTGGCAGTTGACAACAGATCACTTGGTAAATTCCATCTTGATGGAATCCCGCCGGCACCACGCGGAGTCCCACAGATCGAAGTGTCGCTGGATATCGATGCGAACGGAATGCTTTCCGTTTCGGCAAAGGATAAAGCAACAGGAAAAGAACAGAATATCCGTATCACCTCTTCTTCAGGATTAAGCAAAGAAGAAGTTGAAAAGATGAAAAAAGATGCACAGGCACATGCGGCTGATGACGCGAAGAAAAAAGAAGAGATCGAAATGAAGAACCAGGCAGATTCACTCGTCTTTTCAACGCGTAAGCAATTGACTGATCTCGGTGATAAGATGGATATCGAGACTAAGTCAAAGATTGAAACTGCTGCAACTGCTCTTGAAAGTGCAATCAAAGCAAATTCCGGAATCAAAGAAAAGATGGATGAGTTGAACAAGATCTGGAATGAGGCTTCAACAAAGATGTATGATGCAGCAAAAACTGCAGGTCCTCAACCAGGTGCTGAACAAGGTGGTCAGCAACAGCAGCAACAACAACAGTCACCCGGTGGCGGAAATGCTGACGGTGGAAAGAAAGTAGAAAATGCTGATTTTGAAGTTGTTGATGACAAATAACAAACCAAAACAATTTCAGAAATATTGAGGGAAACTGTAAAGGCGAGGGTTATTCCTCGCCTTTGTTATATCGGAGTATTTGGTGCGATTAGTGATTTTATGGAGTGATAATAAGATTTGATGAGGCAGTAAAAAGGGCGTACATTTTAGCATAACTATTCTTTTCACGGTGTACATTTCATAAAGGAAGAACGTATGAAAGTCCTCTTAGCAGATATGCTGCCGCAATCTACCATTGACAATCTCAATGGACTTGGAGTGCAGGTGATCAATAAACCAAAACTCAAGGCGGAAGAACTAGCCGGCGCGATTGATGATGTTGATGTTCTTGTTGTCCGTTCAACAGAAGTGCACTCAGACTGCATTTCAACAGCAAAAAACCTTTCGCTCATCATCCGGGCCGGTGCCGGTGTGAACAATATTGATATGAAAGCCGCAAATGCACGAGGCATTTATGTCTCAAATTGTCCCGGAAAAAATTCAATCGCTGTAGCAGAACTAGCGATGGGACTGCTTCTGTCTCTCGATAGAAAAATCCCGGACAATGTTGCCGATCTTAGAAATTCAAAATGGAATAAGAGTGAATATTCAAAAGCTGATGGAATTTTTGGAAAGACAGTCGGAGTTATTGGAGTAGGTCAGATCGGTCAGGAATTTATCAAACGGGCAAAAGCATTCGGGATGAATGTTGTCGCCTGGTCCCGTTCTCTGACACAAGAAAAAGCAGACAAACTTGGCGTTAAACGGGCAGAGTTTCTTGAAGAAATGATTCCAATGTGTGACGTTGTTTCAATACATCTCGCACTGAAACCGGAGACAAAAAAGATCATTACGAAAGAGATGATCGCAGCGATGAAACCGAATGCAATCTTTCTCAATACATCGCGATGGGAAGTTGTTGACGAAGAAGCATTATTCGAAGCAGCTAAAGCAGGAAAGATCCGTGTTGGGGCAGATGTTTTTTCCGGCGAGCCTGAAGATAAATCATCTCCATTTACCAACAAACTTGCCTCGCTTCCAAATGTGTACGGAACACATCATATCGGAGCATCGACTGAACAGGCACAGAATGCAATCGCAGACGAAACGGTTGCAATCGTTAAACAATACAAAGAGCGCGGCACGGTAAAGAATTGGGTGAACAAGGCAAAAGTCACGGCTGCAAAATATCAACTCGTCGTTCGGCATTTTGACAAACCGGGAGTGCTTGCTAATGTGTTCAATGATCTCAAATCCGCTGATATCAATATTCAGGAAGTCGAGAACTTGATCTTTGAAGGAACGCAGACCGCCTGCTGCACATTAAAACTTGATGCACAGCCGCCCGAAGGTACGATTGCTTCAATTGTGTCTCGATCGAATGAAGTGATACAAGCGCAGTTAGTGAAATTATAACAATATCGACTGGTCATTGCGAGAAGGAATTGCTTGCCGTCCTGAGCGAAGTCGAAGGACGGCACGACAGCAAAGTAATCTTTTCTATACAAAATGAAAAACGAGATTGCTTCGTCCCGATAAAAATCATCGGGACTCGCAATGACAATGATTTAATATTAAATAATTTTATGATGGACATACTTGTGTGGATTATCCTGATTGCATTGGCAGTGGCACTGCTCATGGCGATCATCAATAAAAAAATGAGCAATGCCGGAAACCCCGCTGCTTCATCAGCTCTAGCAGATTTTCAGAATCAGGATAAACGGAATGCGATGGAAACCGTTATTGAAATGAAAGCAGGGAAAAAACAATTCGGTCAGACCAACGATGAAAATAAATAATTAATCACTGATGTTACGCAAAGATGTAACTCCGCCATTTATTGCGGAGATGGAAGAATAAAAATATGTCTTGGCTTTAGCCATGATTTTTATTTTGCAGCGCTAAAACTGAGAAAAACAAGTGCAATGTAAATTTATCAGGGCTAAAGCCCGTTTGGCTTTGTCGTTTTTTCTCCAGCCTAAAGGCTGGAGTTAGTTTTTCACTTATAAAATATAGATTGTGCATAACGTGAATTAACTATTCAAGAATTATAGAAAGTAGTCTTCATGAAAATAAAATATCTGTTCCTTGTTCTGCAGCTGGCAGCGTTATCCGCACTTGAAGCAAAAGTTCCGGTTCAAGTGAAAAAATCGGTAGCGTTTATTTTTGCAAAAGACGCCGGTCAGCGATTGATTCCGCAAGGAACGGGATTTTTTGTTTTGATGAGGGATAACCAAAATACCGATACAACAAACTTCGGTTATTTGGTCATGACCCGCAATGCAATAACACAACAGCATGGTTCGTTCTTTGACACGATCTATATCAGGATCAACAGAAAAGATGGATATTCTGATACAATTACGATTCCGATGGTTCAAAATGGTGCTCCGAGGTATTTTCTCCATCCGGATTCGGCTGTTGATCTTGCAATGGTTCCTGCATTTCCGGACGGGAACCGGTATGATTTTTTATTTACTCCCGTAGGAATGATCGCTCCGATCGATTTTCTTAAACAAGAAGAGATTGCCGAAGGACATGAACTATTCGCTACGGGAATGTTCGATTCACATCTCGGTATGTTCAAGAATATCCCGGTTGTGCAGTTTGGAAAGATTTCCCAATTGTCTGAGGAAAAATATAGAACGGTGAACGGATATACTGAATTGTATTTAGTGGATATAGCAGTTTCGCCGGGGAGCAATGGTTCACCTATTTATTTTTATGATGAAGCAGTTAAAAACGGTGATAAAATCATTGTCCCTGCAAAATTACTGCTTGCAGGAATCATTTCAGGAATTTATGGAAATCAGAATATTACGAGCGGACTTGTCGGTGTTGTACCGGCGTATAAATTAACTGAACTGTTGACAATACCTGCTGTTGTTAAAGAAAGAGAAAAAGAATTTGTGCGGATACAAAGTGTTAAAACAAAGTAAAAGTAGATAGAGCAAAAATATTTACCACAGAGATCACAGAGGCCACAGAGAAATATCAATATGAACTTCAATAAATTCACAATAAAATCACAAGAAGCGGTGCAAAATGCACAGGAGATTGCCACATCGTACGGTAATCAATCGCTTGAGCCGGAGCATTTACTTGCGGCGTTAGTACAGGATGGACAGGGGATTGTTACGCCTCTGCTTCAAAAACTCGGGGCGAATGTTAATTACATAAAAATTAAGATTAATGAAGTAGTTGAAAAACTGCCAAAGGTGAGCGGCGCACAGCAGTTTGCATCCAATGCATTTCAAAAAGTATTGGAACAAGCTCAAAAAGAGACAGAAAACCTCAAAGATGATTACGTCAGCACAGAACATCTTCTTCTTGCATTGCTTGAACAAAAGAATAACGGTGCAGTGAAATTGCTTGTCGATCAAGGAATTACCAAAGATGGTGTCATGAAAGCTTTAAAAGATGTTCGTGGAACACAGCGCGTAACGGACCAAAACCCCGAAGACAAATACCAATCGCTTGAAAAGTTCGGTCGTGATTTGAACGACCTTGCTCGGAAAGGAAAACTCGATCCTGTCATAGGAAGGGAAGATGAGATCCGGCGTGTGCTGCAGGTTCTTTCCCGCCGCACAAAAAATAATCCTGTACTTATCGGTGAACCGGGCGTTGGTAAGACTGCAATTGCAGAAGGTCTTGCACATCGGATCATTTCCGGCGACGTTCCTGAAAGTCTGAAATCAAAACGGATCGTTGCACTTGATATGGCGGCACTCATTGCCGGGGCAAGTTTCCGCGGGCAGTTTGAAGAGAGACTGAAAGCAGTATTAAAAGAAGTTGAAAATTCGAATGGCGAGATCATATTGTTCATTGATGAATTGCATACGCTTGTCGGCGCCGGTGCTGCTCAAGGAGCGGTCGATGCTGCGAATATGTTGAAACCTGCCCTCGCACGGGGTGATCTCCGAGCAATCGGTGCAACAACACTAGATGAGTATAAAAAATATATTGAGAAAGATCCTGCACTTGAACGGCGTTTTCAACCGGTGCTGGTTGAAGAACCAAGCGTAGAAGATACGATTTCAATTCTGCGTGGACTTGCGGAACGATATGAAGTCCATCACGGAGTCCGGATCACTGACGGTGCTATCGTGGCTGCTGCTCAATTAAGTCATCGCTACATTTCGGATCGATTTCTGCCGGATAAAGCGATCGATCTTGTTGATGAAGCTGCATCAAAATTGAGGATTGAGATCGATTCGATGCCTGAAGAATTGGACGACATCGAACGAAAAGTAAAACAGCTTGAGATCGAACGTGAAGCAGTGCGGCGTGAACTTTCCGCAGAATATACGAACGATGCCGATCGCCTTGCCATAAAATCCCATATTGAAGAGATCGAAAAAGATCTTGCAGAGTTGAATCAAAAGCGAAAAGTATTTCGATTACATTGGGAGAATGAGAAGAATCTTATTCAATCCATTCGAACGATGAAAGAAGAGATCGAGAATGTACGGATCGAAGCCGATAAAAAAGAGCGGGAAGGTGATCTAGGAAAAGTAGCTGAACTGCGCTATGGATCTTTAGCAACACTTGAAAAAGGGTTGAAAGAAGCGACCGGAAAACTTTCCGAACTTCAGCAAACACAAAAAATGCTGAAGGAAGAGGTCGATGCGGAAGATATTGCAGAGATCGTTTCAAAGTGGACAGGAATCCCGGTAACTCGGATGCTTGAAAGCGAACGATCAAAGCTTCTTCATCTTGAAGATAAAATTCATGAACGAATGGTGAATCAGGAAGAAGCAGTGAAAGCGGTTGCGGATGCGATCCGCAGGAGTCGTGCGGGATTGCAGGATGAAAAACGTCCGATCGGCTCATTTATTTTTCTTGGAACCACCGGTGTTGGAAAAACTGAACTTGCGCGGTCGCTTGCAGAATTATTGTTCAACGATGAGAATGCAATGGTGCGGATCGATATGAGCGAATATATGGAGAAACATTCTGTTTCCCGTCTGATTGGGGCACCACCGGGATATGTCGGTTATGAAGAAGGGGGACAATTAACTGAAGCAGTGAGGAGAAAACCATATTCCGTTGTGCTGCTTGATGAGATCGAAAAAGCCCATCCTGAGGTGTTCAATGTTCTCCTGCAATTATTGGACGAGGGACGTTTGACTGATTCTCAAGGACGAACAGTGAATTTTAAGAATACGATCGTGATCATGACATCGAATCTTGGCTCACAGTTGATACAGGAACGAATGGCTCAGGTTCAAACCGATGACGATTGGCAGAATTTTGCAGGAGATCTCCGTTCACAGTTGAATCAATTATTGCGACAGACGATACGGCCGGAATTTTTGAACCGCGTTGATGAAGTGATTCTCTTTAAGCCTCTCACGCGAAACGATATCAAAAAAGTGGTGGAAATTCAGTTGAAACGACTTGACCAAATGCTTGCCAAAAAAGAGATGACGATCGTCGTTACTGATGATGCGAAAGAATGGATCGCACGTTTAGGATATGACCCGAGTTATGGTGCGCGACCATTAAAACGGACGATCCAGAAATATGTCATTGATGTACTCTCAACAAAAATCTTAGCGGGTGAGATCAATGATGGAGATGCGATAGAGTTAGGGATGGAAGGGGAAGGAAAGCTGGTATTTAAAAAGCTATCCAAATAAAAAACAATGACGAATTACGAATGACGAATGGTGTCTACTTACCATTCGTCATTGTCGTTTTTGGCAATTCTGGAGTTGTGTCATTCCCGCGTACGCGGGAATCCAGTATTTAAAGTTCTTCAGTTAAATCTTTCCATTCCGGATTTATTGATTCAATCAATTCTAGTTTCCATTTTCTTTCCCACTTTTTCAATTTTTTTTCACGAGCTAATGCATCACGTATATCTTTATATTCTTCAAAATATACCAATCGATGAACGTTGTATTGCTTTGTGAAGCCAGGAATTAGTCCCGTTTTGTGTTCTTCCAATCTTCTGCGAAGATTGTTTGTAACCCCGATATACAGAGTACCATTACGTTTGCTTGAAAGTATATAAACGTAGTATTTCATTTTTCTGGATTCCCGCTTGCGCGGGAATGACATTGATGTGAAATTATACGAAAAAAACTCCATTATAAAACTGTCACACTCGTCCCGCCTTTATACCGAATTTCATACAAATCTTTTCGTCTGTCTAACCAATTCAATACACTTCCGCTCTGGCGGTGGCGTTTTAATAATTCCAAATCTACATCATCGACGATGACCATTTCGGTATTCGGCGTCGCTTCGGATTGGATTGCATCGCGCGTGAACGGAATATCGGACGGTGTGAAGATGGCGGATTGAGCATAGTGAACGTCAAGATTTTCCACGAATGGGAGATTTCCAACACCACCGGCGATTGCAACATAAATATGATTTTCAATGCATCGTGCCTGAGCACAGTATCTCACTCGTAGATATGCGTTTCGTTCATCCGTGCAGAAAGGAACGAAGATCAATTGCGCACCCTTTTCAACCGCAATCCTGCTCAGTTCCGGAAATTCAATATCGTAACAGATCTGAATTGAGATAATTCCTTTATCTGTCTCAAAAATTTCCAGTGATTTTCCCGGCTTCACTCCCCACCATCGTTTTTCATTCGGTGTGATGTGTAATTTGTATTGCTTCCCGATGGTGCCATCTCGTTTGAACAAATACGAAATATTATAAAGGTTATCATCTTCAACGGTGAAATGAGAACCGCCGATAATGTTTACATTGTATTTTACTGCAAGCGCATGGAACAACTCCAGATATTTCGGAGTGAACTCTGAAAGGCGGCGGACAGAACCTTCGGGTCTGTCTTTTGGCAAAAAGGAGAGCAATTGTGTTGTAAATATTTCAGGAAACAAGATAAAGTCACTCCGGTAATCCGCACCGACATCGATGAAGTATTCACACTGCTTGGCGAAATCCTCGAAGTTTTTTACTTCCCGCATTTGATATTGAACGGCACAAACCCGTGCGGATTCGACCGGGAGAAATATCCGTGAAGTGTCGGGGGCATAATCGATATTGGTCCATTCAAGAAATGTTGCATATCCTTTTGATTCCGCATCGGAGATCATATAATTTTGGATCAGGCGTTTCAGGACAAATCCGTTGGAAAGCTGTGCAGTCAGTACGGGATCGAACAACGATTTGTCGATCACTTTTCCGACATACTCGCGCGCCGTCATTTCGTTTGCATGTTTTCCATACCCGGGAATTCTTCCTCCGAGAATGATCCGCATAAGATTATATTTTTTTGCGATCGCTTTACGGGCATCGTACAATCTTCGTGCAAGCCGCATTCCTCTGTATTCAGGATCGACCATGATCTCGATTCCATAGAGTGTATTTCCATCAGGATTATGGTTTCGTATAAAACCGTTGTCGGCAATCTCTTTCCAGCTGTGCCATTCGGAATACAAAGAAAAATCAAGGATCAAGCTGCTGGAAGAAGAAACGATCTTACCTTCATATTCAATACAGATTTGTCCTTCCGGAAAATGCTGTAACTGACTTTCCAATTGTTCTAAAGTCCATGGCTGCATTCCGGGGAAACATTTTTCCTGTAATAAAGTTAGTTTAGAATAATCATCCAGTAAAATTCCACGGACAACAATATTTTTTTCAAATTCTTTCAGATCGATCTCGGACATTGCCATCTCCTCCATAATTTGATCAAATTACCTGCATTATGGTACAAAATTTACGAGTAATGTCAAACATTTCGGGTTGCTTTCGCTTCATCTTCCTTTTATATTACTACAGAAATTATATAAAAATGAATTTACCAAAGGTCAAAACCGTTTATGATTACCGTTGTTCTTCCTTATAATACCGAATCCTATTTCAAACCAACGCTCCATCAATTCGTTCAATCACCCCTTGTTAAAAAGATTATTCTGCTTCATGGCGGAGATTTTTCGGACACCATTGAAAAATGCAAAGGGATGAAAGTCGATTCGTTGACGTCTGGAAAGACGATCAATGCTGTCATCGAAAAACTTTCAACAAAATTCCTTCTCTTTGTAAATCAGGCACAATCCATCACATTTAATCAAGCTGCAATTGAACGGTTCGTTCATATCGCAAAAGATACGAATGCAGGAATGGTCTATTCCGATTTTTATGAAGTGAAAGATGGAAAACGCTCCGAACATCCGACGATCGATTACCAGATCGGCAGCATTCGTGATAATTTCGATTTTGGTGCCGTCATGCTGTACTCGACTGCAGCGATAAAAAAAGCTGTAAAAAAATATGGTAAAATAGAAAAAGTAGAGCGTTCGGGATTGTACGATCTTCGATTGAAAGTTTCTGTTGACCATCAGATCTTCCATAATCAAGAATTTCTCTATACCAAGACCGAATCCGACATACGGAAGAGCGGTGAAAAAATGTTTGATTATGTCGATCCGCGGAATCAGAACATTCAAAAGGAAAATGAAATTGTTGCAACGAAGCATTTAAAGAATATCGGTGCTTATCTAAAACCAAAATTTTCGAAAGTTCCGGTTTCAAAAGAGAAATTTTCGGTTGAGGCTAGTGTTGTTATCCCTGTCCGTAACAGGGAAAAGACGGTCGGTGAAGCGGTGAACAGTGTCTTATCTCAAAAGACCGATTTTCCGTTTAATGTCATTATCGTTGATAATCATTCTACCGATAATACGACAACGATCCTTCGTGAACTTTCACAAAAGGATGCACGCGTAAAGCATATCATTCCAAATCGACAGGATCTTGGGATCGGCGGATGCTGGAATGAAGCCGTACTCTCCGAACAGTGCGGTCGGTATGCTATTCAGTTGGATTCAGATGATCTATATTCAGGGAATGATACACTTCAAAAAGTTGTCGATGTGTTCCGCAAAGAGGGTGTTGCGATGGTGATCGGCTCGTATACGCTGGTGAACGCCAATCTTGAACCAATTCCGCCGGGGTTGATCGATCATAAAGAATGGACTCCTGAAAATGGCCGAAACAACGCTTTACGGATCAACGGACTTGGAGCACCTCGTGCATTCTATACACCGGTGTTGAGAGAGATCTTACTGCCGAATACAAGCTACGGTGAAGACTATGCTGCTGCGATCCGAATTTCACGGCATTATCAGATCGGGAGAATATATTCTTCGTTATACAATTGCCGTCGGTGGGAAGGGAATACAGACGCTGCACTGCCGATCGACAAGATCAATCGGAACGATTTCTACAAAGATAAGATTCGCAGCATTGAAATGATGGCTCGGATACAAATGAACAAGAAAAAATAATGTCAATAAAAACTACCTATCGTGAATGGACCCTTGACGATACGAGTGAGATCCAAAAAGTGCTGTTGAATACGTGGATCGCTTCGTATGCCGATTTTATACCGATGAAGGATATTCATTGGTACTTCAATAATTATTATTCCGAGATCAATTTCGCACGATTATTTGACGATCCAAATACAATGAGCTTTGTTGCAGAGATCAAAGAAAATATCATCGGGTATGCCCGGATGAAGATCAATGAAGAACAGAACCGTTGTTACCTTGAATCACTGTATGTCTTACCCGAATTCCAGGGAAAGGGGATCGGAACAGATCTCTTGAAGATGGTTGAGCAAAAGGCAAAACAACGTTCTTATCAACAGATCTGGTTAGGTGTAATGGAACAAAACAAACCGTCGTTGGAATGGTATAAAAAATTAGGATTCCAGTTTGTTGAAGAATCGCCATTCCAAATGGGCGTAACAACGGTGAATCATTTTATCGGTTACAGAGACATTAAATAATATTTTTTTTCTTCCCCAATCTTCCATGGAATTTTACAATCGAATTGTCCAGAATGTTCCCACACAAAGTCTATTCTGAATATCCCAACCCTTCAAACGAATCTCTGTCGAAGCTCTCCCATGAACTCTATATCAATCAACAACAACATTGGCACATGCTTGCGGATGGAGTTTCGGCATTAAAGAATGTTCAAACAAGAGTTGTTGATTGCGGAACATTCTCTGTCCGGCTGCAATACAATCCAAAACGTATCGTCAGTACAGGAGCGAAAGTCGATTCTGCATCGATCAAGGAACGGAAATGTTTTTTGTGTGTAGGAAATCTTCCGGATGAGCAGCAAGGGGTTCTTTTCAGAGAAAAATTCCTTGTCCTGTGTAATCCAATGCCGATCTTTCAAGAACATTTTACCATCTCGCATATAGACCATATTCCCCAATCCATTGAAGAACAAATATTGTTCTTCCTTGCACTTGCAAAAGAATTTTCACCGGAGTATTCCGTTTTTTATAATGGACCCAAATGCGGTGCCTCTGCGCCAGATCATATGCATTTTCAGGCATCACCCGCCGGATTGATCCCGGCAGAGCGTGAAGTTGTTGAACGAAAAATTGCGGCGCGGAACATTGGAGGAGTTTCACTTTCGACTGTGAAGGATTATGGACGAAGTGTGATCGTCCTGGAAGGAAGTAATGAACAAGAAATGGAATTGACTTTTCTTCGAGTTACCAGGGCTATCAGGATTGTAATTAACACCAATGAAGAACCGATGATGAACGTGATCAGTTCCTTCTCCGACGGCATGTGGCGATTGATCGTGTTCATACGAAGTAAACACCGTCCCGCAGTATTCTTTAAGGAAGGTAACGATAAGGTCCTTATCAGTCCCGCATCAGTTGATATTGGCGGATTGGTTGTTACGCCAATGGAAAAAGATTTTCACAGTGTTGATGCTGATATGATAAGGAATATCTATCAAGAAGTTTCTGTCTCAAACGAAATTGTACAAACAATCATTAAAAAAATATGATCTCATCAGAACCCATTATCAAAGTCGGTGTCATCGAAAATTATTCCGAGATCAGCGGCGTGTTACTCGAACAATTCAAACTGACCGATGATGTCATTATCAACGGTGGATTCAAAGCAGTATTGAAGAATGGCGAGATTATCCTCTACGGAGGAAAAGAGATCGAGCTGATCCGAGGGAAAGAGATATCGTTCAAACCGATGAATGGAGGATCCTTCACTCTGCATGATGTCATTTTCGGGATCAATTTTCATTGGGAACGGAAAGAGCATCAGACATTCCAGGGATCGTTACGTTTGGTAGCGCGGGAAAAGGGAATTACGGCGATCAATGAAGTTTCAGTGGAAAAATATCTTGCCAGCGTGATCTCATCCGAAATGAGTGCGACAGCACCGATGGCATTGTTGAAAGCCCATGCGATCACTTCGCGGAGCTGGCTGGTTGCAATGCTGGAGATGAAAAAGAAATTTTCGAACCTTGGTATTCCTTCTCAGCGCACGCAGAAGTCGGATACGGAACTTATCCGTTATTACGACAGGGAAGATCATGATATTTTCGATGTGTGCGCCGATGATCATTGCCAGAGGTATCAAGGAATTACTAAAGATATTTCCAACGCTGCATTCGAGGCGATCAGTCAAACGCGCGGGATGTTCCTTGTCCATAACAATGAAATCTGTGATGCTCGCTTTTCAAAATCATGTGGTGGAATTTCCGAACCATTCCATACAACCTGGGCTGAAACCCCGTACGATTATTTACAGCCGGTTTCATGTTCAACAAAACATTCGTATCCGCCGATAGGAAATGAAACTGACGCTTCGAAATGGATACTCTCTTCTCCCGAAGCATTTTGCAATACAACAGACGGCAATATCCTTCGCCAGATCCTTCCGTCGTTCGATCAGGAAACGACCGATTTTTTCCGTTGGACTATGCGCTATACAACCGCAGAACTATCTGAACTCGTCAATAAAAAATCAGGAATTGATTTTGGAACGATCCTCTCGTTGACTCCGGTAAAACGAGGACCTTCGGGAAGGATTACACGATTAAAAATTGAAGGAACGAAAAAAAGTCTGGTTGTTGGTAAAGAATTGGAGATTCGCCGATGGTTGTCAAAATCCCATCTCTATAGTTCTGCATTTATTGTTCAGAAGGAACACGATACTTTCATACTGCGCGGTGCAGGGTGGGGCCACGGAGTTGGCTTCTGCCAGATCGGTGCGGCGGTGATGGCGGTAGAAGGATTCACGGCGGAAGAAATTGTGAAGCATTATTTCACGAAGGCTGAGTTGAAAAAATTATATTAGTATTTAACCGCGAAGACGCGAAGAACACAAAAAATAATTTTAAGAATCATATGAAAAGTTATTGAGAGAAGCGAAGCGACGAAGCAATCTTCATGTAACAATCAAAAAACGAGATTGCTTCGACAAAAAACGTCTCGCAATGACACTGCTCGAGAATTTTTTCAGATGTCTCTTTAATTAAATAAACCCTCGTACTCTTTGCGCTTTTGCGGTTAATAGAAAGAAAAAATATGAAAACAAGAAATCCCTGGGCGTGGATTCCCACGTTATATTTCGGACAAGGAATCCCGTACGTTGTTGTGATGAGTATTTCCGTCATCATGTATAAGAAGATGGGAATCTCCAACACTGATATCGCATTATACACCAGCTGGCTGTACCTTCCGTGGGTGATCAAACCGTTATGGTCGCCGTTTGTGGATATGTTCCGCACAAAGCGGTTCTGGATCGTGACATTGCAGATGTTGATCGGTGCGGCACTTGCGGGAGTTGCATTCACCATTCCGCTCCCGAGTTTTTTCCAAATAACTCTCGCTGTTTTTTGGCTGATGGCGTTCAGTTCGGCTACGCATGATATCGCAGCCGATGGATTCTATATGCTTGCACTTGAGCAGCATCAGCAGGCGGCATTCGTTGGAGTTCGAAGTACGTTCTACAGAATTGCGATGATCATGGGACAGGGAGCATTGGTCTATCTTGCGGGATATTTGGAAACACATGCAAGTTCGATTTCAATGGCGTGGTCGATCACATTCTTTGTTCTCGCCGGTATGTTTTTCTCGCTGGCTATTTATCATAAATTTGTTCTGCCGTATCCTGTCTCGGATAAACCGGTCGTATCCGATGCAAATCATAATGTCTTCAAAGAATTTCTCAGCACGTTTGGTTCGTTCTTCAACAGAAAAGAGATCGGAGTCATTCTTGCATTTCTTCTTCTCTATCGATTTGCCGAAGCTCAGCTGGTAAAATTGGTCACACCGTTCCTGTTGGATCCGCGGGTTGAAGGGGGACTTGGACTGACGACTCAGGAAGTCGGAATTGTGTACGGAACGGTCGGCGTTATCGCACTGACACTCGGCGGAATTCTCGGCGGAGTGGTGATTGCAAAACGGGGATTGAAATTCTGGCTCTGGATCATGGTCTGTGCGATCCATCTGCCCGATGCGATGTTCATCTATCTTTCTCAAGTACAGCCCGAGAATTTTTATTTCATCAGCGCGGCAGTTGCCATAGAACAATTTGGATACGGCTTTGGATTCACAGCGTATATGCTTTTTATGATCATGGTTTCCGAAGGAGAGCATAAAACAGCTCACTATGCAATTTGTACAGGATTTATGGCGCTGGGAATGATGCTTCCGGGAATGTTCAGCGGCTGGCTTCAGGATCAGATCGGTTATCAGAACTTCTTTTTATGGGTGATGGCATCAACGATTCCCGGATTTATCATTGCTGCTCTCGTAAAGATTCCGGAAGGATTCGGAAAGAAAAAAGTGTAAGAAGTTTCAAACTAATCTAACATCATTGTCATCTCAAACCTGCTTTAGCGGGAGAGAAATCTTGTCCGACCTCGTCATGCTGACGAATGTCAGCATCTTTCATGTGTTTAAAGATGCCGAAACAAGTTCGGCATGACGTGATGTTTTAATCATGAAATATTTTTATATAATTTGCTCGAAATGACAATACAAAAACATTGTATTTAAGAATATGAAATCAAAACAATACATCATTGGAATGGACGGCGGCGGAACAAAAACACATGCTGTCATCACGGATTTACATGGTACCATCCTTGCCGAACATGTTGCCGGTCCGTCAAATTTTCAGATCATCGGAGTTGATAAAGCGGCAGAGACGATCTTCTCATTGATCGAAATGTGCTGCGAATCGGTGAATTGTGGTATTAAGAATATCGCTTCTGTTGTGTGTGGATTGACCGGTGCCGGAAGAGTCGGCGATCAGCAGCGGATGGCAGACGGATTAAAGAAATTTGCGGTGTCGAAAAAATCCAAATTGAAGAAGATCATCATCGAAAGCGACGCGCGCATTGCACTCGAAGGAGCGTTCAAAGGAGATGCGGGGATCATCCTTATTGCCGGAACCGGATCGATCGCATTCGGAAAAGATGCAAAAGGAAATGTGCATCGAGTCGGCGGATGGGGAAGAATGCTGGGGGATGAAGGGAGCGGATATTTTCTCGGCAGATTAGGACTGACCGCCGTAACACGCCACATTGACGGACGGGGTGAAAAAACAATACTGACAGCGATGATCGCAAAAGAGTTTGGATTGACCGATCAAACTGCTATCATCAATGCTGTCTATAAAAATAATTTTGATATTGCCTCCGTTGCGCCGTTGGTATTGAAAGCGGCGGAAAAAAAAGATCAGGTGTGCGCAACGATTATCGAAACAGCAGTGATCGAACTTGCCGAACATATCCGCGTTGCAGGATCGAAGATTAGTCCGCAGTCTTCAAAGAAAGTGAAAACAAAAATCCATGTATCGCTTATCGGCGGATTGATTGCAAATGATACACTGATCTCCCGATTGTTAAAACAGTATCTCGTATATAACCAGCCAAACACCGAGATCATTCCGCCGATGGCTTCTCCCTCCTATGGAGCGGTAGTGATGGGGATGAAGAAGTAAAGTCGGTTAATATTCATTAATGCATTTTATCAGACTTTTAATCGTATAATTACTGGTTAGGGCGCATTGAATACTTACATAGTAGATTAAATGCAATTAAATATTACAGACTAGAAAATCATTATGAGACGAAAATTATATTACTACGTATTTACTTCAATCACTCTTTTGTTCTTCCCTAATAAGTTACATACTCAATGGGTGCAAACTGCAGGACCGTATGGTGTGAAGGTCAGTAGTTTTCTCAATACTGAAAACAGATTATTTGTTTCGTGTTGGGAAGGTATCTTTTCCTCAACAAACAATGGAGTTACATGGAAATCAACATCAACTGGATTAACACATAATGTCATCAACGCACTTGCAAAGAGTTCAAGTTCATCTACGATTTACGCGGGAACATTAACCGGCGGTGTCTATATCTCAGTAGATAATGGTGGAAGTTGGAAAGAGACGAATACGGGATTGACGAACAAAAATGTATATTCCCTATTAGCGTACGGGGGATCAGTCTTTGCCGGAACTAAAAGCGGAATATTTCTCTCCACCGACATCGGTGCAACATGGACTTCTGTAAATAATGGCCTGACAAATTTGGATATTAACGACCTTGCAATCGCACCCGGGGTTGAGGATACCAGTATTTTTGTGGCAACAGCAAATGGGGGTTTGTTTCGTTCCAAAAACAACGGAAGCAGTTGGTTGTCTATAAGCACTGGTTTGAACACTTTAAACACTTGGTCTCTCGCTGTAGATACTACAAATATTATTGCCCCAATCATTTTTGTCGGTACAACATCAGGTGTTTTTCGCTCAAGTGACGACGGATCTACTTGGCACTCCGCGAGTGTTGGTGTGACTAATCAATATATTTTATCTCTAACCTTCAGCCAGAATGATCTTTTCGCAGGCACACGCGACGGGCTTTTTCGTTCTACAGATCACGGCACGAATTGGAGCAGGGTCGATTCATCATTTTCCGACTTAGCTATTACTGCTATTGAAGTTATCGGATCAAATCTGATAACCGGATCTTTTCAGGGAGGAGTTTTCCTTTCTTCAGTCAATGGATCGAACTGGAAATGTACCGGCCTCCCAACCGCTACTGTCAATTCGATCGTGATTAACAAAGGGAACATTTACGCAGGGACAACACATGGTATTTTTATGTCATCTGATGAAGGAACAAGTTGGGACGAAGCGGATAATGGTGTGATCGCCAATGAAATTATGACACTTTGTGAAGATGCCGACCATCTCTATGCTGGCACAGATAACGGTCTTTATATTTCAAATAATAAAGGTATGATATGGACACCAATCACTCCACCGGGTCCATACCGTCCGATATTTGATCTTGAGGTAAACGGAATTAATTTATTTGCTGCAGGACCTAGCGCCGGAGTTTTTCGAACATCAGATTATGGAATTTCGTGGGATGTAGTCAATACAGGACTATCAACTAAAGATATTTATACTTTAGCAGTGTTTAATGTAGATTCCGTCAACTCGAATATTTTTGCAGGGTCCAGCGAAGGCGTTTTCATCTCAAAAAATAATGGTGAAAAATGGCAACTAACAAGCACGGTATTTAATCCCAAACCCGTGAGAGCTCTTGCAATAAGTCCAGAAGGAGAAGTCAATAGAAAACTTTTTGTTGGAACCTCATTTGGCGAAGTCTTCTTCTCAACTGATAATGGACAAAGTTGGAAAGATGTCACACCAAGTCCAATACTTGTTAAAATTAAGTCATTTGCTTTTAGCGGGAAAACGTTGTTCGTAGGTACAGAATCTGCAATCTATTCCACTTCTGACAATGGTAGCAACTGGACCGCAATCGATACAGGCCTTTTAAACAAAGCGGGTTTGGCATTGAGAGTTTACAATGGCTACCTTTTTCTTGGTAGTCTTTATGGAGGAATCTGGAAGCGTTCCCTTTCTGAATTGACTAAGGTAGCTCAAATAGAAGCTCATTCTCGTTCTTATGATATCCTTGAGCAGAATTATCCAAATCCATTCAATCCTACAACGCATATCCAATTCCGTATCTCTTTACCATCATTCGTTACGCTAAAGGTTTTTGACATCGTAGGAAGACATATATCAACTTTAGTTTCGGAGAAACTCCCGTCAGGAAATCATACACGGGACTGGAATGCGATTTCTTTTCCAAGTGGTGTGTACTATTGTGTGCTTGAAGTAGATGGATTTAAGACAACAAGAAAACTTGTGTTAATAAAATAACTATGCACCCTAACCGGTCGTTCCCCGAAACAAGTTCGTGGCAGGCAAACCAACCCCCTTTAGAATCATAACGGGGCAGGCTGTTATAACCGCGCTCACGCTTAAGTTGCGAGTGTTGATTTGTAAAATTAAAATTTACGATAGAAATAGTTATCAGCAAATTAAAAAATAATCTCAGCGCACTGGAACGCCCGCCTGACTGACGTCAGTCGGGCAGGTTGCAACGCAGCTTAACTCCAGTCTGTTAGGGTGCAAAAAGAAAGGGTTGTAAAATGAAATATTCGTTTGTAGTAATCGT
>CAYPEM010000007.1:0-96305 GCA_964409765.1 uncultured Chitinophagaceae bacterium
TATCTCCGCGTGATCGTGCCCAGGATGTTATTGCCCGGATAGAGAATTCCAAAGCTGCGTTGATTACTAAAACATCCTCTTCTTCCGGATTAATCGATTCATTGAAGCATTATCCCGGCGATGCCAATAGTGATGCTGTACTCACAACCAATTTTGGATGGACTCATCAGGATGTTGCGTTTCAATGGTATGTTCCTGCTTCAGGAGGAATAGTTGAAGAAGTGTGGTGGCGTAATCATTCACTTCAAGGGGGCAGTAAAAAAGCAACGGTGCGCGGGTGGATGGTAAATCCAAAAGTGACAACTCTCCCTGCAAATAGTGCAACAAAGCATCTAGGATATTATAAAGATCTGACTGATGGAGATGGATTGGTCACTGCTTTTAAACCATCCTCAGGTGATCAATGGTTTTATGGTAATGGACTTGCCGATTCATCAACATGGAATTTTGATCCATTAGGAACTGAAGCATCATGGCTCCAAGGCGGGTTGCAGGTATCATTAGATTCCGGAAAATGGCAGGGAATAAAGCTTAAGGATTGGGGAGATCCAATGATCGTTAAGCTCGGAGAACCGTTCGGTTTTACAATTTCAAACGATACAAAAGTCTCTGTATCCGGTGACGACCCACGGTTGGAGATTCTCTCTTGGACAAATGCTAATGGTGCTCCGTATCACTCGTATAAATTTTATGAGATGGGGAGAACAGGTGCTACAGACAAAGGATGGCATTTACGAGGAGATTATGACTGGGGAATGTATGTTGTAGTTAGTTACATATCTGGATGCTCCCCAAGAATAACTTTAACAAATTTTGTGAATACCACAATAAAGAGTACTCCAAGAGAGATTTGCTTTAGCGTTAGGTCGTGTGATACTACTGCATTTGTGTGTTTGAAATATAAGATGGGAAGAGGGGGCATTTATGATTCCTTAATTTATAAAAATGTCTATGATAATATTACATATTGCGCAACTCTTCCGGCGGCTTTTCCGGGAGACACAGTGTATTGGTTGATTACTGCCACAGATGTAAAAGGAAATCGCACTATGTTTGGACCACGTTCATATGTTCTTTTCAAAAAGAACCAAGCTAATTTATTCATCTATAACAACGCTATGTTCTCATTAGGAAATAGCGGTGCAAATTTAGTTTATAATAGTGCAAGTACAATGTTGGATCGTTGGTCAGCTCCTACTGACGGTATTAGTGAACTTGATGATCTGCTATCGTTGTATGATAATGTCATTGTCGCAGATGGAAATTTTCCATCAAGGAATATTTATCCTTCTCTAAAAAAATGGTTTGAAAAAGGAACTCCAACGGCAAAGAAAAATCTCTTCTTTACCAGTCAAGACTTTGGATGCTACATAACAAATAGTTGCAATGACACAATATTTGCACCAGGAACTTTGGAATATGATTTTCTTGGAATTGAAAAACTTGGCCCTCAGGATATTGGTCCGATGAATCGACCATATAAACTCGTTCCACAAGCAGATCCTGCGACAAACTATCTGATAAAATATAATACTGATAGTGCGACTACCCTGTGGCATCATCCTACGTTTGAATTATCAACCACATATTCAGCCTATCCCGATGGAATGACGCCAAAAGCTGGTGCTAAATCACTTTTCAAAGATGGCGAAGGTGTCAATACGCTCGGTGTGTTGAATCAAGGTGCTACGTTCAACTCTATGTTCGTTGCCTTTGATGCCGGAGCGCTGCAGTTCAGAAGCGATACATCGAAATCTCCTCTAGCTGATCCAAAATATCAATGGATCGTAGACATCGGGGCATTATCGATTGAATTTTTCAAATCCTATACCAGCATTAATGAAACACAGGATAATGTACCTTTGCAATACATGCTTGTTCAAAACTATCCGAATCCGTTCAATCCAAATACAACGATTGAATTCTTCATTCCGCACAAAGAAAATGTTCACATTGCAATTTATAATATTCTCGGACAAAAAATAGAAACGTTGATCAATAAAACTCTAGAACCGGGAAGCCATTCTGTGCGATGGAATGCTCAATCATATGCAAGCGGATTATATTTCTATGAAATGCGATCCGGAACATTTACCGGAGTTAAAAAAATGATGCTTATGAAGTGAGCTATTCTTGAATTCTACGATATGTCTAAAAAAGACAAAAACCATTGATTCCATTAAGGGTTTTTGTCTTTTTTGCTTTCGCAATTTCTGGTTTCCTCAGGAAAACTTATTTATATTAGTTCACTTAATTTGATACCGAAATTGATGAAGGAGTTGAATGGCTCTGCTTAATGAAAAACAGATCACGGCAACATTGAAATCTGCAAAAGGATGGAAACGGAATGGAAACGAGATCTCTCGTACATTTCTTTTCAAAGATTTTGTGCGTGCCATGGGTTTCACACAATCTGTTGCATTGTTTGCAGAAAAGGCAGACCATCATCCCGATATCGATATCCGGTGGAATAAAGTGACGCTGGTACTTTCAACGCACAGCGAAGGCGGCTTAACGGAAAAAGATTTTTCCCTTGCTGTCCAGATCAACTCACTCGTATAATCACAAACAAAGGTTTTGTTATGGCAAGCGAACAACGTATTGAAAAATTGAAAGAAATAATCGCTAAAGACCCGACGGATTCTTTTTCGCGATATGCTCTCGCATTGGAATACACCGGATTGAACGAACCATTAACGGCAATAGAATTGCTTGAAGAATTGATCAAGCTGGATGAAAAATATATTCCTGCATATCAACAACTCGGACAAGCGTACGGAAAATTGAATAGAACTAAAGAAGCAAAACAGTCCTACCGAAAAGGTATTGATCTTGCCCAGGAACAAAAAGACGATAAAGCAGAAAAAGAAATGCGGGAAGAGCTGGAAGACCTTGAAGATGAATGGTAGTAACGGCAAACCTAATTAACGCAAATGCATTCACACCAACCGGGATAACAATGAAAATACCCAAAGATCAGATCTTACAGATATTCAAAGAAACGGATGCACTGCTTGAAGGACATTTTGTATTAACATCCGGATTGCATAGCCCGCATTATTTCCAATGTGCGAAAGTGTTGCAATATCCTAAATATCTGCATCTGCTCGCAGGTGATATTGCAAAACATTATGAATACAGCGAGGTTGAAGTTGTTGTTTCTCCGGCTGTCGGCGGCATTGTTGTCGGAACTGAAATTGGCAGAGTGCTTGGTGTTCGAACGATCTTTGCAGAACGCGAAAACGGTGTGATGAAACTTCGCCGCGGCTTCGATTTGAAAAAAGGGGAGCGTGTACTGGTGGTAGAAGATGTTGTAACAACAGGTGGTTCAGTTGAAGAGGTGTGCAAACTTGTCACCGATTCTGAAGCAAAACTGGTTGGTATCGGATGCATTGTTGACCGAAGCAACGGCAAAGCGAAGTTCGATGCAAAGTTCTATTCCGTGATGGAAATGGATGTACAGACATTTAAAGCGGATGAAATCCCGGAAACCCTTTCAGCAATTCCGATCTCAAAACCCGGCAGCAGAGGCTTGCAGGGATAACTACTGAAATAAACACCATCATATCTCCAACAAACACTATCGGATTAGGAAATAGTTTGTTCGGTGATGATTTTTATTTTTATTATGATTGATACTATCTTACAAACACTCTTAACAGTTCTCGGCGGAAATAAATTGCTCTATCACGCAATTCTAGGATTCATTGTTGGATTGTGTGTGATCACATCAGGAAAAATCCTCAAATGGTTTCTCGGCTCCATTGGTAAAAAATTAATATCAAAAACAGATACTGAAATTGATGACCAAATACTAGAGATCATCCTTTCACGAATTATAGCATTGTCTTCCATCGTTGGCATCTATCTTGGTATGAAAGAGATCCGAAAAGGATTGACGGTGCAGAATGATAATTTCCTCGGCTTTCTCAACATCGCCGATAATGCACTGTATATTATAACCATCATTATCATCACGTCGATCGCTATCCGAGTTGTTCGAACACTTACCTCTCACACGATACAAACAATAGCAGAAAAAAATAAGCAAAAGGATTTTCAACAGACCTTAAGTCCGCTGGCAAACAGAGTGGTCACAATCATCGTGATTGCATTTGCCCTAATTGTTGTTTTAGAGCATTTCAACTACAGTGTTACAAGCCTTGTTACGATTTTAGGCGCAGGCTCACTTGCACTCGGTCTTGCGGCACAAGATACAATCTCGAATATGATCTCCGGATTTGTCATTATGATCGATCGTCCATTCCGCGTAGGAGATCGTATTAAGATCCCATCGGGTGAAGTTGGTGATATTTTTGAGATCGGATTGAGGAGCACTAAAATACTGGATTTTGACAACAATATGTTGATCGTTCCGAATAACGAACTTATTAAGACCAAAATCGTGAATTATGCTTATCCTGCAGATGAAATTCGAGTGATCGTTGAAATTGGAGTCGCTTTTGGCAGCGATATTGCTCAAGTGAAAAGTATCTTAGAATCGACAGCGAAGAAACATCAGTCCGTTCTTAAAGAACCCAAACCGGAATCATTCTTGATGAGTTTTGGGGAATCTGCGCTGCAGTTTCGACTTGTCTGCAGAGTTGCAACGTTTCAAGACCAATTTACTGTTGCTGAAAATCTTCGAGTTCAAATCTACGAGAAATTCCAAGAACTAAAGATCGAGATACCATACCCGCAGCGGGTTATCCACCACACGTACGAAAAAACTGATGCACTTCAAACTTCTTCAAAGAGAAAAAAAATACAGCGGTAAGATCATCGATCTCACCGTCGATCATATAGTGTATCCATCCGGAAATGAAACAATTCGAGAGATTATCGAACATCCCGGAGGAGCTGTTGCATTATGTGTTTTTGAGAATAATGATATCCTTTTAGTGAAGCAGTACCGCCATCCGTTTGGAAAAGAAGTGATCGAACTTCCAGCGGGGAAACTGGATAAGAACGAAGATCCATTAGTATGTGCACAACGAGAGTTGCGTGAAGAGACTGGCTACGGTGCAAAACAATGGACTAAACTAACTTCGATGTTAGCTACGCCCGGATTCTGCAACGAAATACTCCATATTTATCTGGCTCAAGATATTTTTCTTCATGAATCTGGAAATGCATTAGAAGAAGGAGAGGTTTCAATACAGGTAATACGAATTCAAATGAGCGAAGCGATTGCAATGATCGATCGTGAAGAAATAATAGATGGAAAAACAATCGCCGGAATTTTGCTCGGTACAAGAAAGTTAGGAATTCAATGACGGTTACAGAGATTATACGGAAAAAACGAAATGGTGAAATACTTTCATCGGAAGAGATGAAATTTGTCATTGATGGATATGTGAAAGGAATTGTTCCGGAATATCAGGTTTCTGCATTTTTAATGGCGACGTTCTTTCGTGGTATGACGAAGGATGAGACGGCGGAATTTACAAGATTGATGCTTCATTCAGGAGATGTGATCGACCTTTCACATATTCCAGGAATTAAAGTTGATAAGCATTCTACTGGAGGAGTCGGCGATAAGATCTCACTCCCCCTCGCCCCAATTGTCGCTGCATGCGGAGTTCCTGTACCGATGATCAGCGGCCGCGGATTAGGACACACCGGCGGAACATTAGATAAATTGGAATCAATTCCGGGATTTCGTACAAATCTTTCTATTGAAGAATATAAAAAAGTAATTGCAGCGATCGGACTTGTGATGATCGGGCAGACGAAAGAAATTGCTCCGGCTGATAAAAAAATGTACGCACTTCGTGATGTTACGGCAACGGTAGAATGTATTCCTTTGATTGCCGGAAGCATTATGAGTAAGAAATTAGCAGAAGGGATTGATGCTCTTGTCCTAGATGTTAAAACTGGTCGCGGCGCATTCATGACAACCTATGAAAAATCAGTTGAACTTGCGCAAGCACTTGTCGGTATTGGAACGAGTTTTGGCAAAGAAACGATTGGTTTTATCACCGATATGAATCAACCACTTGGTTATGCCATCGGTAACTGGAATGAAACAATAGAATCGGTAGATTGTTTGCGCGGTAGGAATATTCCAGATATTATGGAATTGACATATATTCTTGGCGGTGCTATGGTCAAGCTTGGGAAAAAGGCAGGATCACTGGCTGAGGGAATAGAACTCTGCAAGGAAGTTGTAAAAAATGGAAAAGCATACGATAAATTTTTACAACTGGTGACGTTTCAAGGCGGTGATGTTTCATACATAGAACATCCGGAAAAATATCCGACTTCTAAATATTCGGAAACAATAATCGCCTTTTCTGATGGTTTTATTACTTCTATAGATTCACTTGAACTTGGATTGACCAGCATTACTCTCGGGGCAGGTAGAACAAAAGTTGATGATATTATCGATCCTAAAGCAGGAATTTTATTGAAGAAAAAGGCAGGGGAAAAAGTGAAAGCCGGCGAGGTAATTGCAACGATCTTTACCGATAAATCCGATATTGTTTCTTCAGCAAAAGTACGAATAACCGGTGCTTTTACTATAGGAAACGAAAAACCTATTTCTACACCAATGGTCATCAGCATTGTAGATTCAAATGGAGTTCAACCATTTTCAATTTGATGAAACACTTTAATAAGAATAATATAAAAGTCCCGGTGATCCGGGACTTTTATATTATTGAAGCATTTACCTTCGTGCAGTTCTTCAAAAATTTTAGTATTCTTTCATTATGAAGAGTATCATTGGTGCATATTTTAGAACTGGCCGCATTCAAACAGCTGCATTGATCTATTTTCTGATCGCAGGTTCTTTGACTCAACTACCATTATTCAATTATCTTGGTTTTGAATTTTCGGCACTTTTTACAATCCCGGCATCATTGATCAGCGGGATATTGACCATTCAGTTTCTTCGTGAACATCAATCTAAACCGTTAACACAACGAACGTGGATCTTAATAGTTATTGATTATCTTCGTGTCAACTTAATATTATTGATCATTCCTTTTACTGTAATTTCGTTGAATGTATTTGCAGTAAAAAATTGTGCCTTCGGGAAAGGAGTTATTTATTTTCTTCTCTTACCGGTAATTACAACAATATTTTCCGTCTCTCTTGCAATGGTTATAGGTGTGCTGTTCAAACATGCTAAAACAATGTTTGTTATTATTGTTCTTGCAATTCTTTCACATATCGTCTTTGTTACCTACACACAATCTCAACTTTTCGCGTACAATTTTATTTTAGGCTTCTTCCCCGGTATTACGTACGATGAAACATCAACTGATTTGACTACACTGCTAATCTACCGGGAGTTTACGTTGATCGCATCGGTAATGTTAATTGCACTCTTTTCAGCAATTATCGGTAAATATGATTTTCGAAAAGGAATTGCTTCGAATATTTCAAGTCTCGAAAAGAATAGGAAAAAAGATTGGATATTGTGGGGTGTATGTATTTTCTGTGCATTAGTGCTTGGCACCGGGCATATGGTACGTGATACAATGGGATTTGAATTCTCGCGACGCGATATTCAAGAAGGATTAGGACGTCGTTCTGAATCTGAGCATTTCATATTCATCTATCATTCTGAAGATTATACCGCCAATGAAATGAAGGTCTTGAAATTGGAATCAGAATTTCATTTCCATCGTGTGGCAGATGCTCTGTATACAAAAAATACCGAAAAGAAAAAAATTACCGTTTATATTTACCCAAATGGGAGTTGGAAACAGAAATATATTGGAACTTCCAACACCAATATTGCAAAACCATGGCATCAAGAGATCCATTTAACCAAAGGAACATTCCATTCAACATTCAGGCATGAACTTGTGCATATTCTTGCCTCCGATTTTGGATGGCCGGTAATCCATGCAAGTACAAGAATGGGGTTAAATGAAGGTCTTGCCGTTGCAGTAGATTGGGATGCAGGTATCTTTTCCCCTCATCAATTTTCTGCAGCTTTGTTACGGGAAGATGCACTTTCTAATGTTGAAGGATTGTTTTCAATTACTGGATTTGCTAAACAATCGAGTACGTATGCATATCTTGTCTCAGGTTCGTTTAGTCGATATTTGATTGATAGATTTGGTATTGAACGATTTCAACGAGTATTCAAAACTGGAAAATTTATGGTCCATTTTGGTGAATCGTTGGAAAGTTTAATAAAAGATTGGAAAGCATTCTTAAAGACAGTGGATGCATCAGAACTATCTTCTGAAACTGTGAAAGCATTATTCTTGCAGCAATCTATTTTCTTTAAGACATGTCCAAGGGAAGTTGCTGATCAGAATCAACGGGGGGTGCAAGCATTGCAAGTAAGTAATTATTCTATGGCAGAGAATGAGTTTAGCGCTTCCTACGCAAATGCACCTACAGTGTCAGCATTGCGGGGGATGTTCCAAGCGCTGAATTCTCAAAAGAAATCAACTCGTGTTATTGAAGAATATTCAAAGCTGCCGGAAAAATCATTATTGCGTACGAATCCTGCAATACTCTTATACCTTGCGGATGCTTATTATTTGAACAGACAAAACCTTACGGCCCTGACCATATATCAAAAGATTCGTGAAATGAATTTCTCGGAGTCATACATTGAAGCAACTGAACTAAGAAAACAATGCGTTCTTGACAGTATAGATTCCAACACTTTTTATTCATTGATGTATGGCGGTATGAATGATTCTTTGAAATTGAAAATTATTGAAGGATTAAGTGGAAATCTGCGAAATACTACTAGCGTGCAGTATTTCAAAACTATATTGAATAAGGTTTCAATAAAACCTGATGATGAAAAACTACATTATAGTAGTTTACTTACTACTTCAACCGATCTCAAATATTTTTTATTAGTAAAAGAAGGTCGTCGTGCATATAATCAGAATCAATTTGAAAATGCAAAGCGTCTATTTTGGAATGCGAAAAATTATGCTCCGACAATAACAATGGTAGAGAATTTGGAAGAACAGATAGAATTATGCGATTTTGTTTCAGCAAATATGGAATAAACTTCTATCTATTATGTGCAACCTTGTTGGTGGGCTGCTCTTCTGGATATGATTCATCAATTGAATGTTATTCAACATTGCAATTTCGAAAACATTCCCTGCCTTCATTCACATCCTACATCATGAATGTAAAATCGGGGAGTAATAGCCGAATTGATGTCTACCTTCAAATGCCTAACAGAAATCTTCGATTTGAAAAATCAATTGATGGCTACAAAGCATCATTTTCAATCTCTTTCATCATAAAGAATATTAAAAAGGAAATAATCCAAACCAAGGAAGTTGACCGTACAGTTTTTGCAAAAACATATGAAGAATCTGTATCGTCTCGCTTTGACGGATTCATACAATCGTTCATTGTAATACCATCAGAATATAGTTTAGAAATAGTATCAACCGATAATCTTTCAAAATTACGATATAAAGAATTCAAAATAATTGAGCCAAAAAGTTTTGATGACAGCACAGTTTCAGCAAGCACAATACTATTGTTAGATACGGTTATTATAGATGAGAAGGGTTTTTCACTGCGACCTATTTTCCCATCTTCGCTATCTCGATCGAAGGATTCATTTGGTATATTTCAGGAAGTATATAATGTTGCAATAGGCGATACAGTCAAAATACAGGAATCATTTGCCAAACCTAAGCAGCATCATAGTGACGAAAATTCATTTGTCTATTTCATGCCACCATATAGAATTAAGGTTAATGATTGCAGTGAAGGAATTGACTCAGTTTATTTCACGAAAGATTCATCGTTTATTGTCACAAAGAATGATGTGCAGCAATTGATCCAATTTTACCCGCAACCTGCAAGCGGGTACAATAAAATTGATAGATCTATCATAGTTTCTCGATCTAGTAGATCGGATACGATGCGATTATCCAATAGGTATTTTATTCGGGACCGTTCGTCGCAATCATCATTATCATTCCAAGAAATCTCTCAAACTATGCGTTATATCTTGCGAGAAGCAGAGTACGATTCAATTGTAATTGCTGAAGGTGATGATAGAAATAGGCGGATCAATCAATTTTGGGGAGCCCATGGAGGACTGGATCGAAGAAGAGAGTTTGAAAAACGTATACGCGAAGCGAATATACTTTTTACGGAATGTACAAACGGTTCAGAAACATCTATGGGGATTGTTCATATCATTTGTGGAATTCCCGATTATATTGAATGCAGAGGTGGGACAATGGAAACATGGTATTACAATATTGGCGAAAGATCTTTCCCATTACAATTCCGGCGGGAAAACGAAAATATTGCATATTATACTTTGGTTCCATTTTCAGTAAATGATGGACTATGGCAGTATTTTGTCGATCGATGGAGAAGAAATTAATGAAGTTTAAAAAAATATTATTAACGAGAATGAAATACATTGGAGATGTTGTTCTTACTACTCCGATTATTCGAACATTGCGCGAAGCATATCCTGATGCACATATTTCATATCTTGGTGATGCACATGCGGTAACATTGCTGCAAAATAATCCATATCTCGATGAGATCATTCCATTTGATTTTTCCAAAGATACTTTTTTGTATCAGGCCAAAATGTATCTGATGATGTTTTCAAAGAATTATGATCTTACCATCGATCTCTACAGCAATCCACGAAGCGCGCTGATGACGTTTGCAACCCGTGCACCTATGCGTATCGGCGGAGATTCAAAAAGCAGAGGAAAATTGTATACCCATCGAATAAGTGATGATGGTATCATAAAATCCGCTATAGATTATCATTATATGTCACTCAAACCGTTAGGAATTGTTCCTAAATACTATAAGACTGAGATATTTCTAACAGAAGAAGAGAAATCCGAAGCAAAGAGGTTTTTACATTCGGTTGGGGTTGATAGTTCTCGAAAGATTGTAGCATTACATCCAGGCGGTACTTGGCCCGCTAAATTGTGGCAAAAGGAAAAATTTGCCGAGCTTGCAAGCATCCTGTCACATAAAAGTATCTCTGTCATTCTGACCGGCGGAAATAATGATGCAAACATCGTTGAATATGTTCGTTCAAATTCAAACGGAGTATCCATTGGAAATGTCTCGTTAAGAATGATATCAGCTATCTATTCTCACTGTAATGCTCTTGTTTCAAATGATTGTGGAGTGATGCATATTGCAGTTGCAGTCGGAACGCCAACGATTGGCATATTTGGCCCAGGACAGGAAAATATTTGGTTTCCCTATTCTTCTCCTCACATAGCTTTAAGGAAAAATGTACCGTGTCATCCCTGTCATTTAAATGTTTGCAACCGAACGAATCATGAGTTTATGGAATGTATGCAACTGATTTCTGTAGAAGAAGTATTAGCAGCAGTAGGAGAGTGTCTGTAGATGGCTTATCCTAAGAAAAATAATGGTGAAACATCATCTGAGACGATACGAGCAATACTGGATAGAATCATATACTATAACAATGAGAATGCATATTTGATTGCTTCTTTTGATGGCGGAGGAAAAAACTTCACAGCAGTCGGTTATCTTCATGATCCGAGAGATGGTGAAGAATATTCCCTTTCAGGGAGTTGGTCAACACATACAAAATATGGAAAACAATTCACGATCAATTCGTATGAAACTCATTTACCGAGTTCTGAAGTTGGTATTGAGCAATACCTTTCTTCAGGCTTGATCAAAGGAATTGGTCCGTCGCTTGCAGAACGAATTGTCGATATGTTCGGGAAAAACACATTGGATATTCTGAATCATCATCCTGAACAATTGATGAAGGTAGAAGGAATTGGCCGAAAGAAATATGCTGCTATTTCCGGTGCGCTCGCCGGAATGAAAGAGATGCAGGAAACCCTTGTGTTCTTAAAATCTCATGGCATCACAACCGGAATCGCCATTCGATTGTATAAAACCTACGGAAAGATTGTTGTTGAAATATTAAAAACAAATCCATATCAGATTATTGATGATGTTGTTGGGATTGGTTTTCAAACCGCAGATACCATTGCTAAAAAAATGGGAGTGCAGGAAGAAAGTATTTACCGTTTGACTGCAGGCGTTCGTTTTGTTTTGGACGATGCGTGTAAATCCGGAGGACACTGTTTTTTACCGAAAGAGGAATTAGCCGAGCGATCAGCAGTTTTATTGAATGTGGATGAAGCAAAAGTCGAACGGGCAGTTCATTCTGCAATTGAAACAGGATATCTTATCGGTGAAGGGGATGTCGTTTCACCTTTGAAATTATTCGAAGCAGAATCTTACTCTGCAAAAAAACTTGCACAATTATTACATAAAGGTGAACGACCACTTGATAAGAAAAAGCTATATGCAGCTTTAGACCATATCGAACATCGCCATCATATTGAATTTGCGGAAAAACAACGGCTTGCAGTTGTTAGTGCTGTATTGAATCCAATTACTATTTTAACAGGCGGCCCAGGAACTGGAAAGACTCTGAGCGTCAATGGAATGATAGAACTAGCCGATGAACTTGGTATGCAATATGTTCTATGTGCACCAACAGGAAGAGCTGCAAAACGCCTTTCAGAAGTAAGTGAGAGGGAAGCAAAGACAATACATCGGCTATTGGAATTCGATCCTAATAGCGGACAGTTTCGTCGAAACGATAATGACCCGATCGAAGCTGATATGGTGATCGTTGATGAAGTATCCATGGTTGATACACAATTATTCGCCTCTTTACTTGCTGCAATGAAACCCGAAGCACAATTGGTTCTTGTCGGAGATGTTGATCAGTTGCCTTCAGTTGGCCCGGGACAAGTATTGCGGGATCTGATTGATTCGAAATCTCTCTCAACGATTCGTTTGGATACGATCTTCCGTCAAGCTGAGAGGAGTTCCATTATTTCCAATTCTCATAAAATAAATCATGGCGGTGAACCGGAATTTGCTGACGATTTTCAATTTATAGACGCGGAAACACCAGAACAGATTCAGAATCATATTATTGGATTATGTTCAACAGTACTTCCTCAAAATTATCAATATGATCCGTTTACGGATATTCAGGTACTATCTCCAATGAATAATACTCCAAGCGGCGTAAAAGAACTGAATAAAAAATTACAACAGGTCTTGAACGGACGCTCTTCAATTTGTTGGCAGGGAAACGAGCGAAAGTTCCTTCATAGTGATAAAGTGATGCAAATTCGAAATAACTATGAGAAAGAGGTTTATAATGGGGATATTGGTAAAGTTATTGGTGTAGATAAAGAGGAGGGAAGATTATTCGTCAATTTTTATGGAAAAGATATCGAATATTCTTTCAACGATCTTGATGAACTTGTTCTTTCGTATGCGACAACGATACACAAAAGTCAGGGGAATGAGTTCAATGCAGTGGTCATTCCATTGTCGATGTCTCACTTTATTATGCTGCAGAGGAATTTGATTTATACCGCTATTACAAGGGCTAAACAAAGAATATTTCTAGTGGGGCAAAGAAAAGCCCTTGCAATTGCAATTAATAATGCAAATACCCGTCAGCGAAATACGCAAATGATGAGAAGATTGCAGGCATTGTTATAATGATTCATAATTTCATAGCTTCTTGGTAATAGTTCCTTAACAGGGCATTCTTATATTTTAATAAAAAAAGGAGCTGTTATGGAACACAAAGAACTTGTTTATTTCGCTTTAGCATGCTTATTTTTGTTAGCTACCTTATGGGATTCAAAGCGTTCCAATCGATCAATGTAATTCAATCACTCTGAATATCCTGTTTTATCACTCTACAGTGTAAACTGTAGCAGAGAGCTTTTTTCTTTTCTCCTATTTTATTCCTGCCTATATTTACTCAATGGATTTCACATTGTATTGAGGTAATTATGGAACGTTTATTCTCGCCTTGGCGGTCAAAATACATTTCGTCTTTTAAAAACGAAAAACCCGGAAAAGGGGAGTCATTATTCTCACGAATATTACGGGAGAAAAAAGATGGAAAAAACCTTGTTTTAGTTAGAAAGAATCACTGTTTTGTTATGATGAATCTCTATCCATATAACAGCGGTCATTTAATGATTGTACCATACCAACAGACATCTCAATTGAGTGATCTTTCAATTGAGGAAATGTCTGAAATCATGGAAACATCATCTGTCATGATTGAAATACTTAAAAAAGTTTTGAAACCGCATGGATTCAACTTTGGAGCAAATCTGGGAAGAGCCGCCGGTGCAGGAGTTGATGATCATATCCATTTTCACATTGTTCCACGGTGGAATGGAGACACCAATTTTATGCCGACACTTGGGAATGTGAAAGTTGTTTCTGAAGACATGAGATCGACATATAAAAAAATAAAAAATGAATTGAAATCCATAAAATCAAAAAAGATAAAATGAAAAAAATCCTTTTCTTATTGGCCGGAATTTCATGTTGTCTTACTGCTCAGTCTTCTTATGTCAATATTGTTAATCAAATTAAAAACAAAGGTTTAGAAGAGCTGTACGCTTTTGAAATGCTTAAGGATTTAACTGGGAGTATCGGACACCGGTTGAGTGGTTCAAAGAACTATGAGAAGGCAGTAGTGTGGGGAAAAAAAATGTTAAAGAATGTTGGAGCGGACTCAGTATGGTTAGAACCTGTAATGATTCCGCATTGGGTGAGAGGTCGAGAAAAAGCTTCTCTGAAGCTTGTTAATAAAAAGAAGATAGAATTGTCTATTTGTGCATTAGGCGGTAGTATAGGAACTCCAAAGAATGGAATTCAAGCAGAAGTGATTGAAGTGAAATCATTTGAAGATGTCAGAGGTTTAGGTAATAAAGCAAAAGGGAAAATATTGTTCTATAATCGTCCTTTTGATAGAACTAATATGAACCCATTCCGAGCGTATGGAGGAGCGGTGGATCAACGAACCACTGGTGCTATTGAAGCGGCAAAAGTTGGTGCTGTTGCAATTCTTATACGGTCAATAACACCTGCTTTGGATGATGAACCTCATACGGGGATGATGCGTTATGCTGATTCTGTTGCTCGCATACCGGCAGCCGCAATTAGTACGTTGGATGCAGAACTATTAAGCAAAGAATTAAAAGAAAGAAATGTTGCTTCAATCAACATTATATTAAGTTGTAAGACATTACCCGATCTCCTTTCGTATAATGTTATAGGCGAAATACGAGGATCCGAATTTCCCAATGAAATAATTTTAGTGGGAGGACATTTGGATAGTTGGGACAAAGGTACCGGCGCTCATGATGATGGAAGCGGGGTCGTCCATAGTATTGAAGTTATTCGATTGATCAAAAACTTAAAAGTAAAGCCTAAACGCACTATTCGCGCAGTACTCTATGCCAACGAAGAGAATGGTTTGCGGGGTGGAATTGCATATGCAGCAAGACAGAATAACATCATTGAAAAACATATTGCTGCAATTGAAAGCGATGCAGGAGGAACTTCACCAAGAGGTTTTGGTGTCAATACGGATTCAATAAGATTTGAAAAACTACAGACGTATACTTCTTTACTTGAAAATGTAGGAGCAGGGAAATTTGGTAAAGGGGGAGGTGGTGCGGATATAAGCACTCTTGAACAATTTGGAACAGTTCGAATTGGACTCAATCCTGATCCGCAAAGATATTTTGATTATCACCATTCTCATAATGATACTATTGACAAAGTACATCCACGAGAATTAGAGTTAGGTGCTATTGCCATTGCGATACTATCATGGGTTATTTCACAAGACGGAATTTGATTTCAACATTTTCTTATGATTAGATGACGACTTATTGTCGTCATTTTTATTTTAAATAATTCTAAAATATGCTTGACATTATATAACTAATTAGTTATATTTGAATTAGTGATAATTAAAACAGAGAGAACTAATTTGAAAACTACAGAAAAATATGGAAAAAACGCTGATTTGGCCATATCAATGTGGGTGAAATTGGCCAGAGCTTCAGACACACTTGCGAGATTAACTGCTAAAGATATAGACAGTTGTGGTTTGACTCCTCCGCAGTTCGGAGTTATTGAATCACTTGGGCATTTGGGACCGATGAAAATTGGGGAAATGTGTTCAAAAAAGATGATGAGTGGCGGAAATATTACCGTAGTCGTTGACAATTTGGAAAAAATGGGGATGGTTGAGCGTGTAAAGGCAAAAAATGATCGTCGGGCTTACGTGTTGCAATTAACTGAAAAAGGAAATGAGAAATTTAAGGAAATGTTTCCAAAACATGCTCTTTTTGTTGAAAACCTTGTTTGCTCAGCTCTAACAGAAATTGAACTAAATCAATTATCAGCATTGTTGAAGAAATTAGGATTAGCATTGAAACAAAAATTATAATTCGTCACACAAATCACATTAATAAATTACCACAAAGGAGCCCCACAATGAAAAAAATTCTTGTATTTCTAATCGCACTAGCAACATTTGGAACTGCACAAAACAAATGGAAGATTGAAAAATCACATAGTAATATCAATTTTTCAGTCTCACATCTGGTAGTTTCGGAAGTAACAGGCAAATTCAAAGAATTTTCAGGAACAATCGAAAGCGGGAAAGATGATTTTTCGGACATGAAAGTTGATATTGCGATCAAATCAAATAGTGTTGATACTGACGAGCCAAAACGAGATGGACATCTAAAAGGTCCGGATTTCTTCAACGCTGCTATTGACAGTATTGTTACATTCAGAAGCACAAAAGTTGAAAAAAACGGTGAAGGAAAATATAAAGTTACCGGTGATTTAACAATGCGAGGTGTAACAAAACAGGTGATTCTCGATGCTCTTTTAAAAGGAAAGACAAAAAGTCCATGGGGTCAGACAGTAGCTATCTTCAAATCGAGCACATCAATCAATCGTACCGAATGGGGGTTGAAATGGAATAAAGGTCTCGAAGCAGGTGGTTTGCTTGTTGGTGAGAATGTCGATCTAATATTCAATATTGAACTTATTCAAGGGTAAACATTCTAAGTGAAATATCGAGACGCATTATTCTCGATACTAAATTTAAATGTTGAGCGTAACTTAACGAAGTTAGATGAACATACGAGCACCACATATTCATCGTGTTGGCACTTCAGAAAATTTACGGAAAGCATCATACAACACTGCGCTGCTTAAAGCAGCGCAGAAGTTGTTGCCCTAAGAAGCTACAATTGAGATTGCAAAATATGAAGAATAAAATTTTAGGAATTCACCACATTACAGCAATGGCGAGCGATGCTCAGCGTAATGTTGATTTTTATGTTTCGGTTCTTGGATTGAGATTTGTGAAAAAATCGATTAACCAGGATGCACCGGATGTGTACCATTTATACTATGGTGATGAAATCGGAAGTCCTGGGACGGCAATGACTTTTTTCCCTTTTGGAAGAGCGTCCCGCGGTACACGAGGGAACGGCGAAATATCAAGAGTTGGTTTTTCAGTTCCGACATCATCTTTGGATTTTTGGATAAGTCATCTTTCAAAGAAAGGGATTTCATTTTCCGGGCCAGAACAAAAATATGAAAATGACATTATCACCTTTCTGGATCCAGATGGAATGACGATAGAACTTGTCTTTAGTGACAAACAAACACTAAGATTTCCTTGGAAAAAAGGTCCGATTCCTATTGAAAATGCTATCCGTAATTTTTATGGCGTTACAATGAATCTTGCATCGTTGGAAGCATCAGCCGTAGTTCTTAAGGATGTTCTCGGATTTAAGTATGTTTTGCAGAATGGCAGTAAGCATCGTTTTATTATTGGCGAAGGGAGTGATGAAGCAGCTATTGATATTATTGTAGATCCAAATATTCCTTCTGCACGTCAATCCGCCGGTTCTGTTCACCATATTGCCTGGAGAGTTAAGGATTTTAATGCACATGAAGAATGGCGGGAACATGTTGATCAGCAAGGGCTTTCCCCAACGGAAGTGATTGATAGATTTTATTTTCACTCCATCTATTTCCGTGAACCTGGAGGGATATTATACGAAATTGCATCGGATAGCCCAGGATTTACTGTTGATGAATCAGTTGAGGAACTTGGGACACACTTGATGCTTCCTCCTTGGTACGAAATTCATCGTGAGAAGATTGAACGTGCTTTACCGCCAATTTCAATTCCATTCTTTAAAAATAATTTGCCATGATTAGAGGATTACAAATCGTTTCAAAAGGAATCGCTCCTCATCATTCGTCAAAAATATTGACAGAAGGCGTTGAACTGTATAAAGCGAAATCTGTGATGATCATGATTCACGGTCGAGGGGCAACTGCAGAGAGTATTTTAGACCTTGCTCAATATTTCATTGTTAACGATGTAACATACATTGCTCCTCAGGCAAATGGTGGAACGTGGTATCCGTATAGTTTTTTAATGCCCACTGAACAAAATGAGCCTGGAATCACATCAGGGCTGCAAAGAATTTCTGAGATTGTCGATCACGTGGTGTCATTTGGAATTCCTGAACATAAGATAATGCTTTTAGGATTTTCACAGGGAGCATGCCTCTCCTTAGAATGGACTGCACGAGGGAATAAAAAAATTGGAGCAGTTTTTGGTCTTAGCGGTGGATTGATTGGACCGAATGGAACGGTTCGGAATTATCCGGGCACTTTGCAGAATACTTCAGTGTTCTTAGGGTGCAGTGATGTTGATTTCCATATTCCCAAAGAACGAGTTATTGAAAGCGCTGAAGTATTTAAAAAATTATATGCGACTGTCCTGATGAAATTATATCCGGATATGGGGCATACTGTAAATGATGATGAAATAGATAATATCATTACAATTATGAAGGATGTAGCAAGAAAATAATGTTTACAGTATATAAACAAAATGAAGTTGCGACAAACCATGAGCCTTGGGGAAGATCCATTGAGACTTTCTTTGGCTCTGATAATGAAAAATATTTAGGTTTTGGAAACCTTGTCCAATTGACACGAACAACGTTGAAGAATAGTGCAGACCGAGCTCCTATGCAGATGCACAAGAATATGGAAATTGTTGATATTATTTTGGATGGATCTGCTGAATTTCAAGATAGTTTTGGACAATTATCATTTTTTCCATCAAATACTCTTCAAGTTTTATCGGCTGGCAGTGGAATATATCGTCGAGAATTAACCTCCGATGAGAAACCAGCAGAAATGATTCAATTGGGATTTTTACCTGATAAACTGAACCAACCCGTAATTAAAACAAAGGCGTTATTTGACCTACAGAAAAATAGAAATTCATTTGTGGAGTTGATTTCGCCGGCAAATGCGTCATCACTTACAATTCGCCAGCAAGCAGCGGTTTTGCTTGGAGAATTCGAAACAGATCAGCATATTGGATATGGTTTGAACAATAGTTTAGTTGGCTTATTCGTCTATATTGTTAAGGGAAAGGTCATCATCCAGAATAATATAATGCTGTCCGGTGAGGGTATAGGAATAACAGAAGAAGATCAAATAATAATGCATATTGCAGAACCATCAATAGTATTATTGATCGAACTTGAACTAATTAATCAATTGGAGAATTCATGAGAACATTTATGGTCGAAGTTCGTTTACCGTTCGATCCACCGCAGGAGTTTTTTGCGTTGATTCCATCTCAGCGGGCTATGGTAGTGGAGCTTTTGACAAAGAGGAAATTTTTAAGCTATACACTTGCAGCCGATCGTTCCAAAGTTTGGATCGTTATGTTAGCTGAATCCGAAGTTGATGCTCGTGAGATGCTTGAAAAACAACCAATGGATCAATATTTTAGTTATACATTTACAGAATTAATGTTTCACGATATGGCGGGAGCAATGTTCCCGGCGGTTTCATTGAATTAATTTGTATGAACAGGAAAGAATTTCTGATTTTTGCAGCGGCTTTACCTTTTACTGAAAGCGTTATGAATCTTCACGAATTTAAAAATTTGACCGATGATGCGAGCAAAACGGAGCGCATGCCTTTACTCTTCATAGGCCATGGTAATCCAATGAATGCCATCGAAGACAACAAGTTTAGCAATACCTGGAAAGATTTTGGAAAGACACTTCCTAAACCGAAGGCGATTCTTTCAGTGTCAGCACATTGGCTCACACGAGGAACTAAAGTTACGGCAATGGAAAAACCAAAAACAATTCATGATTTTGGCGGTTTTCCTGAAAAATTATTTGCACAGCAATATCCGGCACCGGGTGCACCGGAGCTTGCAAAAGAAACCAAAGCGCTTGTAGCTAAGCCACATATTATGCTGGATGATGATTGGGGATTTGATCACGGTACGTGGAGTGTGCTGATCCAAATGTTCCCAAAAGCAGATATTCCAGTATTTCAACTTAGCATTGATTATAACCAATCAATGCAATATCATTTTGACATTGCACAACAGTTACAGGTTCTGCGTGAAAAAGGAGTTTTAATCATCGGAAGCGGGAATATCGTTCATAATTTGCAGGCTGTAACATTTAATAGTAATAAACCGTACGATTGGGCAATAGAATTTGATGCAACTATTTCACAATGGATTGAATCAGGAAATCACAAAGCAATTCTTGATTTTCAAAAGCTAGGAACTTTGGCAAATGCAGCTCATCCTACCTATGATCATTTTCTTCCGTTAATGTATGTTCTTGGATTCCAACATAAAAAGGAAACACCCTCATTTTTTAATAATGATTTTGATATGAGCTCAGTTTCAATGAGATCAGTCATTTATCAATAATTATTTTTAACCGAAGGAATTTTGTAAAGCCAGCATTTGCTGGCTTTTTTATTGGAAGTAAAGAACAATAAATGCTGAAATCCAACTTGTAAATAGCAATAACGATATGATTGAGAATAAAACTATCTTAGGCTTTGTCATTGAATATGTTTTAAATCTCCATAATTCAAATGAATACACAGCCATTGCAATGATCAACGGCATTATTGGCAAACGAAATCGAGCAACACCAAAGAATATTAAATGACTGAAAACCCAAAACAAAACAATAAGTCGAATATAAAGCAAATATTGTTCCTTAGTTTCATTTGCGAAAATTAAACCCCATACTCCTGCCAGAATTACAATTACCGACAGAAAATGCAATCCGTATAACAATAAAGGATTGAATTCCCGATAAACAAGAACGCTCCTTTGATAGTATTTCCATTCTGGCTTATATTCCATTGATTGCATCAATGAGAAATCTGGTTCAACAAAATGTGCAAATTTTAACATTAAAAGTTTCACTTCTGTAGCTGGATTATGCAGCAGAAAATTTAATCCTTCTTCGTACCCTACCTTTGAACGATTAAATTCTCCCATAACTTTTTCGAGGGGATTATTCTGCAAAGTATATTTGAAAGCCCCGTTTGAAGTTGGATTATGTCCTATCCAAAAGTTGACTCCGCCATTACTTGTAATCGCATATTGATCGAAAAGTATTTTATTTCTTATCAACCACGGTGTAAGGAAAATAAGAAAACTAATAATAACGAGCATATGTCGTTTCAATGTTCCGTAGATGGACTGAGTACGTATTGATTGCCAAATAAAAAAAATTACAATTATAATCATTGCATTTTGTCGTAGCAGAGTCAAAACTGCGAATACTATACCCAAACCAATCTTAGAAATCGCAGAATGTTCAAAATTTCGCCATGTAGACAACAAAATTGCGGTCAGAAAAAGAGTCGTAAAAAGGACCTCTGTCATTAACAGTGAGACATATAGCGCATTTCCAGGGAAAAAAGTATATACTGTGACCGCAAGATATCCTGTTGATTTTGAAAAAAAGCGAACACAAATCATAAATAATATTACACATGATAAAGTATCCGCAAAGGTTTGAATGATCTTAATAGGGAGAATTGTATCACCGAAAATACTGAATAGAAATGCTAAGAAAACCGGATAAAAAGGTGCACGATAAGCCGTTGGTTCACCCTCAAGACTAAATCCATTGCCATGATAGATAGATTGAGCTATTGCATAGTAATCCTTTTCGTCTTGAAGTAAGGGAGGCTGAAAGAAAATTATGACTGCTAATCGAACGAATAATGCACATAGTATTATGAACATTATTGGGGAAAATACACTTTTTACTACTGTTGTCCGATCCATAGGCTTTGAATATAGCAAAAACACTCATTGAAATCAGAGGAAAATTGTTGTAATTTAATAATACAAACAAAAACCGATGACAATCTTATTAGAAACGTACAAAAAAGTCTTTAATCTCCTACATGATTTCGCATTTTTGGTAAATGGTTCTGCTGACATTATTGACGCTAATTCAAAAGTCATTCAACGGGGCTTCACCCATGCAAATCTCATCGAATGTTTTTCAGACGAAAGTAAAAATCAGTTCAAAAGATCGTTACAGGATAAACCAGTTACCTTCAGAACTGATTTCTTTTTTTCTCTGAAGGATCATCTGTTCACTGAAGTAAATATTACGCCATTGAGTGTGGATCAAGAAGCGGTTTTTCTTGTCGTTGTAAAAGATATTACAGTTCAGCACGATAAAGAATTAGAACTCCTTCGCTTTTCTGAAGTGATTCATCGCACTGTAAACCCTATCCAAATAACCAACCCTGAAGGCAAAATAATTTATGTAAATCCCGCCTATGTGAATATAAGCGGATATTCCAGAGAAGAATTAATCGGAAAAAATCCAAGTGTGTTAAGCAGCGGTAAACATACAAGCGATTTTTGGAAAAAGGTCTGGGCAAAGATTCTTACCGGACAGCAATGGGTAGGGCAAATACAAAATAAACGGAAGTCAGGTGAGTTGTTCCATAGCGAACTTGTTATTTCGCCTATCGTTGATGAACAGAAAAAAGTAATTGGATTTATGGGAGCCCACAGAGATATCACTGAGCAGAAGAATCTAGAACGCCAGGTTGTTCGTTCACAGAAGATGGAAACATTTGGCACCCTTGCAGCGGGAATTGCTCATGAAGTAGGAAATCCATTGACTTCAATTTCTTCGCTCGTTCAATTAGTCCAACGACAATCCAGTGATGACTTTGTTCAAGAGAAACTTGAATTGGTAAAAAATCAGATCAATCGAATATCAAAAATTTTACGGGAACTCGTTGATTTTTCCAGACCATCTACTCATGATATCAAAGATGTCAGCGTCAATTTGATCTTGCGAGAGGCTCTTAACATCGTACAATACGGTAAAAAATCCCGTGCAACAGTATTTGATGTTGCATTGGAAGAGAACCTTCAAATGGTTCATGCTGTACCGGACCAACTTCTGCAGGTATATTTGAATATCTTAATGAATGCTGTAGATGCATGCGAAGGAAAGCGAGGACAGATATTTGTTACAAGTGCAGCACGGGGGGATTGTGTTGAAGCGGTCTTCAAGGATAATGGTTCGGGAATCTCAGAGAAAAATTTAGGGAAATTATTTGATCCATTCTTTACAACTAAAGAAGTCGGCAAAGGTACAGGGCTTGGTCTTTGGGTGAGTTTAGGGATCGTGAGGAATTTTGGAGGAGACATTTTTGTCGAAAGTGAAGAGGGGAAAAGCACAACGTTTACAGTACGATTACCGGTAAAGGGAGCATAAATGAAAAAAAAGATCTTGGTAGTTGATGATGAAGAGATTATTCGTGATTCGATTAGTTTTGTACTTGAAAAAGAAGGATATACCGTTCGAAAAGCAGAGAATGGCGCTGTTGCGTTAAAGATCTTGAATGAAGGATCGTTCGATCTGGTTATTACTGATATTGAAATGCCGGAACTCCGCGGACCGGAATTATTGGAGAGGATTTCGGAACGATTTCCTCAGACCTTCGTCATTATCATCACGGCATATGCTTCAGTTGAAACCGCAATTGCGGCCATCCGAAAAGGTGCATACGATTATCTCCTAAAGCCGATCGAATTTGATGATCTTATTTTCCGTATAAAAAAATTATTTGATTACAAAGAACTCGTCCTTGAAAATACACTTCTCCGACAAGAAGTGAACCGAAAATTCGATTTTTCATCCATCATAGGTCAAAGTGAAGCGATGAAAAAGATATTTGCAGACATTCAAAAAGTTGCGCCTACCGAAGGAACTGTGTTAATCACCGGAAAGAGCGGAACGGGGAAAGAACTCGTTGCTCGGGCAATACATACCCACAGCAGAAGAAGTAATAAACGGTTTATAGCGATCAACTGCGGAGCAATAGTAGAAACATTGTTCGAAAGCGAATTATTTGGACATAAAAAGGGTTCATTTACTGGTGCAACCAATGATAAAGACGGAGTTTTAAAAGCAGCGGAAGGAGGTACATTATTATTGGATGAAATTAGTGAAATGCCTCTTCAGCTACAGCCAAAATTATTGCGCGCGTTGGAACAACGAGAAATTACTCCTGTCGGCAGTAATGATGTGATTAATGTTAATGTACGGATAGTAGCAGCAACCAATAGAAATCTTAAAGATGAAATTGCAAAAGGAAAATTTCGTGAAGATCTGTTCTATCGTTTAAATGTTGTCGAAATCCATCTTCCGGAATTAAGTGAACGGTCTGAAGATATTCCATTGTTGGTAAATTCATTTATCACTAAATTCCGTGGTGAAATGGGAAAAGCGATCAAAGGGATATCTAATCAGGCCATGAGTGCGTTAGTCAATCACCAATGGAAAGGCCAGATCCGAGAGCTGCAAAATATCGTAGAACGCGCGATGATCTTTTGTGAAGCCGAAATGATTGATGTTCAGCATCTTCCCGAAGAATTACAAGCAAGTGCTCAGCTTTCTGTTATAGACTATTCTTCTCAATCTTTAAAAGATGCTGTTCATATGTTTGAACGTCGTTATATAGAACAAAAATTGAAACACCACAATGGAGATAAGGATAGAGTTGCAAAAGATCTGGGACTTAGTCTCTCAACATTGTATCGCAAATTTGAGGAACTTGGTATTCCTCTTAAATGATTGTCATTCGTTTTTCCCTGAGTATTTTGACTGGTGTAAACAAAAAAGTAAAATTAAACTAGAAATATTTAATCACCCGCACTTTAAGAGGTTATAATGGAAATTCCAAACTTTGTAAAAAATGAACGACTAAAACAATGGGTAAAAGAAATTGCCGCACTCACTAAACCAGATACAGTTTATTGGTGCGATGGCACTGAAAAAGAATATAATGAAATGTGTGATTTGATGGTAAAGAGCGGAACTTTCAAGAAACTCAATCCTGAAAAACGACCGAACAGTTATCTTGCTCTTTCCGACCCGTCAGATGTGGCAAGAGTTGAGGATCGAACGTTTATTTGCAGTAAACGTCGGTTGGATGCAGGCCCTACAAACAATTGGGTCGATCCAAAGGAAATGAAAAGAACACTGAATAAATTATTTGATGGATGCATGAGGGGCAGGACAATGTATATCATTCCATTCAGTATGGGACCACTAGGTTCAAAGATCGCTCATATTGGTGTTGAGATTTCGGATTCACCATATGTCGTTACAAACATGCGGATAATGACCAGAATGGGAAAAAAGGTTTATGATGTTCTTGGTGAACACGGAGAATTTGTTCCGTGTGTACATTCAGTTGGTATGCCCTTAAGCGAAGGACAAAAAGATGTAGCCTGGCCATGCAATAAAGAACAAAAATATATAGTTCATTTCCCTGAAGAAAGAAGTATTTGGTCGTATGGAAGCGGATATGGAGGAAACGCGTTGCTTGGAAAGAAATGTTTTGCATTAAGGATTGCATCAGCTATGGCGCGTGATGAAGGTTGGCTTGCAGAACATATGCTGATCCTGGGAGTGGAAAGTCCTGGAGGACAGAAAACATATGTTGCCGCTGCTTTTCCAAGTGCTTGTGGAAAAACAAACTTTGCTATGTTAATCCCGCCAAAATCTTTTTCAGGATGGAAAGTGACAACTGTTGGAGATGATATTGCCTGGATCAAACCAGGACATGATGGACGACTTTATGCAATCAATCCTGAAGCAGGATATTTTGGTGTTGCTCCAGGTACTTCAGAGAAGACGAACCAGAATGCAATGGCTGCGATAACGAAGAACACAATCTTCACTAATGTTGCATTAACCGGCGACGGAGACGTATGGTGGGAAGGGATGACGAAAACTCCTCCGGAGAAAGTAACTGATTGGCAGGGAAACCCTTGGACCCCTCATTCCGGTAAAAAAGCAGCACATCCAAATGCACGGTTTACTGCTCCGGCAAATCAATGTCCTTCAATTGATAAGGATTGGGAAAATCCGGAAGGTGTTCCAATTAGTGCATTTATTTTTGGAGGAAGACGGAGTACGACCATCCCATTGATCACACAGGCGATTAATTGGAATTTTGGTGTCTATATGGCTGCGACAATGGGTTCAGAGACTACTGCAGCCGCCGCAGGCGCAATTGGTGAGGTTCGACGTGATCCGTTTGCAATGCTGCCATTCTGTGGATACCATATGGCCGATTATTTCAATCATTGGTTACAAATTGGTCGTGAAGTATACAATCCGCCGCGAATTTTTAATGTTAACTGGTTTAGAAAAGATGCTGAAGGAAATTTTCTCTGGCCTGGTTTTGGTGATAATATGCGTGTGCTCAAATGGGTAGTTGAAAGAGTTCATGGTCAAACATTTGCCATCGAAAGTCCAATAGGTTGGATGCCGCGGTACGAAGATATGGATTTTACCGGATGGCATGATATTTCGCAAGAACAATTCTATGAATTAATGGCTGTTGATAAAGAATTATGGAAAAAAGAGATCCTATCGCACGAAGAACTTTTTATAAAACTGTACGACAGATTACCGAAAGAGTTTATGTTAATGCGAGATATGTTATTATCTCAACTCTGGCGATCACCGGAAAAATGGGAAATGGCTCCTGAAGTTTAGTCTTTCCAACAATAAAAATCCCGCTTCGGCGGGATTTTTCATTTCTCCCATGAATAAGAAACAATGTTCAGATTTCCCACCTTTGAAATAATTATCTTCTGAATCTGCTGAAAACTTCAATATTTTGGCTATTTCATACGGTACACTCTTTGCTTTTTAATGTTCCCAAACCAGAGGGGTACGTCAGTTTAAACCGCATATTCTTATTTCATATTGCTGTAAGATTAACTGCGGCTTCTTTTGTTAAATCACACTTAAATTTCCAGACATTGTCATTACGTTAAAGACTCATAGTTTAAGAACGAATATTGTATGGATTACATATACTTTAAAGAGAAATGGAAAGGATTTGTTACAGTAATGTCACCAGTTATTTATTCAGAAAAATCAGCTTCATTGCAAAGAGAATTTGGAAGATTTTTTATCGATCAACGTTGTGCCGGGTGCAAAAATTGTTTTTCGCTTGCTCCTGCAAATATTAGTTTTCAGTCAGTTGTAAACCGGTGTTCTGTTCTTCATCAACCATTAAGTGATGAAGAATTAACTTTATTGAAGAAAGCATATTCACAATGCCCGTACAAGGCATTTCACGATAAAGCTGATTTTATTGAAGAAGGAATGGATTAACTAATGTTTTCATCAATTGAAGCTGAGCAGCAACGTTCAACGGCATCTCACCACTCAGTAAATTCCGTCAGAACGGCAAAGATTAGTATCGAAGATGCTGCCCGGGTGATTCATTCCGGTGATAATGTTTATGTAAGTGGAAATGCTGCTTCACCTAAAACATTCTTAACACATCTTGCAAAACGAAAGAATGAATTGACGGATGTATCGGTCTACCATTTATTATTAATGGGTGACGATCCATTTGGTGAAGATACAGATCGCAGACAAATTCGACATGTTTCTTTTTTTGTTGGAGGAGCTGATAGGAAAGCTATACAACAACACACAGCTGATTATATTCCTGTATTTTTAAGTGAAATCCCAGATCTTTTCTATCGGGATATTATTCCACTTGATGTTGTTTATGTTATGGTTTCACCTCCTAATGAAGATGGATACGTAAGTCTTGGAGTTGAATGTGCCGCTTCTAAAGCTGCGATAGAAAAAGGAAAGGTAGTTATTGCTCAAATAAACCAAGAGATGCCTTTTACCTATGGTGAAACATTGGTACCTATCTCTAAACTCCATTATATCGTTGAACACGCTGAAGCATTGTGTCAACTAGAAAAACCGGCAGATGGCGACATTGAGAGGAAGATAGCTCGAATAATTTCTCCATTAATTGAAGATGAGTCCACCTTGCAACTGGGAATTGGCGGAATTCCAAATGCAATTATGAGTGCATTAGAAGGGAAAAAGAATCTAGGTGTTCACACTGAAATGTTTTCAGATGGACTGATGGAAATGATTCTTAAAGGGGTGATCACCAATAAAAAGAAGACCGTTCATCCCGGAGTCTCTATTGCAACCTTTATCCTTGGCTCTAAAGAATTATATGAGTTTGTCAATAACAACAAAGAGATAAAACTTCTACCGACTGACGGTACAAACAATCCATTTTTGATCTCACAAAATGATAAAATGGTCTCGATCAATTCTGCAATCGAAATTGATCTCAGTGGTCAGGTTTGCTCGGATTCGATTGGTACACAAATTTACAGCGGATTTGGCGGACAATTGGATTTCGTCCGTGGGGCGACTGCATCAAAAGGTGGGAAGGCAATTATTGCATTACCATCGATGACGAAAAATGGCAAATATTCCAGAATAGTTCCAACATTAAAGCAAGGTGCGGGAGTTGTAACGACGAGAGCTGATATTGATTATATAGCCACTGAGTACGGAATTGCTTCCCTGCGAGGGAAAACTCTTCGACAAAGGGCTGATGCATTGATTGCAATTGCTCATCCGGACAAACGACATGAACTCGAAGAATGGTTTCGGGTTTCACAACAATCGCAACATTCAAAACAGGCAAAGGAAGGAATGTAATGCCATTAGTTGAAAAAAAACTTACGGTGTTGATTGAAGAGCAGAAAGCCATCGAAGGTCTGTCCTATGAAGTGGAAAAGGTTCTTCATTATTATGAAGAACATCCTCAATATCCTTTAGATTATAAAAAACTCCGTGAACGAATTCAGGAAGTGAATAAGCGATTATCAAATCTCCGGGAAGAAATGCAATATCTCGATGTTCAACAAAAGAAAGCGCTTTCTAAATAGAGGGTTATGATAGAGATTAAAAAGATTCTTGTGACAACTGATTTATCAACTGCCTCACATTCTGCAATTGAATATGCTGCTTGGCTGTCCGGAAAAGAAAATGCATCCGTCACATTATTCTACAGTGTAGATAATCTTCCGACCGTTGCCTACCATACTGTTGATCTTACGTTTGATAAATTTAGAAGTGAAATTCTCCGGAATGAAAAGCAACGGTTACAGGAATATGTTAAAAAAATTGAAGGCTTATTTCCCAATGCACTGAATACTGTTATCACAGAAGGAAATGCTGCGCAGTCGATCGTGCTTCATGCAAAGAAAGAAAAATCGGATATAATTATCATGAGTACCCACGGTCGAACCGGTATCCAACACATACTTCTTGGAAGTGTTGCAGAACGTGTAGTGCGAACTGCTGAATGTCCTGTCTTAACGGTGAAATCTAAATTTCATATCAAATCATCTAGCATTAAAAATCTCAAGAAAAAAAATCCCTCTAAAAAATGATATAAACACAAACTTCAGCAGAACTCGAATTAAAATATTTCAACCATTAAAGATTTTTATGGTAATTCTGAGAGTTCTATGAAATTTGCCCTTACGATTACACAAACGGTATTTAAAGTCTTAATTAAGTAATCTTCCATTTTTTTTAAAAAATCCTACCTTTTTGGTTAGATAATATTTCAAATTGACTAGAAATAACTCTAATATTAACTTAGTCTATTGAAATTGCCAAAACATTCAATATTTACTCAAATTTTCATTTTGATTTAGTCTTGTAATACTTCTATTCATTTTATTGAAGTTTATTGTTTTTAGTGAGATAATGATTTATATTTCTACTTATTCTTGAACTATGGTTGCTGAAAACATTCAAAATATTAGGAAAAACATAGAAAAAACCTGTTTAAGTGTTGGTAGGGATTTCTCAGATGTTAAATTAATCGCAGTTAGTAAGACTTTTACAGAGGAAATGGTTGCGGAAGCATTTAACTCAGGAACAACTGATTTTGGTGAAAATTACGTTCAGGAATTGATTGATAAAAGAGACAAATTGCTCAAAAAGGAAATTCGCTGGCATTTTATTGGACATTTGCAGTCAAACAAAGTTAAGTACATTGCTGATTGGATATATCTGATACATTCAGTTGATAGTGAGAGTTTGGCTTGTGAAATTCAGAAACGGGCTGAGAAAACAAATAGAATAATTGATATACTTGTTGAAGTGAATACCTCTGAAGAAGCGACAAAATTTGGAGTAAAACCAATAAATGCAATTGAACTATTAAAGAACATAGGTCAATTTCAAAATATCAATCTAAAAGGATTGATGACTATTGGTCCATTTACAAAAGATAAGAAAGCTTCTCGTGAATCGTTTCGATTATTGAAATCAATATTTGATGAAGCAAATAGAACAATATTGGCAACGAAACCGATGATCGAACTTTCGATGGGAATGACCCACGATTATGAAGTCGCTATTGCTGAAGGTTCAACGATGGTGAGAATTGGGACTGCTATATTTGGTTCGCGAACTATCAACATCAATTAATTAGGAGGATCCATGAAACTTACTCCACTTGATATAAAAAAACAAGAATTCAAAAAGGTACTTCGAGGGTTTGACACTGTGGAAGTAGATGCTTTTTTGGATACACTTTCGGCAGAATTTGCCGATCTGCAGAAACAGATCAAAGAGATGAGGGAACAGGCCATTGAAAGTGAAGTACAGCTTCGTGATTTCAAACAAAAAGAGCGCGATTTACAGCAGGTATTGATGCAGGCACAGGAAAATAGTTCGCGTACAATTGAAAACGCACGGAAAGAAGGGGAATTGATCATTCAGGAATCAGAGTTGAAAGCAAGCCAGATTCTCGATCATGCACGAATGGAAATCATGCGGGCAAAAGAAGAAGTAACGAACCTACGAGCAAAAAAGGAAGCACTTATCAGCAGACTGAAAGTTCTATTAAACTCCGAGGTTGAATTGATCAAAGCACTTGAAGCTGATGAAGAAATGACCAGACGAGATCAAAGCCAGGGAACCGGCAGAGAACAATTTCAAATTGATGATGTCTTAAAACGATTATAATGTCAACATTACGAGTTCAAATACAAGATACTTTAAAATTTCTTCGCACTAAAAATCAATCCAACCCAACAGTAGGCATTATTCTTGGGACAGGACTAGGTGGTTTAGTTAAAGAGATTAAGATTGAAACAATCATTGATTATTCAGATATACCCCATTTTCCGGTTTCTACGGTAGAATCACATAAGGGAAAGTTGATCTTTGGAACTCTTGGGGGAAAAAATATCGTAGCGATGCAGGGACGTTTTCATTACTATGAAGGCTACACGATGCAGCAAGTTACATTTCCTGTTCGTGTAATGAAATTTCTTGGAGTGAAAACTTTGCTGATATCAAATGCAGCCGGAGGAATGAATCCTTTGTTTTCCAAAGGGGACATCATGCTCATTGCAGATCATATCAATTTGCTTGGAGATAATCCATTAATTGGGCATAATGACGATGAATTAGGTCCTCGATTTCCAGATATGTCGGAACCATATTCAAAAGAGCTGATTACATTAGCAGAAAAGACTGCTCTCGATTTGAAGTTACGTTTACAAAAAGGGGTATTTGTAGCAGTTTCAGGTCCAAATTTAGAAACGCGCGCAGAATACCGTTTCCTACGTAGCATTGGAGCAGATGTTGTGGGAATGTCAACCGTTCCTGAAGTGATTGTTGCTGTTCATCAGTCAATGCAGGTTTTAGGATTCTCAATTATGACTGACGAATGTTTCCCCGATGCATTAAAACCAGTTTCATTGCAAGAAGTGATTGCAGTAGCAAATGAAGCAGAGCCAAAATTAACCGCAATTATGAAAGAAGTGGTAGCGAGATTATAGATGTTTAAAGAACTTACTGACAAGATAAATTATTCCGAAGTTGAAGAAGAAATTTTGAAATTTTGGGAAGAGAATAAAATTTTTGAAGAATCCATATCTTCACGAAAAGGGAAACCCCTGTACACTTTTTACGAAGGACCGCCGACGGCAAACGGACGTCCGGGCATTCATCATGTTATGGCAAGAACTCTGAAGGATGCATTCTGCCGATACAAAACAATGAGTGGTTTCCAGGTTCATCGTAAAGCTGGATGGGATACTCATGGTCTTCCGGTTGAAATTGAAGTAGAGAAACAGATCGGAATTAAACATAAAGATGAAATAGTTGCATACGGTGTTGAGAAATTCAATACAGCATGCCGTGAGTCAGTTTGGAAGTATAAAGTCGATTGGGAAAAAATGACCCGAGAGATGGGATATTGGGTCGATCTCAATGATCCTTACGTGACTTTTCACAATAACTATATTGAATCGATTTGGTGGGCGCTGAAGCAGTATTACAACAAAGAGATGATCTATCGTGGATATAAGATCCAGCCGTATTGTCCGCGGTGTGAAACTCCGCTTTCGTCTCATGAAGTCGCCCTTGGATATAAGGATGTGAAAGATCCAAGCGTGTACGTCAAAATGAAATTGAAGAATGAAATCAACACCCATTTTTTGGTGTGGACGACAACTCCTTGGACATTGATCTCCAATGTTGCCGTTGCTGTTCATCCAACGATCGATTATGTAAAAGTAGAATTGCTTGCCAGTGAAGGTGAAGAAACCAAACCTACCGGTGAATTTTTAATTCTTGCAAAAGCACGACTGGAAGTGTTGAAAGAAAAATATTCCATAGTTTCTGAATTCAAAGGAAAGGATCTACTCGGTAAAGAATACGAACGTCTATTTAACTACCATGAAGTAAAAGAAAAAGGTTGGTACGTTGTTGAAGCAGATTTTGTTACGACCGATGATGGTTCAGGAATAGTTCACATGGCTCCGGCGTATGGCGAAGATGATTATCAGATCTGCCGAAAATACAACCTCCCGACAATTCACCCCGTTAATAAATCGGGTGAGTTTGAAGATGCGGTGATAGATTTCAAAGGAAAATTTGTAAAAGATGCTGATGCCGATATCATACAGAATTTAAAAGCACGCAATATACTCTATAAAAAAGAAGCATACCTTCATAGTTACCCGCATTGCTGGCGTTGTTCTTCACCATTGTTGTATTATGCACGTGATTCATGGTATATCCGTACAACAGCATATTCGCAAAGAATGATTGAACTGAATAAACAGATCAATTGGATTCCTAAAGAAGTCGGTGAAGGGCGATTTGGAAATTGGCTCGAAGAGAATAAGGATTGGGCATTATCCCGAGACCGATATTGGGGAACACCACTTCCTATTTGGGTTTCGGAAGATATGAAGGAAATGAAATGTGTGGGAAGTTTTGAAGAGTTAGTTGGTGCTGAGTGGCTAGATGAGAACGGAAATCCAACGGGCAAGATCTTCAGCAAAGAAGATCTAAAGACGCTGGACCCGCATAAACCAACCGTTGATAAACTTGCGTTTAAAACTGCAAACGGAAAATATCTGAAACGGACACCGGAACTGATTGATGTCTGGTTTGATTCCGGTGCAATGCCATTCGCTCAATGGCATTATCCATTTGAGAATAAGGAGATTTTTGACAGTGCATATCCGGCAGATTTTATTTCGGAGGGCATCGATCAGACACGCGGTTGGTTCTATACGCTCCACTCAATAGGAACCTTTTTATTTGATAAACCTGCGTATAAGAATGTATTGGTTAATGAATTGATCCTGGATAAGACTGGGCAGAAAATGTCCAAATCGAAAGGGAATACCGTAGATCCTTTTGCTTTGATTGCAAAGTACGGTGCCGATGCAACGCGATGGTATCTTGTATCGCAATCCCCGGTGTGGCGGACGACGTTATTCGATGAAGATGGGATCGGGGAAGTTCAAAGAAAATTTTTCAGTACACTTGTTAATACATATTCGTTCTTCGCGTTATATGCAAATATCGATTCATTTGATTTCAACGAACCGGTCATTCCAATTTCAGAGCGGTCTGAAATAGACCGATGGATCATTTCGTCATTGAATTCATTGATCAAAGAATATACACAATACATGAACGAATATGATCTTACGAAAGCCTCGCGTGCAATTACAGACTTTACACTTGATCATCTTTCAAATTGGTATGTCCGTCGAAATCGACGTCGGTTCTGGAAAAGTGAAAAGGGAAAAGATAAAACAGCAGCATATCAAACATTATATGAATGTCTCGATGCAATTGTAAAAATGGCTGCGCCGATTGCTCCATTCTTATCTGATGAGATGTTCCGAAATTTAAATGGTGCTACGAAGAAGGAAAAAATTTCCTCGGTTCATTTAACTATGCTTCCTATAGTTAATCAATCAGCAATCGACCCTGCACTAGAGACTCGAATGGACCGTGCAATGAGAATCGTTGGATTGGTTCGCGCAATGCGGATGAAATCGAATTTAAAAGTTCGACAACCGCTTAAAAAAATTCTTATACCGGTAAAAGACCAGACGGAATATTTGTTGCTAAAATCGATTGAAGGAATTATCCTTGACGAGATCAATGTAAAAGAGGTCGATGCTAAGATCAATCAGGATATCATAAAATATAAGATCAAGGCAAATTTCAGGGTTTTAGGATCGAAATATGGCAAAGCTACTGCAAAAGTAGCAGACTGTATTAAGCAATTCACAACGGATCAAATTACAAAAATTAATTCTGATGGGAAAATTGAAATTATTGTTGAAGATAAACCGGTGACCATTGTGCTTGAAGATGTTGAGATCATTGCAGAAGAGATCAAGGGCTGGATGGTTGAATCTGATGGAAAGATTACTGTTGCGCTCGACACGGAGATCACGCCTGAACTGCGAGTTGAAGGATTTGCGCGTGAATTTGTCAGCCGCATTCAGAATCTTCGAAAAGACTCGGGATTGGAAGTTATTGATAGAATTGCAATAGCATTTAATTGCAGTGATCAACTGGCAGATGCACTTATAAAATCTACAGACTATATCAAGAATGAAACATTATCGGTAGAATTAACAAGAAAAGTACTTAATGGAAATGCCGTTAAAGAAGATATTAATGGTGAGCAATGTGAGATCAGTATTACCAAGGTGTTGAACTAATTTATTGTCAATATTAAAAGGATTGCAATGGCGAAAAAGACCGTAGTAAAAGCAAAATCCAAAACCAAAACAGTAAAAAAAGTTGTGCGGGCAAAACCTATACCGGTAAAAGCGAAAAAAACTGTCCTCAAACCTGTCAAGAAAAAAGTGATCAAAGGATATAGTGCAAGGGATCTGGAATTTTTCAAAAAACTGATTCTGGAGAAACGAAAAGAGATCCTTGAAGAATTGATGATCTTAAAAGAAAGTATGATGGATGTTACTACCGGTGAGTATGCGAGTGAGAATTCCACGTATTCAACACACATGGAACAAGGTACGGATGCCATGGAACGTGAAAAAACATTCCTGTTTGCTTCACGTGAGGGTAAGTTCCTGAATTACTTGGATGATGCACTTCGACGCATTGAAAAAGGAACGTATGGCATTTGTCTTGATTGCATTGAAACCCCGCAAGAACATTGCAAAACATGTCCGCTGATTCCGAAAGAGCGTCTGGAAGCAGTACCTCATGCTCAATTATGTGTGGAGTGCAAAACCCTGAAGAAGGGGATGATGTAATCGTGAGAGTCCTATTTGTCACTTTGTTTATTGTTATTGCAGACCAACTCACAAAGTTCATGATCAAAGGAATAGATATTCCTATGCTCGGAATCTCATTCCAAGGAATGCCGTTAGGAAATTCGATTCCGGTATTTGGAGATTTTCTTCGGATCACATTCATTGAGAATCCGGGCATGGCTTTTGGTATTGAAGTCGTTGATGGTAAGATCTTTCTTACGCTTTTTTCAATCTTAGCTAGTGTGGGGATATTGCTTTATCTTTACATAATGCGAAATGAAAAGATGTTGTTTCGTCTTTCACTGGCTCTCATTCTAGGCGGTGCGGTTGGTAATTTAATTGATAGAGTTTTTTATGGTGTCATCTACGGCGAATCTACACTATTTCATGGAAAAGTGGTCGATTTTATCGACGTCGATTTTTTCAATATTGATTTTTTAGGTTTTCAATTGTCGCGATTTTGGGTATTCAATATTGCTGACGCTTCTGTATCCATTGGGGTTATAATGATGTTATTGTTTCATCGATCATTTGTTGATCAAAATAATCAACTTCCTGAAATACAACCATCAGAAACATCTTCTGAATCCACTCCATTGGTTTAAAATAATTTATTCTTCACTGATATAATGCCCGCCGGAAGCGGGCATCTTTTTTAGAAGTAGTAAAAATGAAAAATCATTTTGAAATTCGAATTCCGCCGGGACAGACTAAAGAACGTCTGGATGTGTATTTAACTGCGCATACCGAGAATGCAACAAGAAATAAGGTGCAGGAAGCGATCAAGAACGGCGAAGTTCTTGTGAATGGAAAGACCGTAAAACCAAGCTACGTAATTCTTGGAAATGATCTCATTGAAATTAACCTGCAGCGCCCAGATCCTCCGGAAGTGAAGGCAGAAAATATTCCTTTGGAGATAGTGTATGAAGATGAATATTTATTGGTGGTGAACAAACCTGCTGGAATGGTAACTCATCCGGCTTATAAAAATTACTCGGGAACATTGGTCAATGCATTGATGCATCATTCCGAAACACTGTCGCATCTTCATGCCGAAGATGATGAAGAATTTGATATAGTCCGTCCGGGAATAGTCCATCGGCTTGATAAAGACACCAGCGGATTATTGGTTGTAGCCAAAGATGAAACATCACACCAAAAATTGGCAAAGCAATTTGCTGCAAAAACCTCAGAGCGGGAATATAATGCTATCGTGTGGGGAAAATTCAAACAGGAGACCGGGACAATTGATGCTCCATTAGGGAGAAGTAAAAGCGATCGAAAGAAAGTAGCTGTTGTTGCAGATGGAAAGAATGCCGTTACTGAATATGAAGTGATCGAACAATTCGACTATCTGTCTTTCGTAAAGCTCCATCTTCGCACCGGACGGACACATCAGATCCGCGTTCATCTTTCGCATATCCATCATCCGGTATTTGGGGATGAAACCTACGGTGGCAGAGAGATCGTTATAAGCGGAATTGAAGGGAAGAAGAAAGCAGAAGTGAAAAATCTGCTGGAAATGATGCCGCGCCAAGCACTTCATGCAAAGAAACTCGGGTTTATCCACCCTACAACAAAAAAAATGATGCGTTTTGAAAGTGAACTTCCGGGAGATATGCAGAAAGTATTAACATTCTTAAGAAATAAATAATCAACAAGATTATTTTTTCTGTAGTTCTAATGCCAATCGTTCTAAACTTGGGATATAATCCATAACGAACACTTCTTCGGTTTGTGTAAGGTTTACAGTAGGTGTAACTTCAATTTTTTTAAAAAGGCTGTTTGGTATTTCGCTTACTGTATTTACAATTCCAATTTTAATTCCCGGCGGGAATGCATTGCTGTATTCAGAAGTTATTATAGCATCACCCACTTTTACATCCAATGTTTTTGCTACATTTTTGAAAAGAAGAGTTTTACCGTCCCATGCAATAATTCCATCTACACGGCTACGTTGAATTTTGGAACTTGCTCGAAAATCAACATTCACGATCATCTGTCCAATGGCATATCCGCCGCTCACGGCAACAATTCTGCCGATTAAGCCTTCACCCGTAACGATCGGATTTCCGATATGAATACTGTCGTTAGCACCAGCATCAATGGTCAAAGTATTTCTAAGAAGATTGAAGTTCTTTGCAATAACTTTTGCGGATGTCAACTTTATCGCAGATGTTTCGCGCAGGGCAATCATTGAGCGGAGACGGATATTCTCCAATCGTGATTCCCGGAGTTGACTTACTTCATCCGCAAGGTTAACATTTATTTTTCGCAGCAACTCATTCTCGCGCTGTAGTGCGGTAAGATTAGGAAGGAAGGAAAATGTTTGTTGAATAACGCCTAACGACCCAACTGTCAATGACCTGATCTGTCGAATTTGTGCATTATCATTGATCACAAGCAGTGCAAGTGACACTGAAACAAGCACAACCAACAACACATATTCTTTGAAGAGAAAAAAATATTGATAAAGTCGTTGAATCATTGTCTGTTAGTAGCGTCTGCTGGTAAGAAGAACTTTTTGATATTTTTCCAAATTTTCAAGAACACGTCCGGTGCCCCGAACGACTGCAGTTAACGGATCTTCAGCGACGTGCACGGGAAGATTAGTCTCCAAACGAAGCCGTTCATCAAGTCCTTTGATCAATGCCCCGCCGCCGGTCAGCATTATACCACGATCGAGAATATCAGACGCAAGTTCCGGTGGTGTCCTCTCCAATGTCATTTTGACGCCGTCGATAATTGAAGAGATATTTTCATTCAACGCCTCTCTGATCTCAACCGAACTTGCTTCAGTTGTTTTTGGGATACCATTTACAAGATCACGGCCTTTCACTTGAATAGTCACTTCTTCTTTCATCGGCATAACGGATCCGACTTCACATTTGATCGCTTCAGCAGTTCGTTCTCCGATAAGGATGTTATGATTTTTTTTGAAAAATTGAATGATGGCATTGTTCAGTTCATCTCCGGCGATACGGATCGATTCTTCATTTACAATTCCCGAAAGAGCGATGACAGCAATTTCTGTTGTACCTCCGCCGATATCTACGATCATATTCCCAACCGGTGCTTCTACATCCAATCCAATTCCAATCGCAGCTGCCATCGGTTCTGCAATCAGATGAACTTCTTTTGCACCCGCATGTTCTGCAGAATCCCGCACAGCTCGCTTTTCAACTTCCGTGACTCCGCTCGGAACACACACAACAATTCGTCGGCTTGGCATCCAACTGGAATGAATTTTTTTAATGAACTCGCGTAACATTCCTTCAGCAATTTCAAAATCTGCAATAACCCCATCGCGCATCGGACGGATTGTACGAATGTCGCGATGTGTTCTGCCGAGCATTTCACGAGCTTCGTTTCCGATGGCAACAATTTTTTTTGTATTGCGGTCAAACGCTACAATGGAAGGTTCGTTCAGCACAATGCCTTTACCCTTCATGTAGATAAGTGTGTTTGCCGTTCCTAAATCGATGGCGATGTCTGCCGAGAAATAATCTAATACACCCATAATAATTTTTTTAATGTTTAAAGTGACGAATTCCAGTGAATATCATAGCAATGTTGTGATCATCAGCTGTTTGAATTACTTCGTTGTCTCGAATGGACCCGCCGGGTTGAATGACTGCCGTTGCACCCGCACTTACTGCTTCTAACAACCCATCAGCAAAAGGGAAAAAAGCATCCGAAGCGACAACACTTCCTTGTAAGGATAGATTGCTTTCTTTAGCTTTCCAAACAGCGATTTTTGATGAATCAATCCGGGACATTTGACCCGCTCCGACAGCAAGCGTTCGGTCTTTAGCACCATATACGATTGCATTGGATTTTACATGTTTTGCAACTTTCCAGTTGAACATCATCGCCTCCATTTCATCAACTGTTGGCTGGCGTTTAGTTACAATTTTCAATTGCTCATTGGAAAGCTGAGCTAAATCTTTTGATTGAACAAGCAATCCACCGGAAACGGAACGAATATCAAAGCCGTGTGATTTGGCTTTCAGAATTTGAACGATACGTCTATCTTTTTTCTTCATCAGAAAATCAAGCACACCTGGTTCAAATGAAGGGGCGAGAATAATCTCTGTGAAAATCTCATTCATTGCTTCAGCTGCTTTCATATCTAGCGGTCGGTTGACAGCAATAATTCCGCCAAAAGGAGCTTTTATATCGGTGGCGAATGCTTTGCGATATCCTTCGACAAGGGTTTCAGCACTGCCAACACCGCATGGATTGGTATGCTTAACTATAACAACTGTTGGTTTTTCAAATTCACCGACTAGAGCAACTGCAGCATTAGCATCAATGATATTATTAAATGAAAGTTCTTTCCCGTGTAATTTTTTAAATGACTCTTCATATTTCCCATATAATGCGGCTGATTGATGTGGATTTTCTCCGTATCGTAGATCCGCATATTTTTTTAATGAAATCGAGAATGTTTCTGTAAGTGTTTGATGTTCAGATGTACGTAAAAGATATGCAGAAATTGTTGAATCATAATGTGCGGTATGTTGGAAAACTTCTTTCGCTAATTCAAAACAGGTATCTTCACTGACACATCCATCCCGTTCTTTCAATTCCTTCAAAATAGATTCATATCTGTTATGATTGACAATCACAGCAGTAAATCGATAATTTTTTGCAGCAGAGCGGAGCATCGTTGGACCGCCAATATCGATATTCTCAATTGCTTCTTCTAACGGAACATTCGGTTTTGCAATAGTCTCTTCAAACGGATATAAATTTACTACAACAAGATCAATTGGTTGAATATTGTGTTGTTCCAACTGCTGGCGATGAGAAGGATTATCAAGCACTGCAAGTAATCCTGCATGAACTGCTGGATGCAACGTCTTTACTCTTCCATCGAGTATTTCTGGAAAGCCAGTGATCTCTGAGATCTGTTTTGCTGGAATATTATTCGCTGTTAGTAGAGAATAAGTGCCGCCGGTGGAAATAATTTCTACATTTGCGCTATGTAATTCTTTTGCAAATTCAATGATTCCTTTTTTGTCTGATACACTGATAAGTGCGCGTTTGATCTTAAGCAATATATATATCCCTTTATTTCAAAATTTTTCAGAAAACATTTTTATGACTGATGGAAGCAGTTCATGTTCAACTTGTAAAACTTTTGCTGCGAGAGTTTCAGGAGTTTCATTCTCTTCAATGTGTACCTTTTGCTGGCGAATAATAGATCCTTTATCATACTCTTCATTGACAAAGTGAACAGTTGCACCGGATTCTTTTTCTTTTGCTGCGATCACTGCAGAATGAACATACATTCCATACATCCCCTCGCCCCCGTATTTTGGAAGCAGTGCTGGGTGAATGTTGATGATGCGGTCTGGAAAAGCTCGTATGATCACCGGATCCATCTTTTTCATATACCCGGCTAACACAATAAAATTCACATTTCTCGAATGAAGTATCTGAAGAAGTTTTTCCTGAAACATTAAAGAATCAGAAAATTGACGCTGACTAATGTGAAATGCCGGAATATTAAATGATTGCGCAAGGGATAAAACACCGGATGAAGAATTGTTACTGATAACAACAGCGATCGTTGCCGGAATTTTTTGATTAATGATTGCACGATAAAGTGCTTCAAAATTGGAGCCTCGACCGGATGCAAAAACAGCAATATTTAACACGTAAAAATTTCCTTCAACAGAGCAAAACATCTAAAATCAATACAAATGTAAGCACAAATGCACGGTTTGTCAATGAAAAGCAGTGAAAAATCACTGCTTTTTCAATCTTTTTAGCAATTTTGCCGACTACCGAACGCCAGACTCCATGAATGATAAATTATTTTTAGTTGTGTCAATTGTTGCACGAATACCGATAGGGATAGTTAATTTTTGAGGAACATGACCATATACAAGCCCAGTCACCACCGGCTTTTTTAAGTCAGCTAAATAATCATTCATGACCTGCTCAGCGGTTAAGAAAGGTTTTGTGGTATCTGTTGCTTTCACATCAGTCAGTTCACACATGATAACACCGTTTGTATCCTTGAGAATGTTGGTTATACGAAGCTGATTCATCATTCGATCAAATCGATAACTTTCTTCTTCGATCTCCTCAATGAATAACAAAGATTTCTTGAATGAAGGGAGGTATTTGCTGCCGGCAAGAGCAACGATCAATGAGAGATTTCCACCAAGAAGAATTCCTGAGGATTTTCCCTTAACTAGTGTCTGCAATTTTTTTCCAAGTGGGTTTTGTATAACTCCCATTTTTTTTGTTGAAGTAATACAATCCCAAAAATGTTCCTCTGTGAAGGGATCAATGCCTTTGAACATTTCGACACCGGACATTGGTCCGGAAAATGTCACAAGACTAGTTTTTTTAAAGATTGCTAATTGCAGTGCAGTGAGGTCGCTATAACCAACAAGAATTTTGGGATTATTTTTAATGACAGTATAATTCAAAAGAGGAAGTAAACGAGGTGTACCATATCCGCCACGAACAGCAATGATTGCTTTTATATCTTTGTCGGCAAACATTTCGTTGATATCATCAGCTCGTTCCTGATCTGTTCCTGCAAGATACCCATATACTTTGTGGACATTTTTTCCGAGTTTCACACGATATCCAAGCTTTTCTAGATATTCTGCACCTTTGGTGATCTTTTCCGGTGTGCTTGGGGGACTGGCGGGAGCGATGATTCCTATGGTATCTCCCTTTTTAAGAGCGCGAGGTTTTATTGTTCTCATAATTATTTTTTAATTTCCATTACATGAAATGTGTAAACAACGTTGATTTCTACACCTTTTGAATTATCCGACGATGAAAAGTTCTTGATACCGAATAACAATAACGATAGATCATCTGAAACACTTGTTTCAAGTCCAAGCTTTATATTTGATAAATGCCGGATTCCGTTTCCATCATGGCCTCTTCGTCCGGAAGATTGAAGATGCAGATCTGTTGTGGATCCGATGGGCAAAAGATATTCAATACCATAGATAAATACATCATGTTGTGAACTGACAAGAGTAGGGTCTCCAAGGATTCCAAGACCTGTATTGATAGTCCATAAACCTACAAAATGTTTTTGAAATAATAACGATGAAAAGAAATTCATTTCGTCAATGCCAAGACCGGATTCATTACTTGCATTAGGAAGCTGAACTCCAAAACGAACCGAGAATCCTATTGATGAGGAGTATTCATTTAACACACTAAACTTTGTCCATAATGAAAAATCTCCAATATCAGCAGTCTGATTATTGGTAGTTGTTATCCCAGAATTGAAAGCAGGTTGTCTCTTGGTAATGTCAAGAATGTTCAATAACGTTCCTTCTGTTTGGAGTTCAACAAATCCGCTAAGAGATATGCAGAACCGCAAATTACCCAATTTCCAAAGGCTACCTTCCAATCCGGAAAGAGGGAACGGTTGTTGAAGAAAACGAGCAGCTCCAAATTCTATTTGAGCATGGCCCGGATCAAGAAGGGTTGCGGTTTCAATAGCGTGAAGATGCTGTTGAGAAATTAGAATTGAAGGAAGGATACAGAGAAGAAGTAAGAATTTCTTCAAAATAATCCTGAATGAATATTATAAAATAAAAACGCCGACAAATTTTTTGTCGGCGTTATGGTTATAGTAGAATTAAGCAGTTTCTGTTTCTTTATGTTTTACTCGTTGTTCAAATTCTTCACGGAATCGCTTTACGAAACTTTGAACAGGCCATGCAGCAGCATCTCCAAGCGCACATATTGTATTTCCTTCGATCTGATTTGCAACAGTTACGAGCATATCAACATCTTCCGGACGTGCTTCGTAATGCTCAAAGCGATGAAGCATTTTTTCAAGCCAGCCAGTTCCTTCACGACATGGAGTACATTGTCCGCAAGATTCGTGATGATAGAAATGTGCGATACGTGCTAAGACTTTTACCAAGTCGGTATCTTCATCCATAACGATCAAACCCGCTGTACCAACGGATGAACCGGCTGCTTTTAATGAATCAGCATCCATATTCACGCCTTCAAGTTTTTCACCACGTAGTACCATTGTTGACGAACCACCCGGGATGACAGCCTTGATTTTTTTTCCATTCAAAACACCACCGCCATATTGCGGATCATTGATCAATGTTAATAACGGAACACCTGTTGGAATTTCATACACACCTGGTTGGTTAACATGACCGCTGATACCCACGAGAATTGGTCCAGGGTGTTTTGCAACTCCGATTTTAGAATACCACTCTGATCCTTTATTGATAATGAGCGGGATATTCGTCATAGTTTCCACATTATTGATAGTGGTAGGTGCTGCCCACAATCCTTTTTGTGCCGGAAACGGTGGTTTCATTCGTGGGTAACCGCGGTCACCTTCAAGAGAGTTCATCAATGATGATTCCTCACCACAAATATATGCACCCGCACCTTTGTGGGTATAGATGTTTGTTGAGAATCCAGAACCTAAAATATTTTCTCCAATATATCCCTTTGCATAAGCATCAGCCAATGCTTTATCAACCATTTTTATCCATTTACCGTATTCACCGCGGATGTAAATATACGCCGCTGTAATTCCCATTGCATAACACCCAATGATAATTCCTTCGATCATCATATGCGGATTAAATTCAAAAATCTGACGGTCCTTAAATGTACCAGGTTCAGATTCATCTCCGTTTACCGCAAGATATTTTGGTTTATCATTACCCTTTGGCATAAATGACCATTTCATACCTGTTGGGAAACATGCGCCGCCCCGTCCTCGCAATCCGGATTTTTTTACCTCATCAATAACCTCGTCCGGTTTTATCGTCAGCACTTTTTTTAAAGCAGAATATCCGCCGTGCTGTTCGTAGATATCGATCAAGTGATAATCTTTTATTTCAGGGAGAATATATTTTTCCATAAATTCACATTCAATACTTTTAAGGTCTGCTGATTATTTCAAGCTTGCAAGTAACTGTTCTGTTTTTTCTGGTGTAAGATGTTCGTGGTATTCTTCTCCGATTGCCAGCATTGGTGCCCCGCCGCATGCTCCCATACATTCAACTTCGCTGATCGTGAATTTCCCATCCGGTGATGTGGAACCAAGTTTTGTTCCGCATGCTTTTTCTACTGCAGAGAGGATCCTGTCCGAACCGCGCAGCAAACAAGAAACGTTCGTGCAAACCTCGATATGATATTTCCCAAGCTTCTTGTCATTGTACATTGTGTAAAACGTAACAACACCCATAACATGGGCATACGGTACTCCAACAAGATCTCCGATATATTTCATCATCTCTTGAGAAATCCAGCCTTCTTGTTCTTGGGCAATCCATAGAATTGGAAGAAGTGCAGCTTTTTTAGCGGGATATTTTTTGAATAGTAATTCTACTTTTTGAAGATTCTCTTGATTAAGCATATAAGGACTGATATGGATGAAAAAATTAAGCTACCAAAATGGTTCTCACTTTGGAAGTGTCTTTAATGATTATTTGTCAGCTTCACCCATAACCGGATCGAGGCTTCCAAGCACAGCAACAATATCGGAGATCATTCCGCCTTCAACTAATTGAGCGGTTGATTGTAAATTCATGAACGAGGGAGAACGGATCTTTAACCTCCAGGGATGTCCTTCACCTCGTGATTGAATATAGAATCCGAGTTCACCTTTTGATGCTTCAACGGCATGATAAATTTCACCAACCGGAGGATTCACTCCAAAATTGATGAGCATAAAGTCATGAATGAGTTCTTCCATTCGCGTATACACTTGTTCTTTTCGCGGAAGGACCTTTTTAGGCTCGTTTGCGTGCACAATACCGGTTGGCATTTTATCCAAGCACTGTTGAACAATTTTCACACTTTCTTTTACTTCATTCAATCGCACATAATATCGAGCCAGACAATCACCATCGTTGAGAACCGGAATATCAAAATCGAGTTCATTATAAATAAGATACGGCTGTGTTCTTCGAAGATCGTGTTCAAGTCCAACTGCCCGAATATTTGGACCACTCATTCCCATTGCAATAGCTTGTTCTTGCGAAATTACTCCTATACCATCCAACCGTTCAACAAAAATTCTATTGGTATTCAACATGGTAATGCATTCGTTGAATTTTTCCGGGAACTGGTTAATGAATTCTTTGACAGCGATAATAACTTCTGGGGTCATATCATGCGCCAGACCGCCAACACGAGTAAAACTTGTGGTAAAACGTGCACCAGTCAGCAATTCAAAAATATCGTACATCTTTTCACGTTCACGAAATGTCCATGTAAAGACAGTCAAAGCTCCAACATCCATTGCCAGCGCACCTATTCCCAACAAATGCGAAGAAATGCGAGCCATCTCAGAGATAATAGTTCGAATATATTGTGCACGCCGTGGTGCTTCAATTCCTACAAGTTTCTCAACTGCAAGAACGTAAGCGGTATTGTTCATTAAAGGCGATAAGTAATCCAGGCGGTCTGTGTGAGGTATAAATTCGTGATAAGAAACATTCTCCGCTAGTTTTTCATAACCTCGATGGAGGTAGCCTAATTCAGGAATACAAGCAGCGACCGTTTCACCATCCAACTTAATTAAAAGCCGTAATACACCATGGGTTGCAGGATGCTGCGGCCCCATGTTCAATATCATTTCATTATCAAGTGCATCATCAAAGTAGACGCTGGTATTTTTATTCTCAAGGGCGGCAAGAATCTTTTGCTGCCGAACATCCATTGCTTGTTCAATATTCATTATGTCAATGCTCTATTATAAAGAAGGATTTATTTTCTGGGAAGCGGTATTGAATCAGGAACACCCATCATTGGAAAATCTTTTCTAAGAGGGAAGTATTCAAATTCTTCAGGCATATACATCCTGCGAAGATCATCATGTCCATCGAAAATGATCCCGAACATGTCATAGGTCTCACGTTCCGGCCAATTAGCCCCCGGCCAAACAGAAATTACGGAAGGACAATGCAAATCAGCTTCATCCACAAATACTTTCAGACGTATACGATGTTTATACGACAAGGAGTAAAGGTTATATATTACTTCAAAACGATTCTCCGGAGTATAGGCATCTGCACCACAGATATCACTGCAATAATTGAATAATCCAGATTCATCATCTCTTAGGAATTCGCACACTTTCACAATATCTTCTTTTTTAATATGAAGAGTCGTCTCATTTCGAAATTCACGGATATCCAGAATGCTATTAGGGAGTTTTGATTTTAGTTTTTCTATGACGGTCGTTAGCATATTTGAAGGGTAATTCTGAATTGACAAAAAATTAATTATTATTGATACCTTGGATCTGAAGAAGTTGTTGCTCCTGACGTTCAGCACTTACAGTCATCGGTGTGCTTTTGCTTTCACCACGTTGGATCTTTTCTTGGATCATGAGCAACGCGTGAAGCAAGTTATCGGGACGAGGGGGGCATCCGGCTACATAGACATCAACCGGTAAAAACTGATCGATTCCTTGAACGACAGAATATGTTCTATACATCCCACCGGAGGATGTACAGGCTCCCATCGCAATCACCCATTTAGGATCCGGCATCTGATCATAAATCTTTCTGACAACTGTTGCCATTTTGTAGGTTGTTGTCCCGGCTACAATCAACAAGTCGGCTTGGCGTGGTGAGAACCGGAATACTTCAGCACCAAAACGAGCAACGTCGAATCTAGGCATTGCGAAAGCCATCATTTCTATTCCACAGCAAGAGATGCCAAGCGGCATCGGCCACAATGAGTTTTTTCGACACCAATTAATTGCAGAATCTATTGTTGTGGTTAACGCTGTATCTCCCAGGGCATGCTCTAATCCCATTGTAACGCTCCTTTTTTCAGAATATAAATGTATCCGACAAATAAAATTAGGATGAATAAAATCATTTCGATATATCCAAACATACCCAGCGCTCTGAAATTCACTGCCCAGGGATATAAAAAGATCACCTCTATATCAAAGAGAATGAAAAGAACTGCGACCATATAATATTTTACTGAAAATCTTTCGCGCGCAGAATTTACCGGAGGCATTCCGCTTTCGTAGGTGGAAAGTTTTTCTTTATTCGGACGATTTGGTCCGAGAAAGCGATGGAGTGTTAGAAACACAAGACCAAGTAATGCACTAACACCGAGCATGACGAAGATAGGAAGATAATTTTGCATTTGGTTTAATATTGGGTGCAAAGAACAACAATTATATTAAAAGTTATCGAAAAAATGGTCTAAAGTCAATGTAAGGTTGTGAGGTCTGATTCACATCTCTTCATATATTTTTGAATCACATTCTAGATTTTTTTTTAACATTGTTTAATGGTTTATTTTTATAACACTTTTTCTTTGATGAATGAGTGATATTGCATTAACAAATTACCTGCAGTTTATATTTTTTTATTGAGGGCTTTGTGGAAGTTTTATCAATGATGTTAAAAAAATTTCTATAACGGATTATGGGGGACAATAGAAAAATGATCCATTTATAACGGCAGTATGTGGCAATTGTCAAGCAATGAAGAAACTGATGAGACGGTGTCAAGTTATGTTTTATTACTATAAAGCACTCAAAAAAAGACTTAATTTTTTTCTTGACTTGAGTAGTATAACCCTCTATATTCGCTTGTAGTTAGAGTGAACATAGTTCTCACCGTACTATCAAATCGTTAATAATATTAGCTTCACATAGTTTTTTCTCAGTAAAATGAGGAATTCGATATTTTTTTTCTTTTTATAACTCTAAAACAACTTTTTTTGAGTTACTCCAAAATCAGACAATACACTATCAATTTTATAACACAGTTTTAATTAACAGGAGGACATAACCCAATGAGTGACACAAAGGTAGCGGTAAAAGAAACTGCGACATCACGAAAAACCGGGACTCAGGGGCTCACATTCGGTCGTTTTTTCACCAAGCAGGGTATTCATCCGTTTGATGAGATTGAATGGGAAATGAGAACCGCAGTAATCACAAATGAAAAAGGGGAAAAGATTTTTGAACAGAAGAATGTTGAGATCCCAAAATCGTGGTCGATGACCGCTACAAATGTTGTTGTGTCAAAATATTTTCATGGACTTATTGGGACACCAGATCGTGAAACCAGCGTGCGACAGATCGTAGATCGTGTTGCAAAATCAACTGTGGCGTGGGGACGCAAACAAAAATATTTTGCAACTGAACAAGATGCAGATATTTTCTATAGTGAATTATGTTTTATTCTTGTTAATCAATACATGGCTTTCAACAGCCCCGTTTGGTTCAACGTAGGTATAGAAGAGCGACCACAATGTTCAGCTTGTTTCATCAACTCTGTTCAAGACTCCATGGAATCAATTCTTGGGTTAGCCCGTACTGAAGGAATGCTCTTTAAATTTGGTTCTGGTACCGGTTCAAATCTCTCGACATTACGTTCTTCAAAAGAAGTTCTTGCCGGCGGGGGTACTGCTTCAGGACCGGTATCCTTTATGAAAGGTTTTGATGCGTTTGCCGGCGTTATAAAATCAGGTGGAAAAACTCGCCGCGCTGCAAAGATGGTCATTCTCAATGTTGATCATCCGGATGTGGTGGATTTTATTAACTGCAAAGCTGTGGAAGAGAAAAAAGCCTGGGCGTTGATCGATGCTGGATATAATGGAGGATTCAATGTTCCTGGTGGGGCATATGACTCTATCTCATATCAGAATGCAAATCATTCGGTTCGTGTAACTGATGATTTCATGAAAGCAGTCCTTGAAGATAAAGAATGGCAAACGAAGTCGATCAAGGGAGGAAAACCGGTTGATACATTCCGCGCCCGTGATCTTATGAGACAAATTTCTGAAGCTGCGTGGTTATGCGGAGATCCGGGAATGCAGTTCGATACAACAGTAAATGCATGGCATACATCCTCAAATACAGCTCGCATCAATGCGTCGAATCCGTGCAGCGAATATATGTATCTAGATGATTCAGCATGTAACCTTGCATCTCTCAATTTGATGAAGTTCCGTACTGATGATGGTGAGTTTAATGTTGAAGCTTTCAAATTCGCAGTTGATATAACGATCACAGCACAAGAAATCTTTGTAGACAATGCAAGTTATCCGACACCAATGATCGAAAAAAATAGTCATGATTATCGTCCACTCGGTTTGGGTTACGCAAACCTTGGTGCGTTATTGATGGCTCGCGGTTTAGCATATGATAGTGAATCTGGTCGCGAATATGCAGCAGCAATTACTTCGTTGATGTGCGGAGAAGCGTATGCCCAGTCATCACGAATAGCTAAAGAAATGGGACCGTTCAAAGGATATGCTGTCAATCGTGAACCGATGCTGAATGTAATGAATAAGCATAGTGTTCATGCAGATAAAATCTCTCAGCAATATGTTCCAAGCCAATTATGGGAAGCTTCCAGCACTTCGTGGAAAGAAGCAATTGAACTTGGAAAAGAATCCGGATACCGCAACGGACAAGCTACCGTGCTTGCACCAACCGGCACCATCGGATTTATGATGGACTGCGACACCACCGGTGTTGAACCCGATATCGCTCTCGTGAAATACAAAAAACTCGTCGGCGGCGGAATGATGAAGATCGTCAATCAGACAGTTCCTGAAGCGCTTCGTAAGCTTAATTATGACAGCGAGCAGATCGAACATATCATTTCCTACATTGATAAGAATGATACAATAGAAGGGGCACCGTTCCTGAAGGAAGAACATCTATCGGTATTTGATTGTGCATTCAAACCATCAAAAGGAAAACGTTCTATTCAATATATGGGACATATCAAAATGATGGGTGCAACACAACCGTTCCTTTCCGGTGCAATTTCCAAAACAGTGAATATGCCGAGTGAAGTGACACCCGATGAAATTATGCAGGCGTATGTTGAATCGTGGAAACTCGGTTTAAAAGCTGTTGCAGTCTATCGTGACGGATGCAAACGCACACAACCTCTTTCGACTTCGTTAGACAGCGATAAAAAGAAAGAAGAGAAAAAAACGGAAATACGTCTTGCACGTCGCCGATTACCGGCAGAACGCAAAGCTTATACCCATAAGTTCAGCATTGCCGGTCATGAAGGATATATCACCGCCGGCATGTATGAAGATGGTTTACCGGGTGAAGTTTTCATCACGATGTCGAAAGAAGGTTCAACGCTTTCCGGTATGATGGATGCGTTTGCAACTTCGATTTCCATAGCACTTCAATACGGTGTTCCGGTAAAAGTGCTTGTGGATAAATTCTCGCATATGCGGTTTGAACCTTCAGGGTTCACACAGAATCCCGAGATTCCGATCGCAAAATCGATCTGCGATTATATCTTCCGCTGGTTAGGGATTAAATTCCTGCCGAAGGATGAACAGCCGATCAATGTTGTTGCTGAATCAATGGTATTAGAAACACCGAAAGTTGAATCCCGCGTTGTTGAAACAATGGCTGCAGCGGCAGAACGGGGAGAAAAATACGTATTCCAAACACAGGCAGATGCACCGCCGTGCCATGAATGCGGAAGTTTGATGATCCGTTCGGGTGCATGCTATAAATGCACGCAATGTGGTTCGACTTCAGGCTGCTCATAAGTTTTAGCCACAGAAAACACAGAGAAGTAAATAAAAAACGCCGAGACAGAAATGTCCTCGGCGTTTTTGCGTTTAAAAAAATAACACTTGACTTTAGAGTTTTGTATGTTTAATATTTTCTGAACATTCAGAACATAAGGAGTTGCACTGATGCATAAACTTACCGCGCAGCAGAAATTGTTCGTTGAAGAATTTGGAAATCTGTATGCATCGTACGGCTTCAAGCGGATGAACGGATTGATCATCGGACTCCTCCTTACGACTCCTGAAGCACTCTCTCTCGGTGAAATCTGCCGTCTTCTTAACCGCAGCAAAGGTCTTATCTCCGAAGCAACCCGCCGTCTTAATTCACTTGGATTCATTAAAAAAAGCAGCGGTGCAGACAGCAGAAAAGATTATTACGTTGCGGACGATGAGATTTTCATCAATGTATTCCACTTCAACATGGGAACTGTCCGAAAGAATCTCTCTCTTGCAGAAACATTCCTCAATCAATTGAGCAATGATAAATCACCTGAGCAGAAGCGTTGGAGAGAAAATCTTGCAATGATGGAAATCTTCTATGAACACATGAATGATTTCTACAAGGAGTTCGATACAGTTTGGCGTAAAAAAAAGAAAGCATTATACCGATCTAAATAGATAGACAGGAAGAATATTATGAGATTAAAAGATAAAGTAGCTGTTATTACCGGCGCAGGTCAAGGAATTGGAAAAACAACCGCATTACTTTTTTCACAGGAAGGAGCTTCGATTGTTGTTGCAGATATCAACGAATCTCAGGCACAAGCAACAGCAAATGAAATTACTACGAACGGCGGTAAGGCAATTGTTGTGAAAGTGAATGTTGCAAGCCTTAAGGAATGCGATCAGTTGGCAAAAACTATAATTGAGAAATTTGGGAAGGTTGATATACTGATCAACAATGCCGGCATCACCCGTGATGCAACGCTTGCAAAAATGACCGAGGAACAATTCGACCAAGTGATCAGTGTGAACTTAAAAGGGGTCTTCAATATGACCAAAGCGATCACACCATTCATGGTCGAAAAAGGTTATGGGAAAGTGGTCAACACATCGAGCGTTGTCGGTCTGTATGGAAATTTCGGTCAAACGAATTATGTCGCAACAAAAGCAGGAGTGATCGGAATGACTAAAGTGTGGGCGCGTGAATTCGGCAGAAAAGGGATCACTGTGAATGCAGTGGCACCGGGATTCATTGCGACGGATATGATCGCAACAGTTCCGGAAAAGGTAATCACTGGGATTAAAGAACGAACTCCTTTACAGAGGCTCGGAGAACCGATCGATATTGCCAATGCATATCTTTTTCTGTCATCAGATGAATCGGCATTCATATCGGGGATTATATTGAGTGTTGACGGAGGAATGGTCTGGTAGACAATTAACAATGAACAATTTACAGAGTACAGAAGAAAAATATAGAATGCGAAAAGCTAAAATTATTGCAACAGGTCATTACGCACCGGAACGAGTCGTTCCCAATTCATACTTCAACGATCTTTATAATGAGGATGTTGATACCTTCCTGAAGGCAAATCGGAATATTTATGAGAGGCGGTATGCTTCTGATTCTCAAGTGACTTCCGATCTTGTCGTTGAAGCCGCTAAAAAAGCATTAACAGCTGCACAACTTCAACCGAAAGATTTAAACCTTATCATCGTAGCATCGGATACTCCGGATTACATCTCACCTTCAACAGCATCGGTCGTGCAATATAAACTTGGAGCGGTGAATGCCGGTACATTTGATATCAACACTGCGTGTGCAGGTTTTGTGACTGCCGTGGATGTTGCATCGAAATTCATTGTCAGCGATGACCAATATAAGTATGTGCTTGTGATCGGTGGTTATTTGATGAGTCGATATTTGGACTTTTCCGATAAGAAAATTGCAACATTATTTGCCGATGGTGCTGGTGCAGCAATTCTTGCTCCTTCCAATGACGATACAGGAGTTCTTCGAACGAAATTATTTACCGACGGACAGTATCACGACTACATGGGAATTTATGGCGGAGGAACTGCAATCAAAATTACGGAACAAGCGATTGCCAACAAAGATCATTTGCTTCGGTTTGCAAAAAAAATTCCAATAGAAACTAATGCAACATACTGGCCTCGATTTATCAAAGAAGTTGCTGAAGGAATCCACCAACCAATCTCAGCTATTGATAAATTCTTTTTTACACAGATCAATATCAATAGTATCAACCAAACTCTCGACACATTCAATTTGTCGCATGAAAAATCACATAATGTGATGAATAAATATGGATACACTGGAAGTGCTGCAATTGGAATGGCTTTATCTGATGCAGTAGAACATCACATTCTGAAAAAAAACGATTTAATTTTCCTTGTCGGTTCAGGCGGTGGAATGGCAATGGCAGTTTCGGCAATTCGTTGGGCTTATGATACTTAATAGAATTTTTTCAAATATATGCTCTCATAAAACAGTTCAATTATGGTGACAACAAAAAACAGAGGATTGATCCTGGCAGTAATCGCAGCTGCGCTTGGATACTTTGTCGATCTTTATGACATCGTATTGTTCGGTGTGGTACGAATCGCAAGTCTGAAGGATATCGGAATCGTAGGTGATGAGCTGATCTCTAAAGGAATATTGTTGTTGAATCTTCAGATGATAGGGATGTTGATTGGCGGAGTTGTCTGGGGGATCATCGGAGACAAACTCGGAAGAAAAGTTGCGTTGATTTCTACGATAGCATTGTATTCTTTAGCGAATATTTTGAATGGGTTCGTCACTGACATCAACACATATGCTGTTTTACGATTTATTGCCGGCTTTGGACTTGCTGGTGAACTTGGAGCAGGAATTACATTGGTCGCTGAAATTCTTCCCAAACAATTTCGAGGATACGGAACAACAGTCATTTCATTTCTCGGATTAGTTGGTGCGTTAACAGCTTCGTTTGTGGGAAGTTCTTATGATTGGCGGGTGGCGTACTTTGTAGGTGGGGCAATGGGTTTGCTTGTTCTTGCATTGAGAATTTTCGCACTTCGAGAATCTGAGATGTTTGAAGAGCAAAAAAAATCAACTCATAAACGGGGTGACATCCTTATCCTCTTTAAATCAAGAACTTTGATGCTGAAATTTTTAGCGGTGATTGCAGTCGGAATTCCGATCTGGTATGTTTCCGGAATTGTCATCACGTTCTCTCCGGAATTTGGTTCAGCACTTAATCTATCCAGAGCAATTACTGCTGCAGAGACATTAAAATGGCAGGCTATCGGTTTGGCGATAGGAAGCGGTTTGAGCGGAATTGTTAGCGAGATGATCAAGAATAGAAAGAAGGTTGTTTGGTTCTGTTTTATTCTTATGTCGATACTTACGGTTTATACTTTGAAAATGGTCAATGCCAGCGCAGATCTTTTTATGGTAGTGATCCTCGTAGTCGGACTCGGACAGGGATATTGGACAGTGTTTTTAACAATGGCAGCAGAGAATTTTGGAACAAATATCCGCGCTACCGTTGCAACGTCGGTACCAAATTTTGTACGCTCGATGGTCGTTCCAATGTCGTTGTGGCTGAATGTGATCCGTCATGATGTCGGGCTCATCAACGGAGCATTGTTGATCGGTGGAATTGTTTTTACGGTTGCATCCATTTCGCTCTATTCATTAAAAGAAACGTATGGACAAGAGATCAATTACATAGATAAAGCCTAAAGCATAAATTTAATTTCATGAACGATATCAAGAATACTCATCATAATTCGATACGAACTCAATGGCTTGAACGATGGGCGCAGTATTCCTCCTCCAAGATTGGAATATTGGACGATGATAACGGTATTTCATATTCGTATTCAGAAATGTATTCGATTGCAAACCGCATCTCACATTCTTTGCAATATGAGTATGACATTCATCCTGGAGATCGTATTGCAGTATTATCGATGAATACGATCGAGTATCTTTTCCTCTATTTTGCAACGCAACAGATCGGTGCTATACTTGTCCCTGTTAATTATCGTTTAGCGGCACGAGAAATCGAATTCATTTTGGAAGATTGCTCATCAAAATTATTGATCTATCAAGATGAATACCGTTTGGTACTATCGCACATATCTGAGAAAGTGTTGCCGAATAAACAATTGCTTATCCGCTCAAAAGATAGTCAGAGCCTTGCGGCAATCATCAGTAATAAATCCTTATCTGGCGAGAGAATTGAATTTACTCCGGCATTCACTGATCCATGTATGATCCTGTATACTTCCGGAACAACAGGAAAACCAAAAGGTGCACTGATCACCAATGAAATGGTCTTTTGGAATTCGATCAATACCGAACTTCGTTTGAATATAACGAGCAATGATGTCACGCTTACTTTTGCCCCATTCTTTCATACCGGCGGATGGCATGTATTAACGACACCGTTCATTCACCATGGAGCGAAAATTATTTTCCTTCAATCATTCAATGCGGAACGGATCGTAGAATTATGTGATGCTGAAAAGGTGACCGTGTTATTCGGCGTGCCAACGATGATGAAGATGATGTCTGAAACAAAATCATTTCCATTAACCTCCTTTGAATCTGTCCGTTTTGCAATCGTCGGTGGAGAACCGATGCCGATCCCGCAGATCGAGCTATGGCAAAAAAAAGGAGTTCCGATCCGACAAGGATTTGGTTTGACCGAAGTCGGCCCAAATTGTTTCTCGCTTCCCGAAGAAGATGCAATTCGAAAAAAAGGCTCGATAGGTTTTCCAAACTTTTATATAGAGACAAAAATTGTCGACGATTCAGGGAATGAAGTGGGAATGAATCAACCGGGAGAGCTGCTGATGAAATCTCCTGTTGTGACTCCTGGATACTGGAACAATGTGAAATCAACTGCCGATGCAATACACGATGGCTGGTTCCATACGGGTGATATCGTACGAAAAGACGAAGAAGGGTATTATTACGTTGTTGATCGAAAGAAAGATATGTTCATCAGTGGGGCAGAAAATGTTTATCCGGCGGAGATCGAACATTTACTCTATTCTAATCCTAACGTTGCAGAAGTTGCCGTCATTGGAGTACCGGATGCTCAATGGGGAGAAGTGGGAAAGGCATTCATCGTCTTAAAAAAAGAAATGTCAGTTTCAGCAGAGGAGATGAGAGAATTTTGTCTGGGTAAGATAGCGAAATTCAAGATCCCTAAATATTTCGAGTTCATTCAAGAGTTGCCAAAAGGACACAGCGGGAAAATATTAAAACGTGCTTTAAAAGATCTTCACCAATCACCATAATTCACAACATCACCAACAATAAATTCCTTAAGGAGGATTTATGAAAAAACAACTTCTGTTACTTGCTGCAATTGCACTGTTCATCGCTGTTGGATGTAAAAAAGAGGATGATGCTGTTGTTACACCAACAGCAACAGATCCGATCGTTGCCGTATGGGTTTCTGAGGGCTTGAATGTTCCATTCGGACTTCGCAGCGCACCATTTAAAGTGAAAAAGATCGTTGCTACGTTCAATTCGAACAAATCGTACACCGTTGTTCAAACAGACAGCGCGAATGTCCAAACGACATTCACCGGAACCATCACCACAAATGAATCTGCGAACACTGATACTGCATCTGCTTCGTTGACCAAAGGTGCAAAGATCAACAACATTGTTGCAAATCAAGCCACTCCTTCCGCTGTAACTTCGACTGGTATTTTTGCGATCAGCGGTGCAAATATGACCTATGAGATCATACAGACCACCCCTGCATTGGCAGGAGTTTCAGCTCCGACAGCAGCCGGTGGTTTTGGCAGCACAACAATTGCAGGAGTAAAGTATTCTATCTATGTTCAAAAATATGTAAAGCAATAATTTTCCATTCAAACCCGTGAGATTCTAAAGATCTCACGGGTTTCTTATTAAAGGAAGAAGTTATGAAAACTTCAAAGTTCCTAATCCAAAGTTCAATACTATTCATATTAAGTCTTACATTATTTGCACAGGATAGTTCATCGTTCTTTGACCGATCAAAGCGAATATCAGACCCAAAACCACAGGAGTTCCGATTTATCGGTTACTGGTTTACCCGTGGTACAGCATCAGATGTTGCGCCAACCAATGAGTTATTACGAGGACAGATTATCGGACGATTGTTTGGACCGAACACTACAAATACATCTGCCAAAACATCATCATTCGTTGAACAGCGGTTTGTTCCTATGTTCATTTATTCACCATCGATTCTTGATGGCGTTGCCACATTTCGAAGCTTATTTAAGATTGATATGACGTGGGGGGATGCTTCGTATGGAACTGGAGGAAATGTTGGAGGAGGTATCAATGCCGGGCAAGTAAATTTGCAAACGCTTCTTGCCAATGTAGATATACATCCGACAGACGCACAATGGAATGTAGTGATTGGATTACAAAGAATATTTGATAATGTGCGTGATCCTAATGTGTCAGCAGTGAGTACGGCGCAGACAAGCGGATACAAACTCGCTTATTTTGGTACGCAGGGAGTTGGTATCAGTGTGTTTGGTTATTTAAATAAGGAAATACAAATGCGGGCGGGATATTATCAGTTGTATGAGAATACAATTCAAGAAGATGATGATGTTGCATTATGGATGTTTGATGTTGAATCGCGAGTTACTGATAGATTAGAACTTGGAGCAGATGCATGGTTTACTTGGGATCGGGGAAAGAACGGCGGAGGAATTTCAGTTTTGGGTCAAGGGTTGAATAGCACTCTCGCGGAGTATAATGGTGCAACACGATTAAGTTTTCCATCATCTAAATATGAAGCGAACATCGGCTGGCTTGGTTCACACGCGTCATATAATCGAGACTTTGCTACAGGTCGATGGTGGGCTGATGCTTTTGTGATGGCAAATATCGGAACGATTGACACTGTTGGTGCGTCAGGCAAAAAATATTATGCGGATATTTTTGGCGTTGCGGCAAATGGTTCCGTTAATTATAAGTATGGACAAACTGTAAATGATCGAATAACATTTGAAGCAATATATACGACCGGTGATAAGAATGGCGCGGCCGATAAAACGGTAAATAGTGTTATTACGGGAAACGTCTATGGTTCGCCGACTGCAATTTATAGTAATCATAGAGCGTTGTTACTTTTTCCAGATGCAAAAGTAGTTAATAGATATTATTCAAGTGTGCACGATATTTCTAATATGGGACTTGGAGTCACAGGAATATTTCTTAATGCTTCCCATGATCTTGTCCCAAATAAAATCATGATAAAAGTTGGCGGTGCAACCGCTCTTTCAAATATGGCACCGACAGGAGGTGGAAACTTAGTCGGCACAGAAGTTAATGTTGAAGCTCAATATACCTATAAGGTTTTTCTTACATTCGGCGCCAGTGCTGGTTATTTGAAACTCGGTGATTTTTACGACAGTCCGGCAGTAACATATAATAATTCACGCCCCTCTCATGATCCGTGGGTATTTTTTCTCAATATGATGTGGTTAATGTTCTAAGAAAGGAGTGCATATGAAAAAGTCATTATTATTTTTAGTTACTCTTTTCTTCATTGGATGTTCAGGAGGTTTTGTGTACAAAGAGTCGCCGGCATTAGAATTTTCGGATTTTGATTACGGATTCAAATCAAATAGTGTACATGTCAATGGGATCAACATCAGCTACATCGATGAAGGGAAGGGAGAGCAGACAATTATTCTTGTTCATGGTCTTGCTAGTAACGGAGGTTTTTGGCGGTACAATATTGCAGAGCTTTCAAAACACTGTCGAGTGATCGCTGTTGATCTTCCGGGATATGGAAAATCAGATAAAGGAGTTTATCCTTTCACAATGTCCTTCTACGCTGATATCATCAGCGGATTACTGACTCAATTGAACATTTCTAAAGTTGTCTATGTTGGTCATTCAATGGGGGGACAAATTGGGATTCATTTCTCTTTCCGACACAAAGATCAAATGGATAAACTAATCCTTGTTGCTCCTGCTGGCATTGAACCATTCACACGAGGTGATGGCGATTGGTTGAAGAGTGTGATGACGATCGATTTTGTAAAGAAAACTCCTGAGGATAGAATCCGCGCAAATCTAGCGCTAAATTTCTATTCGTACGATGATAAATATGAATGGATGGTTGAGGAGCGTACACGAATGGCAAAGGCAAAAGATTTTGAAGATTTTTGTTATGCTGTGATACGTTCAGTACATGGGATGCTGGACGAACCAACGACAAAAAGATTGAAAGATATTACCGTTCCGACTCATGTTATTTTTGGAAAGAATGATGGCCTCATTCCTAACCCAATTTTGCACGGAGGATCATCACGTGAAATCGCAAAAATTGCAGAAGAATCTATACCAAATGTTACTGTGACATTTATATCAGACGCCGGGCATATGGTGCAAATGGAAAAATCTTCCGAAGTAAATAATGCGATTTTACGAATATTACGGCGTTAATTAACTCAACGGTTCAACTGAATTTATTTTAAAAACTGCCGATAATATTATAACGGCAGTTTTTCTATTTCCTCCTTTCTGGATACTTTTTCTCAATAAGGAATTTTGTATCTTTCTTTGAAGAAAATGAGAGGAGTAAGAATCATGAACAACCAATTACCGGTTACTTCGAAACAATTTGAAGTAGTGAAGAGTATTGAAGGATTTGTTGAAGAGAATCTTTCGAAGTTGTTAAAACCGATTTCGGAAAGCTGGCAGCCGAATGATCTACTTCCGGATATGCGTGCGGAAAATTGGCGTGAACAGATCACTGAATTTCGCCAGCGTGCAAAAGAGTTAACCGATGAAGTTCTGGTTGTTCTTGTTGGTGATATGGTAACGGAAGAGGCCTTGCCAAGTTACCAGACCTGGCTCAATAGATTTGATGGGATTAAAGATCTAACCGGAGACAGTCCGTCGCCATGGGCTAAATGGAGCCGAGGATGGACTGCTGAAGAAAATCGTCATGGCGATCTGTTGAATAAATACTTGTATCTTACCGGTCGTGTGGATATGCGGTCGGTGGAAACCACTGTCCATCATCTGATCACGAACGGGTTTAATACTAATTCCGGAAACGATCCGTATCTGGGATTTATTTATACATCCTTTCAAGAACGTGCAACAAAAATATCTCATCGTAATGTCGGAATCCTTGCCAAGCGTTGCGGCGACGAACATCTCCATAAGATCTGCGGATTGATCGCTGGAGATGAAGCACGACATGAAAAAGCGTATAAACTTTTTATGTCAAAAATATTCGAAGTAGATCCGGGGAATGCCGTATTGGCATTCGCCAATATGATGAAGAACAAAGTAACGATGCCGGCAAGTTTAATGAGTGACGGTAAAGATCATGATATCTTTTCCAAGTTCTCCAATGTGGCGCAACGAATTGGAGTCTATACGGCAAAAGATTATGCAAGTATCATTGCGGCATTAGTTGAAGAATGGAAAGTCGAAACCCTCAGCGGTCTTTCCGATGTATCGGCAAAAGCTCAGGATTATTTAAGTACGCTTTCTCAACGATACGAAAAAGTTGCAGAGCGTTTAACGATCACCGGTTCACCAAAGTTCAGCTGGATCTTCGATCGTGAAATTGTGCTTGATACACCTAAAATTCAAATGATATAGTTTCGAGAACTATGAATTCAGTTGAAAAAACAAATTCTATTTGCCCGAAATGTAATTCGACATTTGAATGCGGTATTTCCACAGGAAATAATTCTTGCTGGTGTTTTGCTCATCAAGCACTTTTATCGTCCAAGTATGGTGATCGATGTTTTTGTGAACACTGTCTTACAGAGTTAATAGAACAACAAAATGTGCGGGAAGAGAAATTAAACTAATTGTTATTTGATACCTATGAAAAAAGCTCTTGTTGTTGACGATTCTGAGGCGAACAGAATGCTTCTAGGTGCATTTCTCACCAAATTAAATCTATCGGTTGAGTATGCTGAAGATGGGGATGAAGCGGTTCATAAATTTCTTCAACTGCAGCCCGACGTTGTCTTTATCGATCAAATTATGCCCACGAAAAATGGGGCAATTGCTTTGCGAGAGATGAAAAACAACAATGAAGACTTCATTGGATTTTTGATGTCCTCATATACAGACCGGGACCAAATAAAAAAGATTGTTGAAGAATCTCATGCGCAAGAATTTGTCCCAAAACCGATTGTTTTTGAAACCATACAAATATTGATGAAGAAGTATCGTATCATTCCATAATTTGAAATTCACAGATCAAAAAAAATAATAAGGCCTTTAAAAAAGCAAACCAGATTCTTTCTTGCTTAACATCCCTTTTATTCATACTATCTGCACACAATTTCATATTTAGATATATCCATGAAAAAAGCACTAATTGTTGATGATTCTGCATATAACAGAACTTTGCTGAATGCCATTCTTCGGAAAAAAGGGTTGATAGTTGAAACCTCTGATAATGGGGAAGATGCAGTGACAAAATTCACCGCCGGACAACCCGATATCGTTTTTTTGGATTATATTATGCCAAAAAAATCAGGAATTGAAGCACTGGCAGAGATGAAAAAAATTAAACCGGAATTTATCGGCATTATGCTGACTTCAATTTCCGGAGCTGAGGATGTTCAAGCAGCAAAAGCAGCTGGAGCAAATGGTTATATATTAAAACCGTATGAAGCAGAAAAAATCTATGAAGTGTTAAGAAAACATCATCTCATTGAAGAATAATGGTACCCAATTACGCTTGTCCAACTTGCAATAAAAAATATTTCGATCCGCCTTTTCTCTGCACCGATTGCGGAACGGAAATGGGATGGAAGTGTTCCTCATGTAACCACGGAAACCCATTGGTGTACCGACGGTGCGGCAAATGCGCAATGCCAATTCCAATGGTGATTGCAGCGATGATCAAAGAAGGAAAACAATTACGTATCATTAATATCCCTCAATACAGCGAAAGTGATATCAGCGAGTTGCTGGAAGAGGGTGAACGCCTCGTAGCCAAAAAAGAAATTCAAACTCTCACCCAAGCGGATCTCGATAAACTTTTCGAATAGCCTATGTTTAACCGCGAAGATCTTCAATTCCGAGATTACTGTATCACCAATAAAATCCTTTCAGAAGAACGCTGGAAACAGTTTGTTGATACCGCCAATAATTACGGGATGAACGAAGGTTTTTCTAAAGCGCTCATTGAATTCAAATTTTTTACTCCGGAAGAACTCGTCAGTCATATTGGAAAAGCATTTACGCTTCCGGTGATGAAATTATATGCTGAGACAAACTCTGCTCCGCATGAGATACTCTCTATCACATTCATACGAAAACATCGGGTGATTCCGATGTTCCTGTTCGGGAATGAACTGACTATTGCATTCATTGATCCGCCTTATAAATCTGTTTTGGATGAACTCGCAAAACTCACACAAAAAAAGATTGTTCCAGTGATCTCTGCGGCACCGGATTTTGATGAGACCTTGAAAATTCAACAAGGCGGGTTTGACGAATTAAAAAGGATCGCAAGTGCCATCGACATTCAAAAATTTGATGTCGTTCGTACGGGTGAAAAAGAAGTAGATCGTTTGGAAAAGATTGGTGAGTTTCCTCCGATGATAGAATTGGTTGATGAGATATTCCTAAGGGCAATAAAAATTGGGGCTAGCGATATCCACGTTGAACCATTTGAGGAGGAAATACGACTCCGTTTTCGTTTGGATGGTGTATTGCAGCGTGTTGCCTCGTTTCCTCATAAGATTGCAGAAGGTATGGCCGCGGTGATCAAAACCAAAGCGGACATGGATATCTTTGAAAAGAAGAAACCACAAGATGGTCGTATCTCGCTGACACTTGAAACACGATCATTTGATCTTCGGGTAAATTCACTTCCGACAGTGAATGGTGAAAAAATTGTGCTGCGGATTCTGAATAAAACATCCATCAATAAAAAGATCAATGACCTTGGACTTGCTACGCACAACCTTGCGATGCTGGAGCATTTGCTGACCCAGCCTAATGGATTATTGCTTGTTACAGGCCCGACCGGAAGTGGAAAAAGTACGACATTGTATGCGGCAGTAAATCATATTAAAAATGTTGAAAAGAATATTGTAACGGTAGAAAATCCTGTTGAATACCTGGTTGACACAGTCAATCAAGTGAATGTCGATCCCGATCGCGATCTTACTTTTGCAAACGCATTGCGAGCTATTTTGCGTCAAGATCCGGATGTTGCGTTGGTGGGAGAAATTCGCGATACCGAAACCGGAATTATTGCAACGGAAGCAGCCTTAACCGGACATTTAGTGTTAAGCACACTCCATACCAATGATGCAGTGGGTGCAATTCCCCGGTTGATCAATATGGGTGTTCCGTCATATTGGCTTGCTCCGGCTTTGATCGGAGTTCTTGCACAACGATTGGTACGGAAGATCTGCGAGCATTGCAAAGATGAATATCAGCCGACTGATGAAGTATTTTACAAGGCAGGATTAAGCAGTCTTTCCGGTCGAGCTCCATTTTTCCGCGGCACAGGATGTAAAAAATGTAATTTCCAGGGATTTAGCGGACGACTTGCAATCCATGAAGTATTTATTGTCAATGAAGAAATTCAAAACCTGATTTATCAAAACGAAACCACTACAAAGATCCGTGATGCAGCAATAAAAAGCGGATTCCGTGATCTTCGTTTTGACGGTCTGAAAAAAGTAATAGCTGGCCTGACGACTTTAGAAGAGATTCACCGGGTAACCCGTTCAACGTTGTAATTATTGTGATCATATTATGAAAATTGAAGATGTTTCTGTATTAGTTGTCGACGACTCCGATCATATTCGGACTTTGTTTGCGATGACGCTAAAAAAAATGGGAATCAAAAATGTGCATTATGCTGCAGATGGTGCAGAGGGTCTACTCCGATTCAATAATGATAAACCAACCATTACATTTTTGGATAATATGCTGCCAAAACTTTCAGGTATGGAAGTGTTGAAAGAGATACGAGCAGTAAAATCCGATGCGATTGTCGTCATTGTCTCAGCGGTATCAAGCATCGAAGTAGTTCAGGAAGCGAAAAGGAGAGGGGCGAGCTATTATCTTGTGAAACCATACATGCCATCAAAAATTGTTGAAATCATACAAAAGTTATTGACCCTTGAAGGGAGTGCAATATGATATGTACTTCATGTGGAAATGATAATCCACGAACAACACCCGAATGCATCAGTTGTGGAAACAAATTAACGGTGATCCGCTGCAAATGCGGTTTCTTCAATTCATTAATGGATTCGTACTGCGGATCCTGCGGTAAGCAATTGATGAAATCAAATACGATATCGCGTACGCAGCGGTTTGAATCGATCTCGACAATAGCATCACCATTTACCGAGCAGGAATTAATGCGCATCGTTGAAGTGAATCAGATGCAAAATCATCTGGAACAAAACACCAACATGGTGTCACAAAATGATATTGATAAACTTTTTGAGTAAGTTATGATCAGAGATGAAGATGTTCGACTATCAAAATTCCTCTTTACCAAAGGATATATCGATAAGTTAAAGTTTGATAAGTTCCACAGGATCATGAATGAACCTGATGGCAAACAATGTGTTGAAGTATTAATAGATGCAATGGGGGTAAATGACGAAATTGTCGCAACGGCAATCTCGGAAGAATTCAAGATACCCTATGTCAACCTCTCCTCTTCAATAATCACTCTCAATAGTCCATCCCTAAAAGATGAATTCCTAAAAAAATACCAGGCGCTTCCCATCATTCGCAGCGGTGTGGAACTTACAGTCGCATTCATAAATCCGCCGTATAAGGATGTTGTCGATGAAATGCGTCGTGATTCAAAAGTATTCGTTGTTCCGGTTGCTGTTAGACGCTCTGCGTTTGATGCGATAACTAAAAAAGTTCATGTTGAGGAAGTTGATGAGTATCAACAAATACCATCAAAGTTTCAGCTGGATATGATCGATACCCGTAAGCGATCGAAGGAAAAAATAAATGAACTAATGAAGTCCGGGAAACTGCCCAATGCCGATGTATTGATCGATGAGATCCTCATTACCGCGATCAAAAATGGTGCTACGGATATTTATTTTGAACCGATGGAACAGGAATTTCGCGTACGGTATAATATCGACAGCGTTCTTGAACATGCAGTGTCGTTACCAAAAGAAATGACCGAAGCGTTATGCAATGTTATGCGGTCCCGCGGCAGTCTTAATATGTTTGAAAAAAAGAAACCTCAAGATGGACGGTATTCGTCAAATTACGGCAAATTCCATTTTGACATGCGCGTTAGCACACTACCGACTGTTGAGGGGGAACGATTTTCAGTTCGAATCCTAAAAAAGAATAACAGAGCTGTTGATATTAATGATATTGGTCTCTCACCGGAGAATTTGTCACTGGTTCGTTATCTGCTCAATCGTCCTCGCGGATTGCTCGTTATAGCCGGGCCGTCTGCCGCGGGTAAAACAACGACCGTCTACGGATGTATGAATGAACTGAAGGATTCTCAAAAAAACATCATTACCGTTGAAAATCCTGTGGAGTACCGTCTTGAATTTGCAAGCCAAGTCCAGGTGGATGTTGATCAGAAAATGGATTATGCATCTTCAATGAGAGCGGTGCTTCGGCAACATCCCGATTTGATCTTCCTTGGAGAAATTCGAGATGCTGAGGCTGGAAGTGCAGCTGCAGAAGCAGCGCTGACGGGAACAATGGTTGTAACAACAATTCTTTCCAGTGATGCGCTGTCATGCATTCCCCGAATGACAAATTTTGGAATTCCACCGTCATGGCTGGCTCAAACATTAAACGGAATCATCTATCAGCAATTAGTTCGTAAAATTTGCAATCATTGCCGAGAAAGTTATAAACCGACAAAGCATATGTTAAATGCTGCCGGGTTGAATCAATTGGAGGATTCAATTTTATTGTACCGCGGCAGCGGCTGTGAAGTGTGCGGTGGAGATGGATATTTGGGAAGAACGGCAATCCATGAGATTTTAGTTGTCGATGAAGATCTCAAAGATTTGATCTTTCATCAAGCATCACCCGTTAAAGTGAAAGAAGTTGCTACCAAAAAAGGTTTTGAAACCATCCGGTTTGATGCGGTAAAAAAACTTGTTTCAGGTGTCATTGCACTGGAAGAATATCTGCGAGTACTTGGTTAACCTAATTCACTAATCGCAAATTAAAGGACGCAGAGTGAATGCGTCCTTTTTATTTACTACCAACAATGAACAGAACAGATCGATTATTTGCCATTCTTCTTAACATTCAATCCAATGCACGTGTACGTGCAGAAGATCTGGCTGCAAGATTTGATATAACAAAACGAACTGTCTATCGAGATATTTCTGCACTCATTGAGGCTGATGTTCCGATCATAGGAAAAGCGGGAGAAGGTTATTCAATCGAAGATGGTTATTTCCTTCCGCCCGTCAGTTTTACCAAGGCTGAAGCGTTACTGTTGATTCTTGGAGCCGATGCAGTAGGGCAGCATTTTGATGCGCAGTATAAAAAGGCTGCGCGATCAGCAGAAAATAAAATTCAAGCATCCCTTTCCAAAGATCTCAAGAAGGAAGTAGCGTACTTAAAAAGCTACATCAGTTTTTTCTCTGGAATCAACAGCGGAAAAGGAACATTGAACGATGCGATGCAGAAAATTCGTCGCGGCATTATAGAAAAGAAGAGCCTTGCATTTCGGTACTTCAAACGATATTCCGATACCACCGAACCTATGGTTCGGGAAGTCGATCCGTATGCACTGACAAACTTTTATGGCAATTGGGCAATGTCCGGTTATGACCATTTAAGGAACGATCTACGGATGTTCCGCCTGGACAGAATGGAAGCGGTGTTGGTGACAAGCAAATCGTTTGAGCGTCCGAAGAATTTTCGCTTTTCACAACTGGCAAAGGAAGATCAATCTATAAAGACATTGTATCAAGTGAAGATTGCGAAAGATATTTTCCGTTGGGTAAAAGAACAACCTCCGTATAAGATCATTAAAACACAAACCCTAAAGAAACATATTCTTCTCACTATTGAATCTTCGAATGAAAATTCACTCGTCACATGGCTTCTGCGATGGGGAGACAAAGCTGAAGCTGTTTCTCCCACAGCATTCCGTGAGAATATCAAGACCACTCTCGCAAGACTTCTAGAAGTCTACGAATAAAATCTCCCTATTTGTAACTATACATTAGCCAATTCCTGCTGACATAGGGTTGTCACACTTCTTTGGTAGATTTGTATTGTCGTTACGAACAAATCACAGGAAAGAAATATGACACTCGTTAAAATTCCATTGTTCATAGCATTTCTCATTCGAAAAATTTCGATTGGGATCACCATACATTACAATAACAGACAAAAGGTTTGGTATGAAAAAAATTGATTATAAAAAAGAACTACACTCGCTGTATGCTCCCTCAGCCAAAGAGATTTCCATTGTTGACGTATCGGATATGAACTACCTTATGATTGACGGAAAGGGTGACCCAAATAAGGTTAAGGAATTCGGCGAAGCGATTGAAGCATTGTACGCTGTTTCATACACAATGAAATTTATGATAAAGAAAGGTACGCCCGGAATGGATTACAGTGTTCTGCCGTTGGAAGGATTGTGGTGGGTGCCGAACATGGAAGAGTTTAGTGCACTGCGCAAAGATGATTGGCTCTGGACCGCAATGATTATGCAGCCGGAAATGATAACGAAAGAGGTTTTCCAAGATGCTATTGTATCTGTACGTAAGAAAAAGAATCTTGCGGCAATTGAAAAGTTGAGATTTGAGTCGTACGAAGAAGGGAAATGCGCCCAGATATTGTACATTGGTCCGTACAGCGGCGAGGCTCCGACCATTGCACGGTTACATGAATTTATCACTCACAGCGGACGCAGGCTGACCGGAAAACATCACGAAATTTATTTGAACGATCCGCGGAAAACGGTACCCGAAAAACTTAAAACAATCATCCGTCAGCCGCTGATGTGAGTTTGTAGAATCGGTTTCAAAATTACATAGCTATTGTCATTGCGAGCCGTTCTTTGGCGAAGCCTGCCTGACCGGCAGGCAGGCAATCTCGCTTTTTCTTCTTAAAGGAAAGATTGCTTCGGTCGCATTGACCACAGTTTTTATTTGATCTCTAAAAAATATTATTCACCTAAACAACAAAAATAAAATGAACGAACGGAAAGTGATTTTGTACATTGCAATGAGTCTTGACGGATATATTGCCCGTCAAGACGGAGATATCGATTGGCTCTCCATGGTTGAACAGTCCGGAGAAGATTATGGATATGGTGAATTCATCAAAACGATCGATACGGTTATCCTGGGGAGAAAGACGTACGATAAAGTACTGACGTTTGGAATTGGATTCCCGCACGCCGAGAAGGAGTGTTATGTCATCACGAGAAAGGAGATACCGCCGCAGGAGAAAATTATTTTTTACAATAAAGGCATAAAGGATTTGATTAACGGGCTAAAAAATAAAACAGGAAAGAATATTTTTGTGGATGGCGGTGCAGAGATCGTTAATGAATTGATGAGGGAACATTTATTTGATGAATATATTATTTCGATCATTCCAATAATACTTGGAGATGGAATTCGTTTGTTCAACGGATCGCGGCCCGAAGAAAAAATAATAATGCTTAATTCAAAGCAGTATGAATCGGGTTTACTGCAGATTCATTATCGCAAAGCTCAATAAATCGTATTAATTACATTAAGGAGAAACTATGGAAACACTAACGCCAAATATTTTTGTGCATGATATAAATCGAACTATTGAATTCTATTCAATGCTCGGATTCACAGTTACTCTGTCCGTTCCTGAAAAAGGTGATTTTGACTGGGTAATGATGACCAATGGTGCTGTGACAATGATGTTTCAAACTTTTGAAAGTCTTGGAACGGAATTGCCCGATGTGAAACGAACGAATGGCGGGTCGTTGATTCTCTACATCAAAATGAAACAGATTCGCTCCTTTTTTGAATCGCTTAAAGCAAATGTCCACGTGATTCAAGAACTACACAAAACCTTCTACGGTGCAACTGAATTCGCAATCAAAGATTGCAATGACTATATTTTGACATTTGCAGAAGATGAATAAAATATTTTAACGAAAAGGAAAACCAATGAACAACCATCGATGCGCGTGGGCTGGAACTGATCCGCTCTACAATTTATATCATGACAAAGAGTGGGGCGTTCCGGTTCATAATGAAAGGAAGTTATTCGAAATGCTGAATCTTGAGGGGGCACAGGCGGGACTGAGTTGGATTACAATTCTTCGCAAACGGGAAAATTACCGAAAAGCATTCGACAATTTTGACCCGAAGAAGATTGTGAAATACAATGCGAAAAAAATCTCATCGCTGATGAAGAATGAAGGAATCGTTCGAAATCGACTCAAGATCCATTCTGTTATCTCGAATGCAAAAGCATTTTTAGAAGTGCAGAAGGAATTCGGGAGTTTCGACAAGTATATTTGGCAATTTGTAGGTAGGAAACCGATCATCAACAAGCGAAAATCAATTAAGGATATTCCGCCAAAAACAACAGAAGCAGAAAGTATGAGCAAAGATTTAAAAAAGCGCGGATTTCGATTTGTTGGCCCGACAATTTGTTACGCTTTTATGCAAGCCTGCGGTTTGGTGAATGATCATGAAGTGAAGTGCTTTCGATATAAACAATGATGATGAAATAATCTGCTTTTCTTGAAACTCTCCAAAAAATTGCGCATTTTCAAATAGGGACGTCACATGCGTCCCTATTTTTTCTTATGCGAAAAGCCAAAATTAAACGAAAAACCAAAGAAACTGATATTGCTGTCTCCGTTGAACTGAATGGAAGCGGAAAATCTTCCATCAATACCGGTATTGGATTCCTCGACCACATGCTCGACCTGTTTGCCAAGCATGGAATGTTCGATCTAACTGTTATTTGCAAAGGCGATCTCCACGTAGATGACCACCATACAACGGAAGATGTCGGTATTGCAATGGCAAAAGCATTTACCGATGCTCTTGGTGATAAAAAAGGAATTGCCCGATACGGAATGTCGTATGTTCCGATGGATGAATCTCTTGCCCGATGTGTGGTTGATCTGAGCGGTCGTTCTGCGCTGGTTTTTCATGCAGAATTCAACAGGAAAAAAGTCGGCGACCTTTCAACGGAGATGATTGAACATTTCTTTCTCTCTTTTGCCGAAAATTTAAAAGCCAACATTCATATTGAAGTGTTGTACGGAAAGAATACCCATCATAAAATAGAAGCTATTTATAAATCTTTCGCGCGTGCTATGCGTCAGGCGTGTGAAGTTGATCCGAGAGTAAAAGGAGTTCTTTCCACTAAAGGAAAGCTCTAAAAGCAATTGATAATTAACAATGGATAATTAATAATATTCTTCATTGTTAATTATTCATTATTAATTGGACTATGATTGGTATAATAGATTATCATTTAAATAATTTACGATCGGTTCAAAAAGCGTTTGAGAAGGTGGGTGTAGAATCATTCATTTCGGATAGTGCTGTTGAACTTCGGAAGGCAGACAAATTAGTTCTTCCTGGTGTTGGTGCATTCGGTCAAGCGATGCAGAATTTACAGTTACTTGGTTTAGACAATGTAGTAAAAGAGCATACGGTGTCAGGAAAATATCTTTTGGGAATTTGCCTTGGAATGCAATTGCTCTTTACAAAGAGTTATGAGTTGGGTGAATTCAATGGGTTGAATTTGGTGAATGGTGAAGTAAAAGTGTTTCCTTCAACCGTTAAAGTTCCGCACATGGGATGGAATCAAGTGGAGATTATTCGAAAATCCCCGATCTTGAAAAACGTAGAGGAGAAAAGCTTTGTGTATTTTGTTCATTCGTATTTTGTAAAACCAACAGAGAATGTGACGCTGACGCAGACAGAGTATGGTTTCAAATTTACATCCATTATTGAGCAAAAAAATATCTTTGGGATTCAATTTCATCCTGAAAAAAGTCAAACGACTGGTTTGCAATTATTAAAAAATTTTTCTGAATTATAATGCTTCTTATCTTACCAGCAATTGACATTAAAGACGGACGATGTGTCCGTTTAGTTCAAGGTGTTTCCGGCACGGAAAAGATCTATTCCGATGATCCGGTGCAGATGGCAATTCTGTGGCGCGGTGAAAATGCGAAAACGATCCATGTCGTTGATCTTGATGGAGCATTCGGCGGAGAGATGAAGAATCTTGATGTACTTCGAAGGATGATGAAAGCAGTTGATATTCCAATCCAAATCGGCGGTGGAATTCGCACGTATGAACAGGTGAAACAGTTATTTGAAATTGGAGTCTATCGAGTTGTTCTTGGCACAGCGGCAATTGACGATCCGGAACTGGTGACAAAGTGTATAAAAGATTTTGGTGCACGTAAAATAGTTGTCGGCATTGATGCTAAGAATGGCGTTGTGATGACCAAGGGATGGAAAGAGAATACAGGCATCGAAGCGGTCTCTCTTGCTTTAAACATGAAAGCACTTGGAGTCTGCCGTGTTGTGTATACAGATATTTCCCGGGATGGAATGCTCACCGGTCCAAACTTTGAAGCAATGCAAATTATGGCTCAAAAAACCGGATTAAAAATTACTGCGTCCGGTGGTGTATCGGGATATCAGGATCTGGTCAAATTACAGGAATTGGAAAAGTACGGAGTCGATTCTGTCATAGTTGGAAAAGCGCTTTATGAGAATAGATTCTCATGCCAAGCGTTATGGAGAGCAAATGAACAAGAACTGGATGATCTAGGACCGACGAGAAGAATATAGATGCTTGCAAAACGGATTATTCCTTGTTTAGATGTCGATAAAGGCAGAGTTGTTAAAGGGACAAACTTTCTTGAATTAGTTGATGCCGGTGATCCGATAGAACAGGCAAAGTTTTATGATAAAGAAGGTGCCGATGAACTGATCTTTCTTGACATCACGGCGTCATCCGACAATCGTTCGACAATGATCGATGTTGTGAGAAGAACCGCGGAAGAAGTATCTATTCCTTTTACTATTGGCGGTGGGATTAGAACAACGGATGAAATGCGTGAAATGCTGAGAAGCGGAGCTGATAAAGTGAGCATTAATACCGCTGCGGTAAAAAATCCGCAGCTCATTAATGATGGAGCGGAGAATTATGGCGTACAGTGTATGGTTGTGGCGATTGATGCAAAAAAAGTGATGAATAATAAATGGAAAGTATTTATCCACGGTGGACGAACCGAAACAAAATTAGACGTAATTGAATGGGCGCAGGAATGTGAAGAGCGGGGTGCGGGTGAGATCATGCTGACCAGTATGGATCGAGATGGAACACAAGACGGCTATGATATTGCCTTGCTGAAAAAAGTAACGAACTCCGTGAGAATTCCGGTGATTGCAAGCGGAGGTGCAGGAACACTGGAACATTTGTATGACGCTTTCAATCTTGCGGATGTTGATGCCGTTCTCGCAGCATCGATTTTTCATTTCCGGCAATTTACAATTACACAAGCAAAAGAATTTTTACGGTCAAAAAATATTTTAGTGAGAATATAAGGTGTTTCTAACCTTGCATCCTTCGACGCAGCCGCGACAATCATTCAGAGCAAGCGAAGCGTGTCGAAGAAGATTGTCGCGGCTTTGCTCAGGATGACTTTTTGTTTCGATGAAAGACTATTATGAAATTATTGGACGAAGTAAAATATGATTCCAACGGACTTATTCCGGCAATAGCGCAGGATGATAAGAGTGGTGATATTTTAATGATGGCGTGGATGAATCGTGAAAGTCTGGAAGAAACAGTGAAAACTAACCGTGCAGTGTATTTTAGCCGTTCACGTAAAAAGTTATGGCGCAAAGGAGAAGAATCCGGAAATGTGCAGGAAGTAAAATCCATCCATATCGATTGTGATAATGATGTGATCCTTCTCCGGGTTCATCAGGTCGGTGAAGCAGCATGTCATACAGGACATCGAACATGTTTCTATCGTGAAGTGACTGACGCGGGAAATAGTTACCAAGAGAAGAGCGATATCATGTTCAATCCTAAGGAAGTGTATAAAAAATGAAAATAACCGTCATTGGACATTTTTGCGTCGATCTGTTTCACCGATTGGATGGAACAGAAGAAAAAAAATTTGGAGGAATATTCCACTCAGTTGCTGCGTTGGCTAATATAGCTGCAGACCGTGATACAATTTATCCAGTGTTTGGCGTGGGTGAGGCAGAATTCAATGAAGTGAAAAGTGTGCTTGCTCAATACAAGAATATAGACGACAGCGGAATTTTTCAATCGCCCGGTGAATCAAATTGTGTTCATTATTTTGATGACAACCCAAATGAGTGTTCGGCCCATATTGCAAAACCGATCCCATTTTCTCATATAAAAAAATATTTGAATGTGGATGGCGTGTATATCAATATGATTTCCGGCAAGGATATTACCATTGATACAATGGATGAGATCCGTTTGGAAGTTCGCGGTAAGAAATGTCCGATCCATTTTGATATGCATTGTTTGACTTTGAGCGTGAATGAGGATGGAACCCGAACGAGTACACCAATGGCAGACTGGCGGCGATGGTGTTTCATGACGGACAGTGTTCAGATGAATGAAGTAGAAGCAGCCGGAATTTCCGTGGAACATTTCAACGACGAACTTCTTGCCAAACAAATGATTCCGCTGATGGTGAAAGCATTCATCATTACCCGTGGTGCAAAAGGTGCAACGCTCTATCAGGAAGAGCATAAACAATTATTGGAAACCGAGATTGCAAGCGAAGCAAATCCCAACCCTGTTTCTACTATCGGATCGGGAGATATCTTTGGTGTCTCATTTCTGTATGCATATTTGAAAAAGAAGAATTATTTTGACGCTGCAACATTTGCCGAAAAAAGTTCAGCACACAGTACGAAATTTTCTTTGGAAGAGAAGCATGTGCAGTTGAAAGCGATGAGAGAGTTGTTATGAAGCGAGTGCTGGTGTGCGGCAGCAACGGATTGCTTGGACAACGGCTGGCATTAGTCTTAGACGGTGAATCTGAGTATGAAGTCCTTCACACCTCACATCATCGTTCTTTTGTGAGCGAACAGAATTTATTCGACTACACACAGTTGGATATTTCAAATCGCAGCGATGTGAAGAGTCTAATCTCTAGTTACCGGCCAGATATTGTCTTGAATGCTGCTGCAATGGCAAACGTCGATCATTGTGAGAAAGAACGAGAACAAGCCTGGAAAATGAACGTAACAGGAGTTGAACATCTTGTTGAAGTATGCAGAAGGATCGACGCAAAACTGATCCACGTTTCGACCGATTATGTCTTTGATGGAAAATTGGGGAACTACAAAGAAGAGGATCGAGCGAATCCTGTTAATTATTACGGCAAGACGAAGTTGGCGGGAGAGAATGTCATCATTTCAAGCGGAATTCGGTATGTGATTTTTCGGACGATTCTCCTGTATGGAATCGGCGTCCACGTGAAGAATAATTTTGCATTATGGGTGATCAATAACCTTAATGAGGGAAAGCAGATACGTTGTGTTGAGGACCAGATCAGTAATCCAACGCATGTGAACGATCTTGCAATGGCTATGAAGAATGTGATTGAAAAAAATGCCGGCGGTATGTTCCATATTTCAGGTCCGGAAAAGGTCAGCCGATATGATTTTGCATTGAAAATTGCAGAGATTTTTGGATTTGACAAATCACTGATTATAAGAGTGAAGACTTCAGACCTCGAACAACGTGCGGTTCGTCCAATGAACACAACATTTAATATTGAGAAAGCGAAGAAACAACTTCACTATAGTCCAATGAGCTTAACGCAGGGATTGATGATGATGCAGCAAGATCTTACCGGAATCCATCTGAATTAATATGAAAAAAATTCTCTTCATTCCATTAGTACTTACAGCAGCGTTATATGTTGCGTCATGTTCATCGTCGGAAAAAACCAGTACTCTTGCTGATTCCTTAAAGACCTCTCCGAATATAATAACGAGTCAATTTAAGATGCTATCAGTAAATGCTCTTCACGGACTCAAAGAAAAGAGTGATGTCAAACAGTTTGCTGACTGGATAAAATCGACAGGAGCGGAAGTTGTGACGGTGCAGCAGATCGAACGGGCGACCGAATCAAAACCGGGATTTGATGCATACAGTGAATTGTTAAGACGATTGGATATGCGCGGAACATTTTCGAAGGCAAGGTATTTTCAAGGGTGGGATTCCGGCAATGCATTATTTTGTCTCTATCCAATATTGCAATCCAATGTCTTCATGCTGCCGACTGGCAAGGGAAAAGTGCGCCGTGCAATGTCGTTTGGAGTGTTTGAAATGGGATTAAGTTCTTTAGCGTTCGGTTCTGCTGATCTGGATGATGAAGAGCTTTCGGAACGGACAAAACAGGTGCATGAGATATTGTCGATACAAAAATCGATGAAAGAATATCCGATGATCATCGGCGGTAATTTTGGCGAATCATCAAAAGGAAAAACTGCTGCAAAAATGGCAGAGCAATATTTCTGTGCAAATGGTGTAACTGAACAGACTATCGGATTAGAGCAACACATTTATGTTCCATCGAACGGGAAAATGAAAGTGATTTCTGCTGAAAAAAAACATTTCAAACCTTTCAATACAACCGGAATTTTCGTTACCATTGAAGTAACACAATAAAGACTAAAAGGAATCGCATGATAGATATTAAAGTTATTCGCGAACAAACAGAACTTGTAAAGAACGGCATTAAGGCAAAAAATGCCGAAGATAATATTGATGCCATTCTAGAACTGGACAACCACCGTAGAATGTTGATTGGAGAAGGAGAGGCATTAAAAGCAAAACGGAATGAAGTCTCCGCCAAAGTCGGCAAGATGAAAAAATCGGGTGAAGATACAACGGCAGTGATCCAGGAAATGGATTCTGTAAAAACACGCATTCAACAGATCGATGAAGAATTAAAAAGTGTTGAAGAAAAGCTTGAAGAACTTCTTCTGACTGTTCCGAATATTCCGCATCCTTCCGTTCCGTCGGGACGAACCCCGGATGATAATCAGACAATTTTCGAATGGGGAGAGAAACCCAAAACAGATTTTGAATTAAAACCACATTGGGATATTACCAATAAACTCGGAATTATTGATTTTGACCGCGGCTCAAAAGTTGCAGGAGCAGGATTTCCATTCTATGTGGGGAAAGCTGCTGTTTTACAGAGAGCCCTGATCAATTTCTTTTTAGATCAGGCTGGTGACCATGGATATACTGAACTTCAAGCACCGATCGTTGTCAATAAAGACAGCGCCCGCGGAACCGGACAGATTCCTGACAAAGAGGATATGATGTATGTTGCGACGAAGGATGAGCTGTATATGATTCCAACGGCAGAAGTTCCTGTAACAAATTTTCATCGTAAAGAAACATTTGAAGAAAAAGAACTTCCAATCAAGTATGCTGGATATACTCCTTGTTTTCGCCGCGAAGCAGGATCGTACGGCAAAGATGTACGAGGATTGAACCGACTACATCAATTTGACAAAGTTGAATTAGTAAAATTTGTCCATCCGTCAACATCGTATGATGAATTGGAATCGCTGCGCGGAGATGCGGAACGATTGTTGCAGCTTCTCGGTTTACCTTATCGCGTATTATTGATGTGCACAGGGGATATGGGCTTTACGCAGACCAAAAAATATGATCTTGAGGTATGGGCTGCCGGACAGCAGAAGTGGCTTGAAGTCTCCTCCTGCAGTAATTTTGAGACGTTTCAGGCGCGTAGAATGAATATTAAGTTCAAGTCCCGTGAAACCGGAAAACAGGAGTTTGTTCATACCCTTAACGGTTCGGGTCTTGCTTTACCAAGAATTGTTGCGGCGATCATAGAGAACTTTCAGACTCCCGAAGGGAAAGTGATTGTACCAAAAGCATTACAGCAATACACGAAATTTCAAGTGATTGAATGATATGTCTTAATTAAATAAGGGAACGCAATACGGAACGGTCCTTGGACCGTTTCCATATTTTAAATACCAATGAAATCACTTCTAAACCTGCTTCCATATTTATCGAAGTATAAAAAAACACTTTACCTTGGATTGCTCACAGTTATAGTCAGCAATTTGTTTACGGTTGCAACTCCATGGTTTATCGGTGAAGCAATTGATAAATTGAAACGTGGACTTGAATCAAAATCACTCGAACATACGGACTTGTTATTATACGCTGCGCTTGTTGTTGGTTTTGCAATCATTGCCGGTGTCATGTTGTTTCTTACCAGACAAACGATCATCGTCGTATCAAGAAAAATAGAGTATGATCTGAGAAATGATTTTCTTTCACACATTCAAAAACTTCCTCTTACCTATTTCCAGAATACTCCGACCGGTGACTTGATGGCTCACGCAACGAATGATATCAGTGCAGTCAGGAACGTTCTTGGACCGGGTATAATGTATCCCGCTGATACATTGATGACGTTGTCAATGTCATTGATCTTAATGTTCGTGAAAGACTGGCAGTTGACATTACTTGCTCTGATACCGATGCCGTTTGTTTCGTATGCAGTATATTATTTAGGAAAGGTGATTCACGAAAAATTCAACGAACGTCAGGAACAGTATTCTGTCTTAACCACCAAAGCGCAGGAAAATCTTTCGGGTGCGCGGGTGGTGAAAGCGTATGTTCGTGAAGATTATGAAGTTGAACAGTTCCGAAAAGCAAGTTGGGATTATTTCAAAAAAAACCTGGTATTGGCAAAAGCGCAATCGATCATGTGGCCGCTGATGTTCATTCTTGTCGGTCTTTCACTTCTGATAACGATCTATGTCGGCGGTTTGAAAGTGATCAATGGAGAAATGACAATTGGAACATTGACTGCGTTCATGACCTATCTTTCATTGTTGATCTGGCCGATGATCGCATTCGGCTGGGTAACAAATATGTGGCAGCAAGGTGCCGCTTCAATGAAACGATTGGTCAAGATCTTCGATACGGTCCCGGCAATAAGAAATACTGATGAAACAAACCATTCGATTCAAACACTCGAGGGAGAGATTGAATTTCAGAATGTAACTTTCACACACGAGAGTGCACAGAAGCCAACTCTGAGGAATATTAATTTGAAGATTCCAAAAAGTTCTACGCTGGCAATCGTAGGATTTACCGGAGCAGGTAAAAGTTCACTCATCAACCTTATTCCTCGGATGTATGATATTTCTGATGGAACCATTTTAATTGACGGCGTTGACATTAAAAAAATTCCGGTCGAAGTTTTGCGGAGAAGTATCGGTTATGTTCCTCAAGAGACATTCCTTTTCTCAGACTCCATTGCAGAGAATATTCGGTATGGTGACGATGACGCGGTCCATGAAATGATGCATGAAGCTGCAGAAATATCTCAAATAGCACATGACGTAGTTGATTTCCCAAAACAATACGAAACTATGCTTGGAGAACGTGGAATTACTTTATCAGGCGGACAAAAACAAAGAACGAGTATTGCCCGCGCTATTTTACGAAAGCCAAAAATCTTGATCCTCGATGATGCACTCTCAGCGGTTGATACGTATACTGAAGAAAAAATCCTTCAACAATTAAGAACATTGATGAGAGGACGAACTAGTATTATCATTGCACATCGAATCTCAACTGTGAAACATGCTGACAATATCATTGTCTTAGATGGTGGAAAGATTGTTGAACAAGGAAATCATGAAGAACTGATTGCTCACAATGGAATCTATGCGGGTCTCTATCAAAAACAATTGTTGGAAAAAGAGTTGGAAAACCTATGAGTCAAATGCAGGATGATGATATATTAGGGAAAGCATACGATACGCAATTGATGAAGCGGCTTGTCTATTACCTGCGCCCCTACAAATGGCAGGTTGCGATTGCAATTGTGCTGGCGCTTGCGGTATCTGCACTTGAAGCAGTCCGACCGTATTTTACTAAAATTGCTGTAGATGTGAATATAGCCAGTAATGACAAAGAAGGGTTGTTGAATACAACGATTCTCTTTTTCATCTTATTGATTGTTCGAGGCGTGGTACAATATTACAATGCATATTTAACGCAAAAAATCGGTCAAGAAACGATTTATGACCTGAGGATGGAAATTTTCAGCCATCTGCAAAAACTGTCGTTGAAGTTTTACGATAAGAATCCGATCGGTCGACTTATTACAAGAGTGACAAGCGATGTGGAAGTATTGAACGAAATGTTCTCATCGGGAATCGTAATGGTGTTCAGCGATGTCTTTATGATCATCGGTATTATTTGGTTCATGTTCAGCATGAATATACCTCTGGCATTATTGTCCTTGAGCGTACTTCCGTTTTTGATCTATGGGACATCGCTGTTCCGCAAGAAAGCCCGTGAAGCGTATCGTGAAGTTCGTCTCTACATTGCACGGATCAATACATTTATGCAGGAACATATCACCGGGATGCTGGTTGATCAGATATTCAATCGTGAAAAGAAAGCGTATCAAGAGTTTGAACAGCATAATGCCGGACACAGGGAAGCGAATATCAAGTCTATCTTTTATTATGCAGTTTTTTATCCAAGCGTTGACCTGATTGGTGCGGTGGCTGTTGGGTTGATCATTTGGTATGCTGGTGGTAATGCATTACAGGGAAGTGTGACAATTGGGACGGTGATGGCATTCCTTCAATTCAATGAAATGTTCTGGCGCCCTATTCGAGATCTTTCAGAAAAATACAATATCATGCAAACTGCAATGGCATCGTCGGAACGAATATTTAAATTGCTTGATGATCGAACCTTTATAGCGGAATCTGAATCGCCAAAAGCAATAAAAAATATGCAGGGAAAAATTGAGTTTAAGAATGTTTGGTTTGCTTATAATGCTGAACCCGGAAGTGAGAATTGGGTGTTAAAAGATGTTTCTTTTACGATCAATCCGGGAGAAACTGCAGCGTTTGTCGGTCATACCGGTGCCGGGAAGACTACGATCATTAATTTATTATCCAGGTTTTATGATATCCAAAAAGGAGAGATCCTCGTTGATGGAATCAACATCAGAGAAGTTGCGCTGGCAGATCTCAGAAAACATATAGCTGTTGTTTTGCAGGATGTGTTTCTCTTCTCCGGTGATATCAAAGGAAATATCAATCTTGGTAAAGAGGATATTTCATTGGACGAGATTAAAAATGCAGCCCGTATCGTCGGAGTAGACAAGTTTATCGAAACACTTCCCAAGAAATATGATGAGGAAGTGAAAGAAAGAGGTTCAACACTTTCGGTAGGACAGAAACAATTGTTGTCGTTTGCACGGGCACTTGCATTCAATCCGAAAATTCTTGTTCTCGATGAAGCCACATCAAGTGTTGATACTGAAACTGAGATACTGATTCAGTCGGCAATTCAAAAACTGCTGGCTCATCGTACTGCAATCGTTATTGCACACCGGCTTTCAACCATCCAAAGCGCTAACAAAATCATCGTTATGCACAAGGGTGAGATTCGTGAAAGCGGAACACATCAGGAATTGCTGCTTGCAAAAGGAATTTATTATAAATTATATCTGCTTCAATACAAGGAACAGGAAGCGGCGTAAGATTTCAAATCTTGCTGATGGAAATTGTTTTCCATACTTTCATATAACTACAGAAGTGCGACACTTAGGAGTACATCGTAATGCTTAATAATAGTATGAAGATCGTTACATTAGAACGTCATATCAATGAAATGGAACGGCAACATCCGGGCGCGTCTGGGCATTTCTCGAATGTGCTCCGAGATCTTTCACTTGCAATCAAGATCATTTGGAGAGAGGTCAGTAAAGCAGGGCTAGTCAACATCCTTGGTGCCGCAGGAACACAGAACGTATCAGGCGACCTGGTAAAAAAACTTGATGTCTTTGCCGATGAAACGATCTATAAAGCAATGGATCACGGCGGACATTTATGTGCAATGGCTTCCGAGGAACACGAAAGTATCATTGATATTCCCGATCAATATCCTAAAGGAAAATATGTGTTGCTCTATGATCCTTTAGACGGTTCTGGAAATATCGATGCGAATGTGAGCATTGGAACAATCTTCTCGGTCTATCGTCGTATTTCGCAAAGCGGTAAGGGAACGATCGACGACGTTCTTCAACCGGGATACAAACAAATTGCCGCAGGATATGTTGTTTTTGGTTCGAGCACGATGTTGGTGTATACAAGCGGCGATGGTGTCCATGGCTTTACCCTTGATCCGAGTATCGGAGAATTTTTACTTTCTCATGAGAACATTAAAATGCCAAAACGTGGAAAAATCTACAGCGTAAACGAAGGCAATTATAAGTGGTGGGGATCGGGAGTTAAAAAATATATTAAGTATTTACAGGAAGAAGATAAAGCATCATCGCGGCCATATTCAGGACGGTATATAGGCTCTCTGGTAGCTGATTTTCATCGAACAATGTTATACGGAGGAATTTATCTCTACCCTGGAGATTCTCGGAATCAAAACGGAAAACTTCGTTTGATGTATGAGAATAATCCTTTGGCGTATATCTGTGAACAGGCAGGCGGACGTGCAATTGATGGAGTAAAACGTATCCTGGACGTTATTCCGACAGAATTGCATCAGCGGACACCGTTGTTTATCGGTAGCGTAGATGATGTGAACGAATGTGAACGATTTCTCCGAGAAGGCTGATAATTCAAATAAAAATAGTGTTTAAAACAAAAAACCTTCGTCAAAGACGAAGGTTTTTTGTTGGTGGGGTCAATAAAAATTAGTTTACTTTAGCTCTTGCCCGTTTTGCATATTCACTTGTTGGATACATATCCAATAATTTCTGGTATTCAGATCGTGCTTTTTGTCTGTCACCTAAGCGTTCATAGCTTTGTGCGATCATTAATTGTGCATCATCTCTTTTTTCGGAGAATTTATAACCTTGAACAAGTTGAAAATGCTGTATTGCCTGAGAAAAATCTTTTAATTGGAAATTACATTCACCCATCCAATAGTGGCAATTATCGGCATAATCATCTTTGATTCCTGCATTTAATAATGCCTGTAATTCATTTATTGCATCACGATAATTTCTTCCTTTTGCAATACCAATTGCGGATTCATAGGCGCGTATCTCTTCACTTGAGGATTTGCCGGGTGCTGTTTGTCTTCTTTGGATCTTAACAGGTTCTGCTTTTTTTGGTGCAGCTGCTAATGCAGCATTGGCAGCTTCAAGATCAGAAATCTTTGCAGAAAAGTCTTTATTGGTTTGTTGCAGTGAGGAATTCTCTTCCTTCAATTGGATGTTCTCAGATTTTAATGCATCAAGATCTGCCTGCAATTGTTCTTTGGTTGGTCCTTCTTGCACTGGTTGTTCTTGAACTGCAGGTTCTTGCACCGGTTGTTCAGTTGGTTCTTCTTGAACCTGTTCCTGTGGAGTTTCTTCAGCAATTCCGGTATCTGTAACCATTTCATCTTCTGCCATTGTTTCTTCCGATCCACCACAACCGATATAACCAATTGAAAGCAATGAGATAACAAAAAAAACTCGTAGCGAAGTTAAACGAACCATGATTCCTCCAGAAAATGTTCAAAATTGATTGGAACTGTATAGAATGTATTAATAGCGAGTTAAAAAGTCAAGCCGACTTCATAATTAAAGAACGGGTATATTTTGCACAATGGTGTTGAATAACAGCGATAATTTCGTTTGGAACACCGTCAAAATGTTTAGTTTGAGAACGCATATCACATATTTCATTGACATAATCCACTGCGACAAATTTACCTTCTGTATCAATGGCGATTTCAGAGGAAAAGAAGTCAAGTCGGCAGATTTTGTGTATGGTTAATAAAGTCGTCCGTAGTTTCTGAAGTTTATATTTCCGTTCTTCAAGTTTGGTAACCTCCCTGTAAATATGCGTTCGATGATCCCACCAACACAAAATGACCGCTCCAAATGCATAAAAAGCGCGAAACCAGGCAATATTGTTTCCCATTATTTTTGGATGAACAGTTTCCTGCAATAAATAAGTATCATTTTTATGATGCTGACGAGTTTCTAAAATATCTTTTAAAGTTTCTGCACCAAGAACCACGCCAAGTCCACCACCGGTTGTATTTGCAGGTTTTATGATGAATGGTCTTCCAAGATGTGCAAGTTCAGTAAGACTTAATTCAAGTTCTTTATTCTTATTGTAAGGTGAAACAATAATTGAATACGGAACCTGAACACCTTCACCCATCAAGGCAAGATGCATGTTAGCCTTATCTTTTGCATAGTCAACCAGTTCGTACCGATTGAATATATAGGTCTTCGTTTTTGTAAGGATCTTTGCGAGAGGGATAAAATCATCAGTTGAATCTGAAGCGCGGTCCAAAAAGGTACGGAAGAGTATCTTTTTAGTTCTGATCAGTTTTATAACAGATTCAATATTATGATGTTCTATCCTAAAGGTGGATAGTTTGAGCGCATGACATTTCTCTTCGATACCGAAAATAAAATCGCGGTCGAATTCCCAATCCCACGCCAAGCCGATATCGAATATTTCCGCCATGGTCAGGGAGAAATTAAAACTTCAATAATGACTTTGGTTCAAGATTCGCCGATTCGATATCCTTGAAGTATTTTACAGTTCCGACTTTAAGTTCATATGTTGCTTCATCATCACACACGATGATCCCTTTTGGATGAAGCTGTAATGCACTGACTGTCCACATATGGTTTACACCTTCTTCAACAACGTGGGAAAGTGCCCGTGCTTTTTTATGTCCATTGATGATGATGACCACTTCTTTCGCATCAAGAATAGTTCCTACACCGACTGTTAAAGCTGTTTTCGGGACTTTAGAGATATCACTGTCAAAAAACCGTGAATTAGCAACAATGGTATCGTACGTAAGAGTTTTAATTCGGGTGCGAGATGCAAGTGACGAACCGGGCTCGTTGAAGGCAATATGTCCATCGGGTCCTATTCCCCCGAGGAATAAATTAATTCCTCCGGATTTCTTTATCTTCTTTTCATACTCTTCGCATTCTTTGTTCAGATCTTTCGCATTACCGTTCAGGATATGTACATTCTTCTTTTGGACATCAACATGGTTGAAGAAATTGTTCCACATAAACGAATGATAACTTTCAGGATGTTCCTTTGGTAATCCTACATATTCATCCATATTGAAGGTTATGACATTATTAAAAGAAACAAGTCCTACATTGTGCATTCTAATAAGTTCTTTGTATGTTCCCAAGGGGGATGATCCGGTTGGCAGTCCCAAGACAAATGGATTTCGAGATGACGGTTTGAATTGTCGGATCCGTTTTACAACATATGCTGCAGTCCATTGGCTGACACGGTCGTAGTTGGATTGAATGATAACTCGCATAGATTTCCTTTCGGTTGCAATGAATATACCATCAATATAAAAAATAGAAGGATTCTTTTCACTTTTATTTTTATCTTAGGCGACATGAAAATTGAACAAAAGAAAATTGCCGTCATATTTGGAACACGCCCGGATACCATCAAACTTGCTCCGGTGATACAACAACTGCGTAAATTTGAGAGCTATTTTTCCATTTGTCTCATAGCTACTGCACAGCACCGTGAAATGCTGGATGATGTGTTATCGGTATTTTCCATTAAGCCGAATTACGATCTGAATGTGATGACTCCGTCGCAATCATTATCGGTGCTGACACAACGAATGCTTGAAAAGCTCGATTTTGTTTTGGCGATTGAAAATCCGGATATGATCGTTGTGCAGGGAGATACGGCGACTACATTTGTTGCGAGCCTTGCTGCATTTTATCGAAAGATCCCTGTCGTTCATGTTGAAGCCGGATTACGAACAAATGATAAACTCTATCCGTTCCCCGAAGAAATTTATCGAAGATTAACGACGCATGTTGCAGACCTTCATTGTACACCAACACCAAATGCAACCAAGGCTTTATTGCGGGAAGGTATTTCCCGTAAACAAATTCACTGTACAGGCAATACCGTCATCGATGCGCTGAGGTTAAATATAGACCCTGAGTACAAATTCATTCACAAACATTTAAACTCCATTGTTGCACAACATAAGAGAATTGTTATTGTCACCACCCACCGGAGGGAAAATTTTGGCGAACCGATGACGAATATCTACTCAGCAATTAAAACATTGGCTCAAAAATATCATGAAGTGAATTTCGTTTTTCCAATTCATCGTAATCCCAAGGTACAAACATTAGTGCTGAAACAATTGGATGGTATAGATAATATTCATTTAATGGCTCCATTGAATTACTCCGATTTTATCAATCTTCTTGCCTTATCATATGCAGTTATCACCGACTCCGGAGGTTTACAAGAAGAGGCTCCTTCGCTGGGTAAACCGGTACTCGTTCTTCGAGAAGTGACCGAACGTCCTGAAGCAATCGCTTATGGAACGGTCCGTTTGGTTGGAACTACCGCAAAAAAGATCGTTGAAATTGCGGATAAACTTCTTTCCAATAAAAGATTTTATCGATCAATGTCAGCAGCAGTCAATCCATACGGCGATGGAAAAGCATCGGAAAGAATCGTGAATGTGATGATGAATCATTTTGGGTTCACCAAAAAGAAAATCAAAGAATTTTCACCTCGTGCAAAATAACATTTGGAAAATATCTCAATTATTTCTCTTCTTATTTCCACTGTTCACTGGTTGCAGTATACAATCACATTTTGTTAAAAAGCCGAATGAAATTTCATCTCCAGCTGATTCGGTGAAGCAAACTATCTTTTTGATCGGTGATGCGGGAGAACCTCTATCGGATAATCAAGAACCAACTTTCCAAATTCTTACACAACAAGCATCAAAAAATCCCCAAAACAATACGATCATTTTTCTTGGCGATAACATTTATCCGAGCGGATTACCGGAGAGCACCGATTCAGATCGCCGCGAAATGGAACGAAGATTGGATGCACAAATCGATATTGGAATAAAAAGCAGTGCGCGGACCATTTTCATCCCAGGAAATCATGATTGGGATTATAACGGTCGGGATGGTTTGGCTTCAATCAACAGGCAAGGGGAATTTATAAAACAAAAACATATTCCCAATATTTCGATACTGCCGAACAATGGACTGCCTGGCCCTTCTGTAGTTGATCTTAATGACAATGTAAGAATTATTGTGATTGATACAGAGTGGTGGCTCCATAAGTATCAAAAACCATTGTATCAAGACGATACTAGTGTAACTCAAACGACAAAAAGATTTTTAGATTCGCTAACAATGATTCTTGCAGGATCGCTACATCGAAATGTATTCGTTGTTGGTCACCATCCATTACGGACATTTGGCGAACATGGAGGATTCTTTGATTGGAAAGATCATGTATTCCCTCTACGAAAATTATCACGATGGCTGTGGATCCCGCTTCCCGGAATTGGATCGTTATATCCCATTTCACGGATGCTTGGAATATCAGATCAGGATATATCTGGCACAAAGAATAAAATAATGAGAACCATGATCGATAGTGTACTGGCTGGATTTCCTGTCATTGCCTACGCTTCAGGTCATGAACATGCATTACAAGTGATCGATAAAGAGTCACATCATTACTATTTGGTGAGTGGAAAAGGGATTCAAAATCATGATGAAGCACTATCCATTGATGCTTCTACCATTGCAGCAACCAGAAATGAAGGATTTATGCGGCTGGATGTTTTGGTAAACGATAAAATACGATTGGGAGTTATCGCAGTAGAAGGAGATTCGAGTGTTGAAATATTTTCTATGTTTTTGAAATAAACTTGATATCTTTTTATCCGAGTGAATGCAACTGTTCCTCAAGTTTTTTTAAATTCTCATCTCTGCTTTTGTTATATCGGTTTCGTACATATTCTGTGTGATATGAATGCTCGTGAAAGAATTTGATACTCTGTTTGAGCCAATCTTTTTCCGGAATACTTTTACCAATTGCATGTTCAATCTCTTTGTGTAAGACTTCAGTCTTTTCTAAACAATCTTCTTTTCCAAGATTTAATAGATCTGCGTCGCAAATTACCTGCTCTAGTATATTGGTCGGACGTTGTGGAATTTTGGTCGCTTTGATACACCCGATTACCTTTTTAATGTTTTCTTGCGCATAGTGTTGTTCGTTCAGATAGTCTTCAGCAATCGAGGCACTTAATTCTTCGTGGTTTTCACGATTTTGCAAATATCCGGTATCATGGAACATTGCCGCAATAAGAACGATCTCTAATTCTTCAGCAGACAAATTCATTCCTTTTGCAATCTCTTCAGTATGGTTTACAACTTCTAAAGTATGATTGTAATTATGATACAATGCAGAATCTGAATTTTGTTTGTGGAATAAATTATGGACAAATGTATTGGACGTTCGAACGATACCTGAATAAACTGTCACAGAATGATCCTGAAGGGTTATGATTTAAGAAAATTTACTTGAGGAAATTACAATAAGAGTATGACAGAGTCAATTGCGTAAACGAATCGAAATGAATGGTTTGTGATATTTGTCTCACCTGAAATCACACAAAAACGGAGTCATCCTGTAATCTTTGTCAAAACAGGAGTAGATTTAAATACAATAGCTGGGTCGGCAAGATGATTTCAGTGTATATTTAATATCGATATGCTTCGCGCTGGTGATAAATTGGGAATGGGATGGTCCGCTGATTATAGAATGTCTTTTGAATAAAAGGAAATACCAATGGCTGAGTGTTTCCATCATAAAAAGTGACACTAACAACCGATGTTTTTCCAATAAATGAACTCCATGTAATTGGAAAAACACGCTGAATATTTGACTCTATTGTATATTGAACGTCTATTTGTTTAAGTTCTTCATGCTTAACACTAATCGTTTTTGAAGAATTGATACCGGAATCGATAACAAAATCATAGGTATACGAAGTGAGATTGCTCGGTTGTACATTCATTGAATAACCGTAAGTATATTTATTGCTTAATGATGAAAAATATTTATCACGGTTTGCAAGTCCATTCATTTTTCCCCCGCCAAGCCCCACAAGAACAAATCCGGTTGCCCGATGAACAAGTGCTTCCATATAACTGTAAGTTCCGCCAATGGAGTTCATGTTCAATTGCGCTCCTTGTTCGTTAACTGTTTGAAATGTTGCGGAAAATTGGGCTGTGGACCCAGAGATATCGACCTCTGATTTTCCATTCACAGTGATATCTTCTTTCACAACATATCGTGAACCGTAGAACGATGCTGCTACATCATAGATTCCATCCTTTACAACGAGAGAAATTTGATTCGTCTTTGGAACCAGCACTTTAGAAAAATTCTTTTGATTATGGATCAATACTTGCCATGGGATTTCATCAAAGTGAAGTTGAATGACTGTTCCTTTAAAGAATGCAAATGGTACCTTCAATGTATCAGTATCACTGACTGCAAGAACATTTCCGGTATATCCATTTGCAAATTCGGTGTTGTTGCTTAAGAATTGATTATTGGCGACAAGTTCTATTTCAATGACTGAACTTTGTCCCGGTCCAAGAACTATAGTTTGTGGAATAAATTGAAACCGTACTGCCGGATTAATAGCAGTCGAAGAAAATCGATAATTTTTCGAAGTCAACCCGCGATTGAATACCTGCAGTGTCTCTGTATGGCTCCATGTATTTTCAGAGGGGGGATTGAAACCAAAACTTATTTGTGCAGGACTTGTAAATACTTTCGCATGTAAAATGTCTTCATCGATCTTTCCATGACCTTGTGAGAATAATGATACTTTCAGATCCGTCGCATTGGAAATGATCGCATCCTTGATCTGAAGTGCAGACCACTCCGGATGCAATTCTTTAAAGCCGGCAGCCAATGCTGTTACAAATGGTGTTGCCATCGAAGTTCCGCTCATCTGAATATAACCGCCCCCTTTTTTAGCAGAAAGGATTCCAACACCGGGAGCAACTACATCTGGTTTAATTTGGTATTGATCGGTTACAGGGCCTTTTGCACTGAATGATGCGATGGAATTTGCATCGGTGGCTCCTACAGTTAAAGCAAACTTTGCAATTCCGGGAGAATTGATCGTGCCATAATCTCCGGTGTTTCCTGCTGCAACGACAACAACAATTCCTGCTTCAGCAGCGCGATTCACCGCAATTGACAAAGGGTCGTCTGATCCCGTTGATGGAGTTCCAAGACTCAGATTGATAACCTGTACACTGTCGGCGATTGCACGTTCAATTGCAGCAATGACCGTTGATGCAGTTCCGTTTCCGTTTTGATCCAACGCTTTATACGCAAAAAATTTTGCATTGAATGCTAATCCATTGATCGTAGTTGAATGACCGCCGATTATTCCTGCAACGTGAGTTCCGTGTCCATTATCATCCATCGGATCTTCATCGTTATTGACAAAATCGTAACCGCCGGTAACGATAAATGCATCTCCAAATCCGCCGCCAAATGCTTCATGGTTATAGTCGATACCTGTATCTATGATTCCGATACGGATTCCTTTTCCCGTGGCAACAGATGTGGTACTATTTGGAGTGATTTGATTTATACTATTTGCCGAATATGGTGTTGTCTGAACCGATGCATCCAGATATACTTTTTTTACACCAAAGATCGCACTGATCTTTCCAATATTTGATTTCGATGTTTTCACGGTAAGACCATTGAAAACATTTTCAAATTCCTTTTCAATTTTCCCTATACCGGAAATGGAAAGTATCTGCTGTTTGGTTTGGATGGCAGAAGTTTTAGAGAATACTCTACCTTTAATTTTTTGTTCAATTTTGGATGGAGCAGTGAATTCTACGATTAATGCAACCTCATCATTTTGAGATTCCATTGTTTCGATAGTATTATTGATGAATGCCGCTGAGACTGGAGTGACAGCAGGGATAGATTTCATTCCTTCATCTGTCTTCACGATTAATTGTTGTGAAAAAGCCATTGAAGAAAGTATGACGACATATATGAGCAGTTTTTTCATACTATTTCATTACGATCATCTTTTTTGTTTCAACGGTGGCTTTTCCTTCCGCATTCTTTGCGATCAATCGATAGAAGTATGTTCCGGAAGCGATATTCGTATTGGCAAAACCGATGCTGAATGTTCCCGGCTGTTTTGATTCATTGACGAGTGTTGAAATCTCTCTTCCGGAAATGTCATAGACTTTTATGGTAACTTCAGACAATTTATCAACAGAATATCGGATCACTGTTGAATTGTTGAAAGGGTTTGGGAAGTTTTGCTGGAGTGAAGAATGTTCCGGTATCAATGAACGCTCTTCAACTGATGTTGTATTCTGTTGTCTTCCCACATATAATGTATCGCCAGTTGTTATGGCAAAAGGTTGTGTCAGCGCCGTTGCCAAAAATTGCTCGATACCGTTTTTGGTTACCGTGTAGTGTGAACTCATAGCGACCTTATCGGTTTGGTTTACTTTCATTATATCAAACTGTTGAGCATGGATCAATGCCATTCCGAGTAGTGTATTTAAGAAGATATATTTGATCAGTTTTTTCATGGCTTTGCTCTATGCCACCCTATATGGCATCGAGTATGCCAGTGAAAAAACACTGTCATTTGCTCGTATTTTTATGCAAATTCATTTCAGAGACCAATTTTTTTTACGACTTTGCTCAAGATTTGTAGAAATTACAATGCAAAAATCCATTGAAAACATTGCGAAAACTCACTACGAAAACTTTCCGGTTGGATCGTTATTGATTCCAAAACGGTATCGAGAACCTATTCATTTGGTATACATGTTTGCGAGGGTTGCAGATGATTTTGCAGATGAAGGAACGATGAGCGATGCTGAAAGAATTCTGAAGTTACAAGAATGGCAAATGCAATTACATTTGGCTGTAAATGGAGAAAGCAGTATTGGATTATTTAAGCAATTATCAAAAGTATTGGAGGAATTTCATATTCCACTACAGTTATTCGACGATCTCATCACCGCATTTAAAAACGATGTATCAAATCCGGAATATCAAACGTTCGAAGAAGTGCTTGGATATTGTAATTTTTCAGCAAATCCAATTGGCCGTATTCTGCTGCGGATATTTGATTGTTCTTCTGAAGAAACAGATCGACTTTCAGATGCGATCTGTACAGCTTTGCAATTGACGAACTTCTGGCAAGATATTTCTGTTGATACACGCAGGAATCGTATCTATATTCCACTGTCTGATCTGCAGTCCTATGCCATTCAATCATCAGATCTGCAAACGATCCGGAATGCAGAATCGTTTCGCGAATTGATGAAGCTGGAGATCAAACGGACTCGGGATCTTTTTATGACCGGAAAACCACTCTTTGCACTTGTTAACAGGCAATTTCGGTTCGAATTAAAAATGATCTGGCATGGCGGAATGAGAATATTAGAGAAGATTGAAGCACAGAATTTTGAAACACGAATATCAAGACCAACGCTGAACCTTTTTGACAAGATCGTCATTGGTGTCCGGTCACTTTCATGAGAACAATGGATTACAGTATCTCTGCACAGATCATTGATAAGAATAATAAAAAGAGTAATTTTTATTATTCATTCCTGATGCTCCCAAAACCAAAGCGGGAAGCGATCAATCTTGTGTACGCATGGTGCAGAATTGCCGATGATATTGTCGATGAAGAAGCAAGTATCTCAACCAAATATCAACGTCTGCTCCATTGGGGCAAAGAGTTTGAGCTTGCGCTTGATGGTGCTTCGCGATATCAAATCGTGAACAGACTTGCTCAGATCATCAAACGATTCAATATCCCGCTCGACCACTTCAATGAACTGATCAAAGGAATGGAAATGGATCTGGTCAAGACCAGGTACGAAACATTTCGAGATCTGAAAGAATATTGTTATCGAGTTGCATCAACGGTCGGTCTGATCTGTACAGAGATCTTCGGATATAAGCATGAAGAAGCAAAAGAATACTCCATCAATTTGGGGATTGCTTTACAACTGACGAATATATTACGGGACGTTGCTGTTGATGCAAAGAAGGGAAGGATCTATCTTCCTCTGGAGGATCTGGATCGGTTTGGATACAGTGAAGAGGAACTGTTTGCCGGAAAGTATAATGTAAAATTCCAGCGGATGATGAAATACGAAGCAGATCGGGCACGATGGTATTTTACTGAAGCGATCAGACACCTTTCCGAAGAAGACAAACCATTGTTCATTGCGGCACTTATTATGCAAGAGATCTATTTTAAATTGCTGCAGGATATTGAACATGCAGAATATAACGTCTTCAAAAAACGAATTAAAATACCGAACACAAAAAAACTGCTCATCACATTCTCAGTGTGGTGGAAACACCGATCTCGAAAGATTCAATAACTTCACGTCGATGATAGTGTGACTTCATCCGTCAATGTTTTATCCACAATACGATACTGCACATGCAAAACTCTCCTGATGTTCTGATTATTGGCGGCGGGGTTGCAGGTCTAGCTGCTGCCGTTGATTGTTCATCGAATGGATTATCGGTTATGCTTGTGGAGCAAAAACCTCGTCTTGGAGGAAGGACTTATTCCATCATCCATCCCGAAACAGGGGATGAAGTGGATAACGGCCAGCATCTGATGATGGGATGTTATCGTTCTACGGTGAAGTTCTTATCGATGATTGGTTCTCTTGATCTTGTCTCAATTCAAAAAAATCTTTCAATTACGTTTCGCCGATCGGGACTCGGGGCAACAACACTTTCTGCCGTTGCATTACCCGCTCCGTTTAATGTTCTTATTGGACTACTGCGATTAAAAACAATTACCATATCTGAGCGTCTTTCACTTCTTCGTATCGGATTTGAGTTGATCATAAAGAATCCAGATACAAACAAACATCTGCAGTCGATGACGGTTACACAATGGCTTGATGAGATGAATCAACCGACTGCAAACAGGAAATTTTTGTGGGAAATTATCGCTATCGGAGCATTGAATGATATTCCGGATAAGATCTCCGCTGCGCTATTCGTTAAAGTATTGAAATCGGCATTCTTTGGAAAGAGAATCAATTCATCAATTATCATTCCCAAAAAGGGATTAAGTACATTGCTGATAGACAGAGCCGAACAATATATTCTAAATCACGGCGGAACAATTCTTACCAACACTCCTGTGAAAAAGATCTCGGTCGATTATACAACTATTCTCAGCGTGGAATTGGAACCGGGTGTTATTATAAAACCAAAAACAATCATTTGCGCCGTTCCATATTTTGATATCCCAAAAATATTTCCGCTCCCAAAGAACATCGGAATACCGCATATTGAAAAATTCATCTCATCGCCGATCATCTCAATTCACTTATGGTTCGATGTCCATTTTATGGACGAGGAATTTGTCGCTTTCATCGATTCTCCCATCCACTGGGCATTTAATAAATCAAAAATTTACGGGAAAGAGAACGAGCGATTGATGTATCTTGCTCTGGTCATCAGCGGAGCTCATGATCATATCGAAGAGGACAAAGAGCAATTAGTGAAAATGGCGCATACAGAGCTGCAACGATTCTATCCGACATCTGCAGCTGCATTGATCGTTCACTCATTGATTATTAAGGAAAAACGTGCGACATTTTCTCCGAGGGTCGGACTTGAGCAATTTAGACCGACAAACACAACTCCGATCACACATCTTTTTTTAGCCGGCGACTGGACCGATACAAAACTTCCTGCAACGATCGAAGGGGCAATACAAAGCGGATTTGCATGTGCAGCTCTTGTAAAATCTTTACAGTAAAGAATGGAATTCTTATGCAAAAAGTTCTTCGAAATTTACCGATACTATGTTTATTATTATTTTCCTCCTGCACTAAAGATGATCCGATAAGTTCACCGCCTCTTTCGAGACCACCCTCTGTGGCAGGGGTGTGGAAGGATAATACTATACCATTAGTTGTTACATTGATCGAATCTGATGGAATTATAACAGGTGCTGGAACTATTTTAGATTATTACTCATTATCCGTTAACGGGAAAAATAAATATCCGTTAATAAATTTTTCTATAGGATCGAATGGATATGTTCCAGTAACATTTACGGGACGGTTTTTTGGTAAAGATTCAATGTCTGGCACATTAGAAGGAAACATTTTTTATAATACTCATGTAAATTTGGTTCGAACACATTAAAGCATTAATCTATTCCTCATGAAGACTTATTCTTACATAGTACTGACATTTATATGTTTTTCTTATTCTAGCGCTCAGATATTTTCCCCCGATCAAGTTCAAATAACAGCCGGAATATCGATGCCTACATACCCTAACGAATTTTACGACTATTGGATGAATGGGTACGGGATCAGTACTGAATTTGTCTTCAAAACAGAAAGACAATTTGATGGTACACTATCGATAAGTTATGATAGGTTTGCATTTGATAAAGCAAATTTTTTCAAAAAATTATGGATTGAACAAAACCAACCTTCATTTAGTGGTGCAGTCTCTTCAATAGCAACAATAGGAGCAAACGTTCGATATTTAATCCCTGGATACAAAACAGTGAGGCCATTTGTTTCGGCAGGAATTGTATTGCAGTATTCGTATGTTTCGGAATCTACAATTGGTTATGAATATTCACCGGTTATACAAGGTGCAAAAAGTTCAAGTAATCTATCGATTCCAATCGGGGCAAATTTAGAATATTCATTCAAGGAAAATATAGATATTGTAATCGCTGCTAAACATTACTACGGAATGCTCGGTAAAAAAAATGACAACACTAATTTTACTTCTGTCCGCGTTGGCATTGTTTTCTTCTTGAAACAGGAATAACATACATCAATGGGAAATAGAATCTTGAATTTATAATCTATCTGTATGAAATTATTACACTATTTAATTTTCATTTGCTTACTAATAGTTGGATGTGAAAAAAGTGATCCAATGTCACCGCTTCCGGTACCCAAACCCCCTCTATTTTCAGGGAATTGGAGCGAATTATCAAGTGCTATATCATTTTCCATTGTTGAAAAAGATAATAAGTTGTATGGTACTTGTGTTATTGGAGAGATAGCAATGGCAGCAAATGGAGACCAACATTATCCGCTTGTTTCTCTGCAGATGGAAAAACGAGGTTATTACCCTGCTTCGTTCTCGGGAAAATTTGTACACCCTGATACGATTAGTGGAGTTATGAACGGATCAGGGTTTGTTGAAGCAAACTATACTTTTACAAGGCAATAAGGGTATGACCAAACACATTAATACGGTAATGTTTTTTATCATTATTACTTCAACATTCGGATACTCTCAAATAACGGCACCTGATCAAATCAGGATCGATGCAGGTTTGTCAATTCCAAACGCTCCAGAACAATTTTATGACTATTGGACTGATGGAATTCATATAAGTGCGGGGACATTATATACTACTCGATATCCCTATGTCGGATCAATTTCGTTAGGGTATAATTATTTTCTATTTGATAAATCTCAGATGGAAAAAAAATTGAATGTATTACAAGGATCAACTTCAGTATCCGGTTCAAGTTCAACAATCTATACGCTTTCTTCTGAAATGAACTATTATTTCCAAGGTGATCCGGAGTTTACACCATTTGTTTTTGCCGGTCTTTCGTTTTCGTATCTCTATGTTTCAGAGGCTACCATAACATATCCCTTATCGGAGAAGAAACAACATTCAAGTTCCAAAATTTTTATTTCATTTGATTTTGGAGGAGGGGTCACCTATCCAATCTCTAAAGGGACAGATCTTGTGTTATCGGCAAATCATGCAATGGGACTAAAAAAAGACAAAACAGTAAACACTGATTTTTATACTATAGCGATTGGAGCATTATGGCACATCGAATGACACGAATTATTTTATTTAGTGTATTGGTAATGGTTTCTATTGTTTCAACATCACTCTCGCAGGTTCAGGCACCAAAACCGATCTATAAGATCGAAACGAAGCGAGAAGGGGTTGTTATTGGTTCGTTCACGATCGAATTGTTTCCGCTGATCGCTCCGAAAGCGGTCGCATATTTCGATAGTCTTGTCGGAATAAAATTCTATGATACTACAGCGTTTCATCGGGTCGTTCCCGGTTTTGTTATTCAGGGAGGTGATCCGAATTCAA
>CAYPEM010000008.1:0-7622 GCA_964409765.1 uncultured Chitinophagaceae bacterium
TTAATTCCACCGTTCTCCTAACCAACTCTCATAGATTGACTTTTGAAGATCTGTTGGTGTATCTATTTTTTTGATGATCAATGGTGCGGTTCCAAAATATTCGAGTCTTAATTTGATCTCTTTCAATTTATCATTTCTAAACACTGTCACAAAAATTTCATCACCCTTGTTCATCGAAGCGATTCTTTCATTGAATTCTGATGCACGGACTCGAAATCCATTCAAAGCAATAATTTCATCGTTAATATCAAGCAATGCTTTTTCTGCAGGAGAGTTTGGAGTTATATAGATAATTCGAGTTTTTTCTCCGACATCTTGAAGGGAAATACCTAAATTAATTTTTTTTGAGGAATCTTTAACACTTACTTGCAAGCCGGAGTATGATAGAACTTTTTCCCATGGCAACGGAGTTGTTGAATAAAGATACCATTCAAAAAGATCGTTCATGGAGATGCCGGAGAATTCTTCGCACACTGATTGAATGTCAGCGTTCGTGAATCCCTTAGTTTTTGGAAATCGTTGATACATTGTTCGAAGCACATCGTCAAACGAGTATTTATTCTTTGAACGATGACGGATTTCCAGATCGAGAAGAAGGCTGACGTATGATCCTTTTCCATAATAATCGCTTTCTGCATTTTGCGAATTTTGTTTTCCTCGCCAGTATTTAATCCATGAATCAAAACTTGATTCTGCAAGAGGTTGGATCGTATTGCCGTACCGGGAGCGCTCGTTATTCACCATTTGGGTTATATTCTCAAGATATGATTTTGCCGACGTGAATTTTGCCCGGACAAGGATCAAATCGTCATAATATGATGTCGTTCCTTCGCTCACCCAGAGTTCTTCAGAGTAATTCTCTTTTGAAAAATCGTAGGGGGCAAACGCTTTTGGACGCAGCTGCTTCACATTCCAAGTATGGAAATACTCATGGGAAACAAGTCCGATAAATCCTTTGTATGCTGCCGGATTCGAAAAAATAAACGGACGAACACCCATAATTGTAGAATTGATATGTTCGGTTCCGCCGCCGGCATTGGGTTGACAATGAATCATAAACACATACTTCTGATACGGCAGATCTCCCCACAGTTCCTTATTTGCAATAACGATTTTTGTGAAATCATTGATAAGAGTATCGCTATTCCAATTTCCTTCACCATAAATACTGATGATATGTTTCTTTCCGTCGACAAAAAAGTCAAAATCTTTTTGAGTACCAATTTCGAGAGGACAATCACCGAAATATTCAAAATTGGGTGCAGAAAAGGTGAGTGGTTTACCGTCAACCTCATCAAGACCGGTGGTTACTTTCCAATGATCAAACGGGATCACTTTCAATTCTAACGGATTATTCTTCAATTCTTCAACATACATAAAGACGGATAGGGGATCGACAAAAGCATGTTCACTGTTCAGTTCACGTGTACGGAGATTGAATTCGTTTGCATACACTTTATAGGTTACAAAAACAGTTTTTGAATTTCCCTTTTCAATAAGCCAAGTATCTTTATCGGTTTTCTTAAAGGAGAGAGTGTTGTTCTTTTCATCCATAACTCTGAATTCTTGAATGCCTCCTGAAAAATCAAGGATCATATACCTGCCAGTACGCCATGCCGGCATATGAAATGCAACGGTTTTTGAAGAAAAATCCCGAAGAGTAATGGCTACTTCGAGTAAATGCGTTTGAGGTTTCGACATTGAAAGTGTATAGGATATAGTAGATTGGGCGTTGGTCATAAGCGTAAAAATAATTAAAAAAAAGAGGGTTTTTTTCATAACAAACTGGTAAATAATTTATGAATTGTGTCGTTTAAATAATCTAAGAAAAGTGTCTTCTGCCTGCAAGAGATAATGTTCAATAAAAAATAGTTGACAAACGAGCAACCCTTCTCTATATTTGTATAAGAAATAAAACAAAAACCTAAGGAGCAACAAGTATAGATTTATTGTTAAAGGTTGTAGGTCAGTAGAAGTATTTTTTTGACACCTTTAACGTTTATACTCGTTGCTTTTTCATTGTACCGAACGTGAATGTGTCTATGAACTCATCGTTCGGTTTTTTAATTTATGACAAAATATCACTTTATATTGCTCATCGTATTCTGTTCAATGACCTTTGCGCAGAATGCTCAATTATCGTCGGATATACGTATCATCGAATCTGATGACAGAAGCATGACGATCGAAATTCTGCCGGAATTCAGAGAAGATCTTACGATCAACTCTTCAGAAGGTTCTTTTGGATTACCACAGTTCAAACATTCGTTATCGGGATTTGCTGGAATTCAAGGGAGTGAAGACATTCGTAAGCGTGGTATTTCTATCGCCGTTCCTTCTTATACCGGCAATTCCGTTTCGGTCATTGCTTCAGACTTTCAAACGATCTCAGGTTTTTCGTTGGCGCCAATACCAACAGAAAAGATCATCGATGATCTGGGAACAACAACGAGAACATATAAAGCAAATTACATTTCACGCCAAAATTTTTATCCTCAACAGATCGTTCAATTGTCAAATGTTGGTATGATGAAAAACTGGCTGACCGCAAATCTAATCATTGCACCGTATCAATATAATTCCACCGAAAAAATCTTACGGAAGTATTCGCGCATTGTTGTTCGAGTTGATTTTGGTTCTCGAACCTTTCCGTTCGATCAATCCGGAAATGATGAATGGGCTAAGGCATCCCTTGCCAATTATTCAACAGCCAAACGATGGGCATCGCCGCCATCGGTAAAAAAGAGTGCTGCAGCAAATTCTGTGCTCGCATCAGGAACTTGGATTAAGCTTGAAGTTGTCGATGATGGAATGTATAAAATTGATGCAAATTATTTAAAATCCGTTGGGATTGAACCGTCAACACTTTCATCGATCACAGACGTTAAGATATTTGGTGCCGATGGCAGAAATATTCCTGAGAGTATAGGGTCTATCCGACCTGCCGACGTACCTCAGCTTGCTGTTGAATATGTGGATAATAATTCAAACGGAAAATTTGATCCGGATGACTATATTCTATTTTATGGACAGGGAGTTAACGGTTGGAATTATAATAGTAACAACAAATCATTTTCACATTATGTAAACCCGTATACATTCAGTAATTACTACTTTTTAACAGTCGGCACAACAGCTCCTCTCAAACAAATTCAGAGTGTCAATATCTCATCTCCGGCAAGTGCCAAGGTTTCCCAGGTTGGCGGTAAAGTATTCTTTGATGAAGAAAAATATAACTTCAATCAATCAGGTCAATTATGGTTTAGTCCTCCGATGAATGCAAATGAATCGCGCGTTATCAGCACTAAGCTTCCCGGTTGGGCATCAGGTTCTTCTATACTCTATCAATATAAATTATTTTCAAGGGCAACTGCAGACGCAGACTTTATTCTGGATGAATCGGGACAACCGATCGGAAGCATTATGATCCGTGGTATGTCCGATGCGGATTTAAATGAAGTACAAACCACGTATGCCAATGGTGGTAGTGAAGAACAATCAACGATTTTTCCAACGTTAATCGATCAACGAAGTACTCTTAAACTTAAATATCAAGTCAATAGTTCGGTAGCTTCAGGATTTATCGACTGGATCAGGATCTATTATAGACAAAATCTTATTGCGCTCAATGATCAAATTATGTTTGATTCACCTGACTCCAACGGAGTTGTTGAATTTTCTTTGAGCGGGTTTAGTTCAAACAATATCAATATCTATGAAGTCTCTAACGTAAATAATGTCAAAAAAATATCATATCGTCTGGACCAGACATTTGGATCGATGGTATTTGGAGATACACTTTCTTCCGGTTCGATTAAAAAATATTGGTCAGGAACATTGACAAAATTCCTTTCTCCAAAATCAGCCGTAAAAATCCCAAATTCTAATTTGCATGGTTATGCCGGTGCAGATTTTGTCATTATCACCCATAGTGATTTTGTCTCTGAGGCTCTTCGTCTAAAAGCTCATAAGGAAAGCTTACCCGGAACAAAAAAGCTTACAACAGTAATTGTTGATGTTGATACGCTGTACAACGAATTTGGAATCGGAATGCCCGATCCTTCTGCGTTGAGGGATTTTTTACGATATGCTGTGAATAACTGGACAGTAAAACCGAAATATGCATTGTTCTTTGGAGATGCAAGTTACGATTTTCGGTCAATCCAAAAGAACGATCGTTCATGGGTCCCGACATATCAGACTTCAGAGTCGAACAATAAAATTTATACTTATAGTAACGATGATTTTTTTGTATGTCTCGATCCCAATGAACCAACAAAAGTAAGTATTTCTGCCGGTCGACTAACACCACGAACAACGGGGCAGGCACGACTTCTTGTAGATCGGATAATTCAATACGAAACGAAACCAACCCGGGGAAATTGGAAAAATGTGATCACAATAGTTGCTGATGATCAATGGACTCCTGGTGATGTCACTGAATATTTTCATACGACACAAGCGGAAGATCTTGTGCAGAATACACCGAAAGATTTTGATATTAAAAGGATTTATGCAGAAACATATCCGGCGTTATTCACCTCTGCGGGTCGAAGAAAACCGGATGTCCGTCAGGCGATTCTTGATAATGTGAACCAGGGAACATTACTTCTGAATTTTACGGGGCATGGAAATCCAAAAGTATGGGCTCACGAAAGTATCCTAACATTGGATGACGTACGAAACCAATTCACCAATAATGATAAATTAACCTTTATCGTTGCAGCAACGTGTGATTGGGGAAGATTTGAAGAAGCAGGTGAACCAAGTTCCGCAGAAGAAGTGATGTTTAATACTAAAGGGGGAGCAATTGGAGTATTAAGTGCAACCCGTGCAGTGTATTCTCACCTTAATGCTGCAACAAATCAGGCATTTTACTCTAAATTATTCTCTACTGCATCGTCGCTTCGGCTCGGTGATGCATATTCACTTGCAAAGAATGAACTTGGAAATGATTTCGATGCACTGATCAACAAACAGAAATATTTCCTAATGGGTGATCCAACACTCCGACTTGCAGTTCCTGAGGCGAAATTTATGGTAGATTCACTGGTCAGCGAATATTCTTCTCATGCAGATACGATTCATGCTTTGGATAAGATCACGATAAAAGGGACAGTAAGAGATTCAACGAATGCACGGGATGTGAACTATAATGGAACGGCATTGATCAATGTTCATGATGCTGATATTGCGAAATCAATCCCGACAATTCCGTGGATGCCGTCATATAACGAAAACGGCGGAATCATTTATAAAGGTGAAGCAACTATTAAAGATGGAATTGTGAATACAACATTTATTGTCCCAAAAGATATTGCATATCAAAACAAGAACGGACGAATTGCTGTCTATTTCTCCAATGTCCAGACTGATGGAAGAGGATACACGAAGAATTTTATTGTCGGCGGTTCAAACAAGAATTTTTTACCAGATTCTGCAGGTCCGTCAATTCAGATCTATTTTGACAATACAAACTTCCGTTCGGGTGATGTCGTGAATGAAAATCCTCTTTTGATCGTCAAACTAAAAGACAGCAGCGGAATTAATTCTTCAGCAAACAGTATCGGTCATCGATTGGAAGCATGGATTGATGGAAGTGCGAAAAGTATAGATCTTACGGAATCCTATAAAGGGGACATTGATAGTTATCAGCAGGGAAGCGCCGAATATCAATTATCAGGACTCGCTCAGGGAAGTCACTCTATTGAAGTGCGTGCTTGGGATGCTCATAATAATTCTTCCTCAACTGAATTATTTTTTAATGTAGCATCGAGCAACGGTCTATCGATTTTGGATTTATATAACTTCCCGAATCCTGTATCGACTGCTACTTCGTTTACTTTTCACCATAATCAACTTTCAACGATCGATGTAACAATACATATTTTTACAGTGACCGGAAGACGCGTGCATACCATAGAACGGCTTGGTATAACGGACCGTTTTGTGAAGATTGACTGGAATAGACGAGACAGCGACGGCGATGAATTAGGAAATGGAATCTATTTCTACAAAGTGATCGCAAAAACAATCGATGGTCAATTCACTAGTGAGGCAATTGGAAAAATGGCTGTGATTCGTTAATGCAGTCCAATATTAACCACCGAATAGTCTGATTTGTCACCAGAGATTAGATTTACAATTGTGTGTTGAAACACTGTTGGTATTAAAAAAGTTTATTAACTATATTTATCAGTAATAATCAATGAGGAGTTTTACATGAAAAAGATGTTGAGTGCAGTTGGTGTGGCGGTTATGTTCTTAGGTTTTGCACAATCGATGCTTGCCCAGGCCGGTTCTACCGCGGTTCCATTTTTAATGATCTCGCCAAATTCAAGAGCAAGCGGTATGGGTGAAGCAGGGACCGGAATAGCCGATGATGCTGCGTCGATCCACTGGAATCCAGCAGGCCTTGCATTTCAACATGGCGGTGAGATTAGTATTACCCATTCAAACTGGCTCCCACAGTTCAATCTATCGGACCTATTCTATGACTATTTCAATATCAAACAGGAAATGCCAGAATACGGCGGAACGTTGGCAGCGAGTATCACTTATTTAAACCTTGGAGAATTTATTGTCACTTCGGAAAAAGATCCGACTCCGATCGATAAATTTAAAGGATTTGAAGTTGCCGTCACTCTTGGTTATGGGACACAAATCACCGATAATCTTGGTATTGGAACAAATCTTCGATTTATCAATAGCAGTTTGTCACCGATAGGTACTGCTGAAGAAAAAGGAAACGGAATAGCAAATGATTTTAGTTTTGATATTGGATTTTTATACAGACCTAAATCATTGGTGATTCCTTTTTTAGATGAAGATATCGGTAATCATTTTAGTCTTGGTGTCAATCTCACGAACCTTGGTCCGAAAGTGACATATATTGACGCTGCGCAGGCAGATCCGTTGCCGACGCAATTGAGGGTGGGTTTTGGAATTATTCCGATGAAGGATGAATACAATAGTCTGACGATTGCGATTGACTTTGCAAAATTGTTGGTGTACAAAGAACCAAACGGTGCTTCCCATGAACTTCCAAAATCACTGATCACTTCATTTACAAACAATACGTTCGATAACAACTTGAAATTCATCAATACTTCGCTTGGTATGGAATATTGGTACGACAAAAAAGTGGCCTTGCGTATGGGATATTTTTTCGAAGATCCGAAGAATGGAAATCGTAACTTTATGACGTTTGGTGCAGGTCTTCGCTATGACATTTATGGATTTGATTTCAGTTATATCTCTTCCAAGGAAGAAAATCATCCTTTGTCTGAGACTCTTCGTTTTACCCTCCTTATTCTTTGGAATGAGACATTATAAGCTATTCCTCTTTATCTGCCAAGACACTGAACGATGCAGTTCCGTGTCTTGAAGGTACTATGGTTTCAATCTCAAATGTGTGCCGACATGACAACTAAAATTTTTCTCACTGCAGTTTTTCTTTCTCAGATTCTTTTTTCCCAAAAGCTTTCCCATTCATTGCATGTTGAGTCGTTGCACCATGTTTCAAGGAAATCATATTCTCCCAATGCATTTCCTGATACATTGAACGTTCTTGCGATCCGGGTTCAGTTTCAGCAGGATAACGATTCCCGCACTTCCGGTGA
>CAYPEM010000008.1:7722-92746 GCA_964409765.1 uncultured Chitinophagaceae bacterium
TGATCGAAGAAGCATGGCGCGCCGCTGATTCCCTGTATCCTGGATTTCCATTTCAACAATATTCCATGTTCACAATATTTCATGCTGGAGTTGGCAAAGATATAGACCTTCGCGCATCACTTGGCTACGATCCAACACCGCTTGACATTCCTTCACTCTATTTTGGATTATCATCGTTTCAAAAACTCTTGGGAAATTCATTCCAAGGTTTTCCGGTGACAAATTCGACGTTTAAGATATCCAACACCGTTGTTTTACCTGAAACCGAATCTCGTAAGATCTCATCGATCAGCGGTGATGTGCTATTAGAATTGAGCATAAACGGTTTGCTGATTGCGAGCATCGGTAGTCATTTGGGACTTCCTGATTTGTTCGACACGAAAACCGGAAAAACGGCGATTGGAAGATTTGGTTTGATGGATGGACAATCTATTTTTAGTTTTGCAGGAATTTGTCCTCCCGAACCAAGTGCGTGGGAAAAAATATATTTGGGTTGGACAACTCCTATTGAAATTTATGGAAACCAAAATCTATCACTTCCTGCGGTTGGATTATATTCAACAGGAAATGATACGATTTACAAGATCCCGATCAGTGCGAAGGAATATTATCTTGTTGAGAATCGGAATCGTGATGCACAAAACAATAACCATTCTATCACTATGAAATGGAATGGTCAAATCATTACAAAATCGTTCAGCCAAGATGAGGATTTTTTCTCCAATACAAACATTGATTCAACGTTAGGAGTGGTTGTTGATGTTGATGAACTTGATTGGAGTCTGCCCGGAATCATGAATGCGTACAATGACTACCGAGGGGGTATACTCATTTGGCATATTGATGAATCGATCATTGAAAAGAACATTGCATCAAACACCATCAATGCCGATCCCAAAAAACGAGGGATCGATCTTGAGGAAGCGGATGGGTCGCAGGATCTTGGTCAAACATATGATTTTGGAAGTCCCGGATCAGGCAGTGAAGACGGTTCGCCGATCGATTATTGGTTCAGTGGAAATATCTTCCCGAATTACAAGAATGAATTTTCTGAGAATACAATTCCAAATTCTTTGACGAATACCTACGCGAAATCGCATGTAACTCTCAAGAATTTTTCAGTCACATCTCCCCGGATGACATTTGAAGCTAATGTGGGCGACGCTGATATTCAATTGGTGAAAGTAATCAAAAGAAAGAACCTGAAACTTGACAATAATGACGCTCCGCTCGCAGCAGATTTGAACGGTGACGGAAAGCAGGAATTGATTTACACTAGCGGTGATTCCATCTTTGTAATGAAGGATGATCTGACTCCATATTTAAATAATACGACGGGACTGTTCTATCCGAAAGGTGGAAGATTTCAACCAGCATACGCTGTGAGTCAATTTGTTACCCCAGTTATAAATTATTTTGTCTCAGGTGTTTCGGATAGCACGATATATCTTTTAAGCGGATTAGATGCAAACAATGATGGCATTGCTGATACAGTGAGAACGGTGACAGCAAAATCAAAATTTACAACGCCATCAATGTCACGATATAATTTTATTCTTCCTTCGGTAACATTTGTTGCAGGTACTGAACGGGGTTATCAAATAATGATTTCAAACACTGGTCCAGTAGTTATGCCAAGTGAATTGATACAACTTAATTCATTACGTTATTTGTCAAAAATTCCTATGATCTCCGGCGGCAGCTTCCCACAATATCGTTCTGTTGAAATTTCTGAATCTAAAATCAATATTATAGGTTCAGATGATTGGGAATTTTTCAACAAAAAAATTCTTTCGGCATCACTTGCACGAATAGAAAATGGAGCGATAGATAGTAATGGAGTATACGGCACGATAATTTTTGACGATAATAGCTTTTCTCTTTTGAATTTTTCATCGAAACAAGTTTCGAATTATTCTCTTAAAGGAATAACGGGCGCGTTGTCTTACGCTGATGTTGATATGAATGGAGAGGTCGATATCCTGATTGGAACTGAAATTGGTCTCTATGCATTTAACCGTGCAGGCGTTATACTTGAACACTTTCCGCAAAAGACTCTTGATGGAGGGAGAGTGGTTGGAAGTCCAATTGTTGTGAAGCTTACCGGATCAAATGAAAATGCAATTATCTACGGTAGTTCAAATGGTCAAATATACGCGTATACATCAAATGGGAAAATGGTTTATGGCTTTCCACTTCAAACCGGAGGAATTGTCTCGTCGCCGGTGTTATGGGGAGATAAACTTGTTGTTGCGTCAACAGATTCCTCAGTCTACGTGTGGAAAACGGGAAATCTTTTTGATACGTCAAAAATATTATGGGGAAATTTTCTTGCGGATAATTACCATTCTAATTTTGTTGAAAACACTGGAACTGTTTCAAAAAAATCTTCCGAGCTACTTCCTAAAAAATTTGCGTACAATTGGCCTAACCCTGTTTACAGCGGTTCGACGAACATTCGATATTTTCTTGGTAAATCTGGAACAGTAAAAATCAAGATCGTCAATCTTGCCGGTGAACTTGTTGAAGAATTGACTGGAACAAGTTATGCGGGAATGGATAACGAAGTGCAATGGAATATTGCCAACATTCAAAGCGGAATTTATTTTGCTCAGATCACCGCCAGCGGCAGCGGGGAAGAACAGAGTCAGATCGTGAAAATTGCGGTGGTGAAATAATGATGAAGAAAAAGTTTTTGATTGGTGTCCAGGCACTGTTATTCATTTCATTGTTTTCTCTTCCGCTGTATTCTCAATGGCAGGATTATGAAAAAGCTGCTCATGGCGGTTTGCATTGGCAGACTTTGGAAACAAAACATTTTCTTGTTCATTTTCATGATGGTGCAGAAAGAACTGCGCGGATAATTGCGCAGATTGGGGAAGATATTTACGGTCCGGTTACTACATTGTATGAACACGAGCCCGATCAAAAAGTAAGTTTTGCAGTGATCGATTATGAAGATAATTCAAATGGAGCTGCATATTTTTACGACAACAAAATCCTGATCTGGGCGCCGGCGTTGGATTTTGATCTGCGCGGTACCCACAATTGGCTTCGTAATGTTATTGCACACGAATTCACTCACATCATTCAGATACAAACTTCAATGAAGTTTGGCCGCAAATTTCCGGGGATATATTTACAATGGCTTAATTATGAAGAAGAACGGAGACAGGATGTCCTTTATGGCTACCCGAATACCGTTGTTTCGTATCCTCTTTCAGGCTTCATTGTCCCCAGTTGGTTTGCAGAAGGGGTTGCTCAATACAATCGTCCTGAAATGAGTTATGATTATTGGGACTCGCATCGTGATATGATCCTTCGTTCGTATGTTCTGGATAGTACTATGCTTTCATGGAATGAAATGAGCGTATTTGGTAAAACTTCACTGGGGAATGAATCGTCGTACAATGCGGGATTTGCATTGTCAAAATATCTTTCTGAAACATACGGAAATGATGTCATTCCAAGGATTGCCAAGAATATTTCGCGCACTAATATGGTAACAATGGATCAGGCGATTGAACGAACAATTGGTAAGACCGGTCAACAAGTGTACGATGAATGGAAAAGTTATCTTACATTGGATTATCAAAGAAGAGTAGAAAAAATCATCTCGAAGAAAATGGAAGGAACACGGATTGCCGATGTTGGATTTGGGAATATGAATCCCACTTTTTCTCCTGATGGAAAAAAAATTGCCTATGTTTCTAACAAAGAAGCAGATTATTTTGGATTATCGTCATTGTATCTCTTTGATGTTCGTACAAAGGAAGAGAAGTTGCTTGTTGCAGGTGTGCGTTCCTCTATCACTTGGTCTTTTGATGGAACAAAGATCTATTATTCTAAACTGACTGATAATCAAGAAATCGGATTTAGGATTTCTGATCTTTTTGCTTACGACATTGAAAATGATGAAGAAGCACAACTAACAGATGGATTACGTGCATCAAATCCTTCACTCTCTCCGGATGGGAAGTTCCTGTGCTTTGCGGTCGGACATGACGGTACAATGAATGTTGGTGTTACAGATACCTTGGGGAAGGATTTTCATCTGGTAACGAGTTATAAAAACGGGGAACAAGTATATCTTCCAAAATGGTCGCCGGATGGAAAGAATATTGTTTTTGGATATGCATTTCGTGAAGAACAGGATATTGCATCAGTGAATGTTGAGAATCGTGAAGTGGAAATGCTTATAACTGGAACCCCGGATGATCGTAACCCGATCTATAGTGCTGATGGAAAATATTTGTATTTCGTCTCAGATCGTACCGGAATTTTCAATGTGTATAAAATGGAAGTTGCATCAAAAAAAATAGATCAGATCACCAATGTTCTGGGAGGTGCGTTTACTCCCACTGTCAGTGACTCAGGAAAAATTGCGTATTCATTATACACGTCAAAAGGATTCAAGATCAATTATCTTATTGACAGCGCCTCGAATGATTTTGAGACTGCACAGTATTTGGAACCTGAACGGATCCGTCGTCCCGAAATCAACATTGACGATAGTACCCTAAAGAGAAATCAATTTGATTTTGCTGCATTAAGAAATTATGATGATACATCTCTTCCAAATCTTGACAAAAAAGAATATAAAAATATTTACAGCAGTCTTTCGATCATCCCATTCCTAAGGATTGATAATTACAATACAAAATCCTCAGGATTAGATTTTCTGAAACCCGGATTCTATTTCATATCAGGCGATGTTATTGAGAAGATGCAGTTATTTGGCGGTGCTGCAATCAATCATATCTTCGAGCGGGATTTATTCCTTCAATTTGACTATCGGGATCGAATATTTGGTTTATATCAATTAGGTTTATATCCTACGGCGTCATTTGAAGTGTACAATGTTTCGCGAAAGCGTACAAGCGAAAAGATTACTATTGTAAAGGAATTTGAAGAAACTTCAGCCGATATTACTTACAGTCTCTTTGAATTTGATTTTTTTCTTACCCATCCGCTTTTTTCTGAGGCAAGCATATTGCGGTTAGGGTACACATATAGTCAGTACAGTAATGCAATTAGTTCATTTCTTGTAAAGAGCAGTGCGCTGCTTGTTCCGGCATCCTCCGATATTTATTTCAAAGGAAATAATTTTTCTTTACAATATTCGATAAAAGGAATCATTCCTTCCCGTACCAGCGAGATCAATCCTATTGGCCGTTCATTTTCATTGCGCCTTGATAATGAATTCGATCATTTTACAAAAGAGGACTCAACAGGTGCATCAGAATTTGAGGCATCAGAGACTGGTATAAAATTAAAACTTGTTCCCTATACAATCCGACGCGTTGAATTTCGCTATACGGAACATTTACCATTACCCTTTTGGAAGCATACGCTTTCATTAACGTTGCGAGGCGGTACGATCTTTGGCCCTGAAGTTCCGGACTTTTTTGATTTTTACGCCGGAGGTCTTGTTGGGATGAAAGGTTATCCATTTTATGCAATCGGAGGAAATGAAGTTGCATCAATAAATTTTGCTTACCGATATCCAATATGGGAAAATATTGATTTCAGAGTTTTGCAATTATATTTTGACCGTCTTTATGGTGAATTCCATGCTGATTTCGGTAATGCGTGGAATGGATTGCCGAATATCCGTGACTTCAAACGCGATGTTGGTTTTGAACTGCGCCTTGAAGCGTTTTCATGGTATGCGTATCCAACAAGAATATTCTTCAACGGTACATACGGACTTGATGCTTTCACTTATAATCAGAGAAACATCAACGCATCGTACGGAAAAGAATGGCGGTTCTATTTTGGGGTGTTGTTCGGATTCGATTTCAGTAATGATATAAAACGAATGGTAGGAGATTTTCATGAGCGGTAAGGTTGTAGTTATTCTCTCTTTCTTCATTTTTAATTTTACAGTTGGCGGTGAAAAGACATTTACCGGAAACTTCAGAGTTGATCTCATGAGCTTTGGGGAAGATTCTATTGTCCAAACTGAAATATCTTCCGTAAATAATAATCTTCGTCAAAATCCATTCATGAATGGTCTATATTCACTTGCGGTTCCGGGTGTCGGACAAATTCGTACTGAACAATATACAAAAGCTGCAATTTTCTTCTCAGCAGAAGTTGCATTGATCGTTTATGCAATTGCAAATAATAATTATGGAGATAAAAAAACTGATGAATTTCAAGCATATGCCGAAGCGCATTGGAGTGCAGAACGGTATGCTCTTTGGATCAGAAATCATGGAGCAGATTATCAGGATTTAAATAATTCAAATTCACCTGGAAATACCGCAATTGATATCCTAAGAGTACGCAATCATGATTTTAGTGAGGTGAATGCATGGGAAAGTGCTATTCATAAGATAGGTTTTTCACATCAGCTTCCGGTATATCAGTCCCAACAGTATTATGAATTGATCGGAAAATATCATCAATTCAAATTTGGGTGGGATACGTATGAAGTTGATGCAAATGGAGTTCCGGTTTCAGACAACGGTAATTACGACAATTTGTTAAAGTCAGAAAAACAGTTTAAGGATTATGCTGTAGAACGTGGAAAAGCAAACGATTATTATTATGCGGCAAGTTTTGCAGCAAGCGCTTTGGTTATCAATCACGTTCTTAGTGCAGTTGACGCTTTCTTCTCAACGAATAGTTACAACAAAGAGATTTCTGCGGCATTTCAAGTAACTCCGATCGATGGAATTGAAGGGAAGAGACTTCTATCGGAAGTAAAAGTTCAAATTCCATTTTAGAATAGAACTAGTCCCTACAGTGGATTCTATTTATTAACTCGAAGGATATTTACTGCCCCCGCAACAAAGAAAATGATGTTCGCCAACCATGCGGTCAATAATGGATCAATATCCCCATTATAACCAAATACGCTGCTGATTTTCATAAAGACCATATAGATAAATACCACAGCAGCTGAAATGCCAACCTGCACAGCAATACCGCCTCTTCGTTTCGCAAATGAAAATGGGATGCCAAAAAGCACTACAATGACGCTTGCAAACGGGAATGCTACTTTATTGTGATAATCTACCAGCCACCGTGCTGCATTGTTACCGCTGCTCTGTTGACGTTTGATGAACGCGGCTAGTTCATTGTAATTCATCTCTTCAGGCTTTTCAACTTTTTTGATAATATCTTTTGGTGTGAAAGTTAGGTTTGAAAAAGTGTAAGAATCGAATTTCTCCACTTTTTCACCTTTGAATTTTGTCACTCGGTATTGTCCATTTTTCATTGTCCATCGTTGGTCGGTACTATCCCACAACAATTGAAGTCCATCCCAACGCTGTTCAATAGAAAGCAAACTTGTCGTCGTAAACTCTTGGATGGAGGTCCTGGCACCCATATTCGATGCGCCGTCAAAATAGGCTATGAAAATAATTCGTTTCTGTCCGTCCTGAAGATAAATATTGGTTCGCGCAGTCGATTCGAGACTTTTATGTAGGTATTTTCGTTCTATTGAAAACTTATGTTGATTGGCGTACGGAACAACCCAACCGTTAAAATAGACCGACGCACCGCTAATGAGGATTGTTACGGTCATAATGGGGAGCATATATCGATAGATACTCATCCCACCGGCTTTCATTGCTGTCAACTCATTATTTGAAGCAAGTTTTCCGGTGGTGAACAGACTGCCAAGCAATACAGCAACAGGAGTCATTAATTTAATGATTTCAGGAAGGAAGGCGATATAATATTGGATGATGATCTCATTCGTCACATTATTATCTAAAAAATCATCGAGATTTTCCATGAGATCGATCACTAAAAAAATCACCATGAATGTGAGCAACCCGAAAAGGGTTGTGAGGATGAACTGTTTCAGAATATAGATATCTAATTTTTTCATCGATTCAATCGTTCGATTAGCTTTGTTGGTATAAATTTACGCCACCAATTGAAATTCAACTCAATGTTCTCTTTGCTTACTTTATATGTCAAGAACGCTCCAAGCAGTCCGATAAAAATATTTGCACCCCACATTCCTATCCAGGGCTCGATGATCTGACGGTCCGCAAGTTTCTCTCCGCCGATCAATGAAGACCAATACAATAAGAAAAAACCTAAGCTAAGCGAAGCGGCAATTCCAAACCCGCCTCGCCGCGCCATAACACCAAGTGGTGCGCCGACAAGAATAAAGACAAAACATGCAACAGGGATTGAGTATTTTTTATGGATCTCTACGAGAAATTCGCGGATCTGTTTCCGTTGGTATTCATCATTTGCTATCTCACTCTCAATGCTGTTACGATAAAACATCAACTGGCTTTTCATATCGGAATACTGATCGATGTTCCTCCAAAAATCTTTTCCGGAAGATGAATCAGGTATGGATCCGAAAAATAATTTTTGATTAAGAGCTGCTGTATATGAACTGATCCGGTCCTGAATAGATGTTGTTAAACCTTTCAGACTATCAACCATATACAACATTTCCCCGGAACTAAGTTCACGGTCACCGCGTGTAAATGCATCGACTGCAGAACGCTCAAAATCGAATCCTTCGGAAATGGTTGTAAGTCTTTGTCGTTCAAATTTAACCACCCTGTAAAGATTGGGTTTGTTATGATCCACTTCATAGATCTCACCGTCGTAGAGATCCATGATCAATTTTCTATAATCGCTCGAAAAAGAAAGGGAACCTCGTTTTGCGGTAATGAGTGTATTTTTGCTTGGATCAGAATGGTTGTAGATCGTTACGCCTTCGAGTTCATTCGACTCCTCAAAAGTTTTTCGTACGAGCATACTGTAACCGGTCATGTCCTGATTGAACAAACCGGGTATCAGCGTCAGCGTTGGTTTTTTTCGGCGGATATCAAGCGTCAGTGTTTTTGATCGATGGTTTGCTTCCGGTAAGACTTTATTATTGAATTCGATCATCAAATATGTCAGTATGATCGAACAAATAACGATAGGAAACATCATTCGATACAAACTCATTCCACCGGCTTTCATTGCAGTAATTTCATTGGTAGAAGCCATTGATCCAAATGCCATTAAAGTGGCAACCAATACCGCCATCGGTACGGCCAGGACAACCATCCACGCAAGATTCAGCATCATTAATTCGGCTATCACCGCTCCGCTCAATCCTTTGCCAACCAGCTGATCCATAAATTTCATCACAAATTGCAGGATAAATACCGACATCAGGAATAAGAATGAGCCAATAAATGGAGCTGAATGCTGCTTTACGATATAGAGCCAGATTTTCATACCACAAGATACCTCTCAATTGGTTTGACAATCAAGATTTTATTTTTATTTTAGGCAACATTTCCTTTCGACAAACCGTAATACGACGCTGATTATTATGATCATTAATTCTTTAATGAAAATAATTTCACTATTCATTTACAACTAAAGGGATACATATGAAAAAAGCTCTAAAGATTGCGGGAATTGTTGTTGGTGCTATATTGGTGATAATAGTAGGTCTAGTATCATACCTCAATTTCTTCTTTCCAAAAGTTTCTCCGGCTCCAAATATTACCATCGTCTCAACTCCCGAAATGATCGAACGGGGAAAATATTTGGCAAATCATGTTACTGTGTGCATGGATTGTCATTCTGAACGTGATTGGACGAAGTTCTCAGGTCCCGTGATTCCCGGTTCACATGGAAAAGGAGGAGACAAATTCGATCGAGATGGCGCAGGAGTTCCCGGAGTTTTTTATGCTCGTAATATAACTCCATCAAATTTAAAAGATTGGTCGGATGGTGATATCTATAAAACTATTACAACCGGTGTACGAAAAAACGGTGAACCGATTTTTCCGTTAATGCCGTATTTAGCTTATGGCAATATGGACCCTGAAGATGTAAAAGCTATCATCGCATATTTACGAACGTTGACACCATTGGAAGGTAGTTATCCTGAGTCTCAATTTGATTTCCCGATGAACTTGATCGTTCGAACAATTCCGAAAGATCCAACACCCAGTGTTCGTCCGGAACCGAACGATACTCTAAAGTACGGCGAATATCTTGTGAAAATTGCCGCGTGTGCAGACTGTCATACACCAATGGATAAAGGTGAACCATTACCCGGAATGCGCTTTGCCGGGGGATTTGAATTTAAATTACCGAATGGGAATGTTATTCGTTCAGCGAATTTAACTCCAAGTCATGAAACAGGTATTGGACTGTGGACCGAAGAGGTCTTTCTCGGGAAATTTAAGACGTATAGAGATTCTGCTGGCCGGAATAAAGCAGTCACCCCTGACGAATTCAATTCGATAATGCCTTGGACAATGTATGCAGGGATGACAGACGGGGATTTAAAATCGATCTATCGATTCTTGACAACAGTGGATCCGGTTGAACATAAAGTAGAAAAATTCACAGCTCATAAATAAATTGTTCTAAAACCGACGTTTTTAAAAACCTTGCACATATATTGTGCAAGGTTTTTTTGTTTGTTGCAACTTCTTCGAATATTTTCAATATTCGGTTACAAAAGTATTACTTTTAAAAATAAAATCGTTCTCCTTATGAAAAAAATCCGTTATGGTATCATTGGCTTTGGTAATTTTGCTGAGCGTGCAATTATGCCGGCCATTCGTTCAGTGAATAATTCTGAACTTGTTGCAATTCAAAAACGATCTATTGACAGTGCTAAGAACAAAGCCGAAGAGTATTCAATCCCATTCTATTTTGATTCTGTTGAAGCACTTGTTAATTCAAAAGATGTTGATGCAGTATTTATTGTCTCTGCAAATTCGCAGCATCATAAAGAAACTATTTTAGCGGCACAAGCAAAGAAGCATATCATTGTAGAGAAGCCGATGGCGGTCAATTTCATTCAAGCTAAAGAGATGATTGAAGTGTGTGAAAAGAATAATGTCAAATTCATGACCGGACATATGCTTCGTTTCTCACCATTATTGATCAGGATGAAAGAAATTGTCAATTCTGGTCTTATAGGCGAAATTACATTCGCTCAATCTCATTTTGTTTATGATGCTCTCTTATCGCAACGAAAGTGGTTATTGGATAAGGAAAACGCGGGAGGAGGTCCTTTGTTTGATATAGGAATTCACTGTTTGGATTCAATGCGATTTATTTTAGGAGATGATCAGGTGATAAAAGTAAATAATCTGATGAACCCGCAGCATACTGACACGGGAGTTGAAAAGACAAGTCTTTTGACATTCCAATTCTCAAGTGGTACGATTGGCAGTGTCTATACATCGTACGAAACTGCTTACCGGCAATCATTCATTGAATTTTTTGGTACGAAAGGATCAGTGTCAGCACTTTACTTTACGCCAAGTAATACACCCACAACACTGGAAATTAAAATGGGAAAAAATGGTCTCATTGATTCAGTTAAACACGAAGAAATTTCTGTCCCAAATTTATATGAATTGGAGATCTTACATTTCTCTGATTGTATCTTGAACAATACTAATCCCGTTGTTGGAACAAAAAGCTCACTACACAATCAACATATCCTTGAATTGGCTCTAAATTCATAAATTGCTGCAGAAAATAATACTTCTTTTAGAATTTCTCTTTTTTTGCTACATTATAGGGCACAATAGTTAATAAATTTACTAACGAAAACAAACAATGATAAATAAAAAAGTTAAACGAATAGGAATTCTTACCGGTGGCGGCGATTGTCCTGGACTAAATGCGGTTATTCGCGGTGTTGCAAAACCTGCAATGAATGATCACGGTCTGACAATTGTTGGAATTCAAGACGGTTTTGAAGGATTTGTAGAAGGTCGTATGCGAGAAATATCGCGTGACGATATTGCAGGAATTATAGGACAAGGCGGGACAATTCTCGGTACTTCCAATAAGGGGGACCCATTCCATTATCCATCCGAAGGATTGAATGGTGTTGAGATTGTAGACGCGTCACAGCGGGTCTTAAAGCACTATAAAGGCTGGGGATTAGATGCGTTGATCACAATCGGCGGTGACGGAACAATGCATATTTCTAATAAACTGGGCGAATTAGGAATGAACATTGTTGGTGTTCCAAAAACGATTGATAATGATCTTGAAGCAACTGATCAAACGTTTGGATTTGATACAGCACTTTCCATTGCAACTGAAGCGATCGATCGATTACATACCACAGCATCCGCCCATCACCGTGTTATGGTGATTGAAGTGATGGGACGATATGCAGGATGGATCGCACTTGAAGCAGGACTTGCCGGCGGAGCAGATATTATTTTACTTCCCGAACTTCCATTCAAATGGGAAAGTGTTATGCGTCGAGTGATCGAACGAAGCACTCGAGGCAATCGATACAGCATTGTCTGTATTGCTGAAGGTGCAAAAGCTGCTGACGAAGAAATTGTCATTAAAGAAACCGATGTTAAACGCACTGATCCGATCCGTTTCGGTGGAATCGGCGAACATGTAGGCCGCCGCATAACACAAGAAACAGGATTGGAAACACGAACAACAATTCTCGGACATTTACAACGCGGCGGAAGTCCGACAGCATTCGATCGTGTTCTTGCAACTCGATATGGAACAAAAGCTGTTGAACTTGCTATTAACGGTGAATTCGGACGAATGGTTAGTCTTCGCGGATTGAATGTTACCAGTGTAACAATCAAAGAAGCGATCTCAAAACAACGGCTGGTACCGGTTGTTGATGGTGAAATTATCAATACCGCTCGTGCTGTTGGGACAAGTTTTGGAGATGAATAATCCAGTCGATTAGGAAACTTAGAACAACCAATGCCGAGAATTTCATTGTTGATGGAATCTCGGCATTAAATTTTTACTACGTGAGCACGAATTTTGGTTTCGTTAATGACGCATCGATCATCGACAGTGAATTGTTGTTGAATTCCTATTGCAATGGTTTGTTCCCCATGGCGAATGGGAAGGATGGAGAGATTCGCTGGTTTTCTCCGGAGATGCGCGGGATCATTCCTCTGAACGATCTGAAGATTTCCAGAAGCCTGCGCCAAACGCTTCGCAAAAAAATGTTTGCTGTCCGGATCAATGGTAATTTTGAAGCGACGATACGAGCGTGTGCGGAGCGCAAGGATGTATGGATATCGGAGACGATCATCCAAAGTTACTTACAACTTCATCGACTTGGGTATGCTCATTCAGTTGAATGCTGGAACAACGAAAAACTGGTTGGAGGGTTGTACGGGGTAGCAATTGGCGGTGCATTTTTTGGAGAATCGATGTTCAGCCGCATGACCGATGCTTCAAAAGTTGCGTTGATCTATTTGGTGAAGAGATTGAATGAACGGGGATTTGTTTTATTGGACACACAATACTCTAATCCGCATTTACTCACTCTCGGCTGTGTCGAAATTCCTCAGATTGAATATTTACAACAATTACAAAAAGCGATTCAATTAGATTGTCATTTCACGGATGAACATCAATGAATATCATTACTGAAACTACATTTCCCGGATTGCAGTTCGTAAAGCGGGGAAAAGTCCGAGACATCTATGATGTCGGAGAATATTTACTCTTTGTGGCAACCGACCGTCTATCGGCATTCGATGTTGTGATGCCGCAGGGTATTCCTTTAAAAGGAAAAGTGCTCACGCAAATATCCGCTTTTTGGTTTGAACAAACCAAGGATATTATCCAGAATCATGTTATTTCAACAAATGTGGATGATTTCCCGAAAGTCTGCTCTCCATTCAAAGAACAATTACGCGGACGCAGTATGCTTGTAAAAAAAACACAGCCGCTTTCCGTTGAATGTATTGTTCGAGGTTATATATCAGGCTCCGGCTGGGTTGATTATCAGCAGACGGGTGCAATTTGCGGAATCGCTCTTCCGAAAGGTTTGATAGAGAGTCAAAAACTACCACAGGTTATCTTTACACCTTCGACAAAAGCCGAACTCGGAGTTCATGACGAGAATATTTCTTTCGACACAATGATCGAAAGAGAAGGAAAGAAATTGAGTGAACAAGTACGCGATACTGCAACTGCAATATTCAATCGGGCATCAACAATTGCCGAATCAAAAGGCATCATCATTGCCGATACAAAAATGGAATTCGGTTTATTGAACGGATATTTGATTTTGATCGATGAATTGTTGACACCGGATTCTTCCCGTTTTTGGCCGAAGGAAACATACTCTCCGGGATCTGCACAAAACAGTTATGACAAACAATTTGTCCGTGATTATCTCATATCCATCAATTTTAATAAAAGACCTCCCGGACCGATAATTCCGGATGAGATCATCAATAAAACTTCAGCGCTATATCAAAAAGCAGTCGTTCAATTGACAGGGAAAAGTGTAGAATGAGATTGTTGAGAATTGTTTTTGTTTCTGTCATCGGCTGCTCAATACTGTTTGGGCAACTGGAATTCCAGTCTAAAGAACTTCCAAAAGATACCCTTGCCACCATTGGGTCGCAGATCATTACTGCAAGAGACTTCCTGGAACGATTTGAGTTAATGCCATGGCCTCAAAAGGACGTAGCATCGAAAATAGAATTGACAAAACTTGAATTTCTTCAATCGATGGTTGCGGAAAAAGTATTGGCAATGGAATCGATCGAACAGAATATTGGGACTGATTCTACAACAAGGAGCATGCAAAAGAATCTTGAGCGGTTATTTGTTCGCGACGAATTCTATAAACGTGAAGTCCTTCCTAAAATATCTATTCCGACTCAAGAAATGATTATCGGGATGAGCCGAATTCCGTATGAAATTGAAGTGCAGATCATGGGAATTCTTTCAAAGACTGAAGGAGAAATACTAAAGAAAAAAATTGCTCAAAGTAAGAACAAAAATGCCAGGTTTGATTTTTTTGAAGATTCGCTCTATGTCCCTTTAGACACAATTAGAGTAGGGTATGGATTCGGAAATAAGATCGTTGAAGATGCCGTATTTTCCATTGGAAAGGACAGTGTTTCAAATCCAATTGAAATTGATCGGTTAGGATGGGTAATGTTCCGTTTACTGGCAAAAAATCCGAACCAGCAATTGATCCAACTTTCCCATCCGGACAGATTACGAAAAGTAGAAAATATCATCAGACAGAGAAAAGAAGATTCTATTGCGACCAGCGTTTTTGCTTCCGTCACATCACCTCAGCGGGCTGAGGCAAATCCGGAAATATTTTTTATGCTGGCGGATTCAATCCTTGCAATGATGAGATCAGACACAGCGACATACTTCTCAAAAGGGGCGTATATCTTTCCGTCGACAGCAATTGCAGAACTGCAAACAAAATTTGTATCTCGAAAGAATGATCCATTTATAACCATTGCTTCTGGAAATTTAACGGTGGAGGAAGTATTGGTCAGTTTAGGAAACAACAGCATTTCGTTTCCATCCTTAAGACAAGAGCAGATTAGGTCGGTTTTGAATAGTAATATAAAAACTGTGATCCAAAATGAACTTTTAACTAGAGAAGGTCTGAAGAAGAACCTTCAGCAGACCGAAAATGTTCGACATGATATTTCTACTTGGCTTGACAATCGAAAAAGCAGATTGTTGCTCCGTTCTGTCCTTGATACTGTTCAGGTTTCAAAAGAAGAGATTGATTTTGAATATCGACAATCTCCTCAAAAATATGGTGCATCTGTTCTTGTTCGTGTGCGGGAAATTTTAGTGGATAGTCTTCCTTTAGCAAAAGAACTACGCGATAGAATCAACAAGAATGAAGATTTTTCGTTGCTTGCTAAAAAATATTCAAAACGCAAGGAATGGGCAAACAATGGGGGTGAGTCTCCTTTGATTGATGCGAAGCTGTGGGGAGAGTTAGGACTGTTTGCACTGAATACGAAGATCAATGAAGTAAATGGCCCATGGAAGATTGCAGATGGTTTTACGATATTTTCAGTTATTGAGAGGAAAGTTGTTGATGACTCAATTCGTTCAAACTTTTCCGAAATAAGCCGAACCATTGAACAAAAATTGTTGAATGAAAAACGCATCACGGTCATAAATAGTTACATAGGAACTTTGGCTAAGAAATACAATGTTACAATGAGTGAGTCTGCTTTACGGAATACAAAAACTACCACATCCAACATGTTCACATGGCGGAACCTTGGGTTTGGCGGAAGGATAGTGGCAGTTCCGCAAGTGATCAAACAAACAGACTGGGTGTTTGAATGGAAGAGACAACAACAAGTAAATCAATAATCCTATAACTTTGCGAAGGCAGTGAAGAATCATTGCTAAATCATCGCAAGGTTTTAGTCAATGTATTTTAATGAAGGATGTACCAATGAGTAATTTAAATGCTGAAAATATCTTAAATGCACTTCGCGCAGTTCGTGACCCAGATTTAAACCGTGACATTGTGTCGCTGAATTTCATTAAAGATATCAAGATCGAAGGGAAAGATGTCAGTTTCTCCATTGAACTGACAACGCCAGCATGTCCGGTAAAAGATGAAATGAAAGCACAGGCAGAGAGTGTCGTTCGACAGAATATCCCCGAAATTGGGAAACTGAATGTTACGATGACTGCGATGGTTTCGAAGCGTTCAAATATGCAGGCAATGCAAATGCTGACCGGTGTGAAGAATACAATTGCAGTGGCAAGTGGAAAAGGAGGGGTTGGAAAATCTACGGTTGCTGTGAATCTTGCTGTTTCTCTTGCACGACAGGGTGCGACTGTTGGATTGATCGATTGCGATATTTATGGTCCGAGCATTCCGTTGATGTTCAATATCAACGAAAAGCCGCAGATGCATAATCAAAAGTTGGTGCCGTTGGAAAAATATGGTGTGAAAGTGATGTCTATCGGATTTTTAATCGATGCAACTCAAGCGGTTATCTGGCGAGGACCAATGGCGAGTGGAGCAGTGAAACAATTTATGACCGATGTCGAGTGGGGTGATCTTGATTATCTTGTATTCGATCTTCCTCCCGGTACCGGTGATATTCAATTGACACTGGTTCAGCAAATCCCGATTACCGGAGCGGTGATTGTAACGACTCCGCAGGAAATGTCCCTAACTGATGCTCGTAGAGGAATGGCAATGTTTAATAAAGTGAATGTGCCGATTCTCGGAGTTATTGAAAATATGAGTTATTTCATCAGCTCGAACGGCGAGCGTGAGAATATTTTTGATACCGGCGGCGGAAAGAAAGTCGCAGAACAATTCAATGTTCCTTTTCTTGGTGAAATTCCCATTTACACCAAGATCCGAATCGGCAGTGATTCAGGCAGACCAATTACCGATTCCGAGCCGGAAAGTGAACCTGCGAAAATATTCCAGACAATTTCTAAGAATCTTGCAGCGCAGATCAGCATCAATAATCTATCAAAACAATCTGCACCGATTGAAATATCGTTAGGAACTAATTAATTTAATGCAGGTGTAGTCCACCGTAAAGGTGGACTGCCACTGTTAAGCCATAGATTAAATGACAATTACAGAAAAAGTTCAAGCATCGCTCAATTCAGTTCGTCCATATCTGCAGGCGGATGGTGGAGATGTAGAACTTGTGCGGATCACTGATGATGGATTCGTAGAAGTTAAGCTCATTGGGGCTTGTATTTCATGCCCTATGTCTCGAATGACACTTCGTGCAGGTGTTGAACGGAGATTATTGAAGGACGTTCCTGAGATTCGCAGAGTAGAACAGGTATTGTGTTGATGGAACTTCATTGCATTTAAGATAATATTATCTCATTTCCAAAATTCTCTTCTAATAATCCTTGCTGTTCCAATAAAATATCCGATAATTTAATAGTCTTCCCGCCCCTAGAGGATTGATGTGTACCGTACTCAATTCGAGAGCTTTTGGTAAACAGTAGATCGTTAAGACCATCCGAAAGGAGATGAGCTATGATACTACGAAAAATTCAATATCTTTTTTTGTGTTTCGCCATCTCATCAAACATTTTATCGAGTAACCCACTTCCCATTCCTCAAGCGTTTATTTCGGAATTGAAATTTGAAAACGATGGCACATGGGTATTGGAAATCAGTTTTCAATTTAGTGCTCCTTTTCGAAAACAAACGTATGATAGTATTCTCGTGGCATCTTCAAGTGGTACCTCTAAAATAAAATTGGATTTTATCCCGGAAGGTACACAATTGTACGTTATAACCTCAGAGAGCTTACAAACTCCTATTGTTATGAATAAATCAGGGGATTGTATTAAACTATATTCGTTTATAGACATTTCCTCACTTAGCCCGGTAGATTCAGTTTTATTTGGGACTTATCCTGGGTCACAAATTGTATCTTTGCAGCCTGGTTATTCAATTTGCAGAGTTAATTTCTATAATTTTTGCAAAGACAAAAGTCCGACGATCGGCACCGCAAATGATACTGCTGGAACAATTGGAATATTAAAAGGATATATGTATGACAAGGATAATAAATTAATTACTAAAGGGGATTTTAAAATGGATTTCCCTATTTATTTTAGTGAAAACGGATCTTACTCAACACCAATATTTACCAGGAAAAACAAATTCACTTTTATCCAAAGATTTTATGCTCCTTTTACCTCTAAATTTGAATTAATAGATTCCATATCTCTTGATTTGGAGCCCGATTCAGTTCTTGAAAAGGATATCCATTTCAAAGATTACGTCGTAAGTGTGAAAGAATATGTCCAACAACAGGATTTTGATTTAACGGTAATAAACTACCCCAATCCATTTAATTCGAGCACTAATTTTTTTGTTAAGATACCTAATGAGTTTAAATATAAAACTGGGCGCATAAATATCTATCGAATCAATGGAGAAAAAATATATACTATCTCTGTATCGGGTAAGACAACCGCTACGTGGGATGGTAGAAATACAAATGGTGAGATTGTATCTTCCGGTGTTTACTATTATCAACTTGAGCTCGATAATTCCATCTACAAAAATGGCTCAATGGTGTTCTTAAAATGAGGCAATGATGAGATGGATATTGATTCTAGTGGTTGTTATGCAATCTTACGCGATTGCTCAAGAGGTCATTTTTTTTAAGGAAGATATAACGTTCCAAATATCAGAAGAGAATTTTAGGGTTGAAGGATACTATTGGTTTTACAATCTTATAAATACGAATATAGAAAAATTGATTTATTTTCCTTTCGGTGGTGATAATTTACATGAGTCGAATGATTTTCTAGAAGTATTCAATGTAACAGAAGGGACTGCTCAAAATGTTCTTGATAAAACCTCCGATGGATTTTATTTCGTTCTGAATCTGCGTGGAGGGGATACTACGACAATACGAATTGTTTATCAGTATAACATAAAAAGCGATAGTGTTATGTATGTTTTACGATCCACGCAACACTGGCAAAATCCACTTCAAAGTGCAGAGTACAAATTAAGGATTGATAAGCGAAGGGATGTTACTCGTTTTTCGATAGTTCCTGATACAGTGTATGCTGTTGAAAATGAAAATATCTATTACTGGAAACGTATCAATTATATGCCGCAAACAGATTTTGTATTTCATTTTAGCCCACCGTAAGATCCGAGTACTGGTAAGATGAAGAAAGGGGATGCAGTGTGGTTGACTAATCTACAGAGAATCGATTCATTGAAAAAAAGACTTTGATTCCTTAAATTATTATTGCTTCAATTGAACTTCCCTAACATTTCCATCTTTAATTTGTAAGATTTTTCCCTGCGCTTTTCTGACCAGATCGTAATTATGTGTTGTCATCAAAACAGCGGTTCCTCGTGCATTGATATCTAGTAACAGTTTAAGAATATCATGAGATGTTCCGGGATCTAAATTTCCGGTCGGTTCGTCCGCCAGAATCAAAAAAGGTTCATTTACCAATGCACGGGCTATGCAGACGCGTTGCTGTTCACCACCGGAGAGTTGATGCGGCATTGCATTGCGTTTGTGACTCAGCCCTACCTGTGTTAAGACAGTCACAACTTTTTTCTTTATTTCATCGGAACTAGCACCGGTAACATGAAGTGCAAATGCAACATTATCGAACACATTTCGATCGTCAAGAAGTTTAAAATCCTGGAAGATGATCCCAAGCTTTCTCCGGAGAAATGGTATTTGATCGGATGTAATTGTTTGTGATGAGAATTCTCCGACCGTAACAACTCCGCGGGTTGGCAGTAGATCCATATACAATAAACGAAGGAGGCTGCTTTTTCCGGCACCTGATTCACCAACTAATGAAACAAATTCACCCGGTTCTATCGCAAAACTAAGATTGTTCAGGACCGTGTGATGGTTGAAGGATACGCGAATATCATCTAATTGAACGACCATTATTTCTTCCGTTGTTCTATGATTGATGTCGCAAGTTGAATCGCTGAGATCATACTGCCGGGGTTTGCTTTTTTCTTCCCGGCAATGTCAAACGCTGTTCCATGGTCGGGTGATGTTCGAATGATCTTTAATCCGGCGGAAAAATTTACACCTTCATCAAATCCAGTCATTTTTAACGGGATGAGTCCTTGATCATGATACATTGCAAGAATGGCATCATAATTCTTGTAGGCTCCAGATGCAAAAAATCCATCGGCAGGGAAGGGACCTGATGCGCTTATCCCTTTTTCTTTTGCTTTTTTAATTGCAGGAATAATGACTTCATTTTCCTCGCTTCCTATTGCTCCATTTTCTCCAGCATGGGGGTTCAGTCCAAGAATTGCAATGGATGGAGATTTAATTCCAAGGTCATTCTTCAACGATGAATGTACCGTTTCCAGTTTTTCAATGATCCTGTCTATAAATAAATTTTCAGACACTTTTTTTATAGGGATATGAACCGTTGCTAATGCAACACGCATTGTTTTTGTAAGAAGCATCATTGTTACTCGTTCAGATCGTGTAAGCATTGCAAGCATTTCCGTCTGACCCGGAAAATTATATCCTGCAAAATGCAATGCTTCCTTAGAGACTGGTGCAGTAACCATTGCATCTACTTCTTTGGAAAGACATAACTTGATCGCTTGTTCGATCGCCATACCTGCGCAGACCCCGGAATCTGGTGATATCTTCCCTAATTGAATACTTTTTGACGTTGCGGGATGAACAGTAATAACCGGTACTACGCCATTTTTTATCTTTGTTGAAAGGTTGTCAACTGATGCCAATTCAATATCAAGTTTGAACATCTTAACGTAATATTGAAATATATCATAAGAACCTAAAAGGACAGGCTGAATATTTTTTTTGACCTTCGGTGAAACGATGCTTTTTAAAGTAACTTCGGGGCCGATTCCGTTAAAATCTCCGATAGTGATTGCTATGGTTGGTTTCATTTATTCTCTGCGAGTTTATAATTTCCCTGTTTGCCGGGGTCTTCAAATGTAAAAATTTTGTTAGTAGAACTGTATTTCCAAATTTCTTTTGGAGAACCTCCGGGATTCAATGTTCGTTCGATTGAGGAAGGTTTTCCGTTAAGAATGTATATTCTTCCCCGATCGGTAATTGCTCCGTTCATCTCCCGCAATGTTCGAAACGCAGTGAATGCATAGTCCACTCTTCGATAAAATTCATGCATCACTTCATTGTATGCCGTTAACGGACTAGTATCTTTTTTCTTCCAAAATTCATCAAACTTTCTGATCCGGGTTTCTCTTCCTCCTCGGCGAAGTTCAGAGTAAGCATCTTTTGTCAAAATGAATTGAAGCGGCTCAGTTGCCAGGTCAAGATCATAGAGAGAGATCGGCATATCAATCCACCGTGATCCAAATTGTGTTTTGATTGTTGTCGAATCCGGGAAAGTTAACTCAATTTCATATCGTCCCTGACGCAATTGCATTCCATTGAGAGTGATATAGTTAATATTTTCAGTCTCATCATTGTTTAACTGTAATACGATATGATCAGCAGTCAGCAAAGGGATAAAGGATCTCTGTTCAAATGAAGTGACAGGAATAGAAGTTGAAGAATCAATCCTTTCATTGTCGTCTTCATCGGGTCTAAGTTTGGAAAGAGTATATTTTGCCAAAGAATATTTCTTTTTTGAAAGGAAGACAAATCCGTAATTGTGAGAAAATAAGATATCGCCGCCAAGATTGAACAACGGAAATGATTCTTGGGTAAAATCCTTCACCGGAATCATTGAGGATGATACCGTTGAATATTTTGGGATGAAAATCTGCTCTTTAGTGTTTGTAAAAATCCTTTTTGATTCTTTATCTTCCAATTTGAAGATTAATGTATATCGACCTTCGGGAACATGGAAAGAAAACAGGTCTTGTGTAAACATTTTCCGAAGATATTCGGTAGAATTATCATTCGAAGATAATGACAGCGGTCTAATATTTCGCGCAATTGAAGTTCCGGTTGAATCGATCAGTTCAACTGAAGCTTCTCCAAATGCTGAAAAAATATTATCGCTGCTATTTACGGATTTTGTAAAAACAAAAAAATCTGATCGAATTCTGAAAGGTATTATAACGATGGCGGAATCATTGGATTGATAATAGTTTGCAGCAAAATAGACAATCCCTCCCGAGGTTTGTTCGCGCACTATTGTCTCTTGGGGGTATAGAAATAGTAGAATACAATACTGCAGGACAAAAATTCTTTTAAATAGGTTGAAAACCATTATGCCCCTTTGTGTTGTTAGATTTACGCAGTGCCGGATGATTCATGTGGTGTCACCAATATCCATATGAAAGATAAGAAAATTGACTGAAATGATGAAGTGTTTTATTGAAACAGTGTAATTTGCTTTCCAATTTCTGCAGCGTGCACTTTTATGTGCGGGAACTTTTTCATAATTGAATACCCCATCCAATCGATAGAACCATGTTCTCCATGCACTAGAATGACGGTAGACGGATTGAGTTTTTGTACAACGGAGAGTATTCCCTCACGATTACTGTGGGCCGAAAACCGGAATTGTTCGATATCGCACGAAACATTTTGAGGCTCGCAGGCATCGGTCAATTGAATCAAGCTGCCTTTGTGTGATTGACGAACACGATATCCGGGAGTTTCAGGGTCCATATATCCGACGGTGAAGATCCCGAATTTTGGTTGAGAGAGCCACCGTTGTGTCAATTTATAAGAAAGAGTATTTTCAATGATCATTCCGCTACCGGCGAACACAATGCATTGTTTTCGAAGAAGGTCATCTAGATGTTCTATATCGTAGATATCCTGTTGAGGAATATCCGAGAGAATAAGATCAGTATCATTGTACGGAACAGTATACCGATTCTTATCATAGACAGAAGAGATTTTTCTGCCTACTCCTCCGGTGACAATGTCGGTTTTAGAGAGGCTTCCATTTTGCATTAAATTCCATACTGTAGATAACATCTCTTGCATTTTTCCCAGTGCAAATACCGGAATGAGAATTGAACCGCCTCGATTTAGAATTTTATTTGCACATTGAGCTAATCGAGTTTGTTCATCAACTCGGGAAGGAAGTTGGTCTGAATCAGTGCCTCCATGAGTGCACTCTAGGATAACAACATCAACCTGTTGTTTTGGCAAGTGTGCACCTGATAGAAGAGACTGCTTATCAAGATTAATGTCTCCTGTATAGAAAATAGAGCGTCCGTTATGTTCCAGCAAAGTACCGGCAGATCCAAGAATATGTCCTGCATCGTGAAATGATGCATTGATCGATTCTTTGCTTGAGTGTCGATACCCGTTGACAGTAAAGCGTTCTTCATATGCTTGCCATTCGATACTTTGAATCAGCAGATCGATCTCGTCATGAGTGTATGCTCTGATCGAAATTTCATCTTTCAATTGTTCCTGAAGAATATTGACGGAATTATGCAGCGTAATTTCAGCAACAGCCCGAGTTTGTGGCGTTGTGACAATCCGTATGTAGGGATGACGCTGCACGAGGTATGGAAGTGAATCAATATGATCTTGATGTGCATGAGAGATCAATGCTACATCAACGTTCATGTCTTTGATACAATCAAATTGGGGAAGGGAGTCCACTCCGAATTTTCTGGGATGAGTTCCGCTGTCCAGGATGATTCCGGTTCCTTCAATATTCAAATAATAACATGAAGCGCCGATATCATTCGCGCCGCCAAGTGGGATGAAATTTATCATGAGTGCTGTTTTTTAGAAGTTATGGCTTAATCATGATATCATCAACAGCACGCTTCAACTGATTAAATGTTTGTTTGCCAAAAAGGAATTTTCTTTGTTTCCCTTTTGAGTCATAGATAAATGTGGCTGGAACTGCCCCGGACCAATCGGTATTTAGCGTATTGATCATAGTATCTTGAGATAAAAAATCCGACACAAATATTGGAAATGGAACCTTCAATGAATCAAGAAAGGGAATGATCTTTTCATTGATCTCATCAGGATAGTCCACACTAATTGCTGCAAGTTGTATGTTTTTATTCTTGTACACGGATAAGAGGTTAATCAAATCAGGAAACTCTTCCTTACATGGTTCACACCATGTTGCCCAGATATTCAATATTAGAATATTTCCATTTCTGGTTGAGATCAATGAGTCCAATCTTTTTTCGGAAATAGGGATGACCCTCTGCGAAACAGAAATGGTTGAAAATAAAATAAAAAAAAAGAAGCCGAGTAAAACCCGGCTTCGATGGAGATCGAACAATTTCATTAATTTACACGTTTGATGGAACACCCAAATGCTTTTGTTTCTTTCGTAGAAACTGGTTTTCCTGCAAGGATCTCATCCAATGCCGTGCGGAGGTCTTTTGTTTGCACTTTTGCCTCACGTTGATTGTCATCAATGCGGCCATGATATAAAACAGCCAGTGTTGAAGGGTGAATTACAAATATTTCCGGTGTATGGTTTGCCTGCAGTTTATCTGCAATGATGTTGTTGAGATCTTTCAGAACGGGAAAATTAAATTTCTGTTCTTGAGCATGATCTTTAATATCTTCCGATGTTTCGGCTTTGTTAGAGTTGATTCCGAGAATTGTCACTTTTTTAGAGTTGAAATCATTATACAAAGAGGACATTCTTTCGTTGTATGCATTGGAAACAGGACATTGTGTGGAAATAAACATTAGCACTATTGCCTTTGAATCTTTGTAATCTGTAAGTGAAATGGTTTTCCCATTATAATCGCTCAACGAAAAATTCTCTACAGATGTAGGTGTTCCTGCAGAGATGATCCCTACAGCAATAAGTAAAGATAAGAATAGTTTTTTCATAATGACCTCTTGTATTGTTGTTAGATACTATATTTTTGGATAATGTCTTCGGGGATTTTTTCAGACCGCTCTGTTTGGAGATTGACCATCGTATATTCAAAGATACCATCGACACAGATCTTATTAGTCTCTTTCCTTATTATTTCAAACAGAACATTCACACCATTAGTTCGTACTTCGTGAATTTGAGTCTTTACAATTGCTATATCTCCGAGTTTCAAAGCCCTCTTAAAATGCATTGTACATCCGCTGATGACCCACCCAAATCCTCGTTCGATGAACTGTTCCATAGGCATTTTGTAACACCGCGTCATTTGGTCATATCTGGCAGCGAGGACATAATCGAAATATTTCGAACTGTGGACATGGTTGTTCATGTCGATATCGTCTGGTCGAACAGCGATTTCAGTCTCAAATTTTTGATAAACCATTTTCTCTCGCAAAGGCGCTGAGGCGCAAAATATAATTAGAAATATTATTCAAGTAGATTGTTTACAATTCTGGTAATTCCGTTTATGAACAATACCTCGTTAAAATTGATAAGCAATCCGAGTCTTTTATTTGATAGTTTCAAATAACTCAATAATTGTTTTTTGTGAACTGGAAGGACCTGTTCAACGGATTTCAGTTCGACAATAACCATATCTTCGACTAATAAATCAAGCCGTAAGAAATTATCGAATTTTAAGTTATCATAGATTATTGGAACTTCTATTTGTTTACTAAAGTTGAGCTCCTGTTTTTTTAGCTCATAGATAAAAATATTTTCATAAACCGACTCGAGTAATCCTGGACCAAGTTTTATATGAATACAGCAATATCAACCAAAATTTATGAGAGTTCATTTTCAGTCATATTATGTCGTAATATTTAATTATAACACTTAGCGCCTTCGCGATTTTGCGAGATATTCTATTTCCAATTATTTAAAAATTCAACAAGTAAACGGACTCCAGCACCGGATCCACCACGCGGGATGTAGTCCTGACTTTCTTCCAGAATTACCGTACCGGCGATATCAAGATGAACCCATTTATAATCACCGATGAATTTTTTCAAGAACCAACCTGCAGTAATCGCACCTGCCCAACGTCCACCGACATTCTTAACATCTGCTACATCACTTTTGATCAATTTTTCATATTCATCATACAGTGGTAATTGCCATACACGATCATATGTTTTATCTCCGGCTGCAGAAAGCGCATTCATTACTGTTTGGTCATTTCCCATCATTCCGCTGGCATAATGACCAAGAGCTACCACACATGCACCGGTAAGTGTTGCAAGATCAATGACAACATCCGGTTTGAATGTTTCAGCATACGAAAGAGCATCTGCGAGGATCAATCGTCCTTCTGCATCAGTGTTATCCACTTCTGAAGTTTTTCCATTGTAATGTCGAATGATATCACCAGGTTTCACCGCTGTACCGCTTGGCATATTTTCAACAGATGGAATAAGTCCGATCAAATGTCGTTTTATCTTCAGACGCGAAACGGCATCAAATGTTCCGATAACTGCGGCGGCACCACCCATATCCATTTTCATCTCTGCCATTCCAGCGGATGGTTTAATTGAAATTCCACCGGTATCAAATGTAACCCCTTTCCCTACGAGTGCAATCGTACCATTTTTTTTATATTTCTTGCCATATTCAAGTATGATAAACCTTGGATCTTTTTCGCTTCCTTTACTGACGCCAATTACACCACCCATTCCAAGTTTGCCGATCTTCTTTTTGTCAAATACAGTAACTGCAAATCCAGCTTTTTTTCCAAGCTGGATTGTTTCCTTTGCTAAGGTTTCTGGAAAGATCTCACTTCCCGGTGCATTTGTCAAATTTCTTGCTTGGATCGTTGCTTCTGCAATAATTTGTCCGATCCGAGCTCCATGTTGTAACTCTTTTAAATGTTTTTGAGTTGTGCAAAGAGTAATTGAAGTTAATTGTTTTCCGTTTTTTTCTTGTGAAATATATTTATCATACTTATACAACGACAGGAGAGAAGCTTCTGAAATTGCAACTCCGACTTCTTCTGTTGAATAAGAATGATGCATAACAATTTCTGATACATCAATCGCCAATGAAGATATTTTTGTTGCTTTCGCTTTCTTTGCGGCTGTTGCAGCTGCTCTTCGTATTTTTTCAAGAGTAAGTTTCTTAGTTTCACCCAATCCAACTAAAAACAATCGGGGTGACATTTTGACGCCGGTATAAACGAATAACGTTTCACCTTCTTTCCCGGAAAAATCTTTGGATGCAAAGGCAGTTTCAACGGGAGCACCAAATACCCGTGACAATTTAGAAGATGATTGTTTAAACAAAGCATCATCTTGAAAAATAAATACTGAATTGAACTCTGCTATAATGGAACCGATTTCTGTTGAGATTGATTTAACGATCACTGATTGCTCCTGACGTATTTACGATAAAATTAATTTTGTTTTTTCAACGACCACATTCACTGCTTCCCGTAATGGTAATCCTTTTATTCTTGCTCCCGAGGCATTTTTATGTCCGCCACCGTTGAACTGTTTAGCCAAGGAATTGACTGCAATATCTCCTTTTGACCGAAAGCTGACCTTTACTCCATCGCTTAATTCCACAAATACCAATCCTACAACGACACCTTTGATGGATAAGACATAATTCGTGAAATTATCAACGTCAGCTTCACTGCTGCTTGTTTCTAAAAAAACCGAACGGGGAAGAACCATTGCAGAAATTTTTCCTTCGCCATGCATCTCAATACTTTCCAATGCTTTCCCTAATAGATGGAGTTTATTGATGGCACCATTTTCGAAAACTTCCTGATAGATTCCATACGGATCGACTCCATGCGCCAAAAGATCAGCAGTGATAATATGGGTTTCCGAGTCTGTTTTTGGAAATTTAAATGAGCCTGAATCGGTCATGATTCCGGCGTACAGAGCATCTGCAATTGGTTTTGTGATCGCAGCATCGTCGATATAAGTAAGGATTCGGTACAATAATTCGGATGCCGCAGGAACATCTGTATCAATAATGTACAGATCGGCAAACGGATCTTGCTCAAGATGATGATCTATGCAGACTTTGTATGCTTTGCTTTTCTGGACTACATCGGCTAACGCGTTGAAACGTTTCGGCGAGTTGGTGTCGATAACAATAAAACAATCTGCTTTAAGAATATGATGATCGAGATTCGATGAATACGTTTCAACAGGATAGATCTTTGTGAGGAACAAGAGATGATCAGGTGTTTCACTTTGATTGATGATCTTTACCTGTTTTCCTTTATTGCGGAGAAAACTTGCAAGTGCAACTTCGCTTCCGATCGCATCGGCATCCGGGTTGACATGAGAAGTGATGACAAACGACTGTTTTGTATCGAAGATTACTTTTAACTGTGAGAATAATTCTTTCATAGTAGAAAATATGAAAAAATGGGGTGGCTTCAAAGATGAGAATACTCTTTAAAACACAAAAGCCTGAAATAATTCAGGCTTTTGCGTTCATTGTAAATCTCAATCTGTTATTGAATGACCCACGTATCTCCGCCGTTCAATAATTTATCAAGTTGACCTTTTCCTCGTTTGGAGATTGCGGAATCGATCTGTTTTTCCATCTCATCCTCATACCGTGGTCGGTCAATTGCTAAAAATATTCCGACAGGGCGGGGCATTTCAGCATTGTACGTCATATTGGCAAGAATGAATGCGAGTGTTGAATCTTTTTCATTGTGGATGAGCAGATCGTTTGTTGAATGACTGCCATCTTTCAAAGATACAACCGTCGGTGAGAAACCATCCAATTTAATTCCTTTGTCGCCGTCTTTTCCGAATACCAGCGGTTTTCCATGTTCCAGAAAAACAACGCTGTCCGACTTTGTCTCTTTCTCTGTGAACTGGAAGAATGCACCATCATTGAACACATTGCAGTTCTGATAGATTTCCACGAACGATGTTCCTTTATGCTCCGCAGCCCGTTTAATGATCGTCTGCATATGTTTTGGATCGCGGTCCAACGAACGTGCAACAAAAGTTCCGCCTGAACCGAGCGCCAAGCTTGCAGGATTGAACGGCATATCAACCGAACCGACAGGGGAGGATTTGGTGATTTTTCCAGCTTCGGATGTGGGGGAATATTGTCCTTTTGTTAAACCGTAAATTTGATTGTTGAACATCAGAATATTCAGATCAACATTGCGGCGTAATACATGAATCATATGATTACCGCCGATTGATAATCCGTCGCCGTCACCGGTAGCAACCCACACCATAAGATCGGGGCGTGCAATTTTTAATCCGGAAGCAATTGCAGTTGCTCGTCCGTGGATGGTATGAAAACCGTACGTATCCATATAATACGGGAAACGGCTTGAACACCCGATCCCTGAAATGAATACAATTTTTTCTTTAGGATAATTAAGATCGGGTAGAATTCTTTGAACCTGTGCCAGAACGGAATAATCTCCGCATCCCGGACACCATCGCACATCCTGATCGGAAGAAAAATCCTTTGCAGTATATTTCACCGTTGAAACGGCAGATTGATTGACAACATCATCTACAAGAATGCTCATTATAATTTTCCTCCTAACACTTGGTCGATTTTTTCTTCAATTTCAATTGAACGGAACGGCAGACCCTGAACTTTATTCAATCCAATAGCTGGAACAAGGAATTTCTCGCGTAATATTTTGATCAATTGTCCCAAATTGATTTCAGGAACAAGAATGTATTTATATTTCGAAAGAATTTCGCCGATATTCTTCGGCAATGGATTGATATATTTCAGATGCAGATGTGCTACCGATTTTCCTTCTTTCCGTTTTCGTTCGGTGGCGACTTTAATTGTTCCATATGTTCCTCCCCAACCTACAACAAGAATATCTCCGCTTTCCGGACCTTCAACGGTTGCTAAAGGAATATCATTCGCAATGCGCTCAACTTTAGCAGCACGAAGTTTAACCATTAAGTCGTGATTTTCCGGTTCGTAGTTTATATTTCCGGTTTTATCCTGTTTCTCTAATCCGCCGATGCGGTGTTCAAGTCCCGGCGTTCCAGGAATTGCCCATTCACGGGAGAGTGTGATATCATCGCGTAAGTATGGTTGATAGTTTACGGGATCTTTCCGGAATGTTGGTGCGATGGATGGGAGATCTTTTTCCTGCGGTAATAGCCATGGTTCTGAACCATTTCCTAAATATCCATCGGTGAGGAGAATTACCGGTGTCATATACTTCAAAGCAATTCGTGATGCTTCAAATGCCATCATAAAACAATCGCTTGGCGTTGAAGCTGCGATAACGGGAATTGGTGCTTCACCGTTTCTGCCGTAGACTGCTTGCAAAAGGTCTGCTTGTTCAGTTTTGGTTGGTAAACCAGTACTTGGTCCACCGCGTTGAACGTTTACTAACACAAGAGGTAATTCAACCATAACAGCAAGTCCTAATGCCTCAGTCTTTAATGCAACGCCAGGTCCGCTTGTTGTTGTTACAGCCAATGCTCCGCCGAATGATGCACCGATCGCGCTCGTAATTCCGGCAATCTCATCTTCCGCTTGAAATGTTTTTACGCGATAATTTTTGAACATTGAAAGTTCATGCAAAATATCGCTCGCCGGTGTAATTGGATATGTTCCTAAGAACAGATCTAAATTTGCCTGATGTGCTGCTGCAACAAGTCCTAATGCCGTCGCCTGATTTCCGTTGATGTTCCGGTATTTTCCGGGGGTAAGCGGTGCCGGTTTTACATCATATTTTATTGCGAAGACATCGGTAGTTTCTGCATAGTTCCAACCGGCTTTCATAACGCGGGAATTTGCTTCGACTAATTCCGGTTTCTTTCCGAATTTTTCCAGGATCCATTGGTTCGTGTTATCTAATGTTCTGTTGAACATCCAATACATCATACCAAGTGCAAAAAAGTTTTTCGTTTTATCAATGGTCTTTTGCGGCAAATTCATATCTGCCAAAGCTAGGTTGGTCAGTTTAGTAATGTCCACCTGAAACAATTGATATTTGGATAACGAACCATCCGCTAACGGACTTTGTGAATACCCGGCAAGCTTTAAATTTTTGTCGCCGAATCCATCGGTGTTGACGATGATTATTCCGTTCTCCTGAAGAGAGCGAAGATTTACCTTTAATGATGCAGCATTCATCGCCACAAGAATATCACAATGATCGCCCGGAGTGTTGATTTCCGTTGCGCCGAAATGAATTTGAAAACCGCTGACGCCGTATGTCGTTCCGATTGGGGCGCGGATTTCTGCAGGATAATCGGGAAGTGTGCTAAGGTCATTACCCATAGCTGCGGATGTATTTGTAAACTGTCCGCCGGTCAGCTGCATTCCGTCGCCGGAATCTCCTGCAAAACGGATAGTCACCTCATCCAATACTCGAGTTTCTTTCTCCATTTATTACTCCTCATTTGATAAAATAGAAAATAAATAATGCGCGATAATTCTGTAAATATCAGTTCTTTCAAAATATCGAATCGTTGTCATTGCGAGACGATCCTGAGCGAAGTCGAAGGATTGTCGAAGCAATCTTGCTTTTTCTTAAAATTTTGGAGATTGCTTCGGTCGCTTCGCTTCCTCGCAATGACCGTCTATATTTACGACAGTGAATTCAAAAACGGAAACCACTTTGCAAGATAACTTGCAATGATCGTTAAATAATTTGTGATCATCAAAATTCCAACCGCAACCAACATCACTCCGCCAACAACTTCAATGGTATGAAAATGCTTCTTGATACGATTGAAGACATTAAAAAATTTATTGATACTAATTGCAGTCAAAAAAAATGGAATTCCTAATCCTAACGAATAAACAAAGAGTAGAAGAATCCCTTGCAAAACCGTATCCTGCTGACTGGCTATAGCAAGTATTCCTGCTAACACCGGTCCAATACATGGTGTCCAACCAAATGCAAAAGCCGAGCCAACTGCGAAAGAGCCTAAAATCCCGAGTTTTTTCTCTTGTAAATGGAACCGTTTTTCATAATTGAGAAAACCGATCTTAAAAATCCCAATCATATGAAGGCCAAAAACAACAATTATCCCACCGGCAATCTTACTTATCAAGTTTAGATTATCATTCAATAATTGACCGATTGAAGTTGCAGCAGCACCCATCAGCACAAAAATAAGTGTGAAACCAGCTATAAATACAAGTGAATTGAGCATAACTGCGCGAGCGGCAGATTTATTATCGCCTTTTATATCATCAAGTGTATGGCCTGATATGAAAGAAATATAACCTGGAATAATAGGGAGAACACACGGTGATATGAACGATAATAAACCAAAGATAAAAGCTGTGAGTAGATTGATATTTTCCGAAAGCATGTAATAAAACCCCTAAATAAGTATATAAAGAATGTATAAGAATTGTGCTCAAGTTTCAAGGTAGAAGAAAAATGAATCAAGATGACTATAAAAGAATAACAAAAGAATTGCGGACAAAGTTGCTGATATGATGCAGGGAAATGAGAAAAGGGTTTTATAATATAAAATTTACTCTTATTCTTATGATGAAAAAATAAAAACCCGCTCTCGTCAAGCGGGTCTTATCTAAATTTGAACAGCTATTAGCCAACACCTAACGGCTAACCTCTGCAATTCATATCGGCAACGTAATTGCGTATGTCGTTCCTTTTCCTTCTTCAGAAACAAGCGTAATTTTTCCATTCTGTTTTTCAATGATCTTTTTTGCAAGAGCCAGATCTAATCCCACGCCGCCGCTTTGAACGACTTTAACGAATGGTTCAAATATCTTTCCTTGAAATGCTTTTGGAATACCGGCGCCGTTATCGATAATTCGGATATATAGTTTACCTGCATCCAAATCGGTTTCTAACCGAATGAATCCTCCTGATGGAACATAATTTGCAGCATAGTTGATAATACTATCTATAGCGCGGATAGTTCTATCGGCATCGATAATTGCCTGTCCGTCAAATTTAGCATTGACATCAAATCGTATCTGCTGCTTATCGAGATCGGCTTTTACGATTGTTGTTACCGAGCGTACGATTTTTCCAATACTTGAAAGTTTTTTATCAACTTTGATCTCACCGGAAGTGAAATCGATCAAATCTTGCGTCATTCGGTTGACAAGTTGAGCAGATTCTTTTGCCTCGTTGAGTAGTTCATTTTTCTTTGTTTCATCGAGCGTAGATTTTTTTATTTCATCGAGTGCATTAACAATATCTTTCATAGGAACACGAAAATCTTGTACAAGGGAGGAAGCCACCTGTCCGACAGTGGATATCCGCATAGTATTTTGGCTTTCCTGCAAGGCGCTTCTCATTTGAGTAAATGCACGTGCTAATCTTCCAACCTCATCATTTCCTTCAGGAAGCTTCAACTCGTCATTCATATTTCCTTTTCCAATTTCTCCCGTTGCCCATTCAAGTCTTTTTAAAGGAGACTGAACTAAAGTCCGAAAGAAAATGAACCCGATCAGAATGATGAAGAAGGCAACACCGCCGGAGATCATAGCGGAACGCTGCGAGTTTTGCTGGTTTGCATAAATTATTTTTGTCAAAGGAAAATCGATGTGAGCAACCCCGAGCACATCTCCGATCTGCACATCGTGGCACCGCTGGCATTTTTTTTCCGCTACAAATGGAATCATCGCTTTAAAATCGTCACCGAGACGGATCCATTGTTGTTTCCCTGTTGCAAGAACTTGATTTCCGTATTGATTATCGTATTCATCCTTATTATTGGCAAGTATTATTCGTTCACCCAAACGATGAGCACGAGTACTATCCATAAAATCTTCGGCAAGACGTAATTTGCTGGTGTCAATTCGAATATAGAGATCGTTCAAGTTGGCAACCTGTTTTACTTTTTCAAGATACTTATCATCAACCATCTGACTTTCAACCATCATATTCACCAGGGATTCCCTTACGATCATTGCTTTTTGCAATGCAGACTCGAGAGCTTGTTCCTGCATCTGCTGTTCCTGATTCTGATTATTCAAATACACACTAAGCGCAATACCGATGATGAAGATGGGAACAAAGGTGAGAAATAACTTTGTTGAGATACTAAGATTACGAAACATAAAATCTCCGGATATGAATGATAAACTTGGCGGTAAATAACACAAATTAGTCTGAATTTACAAGTGTACTAACGAAAAATTTGAAGTATTGGATTTTTTTCATTGACTATTGTATTTTTAACCGATTAAAGAAAGGGGTACCGATGTCAATTCGACCTATAAAACGAATTGTTCAAGCACAGCCAACAATGGAAGGAGCAGGCGTACATTTACGTCGTGCATTTGGTTTTGGAAACCCGAGCGAATTTGATCCATTCTTATTGTTGGATGATTTTCGGAACGATCATCCGGAGCAATATATGGCAGGATTTCCATGGCATCCCCATCGAGGAATAGAAACAATCACTTACGTTTTAGCTGGAAATGTAAGCCATAGCGATAGTTTGGGAAATAATGGTTCGCTTGGTGCAGGTGATGTACAATGGATGACCGCCGGAAGTGGAATTTTGCATCAAGAGATGCCGCATGGAGATGGAAAAGGACGGATGCACGGTTTTCAGCTATGGGCAAATCTTCCTTCATCATTAAAGATGACAGCACCACGCTATCAGGATGTTTCTTCAAAAGAAATTCCTACGGTAACAGATGACGATGGAACAGAAGTAAGAATCATCTGCGGTGATTTCTGGGGGAAGAAAGGACCAGTAGACGGAATTGCGGCTGATCCTCGATATCTTGATGTGTTTGTCCCTCCGGGGAAAAGAAAAACATTGAACGTTGAAACGTACCGACAGGCATTTGCTTATATCTTTGAAGGATCCGGATCATTTCGTGATGCATCGGCTCCACAGGATATTCTCAGGGAAAAATTATCATCAAATGGCGTAGAAGAATTGGAATGGTCAGGAAATCGTTCGCTCATTCTTTTTGATAATGGAGATGAAGTGACAGTACAAGCAGGAGAGAGTGGAATTCGATTCTTACTTGTTTCTGGAAAACCGCTGAAGGAACCTGTTGCGTGGGGAGGACCAATAGTGATGAATACGCAACAAGAATTGCAACAAGCCTTTGCGGAATTACGGAATGGAACATTTATAAAATAACTGATGCAGCTGTTACCCCTGAATGAGTTTGTCGGCTATCCATAAAATAATAAAAGCGGATAATCATCCGCTTTTATTATTTATAAGAGATCTGAATATTATTTTTTTCTTTTCAAAACTTTCTTCACTTTGGCGAACTTCTCTTTGTTTACCTTGTTGTAAATCTTGGACGGTAAACCAAAAATTTTAATGAATCCTTCCGCAGCTGTGTGATCATAGGTATCGGCCACGGTGTAGGTTGCCAGTTTCATATCATACAATGAGAATGGGGAAGTGCGTCCCGCAATTTCAATGTTGCCTTTATACAGTTTCAACTTTACAATTCCGGTCACATTCTTTTGTGTTTCATTGATGAAACCATCCAATGCTTTTTTCAATGGCGTGAACCAAAGTCCGTTGTATATAATAGTTGCATAATCGCTTGCCAACTTGATCTTGTAATGTGTCACTTCTTTATCTAAGGTAAGACGTTCAAGTTCGCGATGTGCAAAATGCAATGTTACAGCTGCAGGTGCTTCATAGATCTCCCGCGACTTGATGCCGACAAGACGATTCTCTACAAGGTCAAGACGACCCACACCATTTGCACCAGCAATCTCATTTAATTTGTGAATAAGGGAAACGCCGTCCATTTTCTTTCCGTTCAATCCAACGGGAACGCCTTCTTTGAATTCAAGAGTAACATACGTTGGTTTATCAGGAGCGTTTTCCGGTGACACTGTTCTGGTGTAAGCATCCTGCGGAGCGACTTCCATTGGATCTTCCAAAATACCGCACTCGATGCTTGTCCCCCAGATATTTTCATCAATTGAATAAGGGCTTGCTTTTGTAGCCGAAACCGGTATTCCGTGTTTCTGGCAATAATCAACCTCTTCTTCACGGGATTTAAACTCCCACTCACGAAGCGGTGCGATCACTTTCAGTTCAGGTGCAAGCGCCATTACCGCAACCTCAAATCGAACCTGATCATTTCCTTTTCCAGTGCATCCATGGGCAACGGCGGTGCAATGTTCGCGTTTAGCAACTTCAACGAGTGCCTTTGCTAGAAGCGGTCGTCCGAGTGATGTTGCCATAGGATAGGTATGCTCGTATAATGCACCTGCTTTTAATGCCGGGAAGATATAATCATAGACAAATTCTTTTTCTAGATTTTGCATGAATACTTTCTTAGCACCGGATTTGTATGCCTTTTCCGGCACGCCGATCAATTCTTTTTTCTGTCCAAGATTTCCTGTAACAGTGATGACATCTGCATTGTACTTTTCCTGCAGCCATTTTACGATGACGGATGTATCCAAACCGCCGGAATATGCAACTGCTATTTTTGGTTTTTTCACGTTCAATGTTCCTTTGTTAAGTTAGTTTTTCGTTGATTAAATCTTTTATTATTTTTTCAATCTTGCTGATTTTTTTTACGGAAGCAGGTGTTACAAATACCGTATCGTCGCCGGCAACAGTCCCGATGATCAACGGATTCATCATGGAATCGACAAATGAAGCAACGCCTGATGCACGTCCGGGAAGAGTTCTGATCACAACCATTACTTCATTATGATCAACACTAAGCACTTCTCTTCCGACGATCGGAGATATCTTTTCATCAGAATGACCATTCAGAGAATATCGTAACCCGTCGTTTGTATGAATCCGCGCTACGCCAAGTTCTGCGAGATCACGCGACAAAGTTGCCTGCGTTACGTCAAAATTTCGTTTCTTCAATAATGCGACAAGTTCTTCTTGGCTTGCAACCGGTTGAGTCTGGATGATCTCTTTTATGATAAAATGCCGTTGTGGTTTGTTCATAGTTTTATTTCTTAATCAGTTCGAACTATATTAGTGTTCACCGGTCCATCATAGATCCGATGTCTTATATCTTTCCGATCAATTTTGCCATGATGGCTTTTTGAATATGCAAACGATTTTCTGCTTGATCGTTTACAACTGATTGTTTCCCATCCAATGCTTCATCGGTAATTTCCTCTCCTCGATGGGCCGGAAGACAATGCATGACGAGCACTTCTTTCGATGCATGTCGAACTAACGATGAATTTACTTGATATTCCCAGAAGTCAAAAATCCGCTTTGTCTTTTCTTTTTCCTGCCCCATGCTTGTCCACGTATCAGTATAGATCACATCAGCTTTATTGACAGCATTCTTTGGGTCACGAATGATTTCGATCTTACTCACTTTGGATTTTATTGCTTTTTCAAAAGTTACGGGATCAGGTTCATATCCAAATGGAATAGCAAGCGTAAGATGAATGGGAATAATTGAAGAAAGCTCAAGCCAAGAATTAACAATATTATTACCGTCACCGACATACGCAATTTTTACATGATCACGCAGTTTGTTATGTTGACGAATTGTGTACAGATCGGCTAAAATTTGACAAGGATGCGAAAGATCAGAGAGCGCATTGATGACCGGTATGGTTGCAAACTTGGCAAGATCAAGCAATAACTGATGGTCGAATACCCGAGCAACGATCGCATCATTGAATCGTGACAATACATTGGCAACATCAGCAGCGGATTCTCGAACTCCGAGACCAACACCTTCATCCGTTAAGAAAATTGCATGACCTCCGAGTTGGATAACGCCCACTTCAAATGAAACCCGTGTGCGAAGTGATGGTTTTTGAAAGATCATTGCAACCGTTTTCCCGGACAGCGGTTTAAGATCTCTTTGCACTTTTAATGAATCGGTAAGTGTTAGAAGTTCGAATACTTCTTCTTTCTTTAATTCAGCGATCGATAAAAAATCTTTATTCATTTGATTTTATAATTTTGGAATCTTGTAATTATGCAATTTTGAAATGAACATATCTATAATACTAGTTCAGTCCCAATCCCTTCATCTGTAAAGATCTCGAGAAGGAGAGAATGTTTTTTCCGCCCATCGATCATATGCACTTTTTTCACCCCCGAATGGAGCGTTGAAAAAGCAGATTTCACTTTTGGAATCATACCACCGCTGATAATTCCCTCCCCAAATAATTCTCTTGCATTTTGCTCGGTCAACGTTGACACAAGTTGTTTGTTTGCTATTACACCTTCCACATCGCTCAGATACACTAATTTCTCAGCTTTGAGAGCAGATGCAACCGCAGCTGCTGCGAGATCGGCATTGACATTATAGATCGTTCCGTCCGTTCCAACACCAAAGGGGGCAATAACAGGCATGAGTTTGTTCGTAAGGAACATTTTTAGAAAAGGGACATTGACATCAACGATCTTTCCCACAAGACCGATATCTTCACCATCTTCAAGGTATTTTTCTGCCGTTAAAAGATTATTATCAACACCGCTAATACCAACGGACTCACCATCATTTTGGTTGATAAGGTTAACGATCTCTTTGTTGATCTTTCCCGCAAGAACCATTTGAACAACATCGACCATTTTTTTATCGGTGTAACGATGTCCATTGATGAATTGCGTTTCAATCCCGAGTTTATACGCAGTATCTGTGATCTCTTTACCGCCGCCATGAACGATGACAATATTGATCCCGATTTTTTTCAAGATCGTTACATCCTTTGCGAATCGTTGTTTTAATTCGGTTTCAGTCTGTGCAGCACCGCCGTATTTCACAACAAATGTCTTTCCCTCGTATTTTTGGATGTAGGGAAGGGCTTCGATTAAAATTTCTTCTTTAGATTGTCCCATAAAAAATAGTTTAAATACAAAATTACATGATTTCAAAATTACATAATTGCTATTTCACTGTATTGACTCTTTTGCGAAGATACTTTATAAAATTTGCGATCTGTGTAGAAATATTTATTGCTGATTCTTTGAAATTATTGAAATCTGTTTCAGAAATATATGCTTGATCAAGTGCGACATATAATAAACTTCTCACTTCCCCCACTGAGCCCTTTGAGTAACCGAGAAATTTTATGAACTCTTTGTTGTTGTCTCTTTCGTATTCTTCAGCTATGTTCGACATTATTGATACCGCTGCTCTTTGAATTTGATCTCGTAAACCAAAATCTTTGATAAAATATTTATTCTTGGTCAATGAGTAAATATTTTTGTTAGAGTCCTTGAGTCTTGCCAAACTTTCATTTCCTCAAATCGTTGAATTGCCATACATTAATCTCCACAATTCTGAAATTATGTAATCTTGCAATCTTGTAATTTAAGATCTATAGCTCGCATTAATTCTAACATACTCAGCAGAGAGATCACATGTCCAGAAGGTTGCCGAGTGTTTTCCGTTATTGAGATCGACGGTAATGGTCAATTCTTTCTGTTCAAGGATCTTTTTTGCCTTTTCTTCAGAAAAGCTGATGTCGTAATTTCTTCCGAGAATCTTTAAATCATCAAAAAAGATTTCAGTTTTCGCAGGGTTAAATGGAATACCCGATCGTCCAGCCGCAGCAAGAATTCTTCCCCAGTTAGCATCTTCGCCATGTATTGCAGTTTTGACGAGAGGTGAATTACATATTGTTCGTCCTGCAATCTCGGCATCCAGTTTTGTTTTGGCTCCTGTTACTGTAATTTCAACAAACTTTGTTGCCCCTTCGCCGTCCTTGACGATCAGTTTTGACAATACAACCAAGACATGCTCAAGTGCCGAATAGAATTTATTGTAATCGGAAGTCCCTTCATTGATTTCTTTGTTTTCGGCTTTGCCATTTGCCAAAATGATCGACATATCATTCGTGCTAGTATCACCATCGACGGTTATGCGATTGAATGACATATCATTTGCATTTTTGAATGCTTTCTTTAGTAAATGATGCGATATCTTTGCATCGGTTGTAATGAATGCAAGCATCGTTGCCATATTGGGGGCGATCATTCCCGATCCTTTAGCAATACCGCCGATACGAACAGGAACACCAGAAAGCTCGATTTCGATTGCATATTCTTTTGGGAATGTATCCGTTGTGCAAATTCCTTCCGCAGCGTCACTATAGCCATCGGAGCGCAAATGTTTTACGGTTTCGTAAATTCCGTGGGTTAATTTATCCATTGGCAGGAACTGCCCAATGACACCAGTGGATGAAACCAATACTTGGGATTCTTTAATGCCGAGTGCGGATGCGGTTGTTGCGATTGACTGCTTCGCATTCATCATTCCCCGTTCGCCGGTGCATGCATTCGCATTTCCGCTGTTGATGAGGATTGCCTGTGTTGTTTTCGATTTTTTCAAATGTAGTTGATCAAGCGTCACACATGCTGCAACTGTTGTGCTCTGTGTAAACACACCGGAAGAGACAGCAGGAACTATAGAATAGATCAAGGTAACATCTTTCTTTGATTTTTTAATGCCTGCACGAACACCTGAAGCAAGGTAACCTTGTGGTGCGCAAATACCACCGTCAATCTTTTTGTATTTATGTGTTTTCATTATTAAATGATAGGATATATTAGAATAACCCGGCTGTTTCATCTAAGCCGAACATTAGATTCATGTTTTGAACAGCTTGTCCTGCTGCACCTTTAACAAGATTGTCGATCACCGAATGAAGAATGATCTGGTTGTTACGTTCATACACTTTCCAACCTATATCACAGAAGTTTGTGTTCTGAACATGCTTTATTTCAGGAACAGCATTTCCAATTAAACGGACAAACGGTGTCTTTGAATAATATTTTTTATATGCCGCTTCAATCTGGTCAAAAGAAATATTCTCTTTTGGTGTTGCATAGATTGATGAATAAATTCCGCGTGTGATCGGAATTAAATGTGGAACAAATGTAACAATCGATTTTTTACCGCCAAAATCATTTAAAACAGTTTCAATCTCCGGTGTATGTTGGTGAATCCCAACTTTATATGCTTTTACAGATTCATTTGTTTCTGTAAAGGAGAGATCAACAGATGAGCTGCGTCCAGCACCGGAAACACCCGAAAGTGAACTGATGGTGATTCCTGTCGCTTCAATAAGATTCTCTATTACCAATGGAAGAAGTGGCATCAGCGCACTTGTCACATAACACCCGGGGTTTGCAATCAATTGTGCCGATTGAATATTTTGTTTATTCCATTCAGACAAACCGTACACAGCTTTTGAAAGATATTTTGATGCTTTATGTTCATGTTTGTAATATTTTGCATATAGCTCTATATCTTGCAGACGGAAATCTCCCCCAAGATCAATCACTTTCTTACCGGCATCAATTAATGCAGGAACAAAATTCATTGCTTCTCCGGAAGGGAGGGCAATAAAGATGAGATCATCGTTCCTTACTTTTTCGATAGCATATTCTTCGTAGACAAAGTTCGTTACTGAGCGAAAGTGAGGATAGAGTTCATCAACTCGTTTTCCGGCAGATGAGTTTGCAAAAACACGAGTTACTTCGACATGAGAATGTCGGAGTAAGATTTTTAAAAGTTCGGCACCGGAATATCCCGATGCACCAATAATTGAGATTCGTTTATTCATTGCATAAATATACATGCAAATGAATAATTATGCAAGAAATAATCAATGACATTCAAAAAAAAGTTCTGGTAGCATTTTTTTGGATGCCCTGCAAATTTTCTGTATCTTTGTTGGTAATTCACTCCAAACATCTATTCTGTATTGTTATATTTTGACTTCGTTCAGTATGACAATTGTTTTGGTTTTTTTGAACATTGATAATTGGTATTTGAAAAATGGGCTTTAATTGTGGTATTGTAGGACTTCCAAACGTTGGTAAATCAACTCTTTTTAATGCAATCACATCTGCAGGTGCTGAGGCTGCGAATTATCCCTTCTGCACAATCGAACCGAATGTTGGGGTCGTGCTTGTTGCCGATGAACGGATCGACAAACTTGTGAAAGTTTATGATTCACAAAAAATTGTGCCTTCGTCAATTGAATTTGTTGATATTGCCGGTCTTGTTAAAGGTGCAAGCAAGGGCGAAGGACTTGGAAATCAGTTTCTTTCTCACATCAGAGATGTTGATGCAATCGCTCACGTCGTTCGTTGTTTTGATGATCCAAACATCATCCATGTTGATGGAAGTGTAAATCCGAAACGGGATATTGAAGTGATCGAAACGGAATTGATCATCAAAGATATGGATACGATCGAAAAGAAAGTGCGGGATGCGGAACACCGCGCGAAGAATGATAAGAAAGCTCGTCCTGAAGCGGATTTTTACAATAAAGTAAAAGATCATCTTGCTACCGGGAGACTTGCTCGCTATGTTCAGATCCATAACGATGAAGAGAAAATATTCTTACGAGATATGCATCTACTGACTAACAAACCGGTGATGTATGTGTGTAATGTTCATGAAAGGGAAATATCAACAGGAAATAGTTATGTTGAACAGGTAAAAGAGATCGCAGCAATTGAAGGTGCAAAAGTGGTTATTGTGAGCGCAGCAGTTGAGGCCGAAGTTGCTGAACTTCCAAAGGAAGATCAAGCAAGCTTTTTGGAAGGACTTGGTTTGAAAGAATCTGGTTTACAGCAAGTTATCCGTGAAGGGATGGATCTACTTGGACTGATAACATTCTTTACTGCAGGACCAAAAGAAGTTCATGCATGGACGCTTCGCAAAGGAGCTATGGCACCGGAAGCCGCAGGAGTGATCCACACAGACTTTGAGAAAGGATTCATCCGTGCAGAAGTGATGAAATGCGAAGATCTCTTTAGATTAAAGACGGAAGCTGCAGTGAAGGAAAACGGTCTATTGCATGTTGAAGGCCGAGAATATGTTATGGAAGATGGCGATATTTGTCATTTTAGATTTAATGTTTAAGAATAACTCTCGCTAAGACGCCAAGGCGCAAAAAAAATTCGATTAACCCTTGGCGGCTCTGCGACTTTGTGAGAAAACAATTCAATGAAATTCTGTCCGGAATGCAAAACCGAATATACCGATGAAGCGGTCTTTTGCGCCGATTGTAATATTCTTCTTGTTGACACACTCCCTGTGCCTGAACCTATGAACGAATGTGACAATTGCGGCGGTGCAGCAGATCTCGATTCCGATTTTTGCCCGAACTGCGGTTCACTCTTTGCAGAAGATCAATATTCCTGCACCAATCATCCTCTGGGAGTTGCCGCAGGTGTCTGCGTGATCTGTCAAAAACTATTCTGTGTTGAATGTCTGAATGAAAAGAATAAACGCAACTATTGTGATGACCATGTAATGATTGAGGCAGTGGAAGGTTGGACTGTTGTTTTTTCTTCAAATGATTTCTATGAATCTCAAATTGTCCGTGGAAAATTGGAAAGTGCCGGAATCAATACCAATGCTCTTAATACGACGAATATTGGAGTAATGGCTGATGGATTTATGGATAATGCGCTCGGTCGCACGATCTTCAAATACCCGATAAAAATATTTGTCCCGGCAAATCAATACCTTGAGGCACTAACTATTGTGAATGAGGAATCCTCAAATGGGGAAGTTGAGCACAATTAAGTTCGGCAATGACGGTTGGCGAGCACTCACCGGCGAAGTTTTCAACGAAGAAAATCTTATCAGAGTTGCCGAAGCCTTCGTTCGTTATCTTCAATCAAATCATTTAGACTCACAACCTGTTGCAGTCGGGTTTGATGGAAGAGTAAATTCTGATCGATTCTCCGAGATATTTGCACAAATTCTTTCTGGTAACAACATATCCGTAATTCTTTCTCAAACAATAATTCCAACCCCTGTACTTTCATACTCGGTAAAGCACTTGAATTGCTCTGCAGGAATAATGATCACTGCAAGTCATAACCCGTCAAATTACAACGGGGTTAAATTCAAAGCAGGGTATGGTGGACCGTTTTTAGTAGAAGAGACCCGCAAAGTGCGTGAGTTTCTAACTGAAGAAATCAATGGAAAAAGAAACGACGCTCTTATTGTTCGTAGTAATTTACTTTCGGATTATCTTTTCCATCTTCAATCGATCGTTGATTTTTCTGCATTAAAATCGTTTGCCGACAATCCGGCAAATAATCCAAGTGTGATCGTTGATTCAATGGGTGGTGCCGGTCAGACTATTCTTGAAGATATTTTAATTCCTCTCGGTTGGAGGGCTCAAACGATCTTTGGAACGTCCGAACCAAATTTTTACGACCGCAAACCGGAACCGATAGAGAAGAACCTTGAACCGTTGTTGTATAACACGAATGCCACTGATGCAATTCTGGGAATTGCAACGGACGGGGATAGTGATCGATGTGCAATTTGTTTTGAAGATGGAAAGTGGATATCAGTACAACAAACCATTCTGTTATTATTATGGCATTTGCATGAATACAAAAAATTGCGAGGAGCAATTATCAAGTCTGTTCCGGTGACGGATAAAGTACGGGTTTTTGCTGAACGGTGGAATCTTCCATTCTATGAAGTGAATGTCAGTTTTCAGAATATTGCTGAGATAATGCTGAGAACGGATTATTTACTGGGAGTAGAGGAAAGTGCAGGATTTGGAATCCAAGGACATATGCCGGAACGTGATGGAATCCTGTCAGGATTACTGTTTTGTGAACTTCTTGCGATGAGCGGGAAATCACTACATGAATTATGGAATAGTATTAAAAACATCGTTGGTGAAGTGCATTATAAAAGGATTGACCTGAAGCTTGAAACATCTGAGGATTGGAAGGAAAGTTTATTTAAACGGTGTGAACATTTTCATCCGTCAAAGAATCTGGAAGAATTTTTCATTGAGAAAGTCCGCAAACTTTATGATAAGGAAACCTTGAATGGAATTAAATTCTTGTTTGGTGATTCCCGATGGCTTCTTATCCGTGTTTCACAGACCGAACCGTTAGTAAGAATTTATGCCGAGGGGAGAACTGAAGATGAATTGAAGCGGTTGTTGGATGAAGGAAAAATGCTAGTCGGGATTACTTCAGTTGTCCATCAACGCTAAGTTGACGATCAACTGAATATTACGCCGCTTTTGTTCTGGAAATTACTCTTTTGATATCATATAAAGTTCCCCGTTGTGCTGCATCAAAACCGGATTCGTGAATGAGTTGAATGCATTCTTCAGTATTTGTTTTGTTCACAAAATTTGCCGCTGCGTGAACATTTTCCTCGAGAAGTGTTCCGCCAAAATCATCCGCTCCAAAGTGCAACGCAATCTGTCCGGTCTTTTTTCCTTCACTGAACCACGATGCTTGAACATGATCAAAATTGTCCAAATAGATTCTTGAGAACGCAATCATTTCCAAATAACGCTTTGGTGTTGCATAGGTGGGAATAATTTTTTCAAGCGGGGTATTACCTGGCTTAAAACTCCAAGGCACAAAAGCTGTGAATCCATGATATTCATCCTGTAATTCTCTAATGACCTCAAGATGTTCAATAATATCTTCTTCCTTTTCAATATGACCAAACATCATCGTCGCAGTTGATCTGAAACCGATCTTGTGTGCTTCACGCATCACATTTAACCAGTCTGCTGAAGTTCCTTTTTTGCTGCTGATTTTTTTCTTCACTCTATCTGATAGGATCTCTGCGCCGCCGCCCGGGATTGATCGCTGTCCTGCATTCCATAATCGTTGAAGAACTTGTGCTAGAGTTAGTCCTGAAACTCGAGCCATTTCGATGATCTCGGATGTAGAATAGAAGTGCGGATACACTTCGGGAACTTCCTTTACGGTTCGTTCGACCATTTCAACATAATATTCAAATGGCAAATCTGGATTCACGCCTCCTTGAAGAAGGATCGTAGTTATTCCTTTTTTTGCTGACTCTTTGAACTTCTGGATCATTTCATCAACAGTGTGAGTATACACACCTTCTTCTCCCGGATGTCGGTAGAATGCACAAAAGATACAATCAATATTGCAGACATTGGTATAGTTTGGATTTGAATCGAGTACAAATGTTACGGAAGGATCCGGATTTTTTTTGAATCGGATCTCATTTGCAAGATCACCAAGATCCAACAATTGAGCATTCCGAAGAAGAAACAATCCCTCTTCACGATTGATTCGTTTGTTGTTACGAACTTTAATATAAATCTCAGAAAGTGTCATATCGAAAAAAAACCTTCCGCAAAGTGCTGCTTAACGGAAGGTTATGATGTAATTTTAAAAATTAAAATGTTACTGTATATCCTGCTGCTTTAAGATCTTTGATCAAGCTGAAACTAATTTCTTCAAGTTTAACGACGATCTCTTTATAAATAATTCCCGGAACTCCCTTTGGCGGTGCATCATCTTTTTTATGAATGCAACACACGCGATTTGATCCTACCTTACCAATAAGATAACCTAACTCGAACATTGCACTATTGATATCTTCAGGATTATAGAGGTAATACACATATTTTACCGTTGGATATTTTTCCAAAAATCCAACAATCGCATCAGGAGCATCGCCGCGCTGAAATGTGACTCCTTCAATCCCCATTTCTTTCAATAAATTTGAAAGTTGATTTTGCAGTTCTGATTCCGACGATGAAAGTATCAGGACCTGTCTTTTTGAAATTGAATCCTCTTTTGGTACTGGGGGAGTGACCTGCGGTGCGGCAGTTTGTACAGGAGGTGGAACAGGCGCAGCTGCAACTTTTGGTGTCTCTTGTTTCACCGGACTTTGAGTTTGTGCCGGCTGTGGTGCAGGTTTAGGTTGCACAGCAGGAGGAACAAATGGCTCAACTTTTGGTGCTGGAGCAGGTGTTGCTTTTGGTGGTGGCGGTGTATTTTTTTTTGCTTCAATTTCCGCGAGCACCAAAGATTGTTTCATCATTTCAAGAATTAACTGTGCCGAGCTTTGATAAAAATAAGCTCCGTTCTCATCTTTGGTAATCTTTTCTCGGTGAGGGTTTGCTTTCTCACCGATTTTCGCAATCGTGTCAAGGCACGATTTTCGCCACATCAAATATTGGCTTTGCATTTTGGCGTTGTACCCTGAGAATTCATGGCCACCTTCAGGAGTAAGCTTTTCGCCTTGCTGAATTAGTTCTTGTAACTTTGTGACTGTTTGCTGGTCCATTGGCATTATTTGGGTTGTAAAGTTCTATAAGCTACGAAATTACAACAACTTCTTCAATAAGTTTTTTGAAGATGTTTATTGCTTCTTTTTCCCGTTCACCGAGCCGATAATTGAATCCTTGTAAATATTCCGATGTTTCAGACGGAGATAATGTGATCATTTTTCCATGGAAGGCGCCGATTGATTCGAGTTGATTTTCCCCTTTTTCAAGCGATTGCAGAATGATCTGTTGAAGTTCTTCACGCTTATCTCGTGTCAGTGATTTTTTGTGTGCCCACACCGCAAAGACAAACGGCATTTTTTGCCATTCATACCATTCTTTTGCTAGATCGAAGACAAGATCAAACCCCGGTAATCCGGATTTATTGGATTTTAAAGCTTCATCTCCAATCAACAAAATGGCATCAAATTGGGAGAAGTCGTTTACACTTGCATGCATTCGAACAAAGTGTACTTTTACACAATATTTTTTTTCGAGTAGTACCTGGAGAAGCCGAACAGAAGTTGCTGTGTCGTCAATGATACCGATATTTTTTCCGTTTAATCCTTGCCAGCCCTCTTTTGAAAAAAGCATGACACTTTTTACCTGATCGCGGGTAGCGATACAATAATTCATCAATTCAAGATTTTGCTCTTGAGCAAAATAATCCATCAATGAAAATAAACCCGCATCGATCTGACCTTTAACAGAAAGCTGTCCCATTCTTCTTGGAACAATTGGAAGAATCTTGAATTGACGTTGTTCAATATTCTCATAAAACGGAACAGAGTTGAGATACGGGATTTTTCCGATCACATTCTCTGTATTCACATTGATCGCATTATAATAAACATCTCTTTCAACAGGAATTTTTCCTGCATCCTTGATGATCTTGATCAGTTTGTCTTTTGCCATTGCCATAGGACTGGTTGCACCGGCGTCGTGTGCAATTTTTTCGCCGCCGACCGTGCCGTCCATATCGTCTGCTCCAAAATTCAATGCGACCGAAGCAACTTCTTCCGTCAACATTACCCAGTATGCCTTGATGTGCGGAAAATTGTCAAGCATCAGTCGAGAAATAGCAATGGTCTTCAGATCTTCGATGGCTGACGTAAAATCATTTTTTGGTTTAATTCCCGTATCTCCGGGTTGGAAGGCAAGAGGGATGAAGGATAGAAATCCGTGTGTTTCATCCTGTGCATCGCGCAGCTTCGTCATATGTGTTACACGTTCTTCGTACGTTTCAATATGCCCGTACAGTAACGTAGCATTGGAAGGTATTCCCATCTTATGCGCTGTTTTGTGAACCTCAAACCAAGTTTTTGCACCAATCTTTTGATTGAAGAGAAGTTTGCGTACACGTTCTGAAAAAACCTCAGCACCGCCGCCCGGCATTGTGCGTAAACCGGCAGCATATAATTGGCGCAACACTTCATCAATCGGCATTTTGAATTTCTTATGGAAGAAGTCAATCTCAACAGCTGTAAATGCTTTGACATCGATCTGCGGGAAAGCTTTTTTAATATCCCGTACCATTCCCACGTAATATTCCCATGGCCAATCAGGATGTAATCCGCCGGTGATGTGAACTTCGTGAACATCAGAATTGAGTTTCGAAAGAATTTCCTCAATCGTCATTTCGTATGCGTGCGGAGTTCCTTGCTTTACAGCAAAATCACAGAACTTACATGAAAGAACGCAGATATTTGTCGGTTCGATCTTTTGATTGACAACGTAATAGACGGCATCGCCGCTTTTCATCTGTTGAACTGCATTCGCCATTTTTCCGATGGAAATAATATCCTGCGAAGCGAACATCAGCAGTCCGTCTTCCGGTGAAAGTCGATTGCCGTTTTGCACTTTATCCCAGATCGGGATTAAATTTTTGTCTCTGAAATGTATAGATGTATTCATTTACTCTTATAATTTATTAAAAATAAAATTATCTCCAGTAACTATCCCAACGCTCATCAACTTTTTTAACGATTGCATCACTCATTGTCAACGGGTTTGGATATCCGGTTTTCCACGTAGCATCGATTCCTAAGATTCCTTTGTAAATAGGAGAGATACCGATCAGTTTTTGCTCAGTAAAAATAAGGTCCCGTTCGCAGTCGAACCGGGTGAAAACGCCCCAAATATAACTCTCTTGCTCGTTAATATCTACATCGAAACTTACGGTTGCGGCAATCTTCACTCCATCAAGATCGGGATGCTTTACGATCTTTTTAATGACAGCATCGCCATCTTTTTTTACCTTGACTAATAAGAATGAACCTTCGATAAGCCGCGCATCAATGATCCGTCTGTCGTATGATGAAAGCGTTTTTACGACATCATTCAATTTCTTCACATTCACTTTTTGCTTCGGTTTTTTCTTCTCTGTTGCATCAATGATCATTTTACTGCCGAGATTCATCTTAAATGAAGTAAAATCGAGAGTATCGAGAGGTACTTTCGGAATCATTACAAAATCAAAATGAGGATCAAAATTATCACGGATGGCTTTCAAAACTTCATTGAAATTACGGACATCGACATTCTCTGATACCGTGACTAAACATTTTGTCAGTGAAAGTTGTCCTGTTCCCATGAGTCCTAATGCAGCCTTCATTGCTTCTTTTTGATATCGTTCGTGAACTGAAACAACTAAAAGATTGTGAAATCCTGCTTCGTAATAAGCCCACACATTTTTCACTTCGTGATGTATCAATCGAGCAAGCGGTGCAAGGATCTGCTGTGTTGCATCTCCGATGAATTTATCTTCCATCGGAGGGATTCCAACAATGGTCGCCGGATAAATTGGTTCTTTGCGTCTAGTCATCGTATGAATATGGAAGACAGGAAAATCTGCTGCGTTTGAATAATGCCCAAAATGATCTCCAAACGGTCCTTCAAGTCGGCGTTCCTTTGGTTTTACAATTCCTTCAAAAACAAATTCGGCATTTGCAGGAACAGAAATATTGATCGAACGACCCTTTACAAATTCCGTCGGTTTGCCACGCAAGAATCCGGCGAACATTGCTTCATCAATTCCTTCAGGAAGTGCAGCAACGGTTGCAAGAAGAAGAGCAGGATCGCTGCCAATAACGAGTGCAACTTCAAGCGGCTGATTGAGTTTTTCTGCTTCGTGATAATGAAAGCCGCCGCCTTTGCCGATTTGCCAGTGCATTCCTGTTGTTCGATCATCGTATTTTTGAATACGATACATTCCGATATTCCTTTTCCCGGTTTTGGGGTCGTACGTGATCACTTGAGGCAGCGTGACAAATCGTCCGCCATCCTCAGGCCATGTTTTTAAAATAGGAAGGGAGGAAAGATTCGGTTCTTCGATTACTGCTTGCGAACGAGCGATCGTAACATTTTTTGGTCGTGCATTATACAAACGACGAATCATTGCAGATTCTTCGAACAAAATCTTTGGAGAAGGAGGCATGACCTTTTCTGCAAACGAAATCAATTCTTCGCCAAGCTCATCCGGATGTTTGTTCAGTGCAAGTTCAATTCTCCGTTCGCTTGCCAGCATATTGATGACGAGAGGAAAATCAGCCCCTTTGACATTTTCAAATAATAATGCCGGCTTACCAAGCTTCAATGCACGCGTAGCGATCTCGGTAATTTCCAATTCGGGATCGACTTCAACCTTTACGCGATGAAGTTCACCGTTCTTTTCAAGATGTTTTACAAAGTCCTGTAGATTATCAAACATAATATTTCTTCTTTAACCGGAAAGACTCAAGAGAAAAATAATTGTTATTCAAACTCTTCAGCTCTCCATCCTTGCCCACGTTTTTCTCCAATTACTCCAAGGACTTTATCTGTAAATGCTCCCACATATTCGTTAACGGTTTCAGGAACAAAATAGAGTGGTGATGATATTGGCATAACGATAGCACCGTAACTTGAAAGTTTACTCAACTGCTCAAGAGTTAATGTTGACAAAGGTGTTTCACGAACACAAATAACTAATTTATATCGTTCTTTTAAGGCGACCTGTGCTGTTCGTGTTATTAACGTATCGCCAATTCCTGAAGCTATTTTTCCAATTGTTGAAGTGGAGCAGGGTAGAATTACATACGCATCAAAGAAATTTGAGCCGGAAGCGATCGGTGCTGTTAAATCTTTATCATCAAACTGCCGCTTTACGAATGGAAGAAGATCAGTGTCTTCCATCTTCAATTCATCTTTCAGCAATGCTTTTCCCCATTTACTGACGACGAGAAATTTATCTGATTGAGATTTTCTCAGGAAATCTAATGCGTAGACTGCGCCGGAACTGCCTGTAATGCCAATTACAATTTTCATATTATTTAGGTATTGGGTGTTAGGTTTTAGGGAAGCTAACGGCTAACACCTTATTCAATTAAATACTTACTAATATCATCACAAGAATACTAAACCCGACAACGATATTGATCTTAAAGAAAGCCAACTCCACATCTTCTGCCTTATGTTGTTCCAGCCAAAGGAGGAAGCCGCTCAATAACAAAAATGGCAACGCAATTAATGCTTTTAACGATATCAGAACAAGAGCAATTAGAACAATAAATGCCAAAAGATGTAATCCACCTGAAATTTGTAATGCTTTTGCTTTCCCGAACCGCGAGGGGAACGAAAATAATCCTGCTTTTTTATCAAACTGTTCATCAAGTGTAGAATAGATAATGTCAAATCCTGTAGCCCAAAATAGATTGAACAGTGGTAAAAGCATTGCTTCTCCAAATCTGTCAATCGAACCGGTAACGGCAAAAAAACCTCCGAGTGGACCCATTGCAAGACCCATTCCAACTCCAAAATGTGCAAGAGGAGTAAAACGTTTTAAATACGGGTACACTACGAACACTATCAATGGAATTGGGGAGAGGTAAAAGCAAAAATCAGAGATCATCTTCGCTGAAATGAGATATAATACTAATCCCAGCACCAGAACGCCGTAACTTTCCTTTAAGTTCATCTTCCCTGATGGAAGTTCACGATTGATCGTGCGGGGATTGTGTTTATCGATTTCGCGGTCGATAATCCGATTGAGTGTCATTGCTACTAAGCGGGCACCAACAGCAGCTACTAATACTAAAATGAGCAATAGTATGGATGGTCTTTCTTTCGATGCTAGAAACACTCCACTATAGATCATCGGAAGAGAGAAAAGCGTGTGTTCTATTTTTATAAATGATAGATATTTCTTCAAAACGAGCCTAAAATTGTTCTAAAAACAACGATGTCAGACATCGGTTTGTTCTGATATCTGACATCAACTAAATAAATGTACCGAAATTTCGGCAGGGAAACAAACTGTAGAATGACGTTTATTGGTATGACATTGCCCGAAGAAGCGTAATTCTTTTCTGTATTGGAGGATGTGTAGCAAACAGATTGCTCCAAAATCCCTCTTTATTATTGATTTTTCTTCCCAGCGGATCGATAACACACATGTGAGCGATGCTTTTTGGAATAGAAAAAGTGGGGCTATTTCTTGCTTCAATTTTTCCTAACGCTTTTGCTAATGCTAAGGGATTGCGAGTTAATTGTGCTGCGCTTGCATCAGCAAGAAATTCCCGTTGCCGCGAAACAGACATTGCAAGAATTCGCGCAATAATTGGAGAAAACAAAACAATGAAACACCATACAACAAAAAACAGAATTCGAAAAAGAGGATTCATTCCCGGAACACGAGTTCCGGAACTTCCCCACAGGAAGGATTTGCGTATCCACTCGGACAGTAATAAAATTGTTCCAAACAACACTGTAACAACAGTTAAGAAATAAGTATCGTTGTTTCGAATATGACTTATCTCGTGCGCGATAACACCTTGAAGTTCTTCTCGGGTTAATATTGATAACAATCCTGTCGTTACGATGATGCTACTCTCCTCAATACTACCTGTGGCCAAAGCATTAGGATCCCCGTCATGAATAATGTACACAGTAGGTTTTGGAATTCCAGCTGCCAAACTTATTTCTGTGACGACATTGTTGAGTTCGTTGTATTGGATATTGTTGGTGTCAGATTCTGCCAACTCAGCATTAACTGCTAATAATATTGAAAGTTGACCGGAGTATAATGTCGACCAAATGAAGGCGATACCGATTACTCCCATTAGAATAGCGCCAAATGGTATGGCTCTAAGCAAAGGAGTATCTAAAAAAGAAGGAACAAGATGTTCAAAAAATTTTGGGTCTAAACGGTATGCAACCATGGCATAAATTATAAGAAATGATCCTACCAAAAGTTTGGAAATAGCAGAAACATAATTATCACTAGTATCTATTCCAGTGGATTTATTTTTATTCCAAAGTGAGGAAGCCATTTTTTCCTGGTGATTTCGAAAAGTGAAGAGTAGTGAAATGAGCAAAAGAGGCAATAGAATAAAGCGAATAGGTGAGCTAACATTAAAAAGGAAATCGAATCCGACACCTAAAAAAATAATCAACCCCACAAAGAGTATAATAAACACTATCGTCATTCGTCTATTATGTTTTTGTTGTTCAAGAATATTTCGGTTTCGTTGAAGGAGATTTTCACTCATTATTTTTTTGAAAGAATAACTACAGGTGTTTTGCGTTCTTCTCCCTTTGTAATCTGAAAAAGAGGTGTGATATTGAATCCTAAATCAGCTGCGAATAGATTCATTGGAAATGATTCGAGTCTTGTGTTATACGTTGTGGAAATGTCATTATAAAACAACCGTGAAAATGAAATTTGGTTCTCGGTTGTTGTTAGCTCTTCCATTAATTGATTTGCAGATGCGTTCGATTTGAGATCCGGATAACTTTCCGTGACCGCAAGCAGTTTTGAAAGAGCGGTGGTCAGTTCACCTTCCTTTTTTATTGCTTCGGTAATGCCATTGGCATGCACGGCCGCGGTACGTGCACTAATCACTTTTTCAAGAGTTTCTTTTTCAAACTCCATTTGTCCGCGTACCGCATTGACAAGATTAGGAATTAAATCATGACGCCGTTTCAATTGTATGTCGATCTGTTTCCATCCGTTTCGTACCTGGTTGCGCATTTGAACGAGAGAATTGTATGAAATGACCGCAAGGAAAGCAAAACTAACAATTATGATGATGACGATAAAAAAAAGCATAAGCCTTTCAACAAAATAATAAACGGAAACAAAAAAATGTAAATAGAATTGAATTAAAGACAAAGAGATTTTCTCTCTTTTTAGACAGAAAAGTCTGTTTTATTTATAATATAAAATCAACTGAAGATAACTATGAGAAAGTCCGGTTTGTAGAGAGCAGAAAGAAAAAGTATCTAAACGGAAAAAATCTCACTAATCGAAACAAGTATTAAAAATGATAGACTGCTCGGTTTCTTGTGTATTGAAAATTGGAGTTGAACATTTCAGTTGCAGCTGACTTAAGAGTTCTACCTTATCGACGAAGTGTGAAAAATATTTACCACCAACGTACTGAGGGAAAAAAGGATTTGCAGTGATACAGCAGAGTTTTGGTGCTTTTTGATATGATACCGAAATATTCAGGCGAATCAACTCTGAAATGTATTTGTACGATTGGTAAATATTTTCGTTGATTAACAATGCAAATGGATCGGGAAATACCAGCTTCTGTAATTGTATTGAACCATTGGCACATAGAGAAGTCAATCGTTCTAAAGCAGAAAGTGAAACCATTTTTGAAATAGATAATGATGTATTATCGGTAGTGAGTAATGCCTTTAATTCATCAACATCTCCATCATCCAGTAATAGTGGGATATTAATTGTTTTGGAATCAACGTTGTCTGTTATAACCGATAAATGGAATAAATATTCTATTGCTCTCATTTCTCTGGATAGAAAAACAATATCTGTAGATCGTGAAGCTCCAGTTGTAAAAATAATTGCATTGACAACCGACATTGGAGAGATACGATTCAAAGAACCATCAACAAATATGCAATCGACACTATATGATTCCATTTTTTCAACAATGATTTCGAGCTCTTTCCTTTTACTTGGTCCAGCAATAACGATCAATCCGGTGCGAATGATCCTCAAAATCAAAATTTCACCAAGAGATGTGTTCATTCCCGTTCTGTGGAGGATCTCAACCTTTGCCGAAGAAATATCCAAACATTGTTCCGATGTTGTGACGATTGAATTTGGATAAACAATGACTCGAGGTTTAGGAAGTAGAGTTACGTTATCGGTTTCTTCACCGTCAAACCCGATACCGGTTACGGCAACCACCAAGTTCCTATGAGCTGATTCCTTCAATAAACAATTTAGTGTGGTGGTCTTTCCGGTGTTCTTGGCTGTACCCGCAATGCCGATTACTTTTTTTTTATTGTTCATCAGATGTCGGTAAGTGTTACAGTTCCTTTTCCGAATTTTCCCGGATATGCACCATCCTCGGCATTACCCAGCAATCCTTTATTGATCGCATCGGGTAGATTATCAGCTTCAGCAACTGCGCGTAAAGTTGACGTGATCTTTTTAATAAAATCATCTTTGAATAGCTGCATCTCTTTCGTTGGAGAAAATCCAGCATTACCCATAAAATGGAACGCATCGGTGACTGCACGAATACTATCGATGCGGGAGGAAATTGAAATCGGACCCCGTGAATATGCTTCGTCAGTCGAAGCAATGGTGATCGCATCAATATCAAGTGATGCAGCCAATGCTGCGTGGTATGATGTCGCATTTGCAGATTGTACCCGATCTTCCGTTTGCGTCATAAATGCTATTGGTTCTCCGGGCCAGATCGGACAATCAACGATTTCTTTTAACGCTAAAATTTTTGCCGCGTTGTAATCGACATAATTCAATTTCATTTGACCGTTCAAAACAATATGGGGTCCGTAACAGAAGAGAGGTTTTAGAATTGCATTGGTGCCGAGTTTTTTCCCGATCATAACATTGATGAGCAAACCGGCGAGAGTTTTCCAGGCAGGGACCCCGCTCAGTTCATCGTTCCCCGGAATATCAAATGCCATCTTGTACCTTCCGGCGATCTTAATTGATTCAATTCCATCGATTGTCAATCGTTCAGGATCAGTTCCAGCTCCAAGAGATCCATATACAAGATCGATTTTTGTCAGGTCGGCTCCGGCTTCTCCCGCAAGCAATGTCGTTTCAGGCGTATTCAATCCACGGTGAGCGCGGACAGTCAACAATGTAGAAGGGTCGAGCCAATGTTTCATCAAGCGAATATTCTCTAATGATGTGATCGTTCCATCATTTTCATGGGTAAGCATTCCTTCCAGTAATCCTTCGTAACGGGCTTCCCACGATGGATTGATAATAAGAAATCCATCAATGCCCCAGCGTTCGCAGATCTTTCCATGAGTGATGTCCATAATTGGACAACCACTTCCCAAAAATTTAAAGACTAGAGGTTGCCTATCATTATGTTGAATCCTTACCGTATGATTTGCAGTATGAGAGGTAAGCATCTTCTCCAGATTATGTAATTCTTCTGAGGAGACAAAGCGCACTCCTTTTGGGAATTGATGAAGGGTATTTCCATCAACAATTTCTTTGTCACACAAGAGATTGTAATTCTCTTTCAATTGTTTCCGATGATCGTCATCGTGTGCCCGCATCAATTCTCCACGAAGTTGTGCTCTTCTAATCCCGGGCGATGATTTTCCTTCAGACCAACGAAGCGTTTTTGTAACGATCTGTTCAAGAAGGGACTCGATCTCTTTGTGATGGAATTCGTAAGTGTGTTTCTCCGGGATATTAATTTTTTCTTTTTTTATTTCATTCGAATGTTGATCGATCGTTCTTCCTTCAATAAATGCGAGAATGCTTTCGATCGAAGAATGTTCATCAAATCCTTTATCAAAACCGAGCTCTGCAGCTAGTTCGGGAGTGATCGCTTTTCCGCCGATAACTATTTTTGAATGATCACGGATTCCAGCAGCATCCAACTGATCGACAAATTTTGCCAGAAGCTCAGCAATACCATATCCCAGTGTTCGACTGACTAAAATGAAATCATACTTTCCCATTGCAGCTTTTTTTATAATGCTTTCAATGGCAAGATCAGGGGCAAGAAGTTCTGTTTTATGTCCGTGCTTTGAAAGTTCAGCACTAATGATTTTTATTCCGACATCGTGAACAGGGTCGAGTGGTACACAAAGGATATTCATTGGTTTCATTTCAATAGTCCCAACATTTATTCAATAGTAGTATGCTACAATAATCCGATCATTACTCTATTTCAACCAGCGATACGCATCACCTGGTCTATAAATATATTTCCTAAGACGGACACGCATTCCATATCCGTCGAATTCCTCGAACATGATGTCGATATCGCCAAGATTCATTTCTTTACCTAACAGTAAAGCAAGTCGTTTACCTTCTTGTCTATCACTGCACACGAGATATGTTTCAATATCAAGTCCATCCATGATTTTGTCGAACGCTGTTTCGTTTTCCATACGTCACCTTTTTAAAAATATGATGCATCTCTTCTTCGAACCACGGAAGAAGAGATGCATGGGTGAAATTATTGCTGTTCGTACATACCGGAATGTTCGCAGATGATTTCCATGAGCATCACTAATCCGCGGACAACCATTCGTGCCCGTTCCGGCACCAGTTGTCCCTGATTATCGGATGTTCCGAGACCCGGGGAGATGAAGATATTAGCATCGTACGAAATTGTTGGAATGATTCCCATTTGTGAGCAGCCATCCTGCAGCAAGTTCGAACCGGCATACATATCTTCAATGGAAAAGATCGGAATTCCAAGTTTTCCATTCTTCCAGCTGTCTTCGTAATTGATCTCGACGGCACAGCTGTTGTAGCTTTTTGTGATCTTAAAGAATTGTTTGATGCGTGGATCGATCTTTGCAAATTCTGCAACGACTACTTCATGCAGATCATCAACGGTCTTTGTCACACTTTTTGGATTATCGCGGAGCAGTTTCAACGCAGCGACCATTCCGGAGAGAGATTCTTTTCCCGGATCGAATGCAACATAAGCTGCTTTTCCGTATGAACTGGTTGTACCGTACCGATTTCCATGAAGACCCATTGCGCGCCGGATAGGAATCATCGCTTCTTCTTTTCCAATAATCAATCCACCGTGGGGGAAACTTGGTGCTTTGTCCACGCTATAGATCATCACATCAGCACCGATCTTTTTGATGCTCGTACCGACGAGGGGCAGACCCCATGCATTATCTATGATGTAGGGAACATTATATTCTTTTGCGAGTTGTGCAATTCCTTTGGAGAGATTTGGTGTTCCGTCGCTATCCCTGTCTCCATAGCCATATCCTGGAGTGTCATATCCAAGTGAAGCAAATCCTGATACCAAAGTTTCATTTCGTTTTGCGGCAGCACGCATGGCTTCAAGTGATTCTTTTACCTTTAGGTTCTTCATCAACGGAACAGAATAATATTTTATTCCATGGACAGGATATTCTGCACCTTCCATAGGGACATAAACAGTATCGAGATTATTCTGGCGTTTGCCTGAGAAACCGAGTTCACCGGCTGTGCTTCCGCGATCAGCCAGTATATCTTTATATTTTGGAGGAACGGGACGTCCATATCCGCCATGGTGATGAGTGTGACGTTCTAATGGTAGAATGTATCGTGCACGATAATTTTCTCCTCGACCATGCATAGGTGGAGTCATGAGTGAATCGAATGTAACCCACAAACCTGCTTCGCATGTGCTGACAGGTGCTGCATCGTAGTCATCGCCGTACACATCCTTTACGATTTCGCGGATCTGATCGACATAAAATGCCAACGGAACAACTTTCTTTGATTCGGTCTGTATTACTTTTTCCAGATCTTCACGAAGCGGGGCGGGGCATCCGGAAATTGCTCCGGTAAGTCCGATTGCTCCTTTTAATTCAGCGGGCATATTTAGGGTTTCAGCCGCCTTTTTTGCTTTAGCATAGATTGCTTGTGTCTCTGCTTGTAAGCGTTTATACATTTGAAATTTATATTTCGGTGCTGCCATTATTGTATTCCTTTCTTAATATAGAGTATGTCAGTTATTTCTTGAATCCTTGAATAATAATTTCATCGCTAAGAGCAAAGCCTAACTGGGCGCCGGATTTTCTTTCATTCATTTTTATAATCGTATTTTGATGGTTTGGCATATGTGTATCATCATATCCGACAAGTGTACCGATCAACTGTGAATTGCAGTAAACAGGATCGCCATTCAATAAAACTCCCCCATTTGTGAGTTCAACGAAGGCGAGGTAGGCGATCTTTTCAACAGTACCACCCGGACTCGCAGCAGCATCGTCAGTTCCTATCAGTTCAATGATAGTACCGGCAGGAAATGCTCTTGAGGGAGGTTTGATCAAACTTAAACCTCGGTTATCGATCAATCCATCCAGAACCACGACGATGCGGCCTATGATATCGACCTTACTGTGGTAGAAGTTTTGATTCACCAATTTTTTTTCATATGGATCTGCCATAAATGTCCTAAACAAATTTTGTGACAAATGAATCGACATCGCCATACAGGAAATCGATGGCCGGTAATTCTATCATAGTATAACATCCCGGTTTTTGATGCATTGCAGCACGCGCTGCAGAGACCATTACTTGAGCTGTCAATGCAGGATTATTCACTTTCAATTCGAATTTCATTGATTGGTTATGTGTTGATCCTGAGACCCCGTGTCGTTCCATTGAAACACCGTGGCTGACATCCATCAAATTCTCGACACAATCGACTTGGTAGACATACGTTCTATCTTTGATGAAATAAGGATCTTTTTTAATGCGTTCTTCAATTTCATGAAAATCAGTTCCTTCATTCAGCTCAACATATACCATACGGCGGTGAACACCCATACTTGCAGGGACTGTGATTGAAATCGCATTCTTCACACCGGGAATTGATTTGACTGCTACCGAATGTCCCATAGACATGCCCGGACCAAAATTCGTATAGGTTATTCCGCGCGGAGCCATCGCTTCAAACCAACAGCGAATGATAGAATCAATTCCGGGATCCCATCCGGCGGAGAGAATGGAAACAGTATTATTTTCTTTTGCAATCACATCAAGATATTTTCTCATTTGCGGTATTTCCTGATGGATGTCAAAACTATCCACAGTTTTAATACCGAGTTTGTGAACTTTCGTTGCGGTTTCTTTTACGAGACGGGAAGGGCAGCTGAGGATTGCAACATCAACTTCTTCGAGTTCCTTAAGATCGCTGACGATTTTTGTATTGGTTAATGCGATTGGATGTTTGCTTGTGAGAAGACATTTTGCAGAAACTATTTCAGGAACTTCGACGATTCCTATAAGATTCATATCCGGTTCGTTGAGAATTGATTCAATAGCACATTTCCCAACATTGCCGTAACCAATGACGGCAACATTTATTTTTGTCATAACTACTCCAAATGTAATTCCTGTTTTGAATTTTTGAGGGTTTGTTGTTGAATGAACGCCGTCAGCGATCGGCAAGCGGCGTCATTGTGATCTATGATTAATTGTTCAATGGTTGTTTTATTCTTTTCTTTCAATGCATCAACGATCTTACGGTGATCTAAAATTGAAGAATCAATTCTTGATTTGAGTGAGAGATAAATATAATTGTACCGTAATGTTTGACCGCGAAGATTTTTGATGAATTGTGAGATTTTTTTATTACCGCCGGCATTACTGAGCAATTGATGGAATTCCGCATTCAAGTTGAGCAGTGTCCTATCATCTTTTTTCTTGTCATTGGCAATAGTCTCCATTTCATCAGTAATTGCGGAAAGTTTTTCAATTGTCTCCATGGATATTTTATCGCATGCAAGCTTAGCGGCGGCGGCTTCAAGGATCCCTTTTGCACCATATATTTCTTCAACATCACTGAGAGAAATTTCACTTACGATTGCTCCGCGGCGTGGAAGTACGTTGATGAATCCCTCTGAATCAAGGAGCAGTAATGCTTCACGAAGGGGAGTTCTGCTTACACCCAGTATGGAAACCAGTTCTTGTTCCGTTAAACGAGATCCAGGTTTTAATCTGCCTTGAATGATTGCATTTCGAATCGACGATGCAATACGATCTCTTAAAGGAGCAAGATCAGTGAAGTCTACTTTGCTTAGTGAAGTAGTTTGTACTTTTGTCATGGTTTCTCGTTGATTGTATATTGTATACAATATACAATCAACGAGATATTGCCAGAAAAGCAACTGTTTATTTATAATTTTTAATTGAAAAAAGACTTATTTGTTCGCAACTCAATAATTCGTATATTCCAATAGAATTTGAGCAAAAAGGGACAAAATGTATAAAATAACTTTAATTCCAGGTGATGGAATTGGACCGAGTATTACCGAAGCAACTGTAAAAGTGATTGAAGCGACAGGGGTTGATATTCAATGGGATGAGCAGTATGCCGGCATGGCTGGTATAGAAAAACATAAAGACCCTATCCCAGAACAAACTATTGCTTCTATTGCACAAAATAAAGTAGCATTGAAAGGTCCTTTAACAACTCAGCTTGGTAAAGGATTTCGAAGTGTGAATGTAGCACTACGAAAAGAGTTTGATCTGTATGTTAATCTTCGCCCAGCAAAATCCTTTGAAGGTGTTCCATCACGATACAGTAATGTGGATATTGTGATGTTTCGTGAAAATATTGAAGAATTTTATTCCGGAATAGAACATTATATCGACGCACAAAAAAGTGCTGCAGAAACAATTGGAATAATCACTCGATACGGAAGTGAGCGAATTGTTCGTGCTGCGTTTGAGTATGCTCGAAAATTCCATCGAAAAAAAGTATCGATTGTTCACAAAGCAAACATCATGAAATTCACCGGCGGTCTATTCCTTGAAGTCGGGAAAAAAGTAGCTGAAGAATTTCCGGAAATTCAGTGTAATGATGTCATCATCGATAATATGGCGATGCAGTTAGTCTTGAATCCGAACCAATATGATGTTATTGTAACGACAAATCTGTTCGGTGATATACTTTCTGATCTTTGCTCAGGATTGGTCGGCGGGCTTGGCGTTGCGCCGGGTGCAAACATTGGAAAAGATGCAGCGATCTTTGAAGCGGTTCACGGCAGTGCACCGGATATTGCAGGAAAAGATATTGCAAACCCATCTGCACTGATACTTGGTGCCGCGATGATGCTGAATCATTTAGGTGAACATACTGCCGCCGATAAACTCTATAATGCAATTCGTGAAACACTGAAGAATCCTAAAGAAGTTACACGCGATTTAAATCCAAATTCAACTGTTGGAACAAAACAGTTTGCGGATTTTATTATTCAACATATTAAATCAAACTAAGGAATTAGCAGTTAGATATTAGGTGTCAGCAAATTGTAAAAGCTAATTCCTAAAATGCTAAAACCTAAAACCTGTTTTACATGAAAATTGGAAATATAAATATTGACCGTCCTCTCATTCTTGCACCAATGGAAGATGTTACGGATATGCCGTTCCGGCTTGTCTGTAAAAAACTTGGTGCAGATATCATGTACACTGAGTTTGTCAATTCCGATGGTTTAGTACGTAACAATAAAAAAACTTTTGAGAAGATGAGATTTCTGGAAGAAGAGCGTACATTCGGAATTCAAATTTATGGCGGTGACGAAAGCGCAATGGAAGGTGCGGCACGATTAGCCGATTCTCTGAACCCAGATATTATTGATGTGAATGCTGGTTGTTGGGTGAAACAGGTAGCTGGACGTGGTGCCGGAGCCGGATTGTTGAAAGATACACCAAGAATGGAACGACTCGTTACGAACGTTGTTAGAGCGACTAAAATACCGGTTACCGTAAAAACACGTTTAGGGTGGGATGAATCCTCAATTAAAATAGTTGAAGTCGCAAAAATGCTTGAAGGTATCGGCGTTCAAGGATTAACGATCCATTGCCGAACACGGTCTCAAGGTCATAATGGCGACCCCGATTATTCATGGATCCCAAAAATAAAAAAAGAAGTCAGCATTCCGGTTTTTATTAATGGAAGTTTGGTCGAACCCACACAGATCAAAGATGTCTTTGATGAAACAGGGTGTGATGGTGTTATGATCGGCCGCGGCGCTATCGATAATCCATGGATCTTTGCCGATACAAAACATTATTTCAAAACCGGTGAAATAAATCCTAAGCGAACTCTTGCTGAACGCATTGACAAATGTGTTGAATTGTTACAGCTTTCCGTTGAACGAAAAGGGGAACGTCGCGCTGTGATAGAAATGCGGAAATTTTATATTGGATATTTAAAAGGGGAAGCGAACGCTTCCAAGCTTCGTAATCATTTGATGATTTATAGTGAAGCACAACCGATCATTGATCTACTTCAATCAGTAAAGGAAAAAGGTCATATTGAAGAAGGAATGTTCATCACTTCAGAGATCGCCGTTTAAAAATTTCTTTCAATAAATCTTTTCTTTATTACGAACTCGTACATTAGATTTCTTCTTGCACTTTCTTCGAAACTTCCTTATCTAATATAAAATAATCATTAATTGAGACATAATGATCGCATTTATTGTTGGTTTTATCATCGGATATTTGACAACAATCCCGATCGGACCTATAAATCTTGCAGTGGTGATGAAAGCATTGCGCAATCATACCGCACAGGCGTTATTGATTGGAGTTGGATCTGCATTTATGGATGTGATCTATTGTGCGGCAGCGGTTTTTGGAATTGGTTCTCTCATCTCACACCCTTCACTTGAATTGACCTTTCGTATTTCAACATTTCTGATCTTTTTTATCTACGGTCTTAAAACAACATTTGGAAAATTACCGGAAACACATTTTCAACCAAACGAAGAAGATACTCCTGGTTTTAAACGCTATTTTCTGTTGGGAATGGCAATGTACTTTTCAAACCCTTCATTCCTTGCCTATTGGATAACGATCGGCGGTATTGTCCATGGATATCATATTATTCAAGCCACGATGCTTGATAATGCATTGTTTGCACTAGGAACCGGGGTAGGAGTCACTGGGTGGTTCTTTACTTTGGTCGAATTAGTTGAAAAGCAAAAAGTTAAATTTGAGATCGACAGGATCAGAAAAATTACTAGATTTTTCGGTCTCTTATTATTAATCGTCGGTTCGGTTCTTGGCTGGAATCTATTCAAAGATTTACTAGGTTAGGTTACGATCCAAAACTATTTTAGTCATTACCTCACCAACATTTCCCCAAGCCATTCCCGCACGCCCAAAAACGTGTACAATAAATACACAATCCCTTTCAAATAAGTACTATTTTATATCCTATAAGAAAATACCTATGACACCTTTAAAATATTTTTTATTACTCTGCCTGACAACATTAACTCTTTCTTCACAAACAGTACGAGAGGATATAGATGTTCTCCACAGGGGCTCTGCAAATACGATTACCGTACATAATGGAAGCATATATCTTTCAGGAAATTTTACCGGAGTAGGACCATACTCAAGTTGCGGAGCAGTGGTTGATCCCGATTCAGGAATATTGAAGAGTGGGTGGCCAAAAATTAACAGCGAAGTTTTTGTTTCACTTTCTGATAAAAAAGGAGGATGGTTTGTCGGAGGAATTTTTTCGACTGTTGGAGGGATGAAAAGAAGTAAAGTTGCCTATATCAATGCAGACAGATCGGTTAATTCTGAATTTTTTTACGAAGCATCCGGAGAAATATATGCTCTTGCAAAGTTGGGGGATACTCTTTTCATAGGAGGATATTTTCCTGAACGGCTTATCGCGGTGAACATTAAAACGAATAAACGTATACCAAATTGGACACCCAGTTTTCCGGGAGATTATAAAAGTGTTCAACACTTAGTCCTGAACGATTCTGTTCTCGGAGCAGTCGGAGATTTTGAAACCGTGAATGGTCAACAACGAAACCATTTTGCATTACTGAATGCAAAAACAGGTGCATTATTACCACACACTCAAAACGATATTGCATTTCCAAATCGATTGTTGCTTAAGGATTCACTCCTCTTCGTCAATATTGTTGAGAAAGATTCCATAGGGAAAGAGAATAAGTTTATTCTTGCAAAAAAATTCCAATCAAATACTATTGTATGGAAACAGAAGTATGAAGGGAATGTTTACGGTTATACCCTATATGATTCTGCACTGTATATTTCCGGAGAGAATCTGTTGATTAGCGACTCATCGAAAGGGATCGTAACAATTAATTACCTGACCGGTGAGATATATAACTGGAAGACGACTATGGTCCGTTCTGTGACAAGAATGTCTGTCACCCCGAAAAATATTTTGTGTGCATATTACGATACGACGTTTTCCTTTGATAGAAAAACTGGTTTGAATGCCGATTGGAATCCTAATCCTAATGCGACGGTTCGCAGTATAAATTTTGACGGGAATAATGTTTTTATAGGAGGTGAATTCTCAACCTTGAATCCGAAAACAAGGAATGGATTTGCGGTGATCAACGAAATATCTGGTAAACTTTTACCAATTGATTATACCATAAGATCCAAATTTCCTTTCCAATCGATGAATATCGTCAACTCAATGATCGTTAAGGATTCCATCTTGTACTTTGGAGGGAGTTTTGATAGTATTAACAATGAAGCAAGGCGTAATTTTGCAGCCGTTGATCTCAAACAACATAAGATTCTTCCTACTGCAATTTCATTTTCCGATACGATGGATATTTACAGTACAATCAGATCAATGGCGATCATTGATTCAACTATTTTCATCGGCGGGCGATTCGCGATGATCAATAAACAACATCGAAATAATCTTGCTGCATTCTCATTAATCGATGGAAAATTATTGGATTGGTCCCCCAATCCCAATGGACCAATAAATATCCTTAAAAATATCAATTCGAATTTATATGTAGGAGGGAGTTTTGATTCGATCAATGGACAATTACGAAGTGGAATCGCTGCCATTAAAGGTCTCACATTAACAAATTGGAAACCAAAACTTTTGGATCAAACGTATAATGGAACAGTCAATGATATCATTGAGTTTGAAAAAAACATATACCTATGCGGAGTCTTTAATTCCGTTGATTCAACTGTTCGTAATAACCTTGCATCATTTGATCTTTCCACCGGTGATCTGACTTCGTGGAATCCTAAGTCTAACGGTGGTGTTGCATATTTGGCTGCAACAAAAAATTCAATCATAACATTAGGTTCTTACACAATAAACGGGATTTATCAAAACGGTGTTTTTGCTCTAAGTCCATCGGATGGAACAGTGCGTATTGGTTGGAACCCATGGCCAACGTTGGGAGTTGGTCCCGCAGCAAGTTCAGACAATTATCTCTATCTCACAGGAGGTTTTATACAGGTTGGTCCAATTCCGCTCAATCATAGAAGGATAAATGGATTTGCAGGAATTTCACTTCCAAATGCGACTTCAATTCCTCTGAACGATAAAATTATTATTCCTAAATTTATACTACAACAAAACTACCCCAATCCTTTCAATCCCGTAACGACAATTGCATTCACGATTCCAACAAAAAGTTACGTTGAATTGAAAGTTATTGATATACTGGGACGTGATGTTGATCTGCTTATAAATGAAACCAGAGAAGCTGGGAACTATTCTGTTCAGTTTAATGCTGCGAAGTTTCCGAGCGGGATTTATTTTTATCGCATAAAATCAGACGATAATCAAATTGTGAAGAAAATGATTCTACTAAAATAATTTAGTCATCACCGAAATAGAAATACGTCACCCACTCAATTACAGAAAACTGCCATTTCAAAAATGGCAGTTTTCTTATGAAATGTTCAGCTACTCTTCCAGAGTCGAAATATCTCCTTCACTCAATCCTTGAGCTCTTGCTTTTAAGACTCGTCGCATTATTTTTCCGCTGCGTGTCTTTGGAAGTGATTGGACAAACTCGATCTTTTCAGGTTTAGCAATGGGTCCCAACTCGTGTGAAATGTGTTTCCGCAAGTCTTCTACAAGTAAATCATTCGGTTCGTTTCCTGCTTTTAATATTAAATATGCGTGGATTGCCATTCCTTTTAACTCGTGGGGAAGTCCGATCACTGCGGCTTCTGCAACTGCGTGATGAGTGATAAAAGCCGATTCTATTTCAGCTGTTCCTAAACGATAACCGCTTACTTTGATCACATCATCAACACGGCCGATCACCCAGAAATATCCATCCTTATCCTTTCGAGCTGAGTCACCGGCAAAATAATATCCGGGATAGGTGCTCCAATATGTCTGGACGTATCGTTCGGGATCCTTGAAAATTGTCCTCATCATCGCTGGCCATGGGTTTTTCAAAATGAGAAATCCTTCTTCGCCAGCAGCAACCGGTTTGCCTTCTGCGTTCACTACATCGGCATCAATTCCCGGGAATGGTTTTGTTGCCGACCCGGGTTTCAACGGCTGTGCAGGCATCGGTGCCATCATGAACATTCCAGTTTCAGTCTGCCACCACGTATCCATGATTGGACATTTTTCTTTTCCGACGACTTTATAGAACCAGCGCCATGCCTCCGGATTGATCGGTTCACCGACGCTGCCGAGCAGACGAAGTGAAGAAAGGTCATGTCGATTGACCCATGATTCACCGAATCGCATCAATCCGCGGATGGCAGTAGGAGTAGAATAGAAAATTGTAACACCATACTTTTCAATGATCGACCACCAGCGGTCTGGATACGGATACGTAGGAGCACCTTCATACATGACGGAAGTTGCACCGGCAATCAGCGGACCATAGACAATATAGGAATGTCCTGTGATCCATCCCGGATCTGCAGTGCACCACCAACGATCTTCTTCTTTCAGATCGAACACATCTTTGATGGTTGCGTGAACACCAACCGAGTAACCACCGTGCGTATGGAGAATTGCTTTTGGTTTTCCCGTCGTTCCTGAAGTATAAAGAATGAACAGTGGATCCTCAGCATCCATCACTTCCGTTTCACATTTCGAACCGTTCTTTGATGCCGGCATTGTCATCAGTTCGTGATACCAATAATCTCGTCCTTGTTCCATCATCACTTCATTGCCAAGATGCTTTATAACAACGACATGTTCCGGTGCGCCGCTCCGTTTTAATGCTTCATCGACGATCTTCTTCAATTCAATTTTCTTTCCGTTCATATTTCCGCCGTCGGCAGTGATAACCACTTTCGATCCGCTATCTTCAATTCTTCCATGTAATGCCTCCACCGAAAATCCGCCATAGACAACCGAATGGACTGCACCGATCTTTGCGGTGGCAAGCATTGCAATCACTGTTTCAGGAATGCGGGGCATATAGATGGTAACGAGATCACCTTTCACAACTCCCATACTTTTTAAAACGTTGGCAAACTTACACACCTCGCGGTTCATAGCGTGATATGAGAATGTCCTTAGTTCTCCTTTTTCTCCTTCCCAGATCAATGCAAGTTTATTTCTTCTCCATGTTTTTACGTGTCGGTCCAATGCGTTCAGAACGATATTCGTTTTTCCACCGGTGAACCATTTGTAAAAAGGTTTGTCCGAATCATCAAGAACTTTATCCCATTTCTTATACCAGTCCAGTTCTTCGGCCCGTTTTGACCAATATGCCTGAATATCTTTTGCAGCTTCAATACGGACTGCTTCGGGATCTTTGACATTTGCCTGAGCGATTATTTCCGGTGAGGGATGGTACAATTCAGTGGAATTTTGTACGATTGGGTGTTCTTCCTTCATGAATAAAGCTCCTTGATTATAGAGAATAAAAAAAATGACCAGTGCAAAGGTTTTGGAATATTACATAAGAGAATGGATTATTGCAAGACGCAGCAGCAAATAATTTTCATAACAGCAGTGATGAGAACAGCCTTTTTTACTTCAGTTGTTCCAAAGCTTTCATTTTTTCTTCTGCTCGTTTCCGATATTCAAGGATACCGGTATGGCGGGGTTGGATCAACAGCGTATTATCCCAAATATCAATTGCTTCACGATAGTTTTCTGTTACATACAATGCTAATCCTCGTTTGAATTGTTTCTCAACTTCCGGCTGCAGTTTTGCTCTAGCCAGTTCAATCGCTCCGGGAAGAGATTTATTCTTGATATTTTGCTTGGAAAGATCGAGCATCATAACCAACGCTTCAAAATACCTGCCCTCGGCCATTTCATTCTTGGCAGTCTCAAATTGTTCGTCCAGACGGCGCGTTTTAATTGTGTTCAATCCTGCTTTTGCCTGGGAATTTTTCGGTTCGGCAGTCAATACACGTTCATATTCTTTTTGTGCATTATCAAATTGTTTTTTATTTAGGAATGATCTTGCGCGGGTAAGAATACTCTTGACATTTTCTTTTGAAAGATTCTCAAGTTCATCAATACGCGAAGATGCTATTTCATTCCCCGGATCATTTTTTAATGCCAGTTCATAATTTTTCCTTGCATGGGAAATATCGCGAAGGTCCTTTAAACTGTCGCCTGTAACGATCAAATAAGCAACATAGTCAGTCAATTTTTTTCGCGTGTCATTGAGCCGGGTTTCTACAGAGGTGTTTGACGGATTTGCTCGAATCACATTCAAATAACAGGCAATCGCTGCTGGATAATCATATTTTTCTTCAAATAGTGCGGCCTGTAGAAGATTTGTTGTTTCGACTGAATCCGAAGTGTATCGAGATCGCATTGCCATAGCGCGGGAATCATCATCGAATTCATCGAATTCGTTTGCTAAACGAAATTTTTGATATGCTTCGCTATATCGTTTTTCGGAAAATAGATTATATCCATCTTCATATTCAATTGAACGACGTTCCTCCGCCGATTCTCCGATCACGATGTTCAGTGAAAAACAAAGTTCACCGGGACCCAATGCAAGTTCAGTTGAGAATAATGTTGATCTCACATTCACCCCTCCATACAAAGAACGGAATGCTCGAGAACCGGCTACGAAAGAAATATTTTCTGATAACAATATTTCGGATCCGTATGCCATAGCTCTTACTGTCCTATTCTGTACAGACGTTTGAATTCGTACCCAGTTTGGAATTGCCCAATAAGCTATTCCTCCGTTAAGTATTGTCTCTTTTGGTAAATTTGCAAAGCTCATTCCAAAATGGAGGCCGGAATTTTGTTCCGAAAATGGAAAATGAAGCGCACTCCCGAATGCAAAACGAAATCCATCCGGGATAGTGCTGATCACACTGGCGGAAGCACCGACGGTATGATAACTTCCCAATAGTCTTCCATATCCGATTGTATAATTCGTCAGGGAGTCATGATTGGATATTCCTGCAGCTAACGTTCCCCAAAAGGGGATCGAATACACTCCGGACATCGATGCCAGTGAACGAAATCTATTTGTGCTCAACAGAAATTCATTTTGATGAATGCGTCCTACTTCTGAAGGATTGAGAAATATTGCACTTGAGCGAGGCATCCACATAACAGAAGAAGATGCAAGGCCAAAATCTTTGCTGCCGACAGCTAATGATTGTGCTTGTGAGATCGTAGTGAAAAAATATAGGGCAACTGCAATGGTGAAATAGGAAGATTTCATCAATTTTCCGATTGATTGATTCTATAGACAGGAACTTCTTGTTTTTTCCCCTTAAGGAAAATATTCCCTTGAGAAACTGACGGAAAAAGTTTTTTCATTTGGAAAGCAATTTCATCTGTTACGATAATCTCCGTAGGCCCGGCTATTCCGCAAAGTCTGGAAGAAAGATTGACTGTGTCGCCGATCGCTGTGAAATCCATACGATCGTGAGAGCCGACACTGCCAAGAACCACGATCCCTGAAGCAATTCCGACACCGACGTTCAGAATATTCTCTTTCAGTTTTTTTCTTTTGTTGTTCAATATTGCAACTTCCTTCTGAATATGGATGGAAGCTTCGATTGCATTGCGGGTCATCAGGTCACCTCTGAAGATTGCCATGATACCATCTCCAAGAAATTTATCGACAACTCCGCCATGCTCGTGTATCACCCGTGTCTGAAGATCGAGATAATGGTTCAACGTTTCAACCACTTCTTCAGGAGATTTATTCTCCGCAAAAGATGTGAACCCCCGAATATCCGTGAACATCGCGCAGATATGACTCCGTGTGCCGCCAAGAGTCATTTCTTTCCCTGTTGAGATCATTTCAACGGTAGATTTGGAAACGAATTTTTGCATTTCTACTTTCTCGCGAATCTGTATGACCATTAGATTGAAATCGCGAGATAACATTCCAAGTTCATCTTTCATTCTGGTTGCAACACTCACCTGTAGATTTCCTGAACCGACTTTGCGGGCGGCATCGGACAATACGATGACAATCTTGACGATATGTTTTGAAATGACAAAGACCAATCCGATCGCTAAGAGAGAAACAATGAAACTGTAAAGAAAAATCTTAGATTTCATATCCTTGATCTTTGCGAGGAGACTTTCCTTCGAAAAACTGATCGTAGCGCCGCCAACGATTATTTTTTTGATTTGTTTCTTCTCCCGTTTGTTGACCACAACCGCTTTAACGAATCTGAGCGATGATGAAGTTTCAATGAGGGTAGAAGAATCTGATCGAGTGATGATATCCCATTCCTGCGCTGAAATGCGCTTGTTCAGTTCGTTGGGAATGATATTGGCAACAATAATTCCGTTTCGGTCGATAATAAAAAGATGTTCAAGACCCTGCAATTTTAGGTTATTGAAATTATTGACATAATCCTGAATGATGGAAGGAGAATTGAGCAGGAGGTTATCCTGAGCAGATGAATTCAATCCAAGAAGGATCGAATGACCCAGTGTTTCTGTTTGAAGACGCAGTTCGCGTTCCTGCAATTGCGTAACGATTGTTCCGATGATCAATGTCGTCCCGAAAATCGATGCAGCGACGATGATACTTAATTTTAGACGAATCTGAAGCTTCAGAAACATCTCAACAATAAAGTTTATACCAACACCGGCATATCGTACGGTAATCTTAAGATCTTTAATAAAAACGGATTTGAGTTGAGCAACATACGGTTTTTGAGATTGCCAAATTCTTTGAATTGTGTTGCGGAATAGGAGTACATATCTTTGAAGGATATCCTTGAATGTATTAAAAGCAATTTTCATTATTATACAAATATGGTTATTTGTAATAGAAAAAATATTCGAAAGATCTTCAATGCTTTGAGGTACCGAACAGAATTTATATATGAAGGTTAGCGTATTTAAAAACAAAAATCAATTTTGGCGGGATGAAAAATCGTTCTGTGTGATACAGAAACGCCGCATTCCTGGTAAGAATGCGGCGTTTCTTTTGTTGAAAACATTAAGAGTTGTTATGATTTCTTTGCTTCGGTCTTTTTTGCTTTTGTTGGTTTTGCGTCTGTACCGCAATCATCACCGCAGCAACCGTCACCGCACTCTTCACTTTCGGACATTGTTTGCTTCTTCATTTCTTTCTTTGCCGGTGCTTTTCCTTCATTTGCAGAAAAACCTGCATCACTGATCGCTTTGATCAACGTGGCAGAATTAGTTGCACTTGCCAACGTCACCATTGCTTTATTGTTTTTCAGATCTACTTTTACTTCTTTTACACCGCTCACTTTTTTCAATGCTTTTTCAACGGTTCCTGCACACGATTCACAGGTCATTCCGGAAACATTCAATGTAACCATCTTGGTCTTATCAGCGGCAAAGAGGGAAAGAGAAAAGACTATAGTGAACAACACGATCATTTTTTTCATTGGATCTCCTTTTGGTTTTTGTTGATTGAATGTAATATTTTGTCTCTCAAATTTCAAGTTGGTATATCTTGCAAGGTTTTGTAAATTATTTATCGATGTCACTCCCCAAATTGAACATACTTCTGCGTATTGTAGTTCCATTGACGCTAACATTGTTTGCGTTTTTGCAGATTTCCTGTTCACCTACAATAAAACCAGCTGAACATTCATCATCATCATCATTACGCTGGTATAAACAGGCAATGGTCGATCTTGGTCATCGGATCTCAATGTCTTCACAAAATGACGGCATTGCAATTTCTCGAGGTATCGGGAAAGAAGCAAAAGGGAAAGCATATCGATTCAGCAACGGCCAATGGACTTCGTTCTACGAGTATTCATATTCAGATTATCCTCTTATTGCACGCTCAGATTCTCTGAGCATATGGACAGTTATTCATCGCACACACGAGGGGGCTTATCAACCGGTTCATTTGGAGTTTCAGAGAAATAAACCAAGGGAAATGCGTCTTCCCAAGATCATGTGGGATCATATCGATTTTGTCATGTTTAAAGGATTATTTCGTTTTACTGACGGAACTGCATGGATGGTTGGTCAACAAGGCCATATTCTCTATTATGATGGCACTCAATGGAAGGAAAGAAAAAGTCCTCTCATCAATCCAGAGCGTGAAACGGTGTATGAGGGAGATCTGAACGATATTGCAATGACATCGAAACAGACTGGTTGGGCTGTTGGAAGGAATGGAATCATTATCCGTTATGCAGGTAATGAATGGAAGAAAGTTGAGACTCCTACGAATCAGATCCTTCAAAAAATCTCGATGGTCAATGATTCCACCGGGTGGGCGGTAGGAATCAGCGGAACTATTCTGGAATGCAAGAATTATCGATGGAGAAAAATATCAACGGATAACCGTGAACATCTCAATTCTGTTTATGCAATGGACGAAAATAATGCATGGATTGTTGGTAACAATTCTACATTCCTTGTCTATACCAATGAACGCTGGGTGAATGATGAGTCAATCAAAAATTATGACGATGCTTTTTTTGATATTTCCGTCGTAAAAGATTCTACGGATGGACTTCATTACTGGATCATTGGCGGAACAGGAATATACACTACGTCGCAATCGCTTGGATTTTCATTTACCGATATTACCAATCAGGCGGGATTGCGGCGTGTCGGTAAACTTGGGAATTTCTTTCACCGCGGCGATGACGATCTTCCCGATCTACTCGTATCCAATGACGGAGGTTCGAGTCTCTTATTTGAGAATCAAGGAGAAGATCAATTTGCGGATGTTACTTCCGAAACGGAACTGCTCCGTTCCCCGCGAGATGCGATCGTGATGGCGTTTGGAGATGTGAATAATGACGGCGAGCAGGATGTTCTGCAATTGATCGATGATAACAATTATAAACTTTTCCTTGGTACAATCAACGGTTCATTCAGAGATTTTACGGAACGGTCAAAACTCCAGTTTAACGAGATCAATTCTATCGCGCCGATTGCTGCCAAATTTATTGATTTGAATAATGACGGAGATCTCGACCTTTATATTTCCAATGGAGAACTCTCCGATCAGATCTTTCTGGGCAATGGAACAGGAGAGTTCAGACAATTTCAACAAAAGTTCAATAAGATATTGAATCATGCTTCGTACGGCGCGGTGTTTGCTGATTTCAATAACGATCAGAGGATCGACATACTGATCCCGTATTACGTAAGTTATCGAAATAAATTTTTCAGTTTATTTTTGAACAACGGCTCAATGGATTTCAAAGAAAAAGATGATCCCATTTTCTATTCTTCTACGGATATTTCTCCTTCAGCAGTTGCCGCAGCAGATCTTAACAACGACGGAAACATCGATCTCTTTATCCATAGTCAAAAAATTCCATCAATGGTTTGGCTGAATGACGGTACAGGAACATTTACCAATGCCGGTCTGCAATGCGGGTTAACGCAATTTGTCAATCATCCCGAACCGATCAACGGCATCGTCGGTACTGCCGATGTGAATAATGACGGATGGACTGATATTTTCGACGGCACAAAGTTGTATCTGAATAATTCCGGTGGAGATCAACAGATGTTCTTTACAGAAAAGTCCGAACGGATCGGACTTCAATTTACCGGAACTCCGGCATTTGAAGATATTGACAATGACGGCGATATGGATCTATTCATAGGAAGTTCGCGAGGGTCGCTTGGAAAAGGGGACCGCGCCGCGCTGTTCAGGAATAATTTGAATAACGAACAATTCATTAAAGTAAAGATCGTTGGTTCTGAATCCAATCGTTCAGGCATCGGAAGCAGGATCACACTCTTTAATGAAAACGATTCTTTGCTGCAGACGAAAGTTATCGGTGGTGGCGGAAATCAATTGGGAACGCAAAACCTGAATGAAATTCATTTCGGCATTTCACAGGACAAGACATACAACATCGAAGTTATTTTTCCTTCAGGATCGAAGAAGCGAGTTGAAAACATTCGCATAGGGGAGATTGCCACCATCAATGAATCAAATATCTTTTTCCGTACGATGCTTTCATTGCAGCATTCAATTAGACGAACGTTGCTGTTAATTGATCTCGGTTCATTGATTCTTCGGATGTTCATTCTTGTTCTTATTTATACGGTACTGTTCTATATCGGAAAGAGATTAAAAGCAGAAAAGATCTTCCGAACATGGTTTTTTGCTGCCGGGATCGCTTTCCTTTTTTTCGTCACCACACATCTGTCGATCTATGAACGCGAAATAATATCATTGATATTAACAGCTGTTTCAACAACGGGGATCTCGTTAGTATTAATGGCCGCAACCCGGATCGTTATTGAAAAACGGGAAGCGCAATACATTTCCCACTTTAAAATTATGGAACTCCTCGGGTCCGGCGGAATGGGAAAAGTGTACAAAGCGGTCGATTCCGAAACGAAAAAGATCGTTGCATTAAAAGTGTTGAATCCCGAATTGCTGAAAGATCCTGAGAACCGCCGCCGTCTTTCTGCCGAAGGACATCTGCTTGCGTCGTTCAATCATCCACATATTGTCAAAGTATTCGAGATCGGGGAATCGAATGATCGGGGATTCATCGCTATGGAATATTTGAACGGCGGAACCTTGAAGGAAAAATTAGAAAAAGCTCATCCTCTTTCATTTGCTGAAATTAAACGGTATCTACTTCAAGTGTGCGACGGTCTTTCTGAAGTACACAAGAATGGAATCATCCATCGCGATATGAAAACCGGAAATCTGATGCTGACGGAAGATAATGACATCCGTATCATGGATTTCGGTCTTTCAAAATCTCCATTGGTGACGACAATGACCTCGCTCGGGACAGTTCTCGGCACGCTCGGTTATGTTGCACCCGAACAGGTGACTGGTTTGAATGTCGATGAGAGAACCGATATTTTTTCCCTTGGAGTGATCATATATGAACTGCTGACAAACCAACTGCCGTTCAAAGGAGAAAATGAAATTGCTCTGATCCATTCCATCTTTAATACGATACCGCCGCTTCCTTCCACACTGCGAAGCGACATACCGAAGGGGTGGGATGCTATTGTGATGAAATGTTTAGCAAAAGATGTGAACGAAAGATTTGTGTCTACTGAAGAAGTTAAAGAACAATTAACAGCTATCAATTAACAATTAACAATGAGGAATTATTCTCCACTGAGTAATTCATCTTTCATAATTCATCTCTTCTAATTAGTTTTTACAATGTCTGAACTCCGTCAAAAATATCAAAAACTTCTCGGCGATTCGATGAGTCAATTCTCATCAGAGTTTATGGAATTGACCACGCTTCTCAAATCATCGCAAGCATCCTCCGATGTGACAAAAAAAGTGGATAAACTTTTCAAATTGCTGATGGAAGCAAACCGGAAACAAAGCAGCGAAACCAATGCGGTGTTCGACCAGATAGAGAAAATGGAAAAATCCCTTGAGCAAATTACCGAAGCCAAGCGCCAGTTTGAAGTGCTCTATAGCTCCGGTATAATTTTCTCCTCTGAAACCGAAATGAATTCGCTGATGGAAAAAGCGATCACGACCGTGGTGAAAGAATTGAAAGCGGATCAGGGGTTTATTGTACTGACCAACGAGCAAGGGGAACAGGAATCTGTTGTGGTTTGTAATATGAATCCCGATGAGAATCCCGAAGCGAAAGAGATGAGTTCGACCGTTATTAAAAACACCATTACCAAATCCGAGCCGACGCAGTTTCCGCAGTTCGATCAGAAATTTGCACAGCAGCAAAGCATCATCCGGCTTGGCATCACAGCGGCGATGTGCGTTCCGCTGGTTGCCAAAGAAAAAATTTTCGGCGCGGTCTATCTGGACAGACGGAATAAGGAAAAAGCATTCGTTGAAAACGATCTCGTCTATCTTCTTTCATTCGCGCGGCAGATCGTTCGGGGATTTGAGATCTCTCTTGAAATTACTTCGCTTGAAAAGAAACTTGTTGTCGAAACGGTGATGAAATTTGAAGACCTGCGTCGAGAGTTGAAGTGCGATGATCTGATCGGTTCGAGTAAAAAATTATTCGACGTACTGAAAGTTGCTTCAAAGATCGCCCCGACCGAAGCGAGCATTATACTTTACGGCGAAAACGGGACCGGGAAAGACCTTCTTGCGCATGTCATCCATAACAACAGCAGAAGAGCCGGCAGTCCGTTTGTTACGATTAACTGCGGCGCGATTCCGAACGAGCTACTTGAATCGGAATTGTTCGGCTATGAAAGCGGTGCATTCACTGGTGCGACCAAAACAAAACCGGGACGGATAGAAATGGCGCATGGCGGAACACTCTTCCTTGATGAGATCGGTGAGTTAAGCGTTAATCTTCAGGCGAAATTGCTCCGGGTGATCCAAACAAAAGAAATCGAGCGGCTCGGTAGCGTTCAATCTAAAAAGATCGATGTGCGGGTGATCGTTGCAACTAATCGCAATATTCCGGAGATGGTTGCGGCAGGAAGTTTTCGCGAGGATCTCTATTATCGTTTGAAAGTGATTGAACTGACCATGCCGCCGCTGCGTGAACGAAGAGAAGATGTGGCAGAACTTTCACAATACTTTGTACAAAAACATAGCGGGGGAAGATCGATCTCCATCTCTGCCGATGCAATGAATGTGTTGGAAAGTTATACCTATCCGGGAAATGTGCGAGAGTTGGATAACATTATACAACGGGGAGTGGTGTTGATGAAAAGCGATATTATAGAAGTCTCCGATCTCCCGCCCGAAATTGTCGATGATGAAAAATCAGAACCCATCATTGCCGGGGGAAGATCGTTGGAAGAAGCGGAGACGGAATTTCGCAAATTATATATTCTACGGGTGCTCAGAACAGCAAAATCAAAATCAGAAGCGGCGCAGATCCTTGGGATCAACCGGACACATTTCTATAAATTACTGTCGCAGCTGGGAATTGAAAACAATTAACATTGAACAATTAGCAATTAACAATTATGTAAATTGATTCAAGGGGAGAGGAAATAGAATACAGGAGTCAGAAGTCAGGATTCAAAATTTTAAGCAGAACTCTTTTGTTGCTGACCGATTTGAAAAGAAGTAGATTTACTCAAAGTGTAAAAACGGAATTGTTAAATTTAGGATAAATTTAATTATCAGTAAACAAAGTATTCATTTGTAAGAACAAAGCATCATGAGTTGATCTAATTACAGGTAGGCGGTTTGAAATTTAATTCTATAAAAATTTATTTCTATGTATCAATTCTTTTATTAACTCTTGCAAGTTGTAAAGATGATTCAACGAATACAAGACAGCAAAGAGAATTAATAATAAGTGTATCCTACATGAATGGTATATATGGTGATTCATTAATTGTAAGTTTAGACAATATTTCGTCAGGCATACAGGTTGGTTATAGTGATAGTGTTGGGCAAATGGGTGGTTATCGTTTTACATCATATGAAGGTGTACATAAATTTTATTAAACCTTTTCCAAGAAAAAGTAAAATAAGACACTTCATTCGACGCTTTTGGTAGTGAAGGAGTGTCAATTGACGTCTATTATGATCGAAGTAAAAAAATAATCAATTACATAGGCAGGGGTTGCAACCACGTCCGTACATATTTGTGGAAAATGAGTTCTGAAATTACAGCAAACGATAAAAATAGTAATCTGCAAATTAAAATTAAAATCCAATTCGCAGGAACGACTGCCAAGAAACAACGAGACCATTGCAAGACAGATTAGTACCAATCTGTTAGGATATAGAATCAGAAAAAATGATAACATAATGATAAAACAAATATTCCAAAAAATGTACCCCAAATATCAGCATCGTTGGGAAGTGTATGACAATCTCTTAAATAGAACCATTACTAATAAAACTGTTTGGTTAGATGTAGGATGTGGGAAAAATGAACTCGTTGCAAAATATGGACCAAAAGCAAAGGAAGCTATAGGGATTGATTTGCTTGATGAAAAGGATCGTACATCTGCACCATTTCTTCAATCTGATTTAAGGCATATCCCTCTTGAATCAGGGTATGCAAATCTTGTAACTTTACGAATGGTTGTTGAACATCTAGAGAAAATACCGGAGGACTTTTCCGAGGTTGAAAGATTATTGGTTCCGGGAGGAAAGTTAATCATTCTGACAACTAATGCATTGAGTCCAATAATATTCATTCCACGTCTTCTTCCGTATCAATTGAAAAGTTGGATAATTCAAAAAATGTTTCAAGTTGACAGCCACGAAATATTCCCAACGCATCATAGATTTAATACAAAAAAAATAATGACGAAAGGAATAAAGGGTTTGGAACTGATAGAACTAGAATTTCTTGAACAAGTACCATTTCACCGTCCTTTTCTTACATTAGTATTTGGATTATGGTATGCACTTGTAGATATCAATGAGTTGAAATACTTCAGAAGTAACCTACTCGCAGTGTTTCAAAAGAAGAATAAATAGTTTTTACACATATATTAATGCATCAAATGCAGCTTAACCATTTGTTCAAATTGATGTTCTGTCTGTAAAAACTATGTACAAAAAACTTAAAGTAGGAGCGATTGAATTGCGAGTGTTGAGTTCCTAATTGACAACTTACTATAGAAATAGTTACCTGCAAATTAGAAATATATTCTAACGATATGGAACCCCCCGCCAAAAAGTTGATAGGAAAGTTGCAAATCAACCCCGGAGGGATCCATTTTGAAATAGTTATAGTCAGCGTTATTGCAAATCGTAAATAAACTATGGAAATCATTTAAAACTCCGTAATAACTTGCCCGCAGTGTGGTTTTCAAAAAGAAGAATCAATGCCGACAGATTCGTGTCAATTCTTTTATGAATGCACAAATTGTAAAAAAGTATTGCGTCCGAAATCTGGAGATTGTTGCGTCTATTGTTCGTACGGTACAGTTCGTTGTCCAAGTAAACAGGAAGACAAAGAACATTGTTGCTAAAGTTGGATTACAATTTTTTTTAGGAGGAAATATGAAAACAATAGGTATGGTTAGTGTGTTGGTATTATTTGCAATAGGGTGCGGCGATGAAGGGACACAATCATCAACAAATAGTTCAACTCGTGAGGTTTATGGAGTACTTATTAAGAAAGCTACGATCGTGGATAAGGAAATTACATTATCGGTCGATTGTATCGTTCCCGATCCTAGTTATGGATATTCTCACACGGACACATTTTTCACAGGAAACATGATATATCTAACCATTTATACGAGACCGATAAATCAAAATGGTGCTGTTCAAATATTATGGTCATTCAAGGAAGATATTAAAATCAATGTGCCAACTGCTGGTGAATATACGATTCATTATCGCCATAGCCATGATGAAATGCGCGATACTATGTTTACAATAAATTAATTGATCGCATTTTTACCAATTACCCCAACAAAAAAACGGCGGTTGACAATTACAAGTGGTGTTTATAATTTCTTTTAGGCGCTTTAATAAAGAATGACAGTATTAACTCGAATATCAATTATTATTTTGAATATTTCTAAATGGTTAGTTGTTACGTTATGGTTTTTGCTTACTGCCGTAGTTATTTATACTTTTTATGAAAGATTAAGTCATCCAAACGTGAAAAGTATTTCGAATTATGATCTAAAACTCTATGCGATAATATCGATAACAGTGTTGTTGCTTTACTATGGATTTGGAAAACTGGCCGATAAAATAAAAGTAACGGCAAAAAAAAATGATAGTAATTAATAATTGAAGTTATGCAATGAGGTAGAGGTGGTTCATTACCGCACTGAAAGGCTTGTAATCCTGAGTAAACCCTTCGATGATTGAAGGATGCGTCGAAGGATGATTCCGTATCTTAAAAAATTAACGTCAATCAAGCTGGCGGAACAATATTATGCGAAACATTTTTTTTATCATAATTATTTCTGTAATCATAAACAGTTGTGAAGAAACGGACCTCACAAGGTATTCAACTCAATCCGTTGATGAATATCAGTTAAACGATTCTATTCCGATTCCAACTCTTTATGGTGGTAAGTTTATTGAAAGTCCGGGATACGGGCTTAATTGGACAACGAGCGGGGAAGGTTATCAATATCAGTTGGTTTCAAGTTATACAGATAGTTTCCCGTCGCAGTCTAATGTTTACCAGGGAACTGATAGAAATTTTACTGTATCAACAAATGATTTTTATTATCGGGTGAGAGCATATTACGCAGGGTATGCTAGTAGGTGGAGTAATGTTGTAAAACCATAAACAGTTAATTTTAATTCTCGCCTGAGAATATGTTAAATGGCGGCTGTGGATTTAAATCAACACATACAATAACAATTGCAAAGCAAATGTTTGAGTCCATCCGATCTCATTCGAATGGATAAATTTTACATTTAGGAATTGTTTTTTTGAAGAATCCTATGGAACTCTTACAATCCTAAAACCGCCGTCATCAACTTTGCTGCCAGGAGTGTAATCGTATCGGGTTTCAACTCTGCATTCGGATGCGCCAAGACCATAATCGAACCAGGAACCTCCGCGAAAGATCTTATTGTTTCCTGTTGCCGGACCTGTCGGATCTCTTTGAATTGAAGAAGAGTACGATCCCTGCCAATCGGCGCACCATTCCCAAGCGTTACCGCTCATATCAAAAATTCCAAGTTCATTCGGTTTTTTCAATCCGGAATTGTATGTCCGACCAGCGGCGTTGAAATAATACCACGCAACTTCTTCGACAGCATTACTCCCGCTGTAGGCAAACCGTTGAGAATTTTTTCCACCGCGGGCTGCGTATTCCCATTCAGCTTCGGTCGGCAGACGAACTCCTTTTCCCGAAGTGGAATCCAGCCAAGCGCAGTACTCTTTCGCATCATACCAACTCACTTTTACCATTGGTGCATCATCATTCCAGCCCCACGAAGGAGGGGCGGGAAATGTTCTGTTGGTTGCCGTCGTGAAATTTCGGTATTCTTTTACAGTCACTTCATATTTGCTGATATAAAAATTTGAGAGTACAACATTATGGATAGGACGTTCATCCCTGAATTCTCCGTTCCTTCCCATGAGAAATGTCCCACCCGAAACAAATACCCAATAGCCAAGTGTTCGTGCTTCAGCATTTGAATATCCGGATTTGTCGCTCGAATTTTTTGCTACTACTCTAAAGGAATATGTTTTTGAAGAATCAAAGAATCCGGAAATTGTTTTGGAAGTTCCATTTGCTGCAGTACTATCAATGGGAACATACGCTAATGAATCGATGCTTTGTTCAATAACAAAACCCGTTTCCACTGTGCTATTATCATTCCAGGAGAGCGATGCAGTAGACGAAGAAAAAGTAACGATCATAAAATTTGTCGGCGGGGGAAATAACGATCGTTGAACGACGTTCGATGCAGTGCTGAGATAGAGACTGTTTTTCGCTTTTACTCGAAAGAAATATGTTTTTGTGGTGACAAATATTCCGGGAATAGTTGCCGTATCAATATTTGCACCCACAGACTTAACAGTCACAAAACTAGAAGTATCAGTCCCTTGCTCTATTTCAAAGGATGTTTCAGAAGTGCTGCTATCGATCCAATGCAGTTTTGCTTCACTATTTGTCAAAGAGATGATCTGTAAATTGGATGGTGCAGGTGGGATTGTAACTTTTTCAGTTCCATTCGCTGGAGTTTCAACCGGTGAATCCTTCTTACACGATTGCAACAATAGAAACGATACAACGAGCAAAGACTGCATATAAAATCTGAAATTCATTTTGGGCTCTTCAAAATTTAATAAGAACGTGTTGTATAAATGCGACAGTAAAAGATAACCTAGTGTCTTTATTTTCCGACAATGATAATATAATCATAAAAACCAGTAAAAATACTGATAATTGGTTGAATCTGGATAATAAAATCTGGAATGATAATTGTAGACAACAGGCATAACTAAGTTCATCAAACTTTAAAAAGATTGTTATGCAGGAAAACATCCTCATCATTGATAATAACACGATTGAACTCCGAAAACTTCGGGAAGTATTAACACGCGAAGGTTATGGAGTGATGACAGCAACAGACAGTGCGATGGCAAAACAGATATGCGAACAAATTCCGGTCAAGTTTATTTTAGGGGAATCAGTAGCACTCGGCTTTTCAAGAAAAGAGTATTAGAACTGAGGAGAGAACTATGCGATGTCTTTTTCGAAATTCAAATGTGCTCATATTGACTGTTGGTGTAGTCATCACTATTCAATTCATCAATGCACAGTGGGTCGGCATCACCGGACCGGGTCCAACCACAGTTACTGCATTTGCAAAACATGGCGGTACACTACTTGCCGGAACAGATGGAAACGGGATCCATTTATCAACCGATAATGGCTATACGTGGAAGACCATCAATGGAGCAGGGACAACAAACTTAGCGCCAATCGCTATTCGTTCTCTCTACTCAAACGGCTCGCGCATTATTGCTGGTTCGTATGCAAATGGATTATATTTTTCTACTGATGATGGAAAGATCTGGACGAAATATAACACTGTTTCATCCGGAGCAAGTATCAATGATATCGTAAAAGTGGATACGGTTATCTTTGCGGGAGGAGCTGGAATGTGGAGATCGTTGGATAATGGAGTTACATGGGTGAGTGCTATTGGCGGCTTAACAAATACTAATGTGCGCGGAATGGGAACGATCGGATCTATAGTCTTTGCCGGAACCGATGGCGGAATATTTAGATCGACGAATCTTGGAGTATCGTGGGTTAAATCCGATTCCGGAATAGGAGGATCAACGAAATATGCAGGAGCAATCACATCCAGTCATGGAATTGCGTATGCAAATATATCGAATGGGTTTTCTGGAGGGGGCGTAATTTATAGATCTTCGAACAGCGGAATTTCGTGGGACAGTTCAAATGGAAATCTCTCAAACTTATCACTCACCGATATTAAATCCTACGGTGATACTGTATTTGCCGGGTTGAATAACAACAGGTTGGTTCGGTCAACAAATAAAGGCACTAGTTGGACGGCGATAACAACCGAAGTTGCTCAAAATCCTTACAAAATTTTCATTGATAATAATAGAGTGTATGTAGGAGGGAATAAAGGAAATTTTGCAGGAGATGGCGGAGTTTTTATTTCGACGAACAATGGTACTAATTGGACTAGAACTACTTCAGCAACATTGAATGGATCGATCAGAAGTTTCGGGAAGTTCGGTGACAATCTTTTAATGGGGATCGATGCCGGAAATACTTCCTCATTGAACGGCATTTATCTCTCTACTAACCGCGGATCGTCTTGGACAAAACCAAACACAACACTATCAGCAAACGGAAATCAACTTAAAGGGAATGTAATGGTGGTGAAAGGATCAAAGATTTTCGTAGCCGCTTCATCCAATGTCCCTTACGGTGTATATTCATCAACGGACGGTGGATACACATGGGCATCAACAAGCACAGGATTATACCAATATGCCGATGTCTATCAATTCCTGGTCGACGCAGATACAATTTACATTGCGTCAAAAGAAGGTTTGTTTCGTACAACCAATGATGGTGCAAATTGGACACCAACGCAAACAGGAATTCCCAACGGAGCGGTTCAATCGATTGTTAAGCGTGGCGATACTCTATATGCATCCAATGCAAGCAATAAATTATATCGATCTGAAAATCGAGGACGCACATGGACATCAAAAACCACCGATCTTCCGCAGTATATTTATCTCTATAAACTTTTTGCGAGCGGTGAAAAACTATTTACTATTGGTGGAGGCGGAGCAGGAGCATTATACCAGTCTTTAGACAGCGGCAGTCATTGGACAGTAGTCGACGCTGCGAAATTCTCTGGCAATGGATTGGTTATGGATGTAGTTATAGATAAACAAAATATATTTGCATTGACAAATGCTGCAGGAATGTATCTTTC
>CAYPEM010000009.1:0-4250 GCA_964409765.1 uncultured Chitinophagaceae bacterium
CACAATAAATCAACCTATGATGCAATGAGAAAACTGCTTACATTCATATCAATATTTTCGATCACACTTATTGGTCAACAGAAAAACGAACAAGAAAACAAAGACTTTATGAACGACAATTATCCGAAGAGCGGGGGAACGCTCTATGTAAATCTGATCTGGCACCAACATCAGCCGTTGTATCTCGATCCGGGAACAGATCAGCTGCAGGGGCCGTGGGTTCGCACACACGCGACAAAAGATTACTACGACATGGCCTCCATTCTGGAACAATATCCGGATATTCACTACAATGTCAACCTCACATCGTCGATGTTGTTCCAACTCCAAAAATATTATATCGACCGGTTGAAACCTTTCGTCGATCTGAAAAAGAATCGCGTCGATGCGAAGAAATTTCTCGCTGCATGGGAAGGGAAGACCGATCCATGGATCGATCTAGCATTAAAGCCGACGAAGAATTTTACCGACGCTGATCTTAAATTCTTGTTATATAATACATGGAATGCTTTTGGAATCAGTGAAGTGCAGATAACACGGTTTCCTGCGTATGCTGCTTTGAAAGCTCGAAACGCAAAGAAAGAGATGCTCTCAGAACAGGAATTGCGAGATATCAAATTCTGGTTCTATCTTGCTCATTTCGATCCCGACTTTCTTGAGAAAAAGATCTGGCTTGCCGATGGAACGGTGATCGACCTGACCGATCTTGTGACAAAGCACTCCGATGGAACATATCATCTTGCAAAAGAAATAACGGAAGATGACTGTAATCGCATCATTGCTGAGACATATAAAGTCTGCGCAAATGTTATTCCGATCCATAAGAAACTGATGTATAATCATAAAACTCATCATGGACAGATAGAAGTTGCAACGACGCCGTTCTTCCATCCCATTCTCCCTCTGGTGTACGATTCCGATCTCGGAAAAATCTGCCAGCCGCATGATGCAATGCCGAATCGTTTCAATTATCCACAGGATGCTGATGCTCAGGTTTCAATGGCGGTGGAATACTACAAAAATACATTCGGTCAGGCGCCGTTAGGAATGTGGCCCGGGGAAGGCTCTGTTGCACACGAAGTTGTTCCGATCTTCAAGAAGAATGGAATTCAATGGATCGCAACTGATCAAAAGATTCTTGCACGGTCTAAACCATCCAATATGTCGATTCTACATCCGTATGAAGTCGATTCTACCGATGTTGCTGTTGTGTTTAGAGAGACAGAACTATCCGATAAGATCGGTTTCACTTATCAGAACTATATTGGTGAAGAGGCTGCGGATGATTTTATCAAATCAATTATGCAGTATGCACCTAAAGAGGGAGAACTTGATCGACTGCTCACCATTATTCTGGATGGAGAGAATGCGTGGGAATGGTATCGTCGCGACAATGATGCGAAAGATTTTCTTCATGCCTTATATCGAAAACTTTCAAAACTCCATAAGAGCAAACAAGTTGTCACAGTGACGATGTCCGAATATATCCATGGAAATACAAAACGTGGAGTTCAGGCACATCCAATTGAAGCAATGAGGAAATTGGATTGGCTCTATCCCGGTTCCTGGATCAACGCCAATTACGATACATGGATCGGTGAAGATGAAGAGAATCGAGCATGGAATTATCTTCTTGTTGCCCGTCAGGATCTGGAAAAATCAGGATTAAAACAGCCCGATCCGAAAGCTCCAGAACCGAAAGAGAATACCAAAAAATGGTTCGCCTATAAAACATGGGAAGCAATGTACGCCGCCGAAGGTTCCGATTGGTTCTGGTGGTATGGAACGGATCAGAATGCTCCTGCCGGTGATAAACCGTTTGATATCGCATTCATTACCCATCTGAAAAATTTATACATGTTCGGAGAGAAAGCGGGAGGAACTTTCCCGAAACGGGAATTCAAACCGATCATCGCTGAGAAAGAACAAATGACCATCCGTGCAACCGGTGGAACGATGGCACAGAGCAAAAAAGATACAGTAACCGTTGTCTTCCTCTGCGATGCAAGAAAAATATTTGTCCGCCGTGGAATCTATATCGTTGGAAGCCATGAACTTCTTGGAAGCTGGAAACCAAACACTATTAGGATGTATGATGATAATTCATTAGGTGATGAAGTTGCGAATGATTCGGTCTATACATTGGTCGTGCAAATGGCTGCCGGGACTGAATTGGAATATAAATACACGAACAGCGGACCGAGCGGTATTTGGGAGGGGGAAGAATTTCCCCGAGAGAACAGAAAAATTGTAATCGATGGATCACAGAGCAGAATGGTTATTAAAGATGTATTTGGTGAACGAACTAATTAATAAACTCTCCATAGTATAAAATTCAAGTGAATTAAAAATATGATAGAAATTCAAAAGAAACTTTCGAACTCTTTCTATGCACTCCTTAGTCTGCCGGCAACGGCAATGGGTTTTGCACTCTCCATTCAAATTTCTGCATTAAGCTGGCTCCTCACGACAAAATATGATCTTAAAATTGATGAGGTCGGGTTTGTCTGGGCTGCCGGTCCTCTTGCCGGAATCTTCGGTCAGGTGATCATTGGTTTGATCAGTGATAAAGTCTGGTTCTGGGGAGGTCGTCGTCGTCCATTTGTGTTGATTGGAGGTGTGCTTGCCGCAGGAATGCTGATGGCATTACCAAATATTGATGTCATTAACGAACGGATGGGAATTGGCAGTTTGCTTGCTGTTGCAATTGCAGTAGCATTAACGCTAGATCTTGCGATCAACATCAGTTTCAATCCTACACGCTCCATAATTGCCGACGTAACACCGGAAGGTAATCCTCGCACAAAAGGATACACGTGGATGCAAACCATCTCAGGATTTTTTGGTGTCTTTGCCTACGTTGTCGGTGCAACGCTTGGAAATTATATCTTGATCTATGTTGGCGTTCTCATTGTTTTCCTCTTTTCGATCGTGCCGATGTTTTTTATCTCCGAAAACAAAGAGCTTAACAATGAAGTTGATGCTGAAACAACGAAAAAGAACAAGTCGGCGACAGAGTGGGGACAATTATTCAAGATCTATTTTGCTCATGGGTTCTCATGGATCGGGATTCAGACAATGTTCGTGTATATCATTGCATACATTCAGCAGAAGTTTTTTGGTGGGGTTACTGACCAATCGATCATTAATGCTGAATCGGGACAGATCATTGCAATTTCATTCGCCATTTTGAACACTGTCGGATTCATTCTACCCGCATTTGTACTCGAACCGATCGTTGAAAAAATTGGACGGGTCAAAACGCATCTTTCTTGCGTTGCGATTATGGCAGTCGGTTATTTCGGGATAGTGGCACTCGGCAGCACTCCAATGGCAATGTATCTATTTATGGCGGTTGCTGGAATTGGATGGGCTGCAGTTGTCAGTTTACCATTCGCTATTATGACGGAGAAAATAGATCAAAGCCGTACCGGATTTTTCATGGGAATCTTTAACCTTTCAGTCGTTATTCCACAATTACTCGTCAGCTTAGCAATTGGAACAATCATTAAAAATTCTGATGATAAGAATATTATCTTCATCATTAGCGGTGTTTCACTTGCACTCTCCGCCGCTCTCTGGACAATGGTAAAAGAAAATAGAGCAACGAAAAGCGCTGGTTCAAGTGTGTCGAGTACTGCTCATTAATGTAAAATTTGAATCATTCTATTTTCAAAAAATATTTCTATGAAAATTATTACACAGTATTTAGAAACTATCTCAACCATACACGGTCATTGCGAGGGAGCACAGCGACCGAAGCAATCTCCAAAGTTTAAGGCGAAAAAAAGATTGCTTCGACAAAAAACGTCTCGCAATGACAATGATTTGGCATTTATGAGACTTCGTTTAATTATTATCGTTCTGTTTTGTATTGCATTGACAGGAATTACAACAGCGCAAGAAATTACAGATATCATCCAGCCGTTACAACTCACCCCTGGAAAGCAAAATCCAATATTAGTGAGCGATCTATTCTACGCACGGAGTTACAATCTAAAGTTTAGTGAGAATAAAAATATTGCTGTTTCGTATGATGATAAAACGAACACAATTACTCTCAATCCAAAAAACAATAATTTTGGATCAACTCTTCTTGAATTTACACTCCACGGTGAGAAAAATTACCTGCCGGTGATCTTTAACAGCGGATCGATCTCTCAACAAATTCATCATTTCATATTCACGCCAGAGTCAAAAGTATCTGATGTATTTGTCTCCGGGAGTTTTAATAATTGGAACAAAAAAAG
>CAYPEM010000009.1:4350-64448 GCA_964409765.1 uncultured Chitinophagaceae bacterium
CAAAAGTATCTGATGTATTTGTCTCCGGGAGTTTTAATAATTGGAACAAAAAAAGTCATCGATTGAACGATAAACAGGGGAAAGGGATCTATGAACTTGGTGTTCCTCTTGAACCGGGGAGTTATATCTATAAATTTGTTGTGGATGGCAAAGAGATCCTCGATCCGGCAAATCCGGAAAAAACTCCAACTGGATTTGATGATTTCAATTCTGTCTTGCGCATTGCAGATTCAGACAGCACAAAATTATTTTTACACATTGGCGGGAGAACAGAGAAGGGGAATGAAGTTATCTTCTCATTCTTCTATGAGAACAATGTTCAGAAAAAACCGATCACAAAGAATAATATTATCGCGCTGTTGGGAAACAAGAAGATCGCCGAATCAGCTATTCATCTTTCAAACAATCGCATTGAGATTCGTTTGACAAAAAAAGAATTGGATGGCCGAAAAGTCCTGCGTGTTCTGGTCTCGCAAAACGGAAAGAACACAAATCTACAGCAAGTTCAATTATTCAATGGTGAACCTGCGGGGAAGAATTCAAAGAACATTCTGTGGGATGATGGAAGTATTTATTCGATCATGATCGATCGTTTCAACGATGGTGATCGAGGAAATAACAAACCGGTTGTTCATGATTCTATTTTTACTCAAGCAAATTATCAAGGGGGAGACCTTAAAGGAATTTCCAACAAAATTGATGAAGGGTATTTCGATTCTTTAGGGATCAATATTATTTGGATTTCACCGGTGTATGACAATCCATATATCGCGTTTCGTGAATATCCTGCTCCGAATCGCTGGTACAGCGGTTACCATGGCTATTGGCCTATCAGTGATAAAAATGTTGAAGAAAAATTCGGAACAATGGACGAGTTGAAAGCCTTGATTTCAAAAGCACATCAGCACAATATAAAAGTACTGTTGGATATTGTAGCGCATCACGTTCATATCGATCATCCCTGGTTCAAAGAACATCCCGAATGGTTCGGTACATTAGATCTGCCTGACGGGAGAAAAAATCTACGATTATGGGATGAATATCGATTAACGACGTGGTTTGAACCGTATATGCCATCATTCGATTTTACGAAGTCGAATGAAGCGTTGGAGGCAGTTTCCGATAACACCATTTGGTGGATGACAGAAACTGGTGCTGACGGTTTTCGGCACGATGCGGTAAAACATGTGCCGAACGAATTATGGAGAGCATTAACAAGAAAAATTAAAGAAAGAATTGAACTCCCGCAGAATAAAAAAGTCTATCAAATTGGAGAAACATTCGGCGATTATGACCTTATTGCTTCGTATGTGAATAACGGTCAATTGAGCGCTCAATTCAATTTCAATCTTTCCTATTTTGCAATTCCTGTATTCATCGAACCGGAAAAATCTTTTTCATCCATTGATTTCCACATGAAGAAATCATTTAGGTCATTTGGCTATAATAATGTGATGGGAAATATCATGGATAGTCATGATAAAGTCCGTTTTATGGCATACGCCGATGGAGCGATTAAAATGCAGGGGGTTGATACTCGTGAAATGGCATGGAATAATCCCCCAACTGTTCATGACCCAAAAAGTTATGACAAAGCAAAATTATATTTTGCTTATATGTTCACCATTCCCGGACTGCCGGTTGTGTATTACGGTTCCGAATTCGGCATGACAGGGGCTGACGACCCTGATAATCGGAGGATGATGCGTTTCAACGATTCACTTTCGGTATATGAAAAACAAATGCTGAGCGAAACACAGAAGATCATCAAGATGCGAAACCAGCATTCTGCGCTGCGATATGGTGATTTCCTGACACTACAAGCTGATAATTCAATCTATGCATACATCCGTTCAGATATGAATGAACGGTTGTTGGTTGTTTTGAATAAAAATGAAAACCCGCAGAACATCGATCTTGAAATGGCTGAATTGTATAATGCCAAAGAATTAGTGGATGTTATATCAGGCGAAAAAATTGAGATAAAGAATAACAAAGTTCAGACAACAATTCCCTCAGTGAATTGGCGTGTCTATAAAATTAATTAACCCACAGTGAATGTAAAATATATTTTTGGATGATAATGACTAAACCCCGCTTAAATTTTTGGCAGATATGGAATATGAGTTTCGGATTTCTCGGTATTCAATTCGGATTTGCACTTCAAAATGCTAACGTCAGCAGAATTTTTGAAACACTTGGCGCAAGTATCGATGATATACCCATACTCTGGATTGCTGCACCGACAACGGGTTTGATCGTTCAACCGATCATCGGATATTTAAGCGATAGAACGTGGGGAAAATTAGGAAGACGCCGACCATACTTTCTCATTGGTGCAATACTTGCGACTGCAGCATTGTTTGTCATGCCAAATTCACCGTATCTGTGGTTTGCAGCGTTAATGCTGTGGGTGATGGATGCGTCGATCAATATTTCAATGGAACCGTTTCGAGCATTGGTAGCCGATCTATTACCATCAGAACAACGAACAACCGGTTTTGCTGTCCAGAGTTTCTTTATTGGAATAGGAGCTATCGTAGCATCTGCACTTCCATATATTTTCACGAATTGGTTTGGTATTAGCAATAGTGCGGGTCCGGGTGAAATACCTCAGTCTGTAGTCTATTCATTCTATGCTGGTGGTGTCGCATTCATCGGAGCGGTTAGCTGGACAGTGTTTCGGACAAAAGAGTATCCACCCCAAGATCTGGAATTATTTGAAAAGGAAAAAGCTGAGAGCAAAGGATTTGGAGCAGGCGTCAAAGAGATTATCGTCAGCTTCAAGGAAATGCCTAAAACCATGAAACAATTGGCAGTTGTGCAGTTCTTTTCCTGGTTTGCACTTTTTTGTATGTGGATCTACACAACCAGTGCAGTGACAAGTCATATTTATAAAACAACAGATCCGACTTCTTCCTTATATAATGAAGGTGCAGATTGGGTAGGAGTTTTATTTGCGGCATATAATGGATTTGCCGCAATAACTGCGTTTCTGCTCCCAGTGATCGCAAAAAAGACCAGTCGCAAAGTTGTTCATATGATTGCGCTAGTTATTGGCGGGATAAGTTTAGGATCGTTCTATCTCATCTCAGATCCTCAAATGTTATTGATACCGATGATAGGAGTAGGATTAGCGTGGGCAAGTATTCTTTCGATGCCGTATGCTATTCTTGCCGGTTCACTTCCTCCAAACAGGATGGGTGTGTATATGGGAATTTTTAATTTCTTTATAGTCATTCCACAGATTGCAGCAGCGGGAATTCTTGGATATATCATGCATACATTTCTTCATAATGAAGCGATCAATGCATTGTTGCTTGGGGGTGGATCAATGATCCTGTCTGGTTTCCTATCACTCTTAGTACAAGATAATGACATATGATTATGTCTGATGCAATATGTATATTAAAATAAAACGTAATTATAATATTAGTTGATCAATGAGAATTTGTATGAAAGTATCAGTAACAATATCGATGGTGCTGTTTTTTGCTGCAACATTGATTGCTCAACAGCAAACGGATTTTAGATTACAATATGATATCACGAGATTTCGCGGAGATGCGGAATACTTGTATGTTGAAGTATACTATGCATTTGATGTTTCCCTTTTGAAGTATATAAAAAAAGCAAATGATCTTCAGGGGGAATCCATGGTCAGTGTAACATTTAAGCGATCGAGCGATGATTCCGTCGTTGCACGACAGGGATGGCGAATACCCTTTGCTGTTTCAGATACCATGATGTTAAAAAGTTCCCGTTCATATTCTGATATTTTTGCGTTCTATCTGAAACCGGATATCTACCGAGCATATATTGTAGCATCTGATATTAATGATCCGGCGGTGAAAGACAGTGTTTCGCTGGTACTCGATCTAAAACCTTTTGGCACTGAGACCATTGCGTTGAGCGATGTTGAATTGTGCACCTCGATTCTACCGATCGAACGTGACTCCACCAATCGATTTTATAAGAATACGTTTGAAGTGAAGGCGAATCCGACAAGAATGTTTGGACTTCACCAGCCTGCATTGTTCTATTATTTGGAAACATACAATCTTCAAACGAAGAAATCCGATACCTATTTCACAAAGGCGATCATTACAAATGCAATTGGTAAAGAGATCATTAACCATGAAAAAGTGCGTCGCCGAGTCAATGAATCAAATGTTGATGTAGGAATGATGAAAGTGAACGCTCTTCGTTCCGGTGTTTATACCTTTACCTATGTTGTTATCGATTCGGTCGATAATTCACAATATTCATCATCAAAAAAATTCTTTATCTATAATCCATCACTCCCAAATGATACATTGACGAATCCTTCGGCAACCAACGTAGACGCGTCTGAATATGCAACGATGAGCGAAGTTGAACTTGATAAAGAAAATGAACAATCTCGGTATGTTGCGACAAAGAACGAGATTGATCAATATAAGAAGTTAGTGGGAATTGATGCTAAGCGTAAAGCGATGTTCGAATTTTGGATGCTGCGAGATGAAGACCGCACTACACCGGAAAACGAAATGAAACAGGAATATTTCAAAAGAATTGCATTTGCCAATTCTCAATATAAAACAGGATTCCGTGAAGGATGGAAAACAGACAGAGGAAGAGTCTACATTGTCTACGGAACACCGGATGAAGTGGAACGGCACGCCAATGAGCTTGATGTGAAACCATATGAAGTATGGTTTTATAATTCAATTCAGGGAGGTGTTCAATTCATTTTCGGAGATCGAACCGGATTCTCTGATTATATCCTTCTTCACTCTACACATCGAAATGAATTGCGTGATGAAAACTGGAGAAAACAGATCGAAGCAAATTAGTTGAATTACATTTGTCGTTTTAGTATCTTGAAATAAATCTAATCCACTATTTCCTTTAATTCTATCCTGAGAGGTAGGAAAGGAGCAAACTATGAAATATAGTGTTCTTGTCACAACGCTTACCAGTGTAGACCTCCTTCTCACAAGCCAAAAGAGAATCGGAGGTTTTTTTGTATGGTAAAACAACATGTCATCGATGCAAAAGGATTTGCCCGCACAGTCAACCGTTTAGCTCACGAAATTATTGAACGAAACAAAGGTGCTGAGACCATTGGAATCGTCGGAATCCGCACACGGGGAGATTTTCTTGCCCATCGCATTGCGCAAAAGATCTCCCTCATGGAGAATATTCCAATTCCGATCGGCAGTCTTGATATTACATTATATCGGGACGACCTCCGGGGAAAAATAAATCAACCCCAATTAAAAACGACCGATATTCTTTATGATATTGCAAACAAAAATATTGTTCTTGTTGATGATGTACTCTTCACCGGCCGTACAGTACGTTCTGCATTGAATGCATTGATGGACCTTGGACGACCTGCAAGTATTCAACTTGCAGTGATGATCGATCGTGGACATCGTCAATTACCGATCAAAGCAGATTTTGTCGGCAAAAATATTCCAACATCGTATCAGCAGCAGATTCAAGTAATGATGAGTGAGATTGATGGTGAAGATTCAGTCTACCTCCAAGAATTGGAAGGAGGGGCTGAATAATGGCACTTTCTAATCGACATTTACTGAGATTACAAGGCACTCCAAAAGAAGATATCAATCAAATTCTTGATGCTGCAATTTCCTTTAAAGAGATTCTCAATCGGCCAATTAAAAAAGTTCCGACCTTACAGGGCAAGACGATCGTCAATCTCTTTTTTGAGAATTCAACACGGACCCGCACATCGTTTGAACTTGCTGAACGGAGACTTTCTGCTGATGTTCTGAGTTTTTCTGCATCGACATCCAGTGTGACGAAAGGTGAGACTTTAAAGGATACCGCTCGAAATATTGAAGCGATGAAGATCGATATGGTTGTTGTCCGCCATAATGCAGCAGGCAGCGCAGATTTTCTCTCCAAAGTGATCAACGCAAATATCATTAATGCGGGTGATGGTCAGCATGAACATCCAACCCAAGGTCTACTGGATATGTTCACACTTCGTGAAAAATTTGGCAAGCTTGACGGACTTCACATCTGCATTGTTGGCGATGTACTGCACAGCAGAGTTGCACGGTCCAATATTTTTGGTCTGCAGACAATGGGTGCAAAAGTTTCAGTGTGCGGACCTGCGACGTTAATTCCAAGAGGAATTGAAAATCTTGGTGTCGATGTGTATCATCATATTGATGATATACTTCCTAAAGTTGATGCGCTTAATGTCCTTCGAATACAACTTGAACGTGAAGCGGGAGGATATTTCCCATCGTTGAGGGAATTTCACAGATATTTTGGTGTTACAAAAGAGCGGCTCGATAAGGTCGGTAAGCCGATCACAATTCTACACCCGGGACCGATCAATCGAGATGTTGAACTTTCTGCTGATGTAGCAGATGGACCCCATTCATTAATTCTTGAACAGGTCTTGAATGGTGTTGCAGTTCGCATGGCAATTCTCTATTTACTTGGTGCTTCTGAATAATCAAAAGGAAATCTATGTCAGAGAAAATATTATTACAATCAGGTCGCTTGATTGATCCTTTAACGAACAGGGATGAAATTGTTGATATACTTATCACTGATGGTAACATCGAATCAATAAATTCAACCATTGTTCCATCAAATGAATGGAAGATCGTTGACCTCAAGAATAAAATAGTTGCTCCCGGATTTATTGATATCCATGTTCATTTGCGAGAACCCGGTTATGAACACAAAGAAACTATTGAGACTGGAACACTTTCTGCAGCGTACGGCGGATTTACTGCCGTTTGCTGCATGCCGAATACAAACCCTGCAATCGATGATGAATCGATTGTTACCTTTATAAAAACTCAAGGCAAGAAAGCACATGATGGAATTGTTGACGTCTTTCCGATTGCCTCTGTCAGTAAAGCCCGTGAGGGAAAAACATTGTCACCAATTGCTGAATTGGTTCATGCTGGAGCAGTCGGTTTAAGTGATGATGGCGCTCCAGTATTTGATGCAAAGATCATGCGACGTGCGTTGGAATATGCTTCAATGTATAATGTTCCTGTTATGCAGCATTGTGAAATTCCGGAGTTGGCTCACGGCGGAGTCATGAACGAAGGTCAAGTATCCACTGAACTCGGTTTACCCGGAATCCCCGGTGTAGCCGAAGAAATAATGATTGCCCGGGATCTTATTCTTGCAGAATATACAAATTCGCGATATCACGTCTGTCATATGAGCACAGCATTGGCGGTCGATCTTGTGAGACAAGGAAAGAAAAAGGGAGTAAAAGTAACGTGTGAAGTAACTCCGCATCATTTTGCAGTTACAGATGAGATCGTTCGCTCATATGACACTAATACTAAAATGAATCCACCCCTTCGGACACAAATAGATGTCGATGCGATTAAAGAAGGGTTGCGTGATGGTACGATCGATGTGATAGCCACAGATCATGCTCCTCATTCACTTGATGAAAAAGAAGTCGATTATATTCAAGCGCCGTTTGGTATTGTTGGATTAGAGACTGCTATTGGGCTTTCAATCTCCGAATTAGTAGACAAAAAATTTCTTACAATGAAGCAATTGATCGAAAAATTCTCAACTAATCCTCGAAAAATTGTTGGTAAAGAAATTCAAATTGCAGCAGGTGAACCTGCAAATCTTACATTTTTTGACCCTTCCATTGAATGGACTGTTGATATTAAACAATTCAAATCAAAATCTAAAAACTCTCCATTCCATGGTCGCCGCCTTAAAGGGAAAGCGGTTGGAATTTATAACAATGGAAAGTTGATGCAGTTTTGATGCAGATCGTTCGTTCAAACATTCTCAATACATTCCCCGAGCTCATGTTTGGAATGAGTACCGTTGATGGCGGTGTCAGCAATGGCACATTTGGTCTAAATCTTAGTTTTAATGTTCAAGATTTAGAGGACAATGTGAAAGAGAATCGAAAACGCTTTTTTACTTCTCTTGGAATCCATGAGTCTCAGATTGCGTTTACACAACAAAAACACACTACGAATATTTCAATTGTTGACAAGTCCGGTGTGAATGCAAATTGTGATGCTCTTTATACAAACCGTAAAAATGTTTTTCTTGCAATTAGTGTTGCAGATTGCACTCCTGTAATGTTATATGATAGAAAACATCAAGTTGTAGCAGGAATTCACGCCGGCTGGCGTGGAACAGCCGGTCGGATTGTTGAAAAGACGATTAAAGAGATGCAAGCAATTTTTAGTTCAAAAAGTAATGAGATCATTGCATTTATCGGCCCGTCTGCCGGAATATGTTGTTATGAAGTAGGTGATGAGGTGGCAAGGCAATTTCCCATTGAATGTCAAACGACAAAAGAAAATGGCAAATATCTGTTGGATGTAAAAAAAGCGAATTTGATACAACTTCTTGAAAATGGTTTGTTAAATTCCAATATTGAAGTGCATCCAGATTGTACAATTCATAATAATCAATACCATTCGTTTCGACGGGATGGGAATCAATCCGGCAGAATGTTTGCCATAATCGGTATGAAGGACTAGGAATCTATGTGTGGAATAGTTGGATACATCGGAAGTAACAATGCATTACCAATGTTGATTGATGGACTAAAGCGTCTTGAATATCGCGGATACGATTCTTCCGGAGTTGCAATAGTAAGAAATAACGAAGTTCATCTTCAGAAAAAAGTCGGAAAAGTTTCTGAATTGGAAAAAATAGCTTCCTTAAAAGAATATTCCGGTACGATTGGAATTGGTCACACTCGATGGGCAACTCACGGTGAACCGAGTGATATCAACGCACATCCGCATATGAGCAATGATGGTACGATTGCAATGATCCATAATGGAATCATAGAGAATTACCATACTATAAAAACGAAACTTGAAAAACTGGGATATAATTTCAAGTCAGCAACTGACACGGAAGCATTGGTCCATCTTATTCAGGAGATGAAAAAAGTATCAGGTGATCTTGAGACTGCTGTTCGACTAGCACTTCGACAAGTGGATGGAACCTATGGAATTGCAGTGGTTTCATCGCAGGAGCCGGACAAGATCATAGTAGCACGAAAAGGAAGTCCGTTGATCATTGGAGTTGGTGAAAATGAACATTATGTCGCATCAGATGCAGCGGCAATTATTCCATATACCCGACAAGTAGTGTATTTAGAAGATGGTGAGATCGCTGTTCTTACCAAGAGTGCATTTGAGACTAAAACAATTGATAACATTGAAAAGATCAAACAGATTCATGAGGTGACTTTTGATATTGAGGAGATTGAAAAAGGCGGTTATGATCATTTTATGTTAAAAGAAATTATGGAGCAGCCTGAAACGCTTCGAAACGCGATGCGTGGTCGCGTTTTGTTGAATGAGGGGAATGCAAAATTAAGCGGATTGAATGATGTCACGTTACTGCTCGAAAATGCTCAGCGCGTTATTATTACAGCATGTGGAACTTCATGGCATGCCGGTCTTGTTGGCGAATATATGCTGGAACAGTATGCAAAAGTTCCGGTCGAAGTGGAATATGCATCTGAATTTCGTTATCGCAATCCAATTATAAAAGCGTCCGATGTTCTTTTTCTTATAAGCCAAAGCGGTGAAACAGCTGATACGCTAGCGGCATTGAGAGAAGCAAAAAAGAAGGGGGCTTCTGTTCTTGGTGTGTGTAACGTAGTAGGCAGTACGATTGCACGCGAAAGTCAAGGTGGTGTCTATATCCATGCGGGACCGGAAATTGGGGTTGCATCAACTAAGGCATTTTCATCTCAGTTGGTTGTTCTTTCTCTCATTACGTTGATGATTTCACATCAGCGTAAATCGGTCTCACCTGAAATTCTTAAAACAATGTGTAAAGAACTTCTTGAGTTACCGGCAAAAGTGGAACAAATTCTTAAAGACACAACCCGGATTGAGAAGATTGCCGAAGAGTTTAAATCTGCAAATAATTTCTTATATCTTGGACGCGGCTATAATTTTCCTGTCGCATTGGAAGGAGCATTAAAATTAAAAGAAATTTCATATATCCATGCGGAAGGCTATCCCGCTGCCGAGATGAAGCATGGACCGATTGCACTTATCGATGAGAATATGCCTGTAGTTGTCATTGCCACAAAAGACAGCACTTATGAAAAGATCATCTCCAATATCCAGGAAGTGAAGGCTCGAAAAGGAAAAGTTATAGCGATTGCTAACGATGGTGATGACCATATAGATACATTAGCTGATTATGTTATAAAAGTACCGCAAACTTTAGATATGCTTTCTCCAATACTCAATGTTATTCCATTACAACTTCTTTCATATTATATAGCAGTAAAACGAGGATGTAATGTTGATCAACCTCGAAATTTGGCAAAAAGTGTTACAGTAGAATAATTTGATTCATCTCAGAAAACTTTGTATTTTATTCCGCAATCTTTAATAACTAAAGGGAAATATAAACGTGGCAAAAGATTATCGATTTAAGAATACAGATTGGGCATTGATTCTTGGCGCTTCCAGCGGTTTTGGAGGGGCAACAGCAGTAGAGCTTGCAAGTCATGGAATGAACATTTGTGGGGTCCATTTTGATCGCGCAGCAACCATCCCTAATGCTGAAAAAGTGAAAGCTGACTGTGAAGCATTAGGAGTAAAAACTCTCTTTTTTAATGTTAATGCTTCTGATCCGGAGAAAAGAAATGAAGTAGTAACTAAACTTGCAAAGGAAATGACCTCTGCTGATGCACAGGTAAGAGTTCTGATGCATTCACTGGCATTTGGTTCATTAAAGCCATTCATTGCAAAAGATCCTAAAGATCAATTGACGCAAGCACAAATTGAAATGACTATGGATGTGATGGCAAATGCACTCATTTATTGGACCCAAGCTGCGTACGGTCAAGGATTGTTGAAAAGAGGGAGCAGAATTTATACAATGACCAGTTCAGGAGGACATATTCAATTTCCTGATTATGGTGCTGTCTCAGCAGCAAAAGCTGCTTCGGAATCATATATCCGCCAATTGACTCTTGAACTTGCACCACTGGGAATTACCTGTAATGCTATCATGGCAGGAGTAACTGAAACTGCAGCACTTAAAAAGATTCCGGGATCAGAACAAATGCTTGATATCGCACGATCAAAGAATCCTTCTATGAGGTTGACAACGCCAGATGCAGTTGCAAAAGCTATTTCGCTTCTTTCTCATGAGGATGCTTTCTATATTTCCGGCAATACGATTGGTGTCGACGGCGGTGAGGATGTTGTAGCATTCGTACAAAAAAATCATTTATAAAGTATTGATCAACTAAATTATTATCCGTGAATACCGCCCTTGCTGGCGGTATTGTTATTTATGGAAGATATTCTGCTTAATTCGAAAATCACCATTCCCGCTTCCGCGATAGTATTTAAATTCACACGAAGCAGCGGAAAAGGTGGCCAAAACGTCAACAAAGTGTCGACAAAGGTAGAATTATTATTCTCGATAAATGAACTGCGTGCTAGTGATGAACTTAAATCCATCATACTAAGTAAGTTACAAAATAGGATTGATAGCGAAGGAATTGTAAGGATAGTTTCTCAGGAATCACGTAGTCAATGGCAAAATAAAAAGATCGCAATTGAGAAGTTATCAGATATGATCATGAAAGCCTCATTTGTTGACCGTCATCGCGTTGCAACAAAACCATCTCACTCCTCAAAAATACGACGTGTTGAAGGGAAAAAAATCCATAGCAAAAGAAAAGTACTTCGTCGCAAAAATATTGAACGAGGTGATGATTAATTGACTAACAATGGTTTGAACTTTGTTGTTTGATTATCAACCATTCGCACTCCTGGCGAAGGGAAATGGAAGTAATCAACAATATTCCTTACCGCATAGAAAAGATCTTGATCGATATCGAATGAGCTTAAATTGTAATCCAAACTGATCGCAAATTTCCTTGACGCAGGTCCCTTAGAATTAATCTCTCCAAGCCAGGCATTCCTATGGGATACATTTTGTGCCCCATAACCGACAGCAAGATTCAAGAATTTCGGCCAACAGCTTTTCACCCGTTCCGGCATCAATCCATGAACATCAATACTGAGCCAATAAATATGTCCGTCATAATCGTTGGCAATGATGAATTTATTATCTAGTGGAATCGTCCCCGATGGATAATAACTCCATTTGAATTTAAAGTTCTGCAGTAAAGGGAATTTCCTTTGAAGCACGCCATATCCAATTCCTGCCATATTTGCCGTGAGATCATATCCGGAAAAAGAAAAAAATGTAAACCCGTCATTCAGTTCAATGGATAATGCATAAAATGCCGGTATTGCTATCGAAGTAAGAAGTTTGGTCTGCTCATCAAACCCTCCCCATTCCATAAATTCATACAAAGATTGGAAGTAAAAATATGATGTGTAAAAATGTCCGGCTTTATCGACCCCAAGACTGTAGTTATGTAAGAATCCATCGTTACCGTATCGAAAAGTACGGTAATTGCCTTTCCACCACCATTGATATTCAACATAGAATGATGCAAGAGAATATGCAGCTAATGAATAGTTGAGAAGTGTTTTCCTTTCAATGCCAAGGAACAGTGAATCATGCTGAGAATGTTTGATCGGTTGTGGAAGGACAAATTGTTGGAATAAGACCAGGATAAAAATCAATTTTTTCATGAAAATAAAATAGAAAGAGTTTTGGCAAGAATCAATTTATCGTTCCGAGATAAGCAAAGTTTTCGTATATTGACAACGTTATGGAAAAAGAATACGTACGATCTCTCTTTGATAAGATTGCATTTCGATATGATCTCCTGAATCATCTTCTAAGCGGTGGTGTGGATCTGTATTGGCGACGGGCTGCGATTCAGAAATTAGTCAAACATCAACCGAAGAATATTCTGGATGTTGCAACGGGGACTGCTGATTTTGCTCTTGCAACAATGCGATTGCAGCCCAAACAGGTTATTGGAGTTGATATATCCGAACAAATGCTGGAGATTGGAAGAAAAAAGATCGCCAATAAAAAACTTTCGGAATCGATCCGTCTGCAGTCCGGTGAAGCGGAAGATTTAAACTTTAGCAATGATAATTTTGACGCTGCGATCGTTGCTTTTGGGGCCCGAAATTTTGAGCATCTTGATAAAGGACTTTCAGAGATGTATCGGGTCTTACGAAAAGGGGGAATGATTGTCGTATTAGAGTTTTCCCGTCCCACAGCGTTTCCATTAAAACAATTATATTTTTTTTATTTCAAAACCATCTTGCCGTTTGTCGGAAAACTGATCTCAAAGGATACCGAAGCATATCAATATCTTCCTGATACAGTCATGAAATTTCCTGAAGGAAAAGATTTTCTAGAACGACTTAAATCTGCAGGATTTTCGTCGCTCAATGAGGACAGACTGACATTTGGCATAGCAACAATTTATTCCGGAGTAAAATAACAATGACAGAACGCGTAGTAAAAGTTGGACACAGCCCTGATCCTGATGATGCATTTATGTTCTATGGCCTGGCGAGCGAAAAAGTTAAGCTTGAAGGTATTAAGATCGAACACATGTTGGAAGATATTCAATCATTGAATGTTCGGGCAATGAAAGGTGAACTTGAAGTGACCGCAATATCAGCACATACTTTTCCATACGTTGAAGATAAATATTGGATTATGGTTACAGGTGCAAGTATGGGTGAAGGATATGGACCGGTTATCGTATCAAAAAAATATAAAACACTGGAAGAATTAAAAGGGAAAAGAGTTGCAACTCCCGGAAAATTAACAACAGCTACGCTGTTGTTTAAAATATTTACTGAAGGAATTGAGAATGTTGATATTCCATTTGATGAGATAATGGACAGAGTGAACAGCGGTGAATTTGATGCCGGTCTGTTGATTCATGAAGGACAATTGACGTATAGTACTGAAGGGTTTAATAAGATTCTCGATTTTGGAGAATTTTGGGAAAACTATACCAATGGTTTGCCGCTTCCATTAGGGCTTGATGTCGTTCGAAAAGATCTGGGAGAAGCAATGGCTCGAAAACTTTCGGTTGGATTAAAAGAAAGTATTCATTATGGATATACTCATCAAAGTGAAGCCGTTCCGTATGCAATGAAGTGGGGTAGAGGAATTGATTACTCGCTTGGAGAAAAATTTGTGAAAATGTATGTTAGTGAACTAACAATTGATATGGGAGAGAAGGGAAAACAAGCTCTTGAGCTTTTGTTTAAACTAGGATTTGAGAAGGGGTTTATTCCCAAAGTTCCAAAAATTGAACTATACTGAGAAATCTTCGCAACTTTAAGAAGACAAACAAGTCTGGCTTCATTTTTGCAAAAAAATTGATCCAAATAAGCATATTATCTCCATACTGTAACTAAGTTTTTGGCACTATTGTTGCCATTTTTATTAGTAAACCATGGAGAAATTCTCTACCCAAACCGATGCAGCATCATTATGTTTCCATTGTGGCGACACTGTTCGAGGAGAACGAGTCGTTCATGATGATAAATTGTTTTGTTGTTCCGGGTGCAAAATTGTTTATGAAATTTTACAGCAAAACAATCTTTGCAATTATTATGCTATTCAGAAATCTCCGGGAATCAGCCCGCCGCTCATCGAAGTTTCCAGATTTTCATTTCTCGAAGAAGAAAAAATTCAGAAACAGCTGCTTGATTTTTCAGACAGTAAAACAGCATCCGTAACATTTTCCCTGCCAACGATCCATTGCAGTTCATGTATATGGCTTCTTGAACAACTCTATCGACTAGACAACGGTGTAATTCAATCACGGGTAGATTACTTAAAGAAAAAAGTCGCAATTCGATTCGATCATCAGAAAACATCTCTCAAAAATATTGTTGTTCTTCTTTCATCCATTGGCTATGAACCCGAATTACAACTTGATGCTGTTGAAAAAAAAATGGAGAGTGAAATCACTCGTTCTTTGTATTATAAAATTGGTGTTGCAGGATTTTGTTTTGGGAATTCAATGCTGTTCAGTTTCCCGGAATATTTAGGATTCGATGCAACTGAAGATTTCCTCCGCCCGATCTTTTCCTATCTCAACTTACTCCTTGCGCTTCCGGTATTTTTTTATTGCAGTGCAGATTATTTTATTTCTGCACTTGGAGGTCTTCGAAAAAAGATCATCAATATTGATGTTCCCATTGCGCTTGGAATATTTCTGCTGTTTGGAAGAAGTGTGTATGAAATTGTCACACAGACTGGTCCGGGGTTTGTGGATTCGATGAGCGGACTATTGATGTTCTTATTACTCGGAAGGATATTCCAGAGTAAAACATACGATCGATTGAACTTTGAACGAAATTATAAATCTTATTTTCCACTTTCGGTACGATTAAAAAAGAATGGTGTTGAAACTACGGTTTCTATTTCATCACTGAAAAAAGGGGATAGAATCATCATCAGAAATAATGAAATTATTCCTGCCGATGGAATGCTGCTGCGCGGCGCCGCCGCAATCGATTACAGCTTTGTTACCGGAGAATCAGCTCCCATTGCAAAAGTTCTAGGAGAACTAATCTATGCCGGGGGGAAACAAACTGGTGGGATCATTGAGATTGAAGTGACTAAAGAAGTGTCACAAAGTTATCTCACGCAATTATGGAATAACTTTAATGATTCAATGAGGGAAAAAGGACAATTATCGGAACTTTCAAATTCTATCAGCAAATATTTTACATCTGTTGTTTTAATCATATCCTTTGGGGTATTGTTTTACTGGGCACCAAAGGATATGACTGTTGCTATCAATGCGTTTACGGGAATCCTTATTGTTGCCTGTCCGTGTGCACTTGCTATATCAATTCCCTTTACCATGGGAACGACATTACGCATTTTTGGACGAAATAATTTTTATTTGAAGAACACAGCAGTTATCGAAACACTCTCAAAAATTGATACTATTGTTTTTGATAAAACAGGAACGATTACTCATGCTCAACAATCATCAGTGGAATTTGTTGGGAGTAATGTAACGTACGAAGAATTGCGTGGGGCATATTCTCTTGCTAAGAACTCTATCCATCCAATCAGTAAAATGATCTCAGACCGAATAGCTTGTGAACACGTGACTGTCGATCATTTTTCGGAACAGATCGGAATGGGGATTTCTGGTATTATTGATTCCAAAATATATAAACTCGGATCGAGTCAGTTTATTGGATGTGGAATGAACTCAAAGGGAAACATCAATGAAACTCGCACATATTTCTCCATTAACGACGAAATAAAAGGATATTTTTCTGTAAAGAATCTTTATAGGGATGGATTGAGTGGTGTTCTTTCGATACTCAGTAAAAAAATAAAATTTTCTGTTGTTTCAGGAGATAATGAATCAGAGCGAGTGAGATTACAGTCAATCTTTCCTGCAGGAACTGATCTGAGGTTCAATCAAACGCCGACCGATAAATTGAATTATGTGAAATCACTTCAAGCACAAGGGAAAAAAGTACTGATGATCGGCGATGGATTGAATGATGCAGGTGCACTTTTCCAGAGTACTGTAGGTATTGCTGTTTCAGAAAATGTTTCGCAGTTTTCTCCGGCTTCAGATGCAATTATCAGCGGGGATTCATTTTCTCGAATAGCACAATTCATACTGTTTGCTTCTTTAAGTATGAAGATTGTCATTTCCAGTTTTGTTCTGGCATTTATCTATAATTTGTTCGGAATCTATTTTGCGTTACAAGGTCAATTGACACCCATCATGGCGGCGATTTTAATGCCAGCCAGTTCGATAACGATTGTTTTCTTTACAACAATCTCAACACAGTTGTTCGCAAAAAGAAGAGGACTTCTCTAATGGCGGTCATCGCATTATTAATTGGCTTTAGTTTTATTATCGCTGTTGGATTTCTTGCCGCTTTTTTGTGGTCAGTGAAATCGGGTCAATATGATGATAAGTATACTCCAACGGTACGAATGCTCTTTGATGATGATGAAAATATTAAATAACAATTACAAACTAAACTCATGAGGTTTCAATGGAAGTTCAAAAATTTCAATACGATAATAGAATCGTAAGGGATTTTGGGATTGCTTCGGTAGTATTTGCGGTCGTTGGGATGCTGGTTGGTGTTATTATTGCATCGCAATTGTTTGCACCAGCAGTGAATGCAAATCTGCAATATATCACCTATGGTCGAATCCGTCCTCTTCATACTAATGCTATCATCTTTGCATTTGTTGGGAATGCAATTTTTATGGGAGTATATTATTCTCTGCAGCGACTATGTAAAGCCAGAATGTTCAGTGATCTGCTCAGCAGGATACATTTCTGGGGATGGCAGTTGATTATTGTTGCTGCAGCAGTATCGTTGCCACTTGGAATAACGACCAGCAAAGAATATGCAGAACTAGAATGGCCAATTGATATTGCAATTACATTGATTTGGGTTGTTTTTGCTATAAACTTCTTTGGAACGATCATAAAGCGCAGGGAGCGACACATGTATGTCGCCATTTGGTTCTATATTGCCACAATTGTTACCATTGCCGTTTTACATATTGTAAACTCACTCGAAGTTCCCGTATCATTCTTAAAAAGTTATTCTTTGTATGCCGGTGTTCAGGATGCATTAGTTCAGTGGTGGTATGGACATAATGCGGTTGCTTTCTTTTTAACAACCCCATATCTCGGTTTAATGTATTACTTCCTGCCAAAAGCAGCGAATAGACCTGTCTATTCATATCGATTATCTATCGTTCACTTTTGGTCGCTCATCTTCTTATATATTTGGGCAGGACCTCATCATCTTCTTTACACTGCACTTCCAGATTGGGCACAATCACTCGGCACAGTTTTTTCAATTATGCTAATAGCACCCTCTTGGGGAGGAATGATCAACGGTTTATTGACGTTACGCGGTGCTTGGGACAAAGTAAGGGAAGAACCGGTATTAAAATTTATGGTTGTTGGTGTCACTGCATACGGTATGGCGACATTTGAAGGACCGATGCTCTCACTAAAGAATGTGAATGCGCTTGCACATTATACCGATTGGATCGTTGCACATGTTCATATTGGAGCTTTAGGATGGAACGGTTTTATGACATTTGGTATTTTATACTGGCTTGTCCCACGATTATATAAAACTGATTTATATTCAAAAAAACTTGCAAGCTTCCACTTTTGGATTGGAACATTAGGAATTGTGTTTTACGCATCTTCCATGTATGTGGCTGGGCTAGTTCAATCATTAATGTGGAAACAATTCACTCCAATGGGAGTTTTACAATATCCAAATTTCTTAGAAACTACGTTACAGATCATTCCTCTTCACATAATCCGTGCAGTGGGAGGTACATTATTTCTTACCGGTGCGTTGGTGATGGTGTATAATTTGGTGAAAACCATTCAACAAGGATCGTTTGTTCCGAATGAAGATGCTGAAGCTATGCCTCTCTTAAAGGATGATTCACATTCGAATGAGACCAAACACCGATGGTTGGAAAAGAAACCATTCCAATTCGCACTTTTAGCTGCGGTGGCAATTCTTATTGGTGGAATGGTTGAAATGATTCCAACATTCCTTGTAAAATCAAATATTCCAACCATAGCCAGTGTAAAACCATATACTCCGCTGGAATTGCAAGGACGAGACTTATACATTCGAGAAGGTTGTAATGCGTGTCATTCTCAAATGGTACGTCCCTTCAGGTCAGAAACTGAACGATACGGTGAGTATTCTAAAGCCGGTGAATTTGTCTATGATCATCCTTTCTTATGGGGGTCAAGGCGTACGGGACCAGACCTACATCGTGTTGGAGGAAAATATCCTAACCTCTGGCATTATTTGCATATGGATAATCCAAGGACAATGTCTCCCGGATCGATTATGCCGCAGTATCCATGGTTGTTAACACAGGATCTTGATACAAGTTCGACTTCAAGAAAAATTGTTGCGATGCAGACATTGGGTGTTCCATATCCTAAAGGATTTGAAAATACCGCAAATGATATTTTGCGCCAGCAAGCAGATTCTATTGCAGTTGATCTGCAAAGAAATAAGGTGCCAGCAGAACCCAATAAAGAGATTATCGCACTCATTGCATATCTCCAGCGATTAGGTACGGATATCAAAATTACAGGAAAGTGAGAAGAAAATGTTATCACGATATTTAAGTTCAATTGAAGGAATTGCGGCGTATCCGTTATTCTCGTTATTTATTTTTATCCCATTTTTTATAGCCGTAACAATTTGGGTATTCAAACTTGATAAGAAATTTTTGAACTATATGGGCTCAATGCCGCTTGATGATTCTTTAGAAACTGCTGAGAAAAAGGAAACATTACCATGAAAAAAATATTATTAACAATTATCACTCTCATTTCTGTTGCATTACCGCTTACAGCACAGGTCCCGGTCACTAAAACAGATCCTGAAACAGAATTAGCGATGATCTTCACTATTTCGTTTATCGTATTTGTGATTGCAACATTGATGTATATCATTGGTGTTATGAATGCAAATGTCGATCCAATCACAAATTTTTACCTTCGAATAAAAAATTATGTCATCCCACCTGAAGGTGAAGTGTCTGTTGATGTTGGACATGTTTATGATGATATCCGTGAACTTGATAACCGGATACCACCATGGTTCAATTATCTTTTCGGAATCACTGTTGTTTTTGCATTTATCTATATGACAGATTATCATGTACTTGGAATTTCAAAACTTTCCACTGATGAATATCTGGAAGAAGTTGTTGCGGCAAATCTGCAAAAAAAGATAATGCTTGCTTCCGGTGGAAGTATCAATGAGAACGCTCTTGTTGCTTTGAAAGATGCAGAATCATTGAAAGAGGGAGGGGAGATATTTCAAAAATTCTGTATTTCCTGTCATGGTCCGCAAGCTGGTGGACTTGTTGGTCCAAATCTTACCGATGAATTCTGGATTCATGGCGGTGGTATTAAGAATGTTTATACTACAATTAAAAAAGGTGTCCCTGCAAAGGGAATGATCAGCTGGGAACTGGTATTCTCGCAAAAACAGATACAAAATATTGGAAGCTATGTGCTGTCGCTTCAAGGTTCAAATCCGCTTGGCGGAAAAGCACCAGAAGGACAAAAATATATTGAACCCGTTGTCGTTGCCGCGAAAGATACAGTAAAGGTTAAAACCATGTAATTAATGTGGTGTCAGTATACAATCTATTGGTCATCTATGAAGAATCGTCCAATGTAAGGATATCGATTTTCGGATGACCAATTGTTTTTGGATGGAATATATGAATGAAAATAATATTGAGAACGACGATACTGTAAGCGGAGAGTCTTTTCGGGATTCGTTGGGTATAGTTGAGAAGAGCGGTAAACGCAAGTGGGTCTATCCAAAAGAACCAAAAGGTAGATTCACTAACGCCCGAAATGTTTTTAGCGGAATATTATTATTGATTCTGTTTGGCACACCGTTCATCAAACTCAATGGCCATCCAGTGATGCTATTTGATATTGTGAACCGAAAATTTATTCTCTTTGGTTTTCCCTTCGGCCCGCATGATTTTTATATCCTCGGCCTGACAATGATCACATCGATTGTTTTTATTTTTCTTTTTACGGCTGTTTTTGGAAGATTGTTCTGTGGTTGGGTTTGTCCGCAAACGGTGTTCATGGAATCAGTGTTTAGAAAGATTGACTATTGGATTGAAGGAGATCATCGAAATCAACGAAGGTTGAATGAATCTTCTTGGAATGGAGAGAAGACATTAAAAAAAGGGATCAAGTATCTTATCTATTTTGCAATATCGTTTCTCACCGCAAATATGCTTCTTGCATGGATTATAGGCGTTGAAGCTTTGGAGAAAATTGTTGTTGCGCCGATCAGCGAACATACAAGCGGATTTATCGCGATCACCCTGTTTACCACTCTTTTTTATTTTATTTTTATTTGGTTTCGAGAACAAGCATGTATTTTAGTATGTCCGTACGGTAGATTGCAAGGAGTGCTTCTCGATGCAAATTCTATTGTCATTGGTTACGATTATTTACGAGGTGAACCAAGAGGGAAAATAAAACGAAACGAAGAACGCAAACTTGGCGATTGTATCGATTGCAACGAATGTGTTGTTGTTTGTCCGACTGGAATCGATATCCGCAATGGCACTCAGCTTGAATGTGTGAATTGTACTGCGTGTATAGATGCTTGCGACAATGTGATGGATAAGATCCAAAAGCCTCGAGGATTGATTCGTTATGTCTCTCAGAATGGTATTAAGGAGAAGACAAGAAAAATATTCACACCGCGAGTGATCGGCTATACGATTGTTCAGATTCTTTTATTATCATTATTGACTTTTTTCATTACAACCCGATCAGAAATTGATGTCACAATACTTCGAACGCCGGGTATGTTTTATCAAGAACAGCCAAATGATAAAGTGAGCAACTTGTATGACATGAAAGTGCTCAATAAAACATTTGAACCGCAAATGATAGAAGTAAAATTACTTAATCGAGATGGTGATATTAAAATTCTTGGTGATACTAAGAGCATCAATCCTCAGGAAGCTGCTTTGACAAAAATGTTCATCTCATTCGATAAAAAATCTATTACAACAATGAATACACCTTTGGTGATTGGAGTTTATTCCAGAGGCACTGAAATCCAGCGTATATCAACTTCATTTCTTGGGCCGGTAGAAAAGAACGATCATGGCGATAAACGACATAATGAAGAGAACGAGGATCATCAATGAAAATAAAATTCAATTGGGGTTTCGGAATTGCAGTTAGTTTTATTCTATTTGCATTAGCGGTATTTGTGATGGTCTTTATATCTGTTTCGACCGATGTTGATCTTGTTACAGAAGATTATTATGAAAAAGAGTTGAAATATCAACAACATATTGATCTCGTAAAAAGTACAACCGCACTTGAACAAAATATTGCTTTGGAAATCACGCCATCTAGTATAATATTCCGATATCCAAATCTCGGGTCACCATCGGACTATTCAGGAACAGTATATTTCTTCCGACCATCTGACCAAAGAGGTGATTTTCAACAAAATATTACCCTTGATTCAGCGTACTCCCAAACATTTTCTTTGACATCAATGAAACAGGGATTCTGGCGCGCCAAGATATTTTGGACGGTTAATAACAAAGAATATTACACTGAATTACCCATCATAGTACAATAAATTACAATGAATCTTTTAGCTGCGTTTACTCTAGGATTACTTGGCAGCATGCATTGCGTTGGAATGTGCGGACCTCTTGTGCTTGCCATACCTACTTCTGCGACTTCCCGTTGGAAATTTATTGTAGAACGTGTGATCTTTAATCTTGGTAAAGCATTGACATATGGAGTCATGGGAGCCGGTGTAGGATTGGCTGGGAAAGGTATGGTGATGAATTTTCAACAAGATGTTTCAATTTTACTCGGTGTTACAATCTTGTTGACAATTGTTATTCCATTAGGATTCAAAACGAAGTTAGAGAAAATATCTCCTCTGAAATATTTTTACAGTTTTATCAAAGAAAGATTCGTCATTTTGATTCGCAAAAGAGGAATGACAGCACTCTTTGCTCTCGGTACACTTAATGGGTTACTTCCATGCGGACTTGTCTATACAGCATTAATCGGTGCTACAGCTGTCGCAGATGTATGGCAAAGTGCATTGTTTATGATTGTGTTTGGCATAGGAACATCGCCTATATTGATTGCAGTTTCATTAGCGGGGAAACTATTCTCGGTAAAATATCGATCTTTCTTTTCCCGCGCGATACCTGTTATGAGTATCGCGCTTGCTCTCATTCTTATTTTGCGAGGAATGAATCTTGGAATTCCTTTGATAAGCCCTAAGATAACCCACACAGTTCAACACGAAGAAAAGATGGATTGTTGTGAAGAATAGTAGATTATGACGGATATTGTCCGAAAGCATATTCTGTTAAGGTTTTAATCTCATCATTCTTCGCTTCCAGGATAAATTTGATGACATCACCAATTGAAATAATTCCAGTTAATTGATCCTCACGAAAAACTGGTAAATGTCGAATTTTTTTAGAAGTGATGATATTCATGATCTTTTCGATATCATCGTCTTCAGAGGCTGAAATCAAATCGTCGCGTTTAGTCATGATATCAACCGCCTTCATCTGTGTCGGATCTTTGTGAAGATGAATGCATTTATGAACAACATCCCGTTCTGAAATTACTCCGGTAACATCATCTGCAGTATCAAATACTACTAAAAAGCCAATTTTATTGTTGACAAGTTTTGCAACAACATCCTGAACCGTTTCACTTTCTTTTACGGTGAAAACTACTCTGCCTTTGGAAGATAGAATATCCTTTGCTTTCATTGTAAATTCCTTTCAAAATAATAACGTTCACTTGTGCAAATGTAGAAAACAACAGAATGGAAGTCAAGCCAAGTTTTAACCACTATTTTTCAAATTCTATAATAATAAGTAATTCAATTCTTTTTCAAATGGTACAAAAAGCATTTATCGACTAGATGATTTTGGTCGCTTAAACCATTGCTTCTTTTTTTCTCCGCTTCCTCCTGTTGGTTTAGAAGAGGGATGTCCGGATCGATGAGAATGTTGTGCTCTTTGAGGTCGTTGCTGTTGTTTCGGAGTTTTTACAGGATTGTGATCGAGCAATGGAAATGGATGATTCTCTAATACAGGAATTTTTTTACCAATGAGTTTTTCTATATCACGTAAATATTCTTTTTCTTCTGCATCACAGAATGAATATGCTGTTCCTTTTGCACCTGCTCGACCGGTTCTGCCAATACGATGAACATATGTTTCTGCAATATTTGGCAGTTCATAGTTGATAACAAATTCCATTTCGTCAACATCAATTCCACGCGAAGCAATATCTGTTGCAACCAGAACGCGGGTTGTTTGCGCTTTAAAATTAGCCAGTGCCCGTTGACGCGCATTCTGTGCTTTATTGCCATGAATTGCTTCTGTTTTAATATTATTTTTCAATAACACTTTAACAACTTTATCTGCACCATGCTTAGTACGGGTAAAGACCAAAGCGGTTTTTATTGTTTTATCTTTTAAGATATGCATCAAAAGCGCATTCTTATTTCCTTTGTCAACAAATAGAACGTGCTGATTAATTATATCAACGGTTAAAGATTCAGGTGTAATTGATACTTTAGTAGCATTATGTAAGATGGAGCCTGACAATTTAACGATCTCTGCTGGCATTGTCGCAGAGAAAAATAATGACTGACGTTTTTGAGGAAGGACATGTAATATTTTTTTAATATCGTGGATAAATCCCATATCAAGCATTCGGTCTGCTTCGTCTAGAACAAAAATTTGAATATCTTTTAGTGAGATGAATTTTTGATTCATCAGGTCTAATAATCGACCCGGGGTCGCTATTAAAATATCAACACCGCGTTGTAATGCATTTGTCTGTTGCAATTGACCAACTCCGCCAAAAATGACTGTCGATGTCAATCCGGTATGCCTGCCATATGCTTTAAAGCTTTCATTGATCTGGATCGCTAATTCACGAGTGGGTGTAACGATGAGACTTCTAACTCTTTTTTTATTGTCGTGTACCGAAGTATTACTCAATAGTTGAAGAATTGGAATTGCAAACGCAGCAGTTTTTCCCGTTCCGGTTTGAGCGCAGCCTAACAGATCTGTTCCTTGTAATACAATTGGAATCGCTTTTGATTGTATAGGAGTTGGAGTATTATACCCCTCTTCTTTTAAAGCTTTGAGAATTGGTTCAATAATGTGAAGGGATTTAAATGGCATGGTTCTTCTGTATGCAGAACTTTTCTTTATTGAAAAAGTTCTTATGTGATAGTACACTGAAAAATATCTTCTATAAGACTATTCTATTTATAAAATGCTCAAAAATTTTATCATTTCCACCATTACGCTCAAATTAATTCAAAAATGATGATACAATAGTGAAAAATACACACAGATTCGATAAAATTGAGAATGGAAAGCAATGCAGGTTATAATTAGAGTAGGGGTAATTGAAGTCAAGAAAGGACTTTAATTAAGTTTTTTCATCAATGGTGAAAAAAAATGTAGTTCCCTCATTAACAACAGATTCAGCCCAGATCCGTCCACCGTGATGGCGAATGATCCGTTGAACAATCGCTAAACCAATTCCGGTACCTGGAAATTCTGAGTGGGGATGCATTCGCTGAAATGCTCCGAATAATTGCTTCGCATAATTCATATCAAAACCGGCACCATTATCCCGCACGAAATAAATGGTTTTGTCATCTATTATTGAAAATCCAAATTCGACTTTAGCGTTTGTCTTTTTTCCGGTGAACTTAAAAGCATTGTTAAGCAGATTCGTTAAAGCGGATTCCAGAAGGAATGGATCTCCTGATGTTGTTATTCCGGGTTGAATAGATACATCAACAATTCTTTGAGGTTCATTTTCCTTGAGCCGTGACACGACAGTTTCAGCAATTAACGTCAGATTGACATCTACAACATGTTTTTCTGTCCGTGCTATACGGGATAGTTTCAATAGATCGTCTATAAGTTGACTCATTCGCTGGGATTCAGACCGTATTCTCGAAAGGAATATTTTTCCTTGCTCATCAAAATAATGCCCGTAATTTTCCATCAATGCTTGGCTCCAGCTGTCAATACCACGAAGGGGAGCACGAAGATCATGAGACACCGAGTATGAAAAAGATTCCAATTCTTTGTTTGCTGCCTCAAGTTGTTCTGTTCGTTTTTGTACCCGATGCTCTAACTCATCATTCAATTTTATGATTTCATCTTCTGCAAGTTTAGATTCCGTAATGTCAAAAAAGATCGACAAAATACAAGATTCACCGTCAAGTTCAATTTTTTCAATCGAGAGCAATACAAATCGAACATTTCCGGATTTAGTACGAACCGCTGTTTCATAATTATGTACTGATCCAAATTGTTCCAATTCATAGATAATTTCTTTTCGTTCGCTTTCATTATTGAAGATGTTCAGCTTTGTCCCAGAACTTCCTATGAGTTCTTCGCGGGAAAAACCTAGAATATTCAAATAACTCTGGTTAACATCGATAACTTCTCCATTGGAAAAACGAGTAATAATAACTGCGGCAGGGTTTGCATGGAATGCTTTAGAAAATCGTTGTTCAGACTCTTGCAATGCGTTTTCTGATTGAATACGTTCACTGATATCTCGCAGGATAATATTTAATAATTTTTTCTCTTTTAGATTAATCTGTGAGATAGACGCTTCAAGTGGGAATTCCGATCCATCAGCACGCAAACCCTTACCAGTGGCGGTTGTGTTCATGATCCCGGAAACAGGATCTTGATAATTAAGTTCATAGATTCCGGGGATAAAAATTTTAATTGGTTGATTAAGAGCTTTGTCAGAAGAAATTTTAAATATTTTTTCAGCAGATTTGTTAAACAAGATGATTTTTTGATCAGCATTTGCAATAATAATCGCATCCATTGCGGAATCAATCAATGCGGCAAGACGTTTTTCATTTTCTACTACTGATTCTTCAGCACGTTGCCGCTCAGAATGTTCCTCATTATAAGCAATCAATCGGTTTCGGAGAATAAGAAATAATATTATTGCAGTTGAAAGTACAAAAAACCAACCTTTATAGGTTTGTAGAGTATTTAAATTATCAAGATTTGTGACAAATAAGGTCAAAACTTTGTCGGAGAAAAAGATCCAAAGAGCACCAATAATCGCATAGATAAGAGAAGTTTGAAAGGGAAAAGCAAACGTTTTATTCTTCATTATTCTACAATCTGGATTTCACATCATTGAAGATTATATCTACGATAATAGAAAATTAGAAATGGAACAAGAAAAAATGAGCATAGGAATATAGAAAACGGATAAATAGATCGCTTATGTACGTCAATGTTTTTTAAACCAACCTTTTTGCTCTTCTTCATTTAAAAAAGTCCAAGCAATTATTCTGCTTGTTTTTTGACCTTGCGCCATTTTAATTGTTCGAATATCAAATGCATTTGCATTCATTAATTCTTTGTAAGCATTTGGCAGGGTAGTTTTTTTTGAAACCAGAGATGTAAACCAGAGCACTGATTTTTTATATTTGGTACTCTCTTCAATCATTCTGCTGACAAAATGTTCTTCACCTCCGGTACACCAAATCTCGTTATTTTGACCACCAAAATTCAGAGTCGGATTCTCTTCCTTCTGAAAACCCAAGTTCTTCCATTTCCTTTGCGTCCGTATCTGTGCTTCCTTAAATGATTTGTGGAACGGAGGATTACAGATTGTAAGGTCAAATTGTTCGTTTGAATGAATGATCCCAGTAAAAATATTCTCAGCAGATTTTTGTGGTCTAATTTCTATTTGATCATTCCTTATGTGATTCTCAGTTAAAATTGTATTTGCAGAATTTATTGCAATTGGATCGATTTCAGAACCGATAAACCTCCATCCATATTCAATATTCCCAATAATGGGATAAATACAATTTGCTCCCACTCCAATATCGAGCACTGAAACCGTAATCCCCTTTGGAGGCGTATTTTGATTAGAAGAGGAAAGCAGGTCTGCAACATAATGAATATAATCAGCACGTCCTGGTACGGGAGGGCAGAGATAATTCTCTGGTATGTTCCAGTAAGATATGCCGTAAAAACTCTTTAACAAGACTCTATTAAGTGCTTTTACAGCATTAGGATTTGCGAAATCAATAGTTTCATGAAAATACTCATTCGTAAAAACAAATTCACTAAGTTCCGGATAGTTTTTGATAAGAGATGTGAAGTCGTATCGGTATCTATTTCGATTACGGGGATGTAGTGAACTTTTAACTGTCTCTATGATTTTTTCTTTTTTGCTCACTGTTCCATTTGTTTGACCATTGAAAAATATTAACCAAAGAATTGGACTTTCTTTTTTGCATCATCACTCATCATTGAAGGATTCCAAACTGGTTGCCAAACAATTCTTACATCTGAATCCATAACACCGGGAAGTGCAGAAACACGCTGCCGTACATTGTTTGCAATTTGATCGGAAAGTCCGCATCCTTGTGATGTAAGTGTCATTTTCACACCCACCCAGTCATCGATGATTTTTATATCGTACACAAGTCCAAGATCAACGATACTGACTGGAATTTCCGGATCATACACATCCTTTAGCGCTGCAAGAACTTCTTCTTTTGTTATTTCTTTTTTTTGTTCAGTTCTATTTTCCATTGTGTTATTCTTTCATATGTGATGCTGTTTACAAGGTACACAATATAATATTGAGATTAAATCAAATAGGAGATTAAATTAGAAACTAAGACTATTACTTATTTCTGAATTACTTCAAATATAATAACCGCTACAATTGGAGGAATCATTCCGGCAGCAATAAACCATTTTCCTCTTCCAAGAAGTCCATTTTTCTGTTTGAGAATAAACAACCCGGTGATATTGATCAGGATTAATAATACTGCAAAAACATCCGCCGCCCATTTCCACCCTTTAATGTTATTGCGATGAATAATATTAGATTCGAAAATAAACGGCCGTCGTGTTAATTGTTCATACAAACCTTTTTGTGTTTCAAGATCGATTTGCAATGTTGCATTATCATAATAAATTTTAACTAGTGTGTTTGTCGGAAAATCGAACAGTTTATGCTCCTTTTCCTTGACCAACGTACTGAATTCCGCGATATGAGTTTCTGTGATATCTGATCGAGAGATTTTTTTTGGGATTACAATTTCTTGTTTCACGATGACAAAATCCGGATTCCAATCGTCAACATGATTTAATGCCAGTCCGGAAATACAATAGATGATGATCAAGCCTGATAAAAAATAACCGATATCTCTATGCAGCACGATATTCAATCGTCTAAAATTAATTGAACGAAGCGATCTCATAGCACATTTTACTTATTAATATTGATAGAAAAATTATCTTGAATTTTTTGTACATGCTTATTGGAAATAGAGATGATCCATTGTTCAATATTCTCATCCGGAAGGATGGAATCAGGTTTGTAAATCACTCTTTTTTTATTCTCCTGAATTCTTGCAATTCCATCGCCAATGATTTTTATTTGGAACATCTCATCATGAGCTACAAGTACTGGGATTACCAGAGCCTTTTCTTTTTTTGACAGCACATTTTGTATTGCATCAGTTGTTCTTTGAGGATCGTAATGAGCTATATGTCCGCACCATCCGAATGAATGAGCGGTAATATTGGTTTGCTCTTTGATATACCTTCCAACATCATCCAATAGTTTTTCCCATTCTTTTTCATATGTTTCATCTCCATAAGCAATCAATACAATTCCTTCTTCTGCCGGTGTTGTAGAAAGTAGTTTTACTCTTCGAAGAATATTCGATTTAAGGATGTTAGCATAATCTAGATTCGGAGTTATAGAGATCCTAGCTTTGGGAGTATATCGTGCAATTTTTTCGATCTTGAGCATTTGTATCGATGTAGGATCTTCCTTTTGTCCGATAATGGTTGGAATATCATCGAATGTATGCGGACTGATTGTTAAAAAAATAGGAACGATGATAACATCGCTATATCCTTCTGCATCAAATTCTTTTAAACGGGTTGCAATAGAAGGTTCATTGTATTCCATAAATGCTGTTTTTGTCCCGCTGATGTTCGGATTTTCTAACAATGTTGATCGAACACTCTCCTCAAGATTGATAAGAGCTTTTCTCCAAGTTAAAGATCGGGAACCATGGTTTACTAAGAGTATCCCAATTTTTTTTGTTGGAGCATTTGAATCAAAGCCTGTGAATAAAAGTGAAGTAATAACTATTCCTGCAAAAAAAAACAATCGTAATATTGTTTGTGTTTTCATAAGTATTTGAGATAATGTTTTTATATAAGGCTGTTTAAAGCCTATTTAGATTTAAAAAAAGGTTTGGTCTTAATTCCGTAATTTATATCGCTGACGTTCTTTGATTTCTATGAGCGTACAATTTCCGCAATCCTTTTTATTCTTTCGGTTATTTATTTCGTTTCGAATTAGCAAAATAACCGCAGCACTGACAATGAATAACGAAATAATTTCTTGCCAATTTTTTATGAAATAATCCATAATCCTATCCTATAGGTTAAAAAAGTTCCAGCATACGCTAATATCGACATATACACAAATTGAAAAATTGGCCATTTCCACCCATTTGTTTCTCTTCGCATCACAGCGATTGTTGACATACATTGCATCGCTAATACATAATACACCATCAAACAAATTGCCGTTAATGCTGTGAACTTTGGTAGCCCGGTAGAAGGATCAATTTCACTTTGAATCTGTTGTCGCAGCGAAAGAGAATTATCAGTACCATTCTCCATATTGTAAATTGTTCCCATTGTACTGACAAAAACTTCCCGCTGTAATAATGAGCTCACAATTCCAATTCCAATTTTCCAGTCAAAACCTAAAGGCGTTAATGTAGGTTCAATAAAATGTCCGACTCGTCCTACAAAACTGTGGGCAAGTTTTTCTGAAGGAGTGCCATTTTCGATTTTTGGATACGTAGCCAAAAACCATAATATTATTGAAACACCGAGGATAATTGTTCCTGCGCGTTTTAAGAAAATTCTAGAACGCTCCCACATATGAAGCATTGTATTTTTTAAGGAAGGCAATCTATATGGCGGTAATTCCATGATAAATGCCGGGGATTGTCCTTTGAGTAAAAATTTTTTGAAGATAAATGCCATCAATAATGCAGTAATCAAACCAAGAAGATACATTGCCACCAGGACAAGTCCGGCAAGACTGAATATTCCAAGAACAGACACATTTGGAATAAAAGTAGCTATCATTAATGCATACACCGGCATTCTTGCGCTGCAACTTATCAAAGGTGCTACAAGCATTGTCACTAGTCGATCTTTTGGACTTTCAATCGTTCGGGTTGCCATAATTCCTGGTATTGCACAAGCAAATGAAGAGAGGAGCGGAATAAAAGATTTTCCATGTAATCCAACTTTGCCCATCAATCGGTCCATTATGAACGCAGCACGCGCCATATATCCCGTATCTTCGAGCAACCCAAGAAAAAGGAATAAAAATAAAATCTGAGGAAGGAATGTTACGACTGCACCAACTCCGCTTATAGCCCCATTGACTACAAGATCATGCAAATCACCCGGGGGGATAATTTCACCTACTTGTAAACCAAACCAATCGAATCCAGCACCGATTAATTCCATGGGAATATTTGCCCAGGAAAATATTGTTTGGAAAATAATCGCCATTACAGAAAAGAAAATGACATATCCCCATATTCTATGGGTAACGATCGTGTCAATTTTATCGCTAATCGATTGTTGATTGATCTTAGGTTTGACGGTAACGCACTTATCACATACTTTTTTAATCCATTGATATCGTGATTCAACAAAAATTGAAAATCTATCAAATCCAAGAAAATCAAGTGTTTCATGATCTTTTTGCAAATGAGAAAGAGTTTCATTCGAATAGGTTCCATAAAAAGATTCGATAGGACGAGAAGTTGAAAGAAGAGTCTGAGCTTCAAAATATGCAGATTGTTGGTTGAAGTTTTCCTTTGCAATCAATAAAGAAGTTAGTTCATCATGCTCGAATTTTATTTTGTCTGGAAGAGACCATGATCGTGCAGTGTTTGACATCGATAGATCAGAACGTAATGCAGAAAGAAGATCTTTTATTCCAACCTTTTTACTTGCAACTGTCGGGATAATGATCACGCCAAGGTATTTTGAAAGCTCTTTTATATTTATTGCGATCCCATCGCGTTCGGCAACATCGATCATATTCAAAGCAACAACAACAGGAAAATGCTGATCGATGATTTGACTCAAGAGATATAAATTTCTTTCCAGATTGCTTGCATCAACGACACAAATAACTGCATCCGGGAGCGGCGTTCCCGTTATCTTTCCGAGAAGCACATCTGTTGCGATCTTTTCATCAGGAGAATTTGCAGATAGTGAGTACGTTCCGGGAAGGTCCAGTAAATTGATTTCGTGTCCATCATCAAAGAGAATTACCCCTTCTTTTTTTTCTACTGTAACACCAGGATAATTCCCAACCTTTTGGTGTAATCCTGTTAACGCATTAAATAAAGTAGTCTTACCGCAATTTGGATTGCCGATAACTGCAATATTCTTTAATAATCTTTGATTTTCTCTATTATTCACTTTTTTTTGAGATGCCAACTGATTCAGCTTCAATTTTTCTAATAGATAATCTATACCCACGTATTTTTATTTCAATTGGATCACCGAGTGGTGCGTATCGAATTACCTCAATTGTTGTACCTTTCAACAAACCCATTTCCAGTAATCTCATTTTTAGTTTTGGATCGTTCGTTGTAATGATATCAACAACACCACTTTCACCGGGTTGCAATGAATTAAGAGTCAGTTCGCTCATCGTTAAAGTGGGCTGACAATTATTGTTTGTGCAACACTATGGTTTAGACCAATTCGCGTATTGCAAACTTCACAAACTAATTGAGAAGAACCATTTGTAACACAACGTACCATAGCATTTTCACAAAACCCTAATTCACGTAACCGTTGGCATGTTTCCGGATGAGAATTGAGTTCTTGAATTCGAACAGTTGTTCCCGATTGAATATGTGCTAATGTGTTCATATTATTTTTGACATTTTTGACAGACTCCAAATATTTGAAGGGTGGAGGTCTGGACTTTGAATTTATTTTCGTCACTTACCTCTTTTTGAATCTTTTCAATTCGTTCGTTTACAAATTCTATGATGTCTCCGCATTCCAAACAGATTAAGTGGTGATGATGAGGACGGCCAAATGCTTTTTCATATCGGGAATGATTTTCGCCAAAACGATATTTCGAAATCAATCCGCAATCCTGAAGTAAATCGAGCGTATTGTATACTGTTGCGCGACTTACCTTTTGTCCGCTCGTTTTTACTTGAAAAAAAAGTTCATCAGCATCAAAGTGTCCATCATAATTCATGATCACATCAAGAATTACAAATCGCTCAGGAGTTATTCTATAACTTCCGGCTTTTAGATATTTTGTAAAATTTTCTTTTGCTAATGTACTATCCATTAATTTTATTTAGACTTAATCTAAATAAATATACGACATAATTTTACCATGGTCAAGAAATATTTGCGAAATTATTGAAATTTCGCAAATTGGACTAAGAATGACCAGTTTTGTCTAAACAATGAATTTCAGTTATTCCGAAAAATTACTATATTGCCAATATACGATACAATTTCCATACCAATTAGTCTTAAAAGGAAAATATGATAAATCTTACAAATCAAGTTGTGTTAATCACTGGTGGTTCGCGCGGAATTGGTGCTGCATGTGCAGTTTTATTTGCGAAAGCTGGTGCGAATGTAGTGATCACCTATACCAAAAATGAGAAAGCTGCAAACTCTGTTGTCGAAAATGTGAAGAAAGAAGGTAGATCTTGTTTAGCGATTAAAGCAGATATTTCAAAGTATGCAAATGCAAACAAAGTCGTGAAAAAAACAATTAAAAAATTTGGCAAGATTGATATTCTCGTTAATAATGCAGGAATATGGACCTATGGGAAGATCGGATCGATGAGTGAAAAAGTATGGAAAGAGACTATGAAGGTAAATCTAGATGGAATGTTTTATTTAACAAATGCTGTTGTGCCGTATATGAAGAAACAACTCAATGGAAAAATCATAAACATATCGAGCACTGCAGGACAACGTGGTGAAGCGGAACACTCACATTATGCAGCATCAAAAGGTGGTATGATCTCTTTTACGAAAGCAATTGCAACCGAATTAGGACAGTTCAATATTAATGTTAATTCAGTTGCTCCCGGCTGGGTTGACACTGATCTGAATGATTCTGTCTTTTCCGACAAAAAATACAAAGAACAAGAGCGGAAAAAAATTCCAATCCAACGCATTCCAACTCCTGAAGATATTGCAGGTCCCATAGTATTTTTAGCATCCGATCTTGCCAGACATATCACCGGTGAAATAATGAATGTGAATGGAGGAAGTGTTTTGGTTGGTTAATGATAAGTTTCAAATGAAATTGAAAATAGAATTAAAGATTTATTTTTAAATCTCGTCCAAACCTATCCAATATTCTCATCGTATTTCGATCAATTTCCAGGATGAGTTTTGATTTGACACTGGCATAAATACTTGATTAATATATTTATTATACAGTATATCCTGTGAACATTATTTTAGTATAAATGGAAGCGCATTTTTTATAACAATGATTGAACGCAAACATCTCCGTCTTACTTTTCTTATTTTAATTTGCATATCATTTTCGACGGGAATATTAAGTTATTTCAAAATACCGTATCAATTTTATATATGGGAATTATTTATTGATTCTAAAATAATTGCAATAACACTTTTGTTGTTTTTTCTCTATAGAATCAAGTCACTCGAAGTCACAAAAGTTAAACTACTGCTGACAAATTGGTATTGGAAGAAAAACATTGTTTTCTTTTTCTTACCCGTTTTCATTTTCACAGTAATGGTTGTACCAGGATTGTTGTTGAGTAAAGTTATAGTAACTAGGTTAGATAATTCAACAACGTTAATCCTTGCAACGTTATTTGATATTCCCGCAATATTTTTCTTTTCGGCAACCTCGGTATTGATAGAAGAGATTTTCTTTCGTGGAATTCTTCTTTCAACAATGAAGCAATTTCAATCGCAACATCTTGCTATTATTGTTATAAGTTTTATGTGGGCAGTATATAGTTTTTCAGAATTTATTGGTTTTGAAGATATCACTGTTCTGAAATTTATGAGTGTTGTTGTATTTTTCTTTTCAATTGGAGTATTTTGTTCAGTATTAGTTAGTAAGTATCAATCAATATGGATAGGGTATTCATTTCGTGTTGGTTTGATAACTCTATCTCCAATAATAGTCCCGTCTTTATTATCCGAATCAGATGTATTCTTTTCTACAGAATCAATTTTCTTTAATGCTGAAGGAACAATTGTGTCAGTTTTATTAATGGCTATTGGGTATATTTTATTTCGATCAATTGAACGAGATAAAAAAGATAATTGAAGAAAAAGTTGAAAAAATAAATTTTCCTTGACTATTTAACGAATTCAGGCAATATTTAACTGTTAATCGTTCTATTTACCAATCAATTAAAGGAGTAATGATGAGTCGTTATACAGAACTCGTTGAATTAGTTCAAACTTTCGAGAAAGATTTCATCAAATTTTACGATAAAGGCAATAAATCTGCCGGAACACGCGTTCGTAAACATATGGCAGAATTAAAACGAAAAGCACAAGACATCCGAATTGAAGTTCAGGAATTAAAAGGATCTTCTGATGAAGGTGAAACAACAGAAACAACGCCAAACGAGTAAATGAATGAATTTACCCAAAAAAACCGACTCTTGATGTCGGTTTTTTTATTTATGGAACAATCTTAATAGTAAATCGTCTAATACACTAAAAATCCATAATGGCAAAACCTGCAGTTATCAATATCATAAGCGCAAATATTCCCCATGAACAGAAAAGTGACGATTCACTAATCGTGCTTTTCCAAAATGGGGAGAAGGAAGTATTTCGTTTTTTGGTGGAACGATATCAAGAAAAAGTACGAAATATAGTTTTCTCAATTTTTAACGATAGCGATCTTGTTGATGATATTGCACAAGAAGTTTTTATCAAAGTCTTTCAAGCACTTCACAATTTTCGTTTTGAATCTTCATTCTATACATGGATCTATCGAATCACTGTGAATAAATGCAGAGATGAATTACGAAAGAAAAAAGTAAAACGGTTCTTCTCATTTCATAGTTTTGAGAAAACAACAAATCTGAAGATTGAGAATATGGCTACAACTACTTTTGATGATGAGAATATGATGGGAGTTATTCAGGAAACGATGAAAAAATTACCGGAAAAATTCCGAATGCCGATCATCCTGAAAGATATCGACGGACTTTCCTATGATGAGATTGCTGAAGTTTTGGATTGTGAAGTTGGAACCGTAAAATCGCGCTTATCACGCGGACGCACTATGTTGAAGGAATTATTGATGCCGATTTTGGTATAACATGAATCAATTATCACAAAAAGAATTAGAACAGATCATCTCACTGTACTTGGATGGTGAGCTTGATACTGTTGAAACAAAAAAGCTTGAAGAATATCTATCGACGCATCCGATTATTATGCGTGAGGTTGAAATTCTGCGAAATGCAAAACAAACCCTATCGCATAAAGAAAAACTTCCCAAGAACGATTGGTTCTGGTTGAAATTATCTCAACGACTTGAGCAGAAGGAAATCCATTCGAACAGGATATTGCCGGGTGCCCGATCCGCTTTTGCATTTTCAAGTCTTGCTTCAATGTTCATCATAGTGATTGGTATCTTCTATTTTAAGGATGCTCCTATATTTCATAAGTTCTTTATCGACAAAAAAAATCTTGTGGAGGATGTTTATCGAAATAATATTATGACGGGGAATATTCTTCCATTATTTTCGAATCTTTCAAAGGATGATGTGCTGAACTTTGCTTTGTTTGGCAGTATTGCAATCGACTCTGCAAATAACACGTCACTATCTGTTAAAAACTCAGAAGATAAGAGTTCTCAAATTCAAATTGTCCGAAACGATGAAATACCCACGCCTCCCGTATCCTTGCAAGATTTTGCGAGTGAAATTGGGATCACATCGAGTCAGCAGGAGATCGTCGATTCGATTCTTGGTTCATACAAAGAGAAACTTCAAGCATCCGTACTGGTCAGTGAGAATGACGAAGTTGCAATCCATGCTGAACTTGGAGATTTGAACCGTTCAATGGTTTCGACGATAGCATCTTGTCTCGAACCGGTTCAGCGGGTACGTTTTCAAAAATTTCTTGATGTGAGAAAAGCACCGTATACTGTCGTGGCAATGAACGCCCCTACATTGGAGTCGCATGTCATTTTGAATCGAATTCCCAAAGTGTCGAGCAGCCATAATTATGTCATCATTTCGCCTGATACAGTAGAGTTTGCTGAGATGCGGATTAATATTGATAGTATTCGAGAAGTTGCGCATCGTCATGAAATGCGGTACAAACGATTGATGACGGAACGAATGGTATCAGAATTAACAGAACGACAACAACGCATTGAAGAAAATTTGGTTGAAATGGGACAAAACCGAATTCGAATTCAATCCTCAAGCGGAGCATTTCAAATTCATTTTGAGGCACCATCCGTAATGCCAAATGACTTTGAAATGGTGAAACCCCGCTTTCGTGTTCCAATTGCACCAAGATCTATGCTCAATGAGATGATGGTCATTGGTGATTCTGCGTTTTCATTTGAGATGCCGACCAATGATCAGACGGTTCGAGTATTCAAACGATTACCGAAAGGTGAATTTCGTTATGAGATCATCGATTCGATGAAGAATGGTTCAAGAATGAAACTAATATTCAAATCCCCATCCAATAAACGGGAATTTGAATCTAAATTGCGTGAACTTAAAGAACAAGATCGCGACCTCATTGATTTAGATTCATTATTACAGGAAAGCAATAATCACAATACTGAATCTATTCCTTTTAAAACAAAACAAAAAAAAGAATTGGAAATATGATCCATTCTTTTTTTAAAGAATATCTAAACCTCATTTAATCAAAGATGAGGTTTTTTTATTTTTAAGGATTATCAATTTATTTGTTTGGACTTTTGTTCGTCCTTCTCTACATTGAATAAATATGAAAGGGATATCATGAGATTATTATATCTATTCTTAATGTGTTTTTTGTTTTCGTCTTTGTTATTTTCAACTGATTATAAAAAACTACATCAACAAGCGATTGTTGTTGATACCCATAATGATGTTTTGCTGAGAGCATTAAAGGGGGAAGATCTTTCAGTCCGCACAATTGAAGGGCATTCAGATATTGTTCGATTGAAAGAAGGGGGTGTTGATGTTCAGATGTTTTCAGTTTGGTGCGGCGGTGATTTTGGAAAAGGAAGAGCATTTAACCGAGCGATTGAAATGATTGATACATTGAATGCCATTGTTCTCCGAAGTTCAGATAAAATCGTGTTTGCAACAACATACAAAGGTGTGGAAAAGAGTATTAAACAAAAAAAGATGGTAGCTTTGATTGGAGTAGAAGGTGGGCACATGATTGAAGATAGTTTATTCTATCTTGATTCCCTTGCTAAACGTGGAATGAATTATTTAACGCTAACATGGAATAATAGTACATCATGGGCTTCGTCAGCAGCAGATGAAACCAGTAAAAATGATACTATGCCTTTTAAAGGGTTGACAGAATTTGGTAAACAAATAATTCGTCGATTGAATATGCTTGGGGTTATGGTTGATTTATCCCATGTTGGGGAACAAACGTTCTGGGATGCGATCAGTGTTTCAAAAAAACCGATTATTGTATCACATTCGTCGGTGTATGCGATATGTCCAAGCAGAAGAAATCTGAAAGATGATCAAATCAAAACTGTCGCAAAAAACAAAGGTGTTATCTGTATTAATTTCTATTCCGGTTTTATTGACAGCAATTATTCTGAACGAGTGAGAGAAATCAAGAAAACTAATAAAGATCTTGTTGATTCAATCAAACAGATGAATCCAAATGAATGGAAAGCCGAAGGATTGATCGACTCAGCATTGGCATTTCAATATCGCGATGCTCGTCCACCGCTCGCTACCCTGATTGATCATATAGATTATATCGCAAAACTTGTTGGACCTGAATATGTAGGAATAGGAAGTGATTTTGACGGAGTAGAATCATTACCGAAAGATATGGACGACGTTACTTCCCTTCCAAATATCACAAAAGAACTATTGAAACGAGGATATAACGAAAAGGATATACGGAGAATTCTTGGAGGGAATGTAATGAGAGTATTAAAGGCTAATATGAAGTAATAAAAAACCCTCGTTATGCGAGGGTCTTTTATTTTTAGAGATTTAATCCGTCTTCTTCTGTGCGTTGATTTCTGCGTACTGCTTTTACCAACTTCATTCGCTTTTTCACAGATGGTTTTGTGAAGAATGTCCGCTTTTTGAATTCTTTAAGAACTCCTGAACGTTCATATTTCTTTTTGAAGCGTCTGATCGCACGGTCAATAGATTCATTCTCGTTGACTACGATTCCTACCAAGTATTTCACCTCCCTTGATTTGGCGGTTGTGATTTAATCAGCTAATTGTAAATTTTCGATCAATTTCTTTATGCCATTCTTCTCAAATTCTACCCAAATTGCATTTCCACCGCTTGAAGTCTTTTCTTTCGAAGTAACTTTTCCCATATCATCCCAGTCGGTATGATAGATTGAAGAACCTACTTTAAAGATTTTATCGGGTGTATAATCGACACATTCTTCTCGGTTATAGACAATGACGCTGTCTTCTTTTTTGTTCAGATTCGTATCCAGCATCATACTATGATGACAACGAGTACATCGGTACCACACTTTATTTTCTGCCCCTACGACAGCTCCGATGATTGCCATTTTTGATTCTCTACCGCACGATGTACAGATCTGTGTAACATATTTTGACTTACTCATATAGCGTAATCTCCATTCGCAGAAGCTGTACTTCCCGAAAAATAATAACAATTGGTTTGTGGGTTACCTTCGTGTTATTTCACTGTTATAAAATACAAAATTTCATTTACTTGAGTCAAGCGGTTTTCAGTTAATTTTTAATAACCTTGAAGGGCTAAGTTGTTCTCAATCTTGTTAGTTTCGTTGATTTTCTATCCATAATTCAATATATTTAACCGCAAATTTATTAATGAGTTAGATGTCTTGTTTACTGTAACTGTTCGTTGGTAATTTATTTAATTTGAAGAGGGCGAAACCCTCTTCCTTATTTTTGGCTTCATTTGAGAGGAAAATATGGCAGATAAGCAATTTGATGTTGTAGTGATTGGCGGTGGGCCCGGCGGTTATGTTGCCGGAATTCGAGCGGGTCAATTAGGATTAAAAACTCTTGTAATTGAAAAGGATAAACTTGGTGGTATTTGTTTGAACTGGGGATGTATCCCTACAAAAGCTTTAATCAAAAATGCTGAGGTTCTGACAACGTTCAAACATGCGGAAGATTTTGGATTTTCATTTGATAATTTGAAAACAGATTTCTCGAAAGCCGTAAAACGGAGCCGCGATATTTCAACAAAGAGTTCGAAAGGAATAGAATTTCTTTTTAAGAAAAATAAAGTTGAACATTTAAATGCCACGGCAAAAATCGTTTCAAAAGGTGTCGTAGAGATCGATCAACAAGGGAAGAAAGAAAAGATCAATGCTAAACATATTATAATCTCAACAGGTGCTCGACCTCGAATACTTCCAAATATTCCAGTTGATTATAAACAGATCATTACCAGCACCGAAGCGATGATCCTTCCGGAAGTTCCGAAGCGAATGGTTGTGATTGGTTCAGGCGCCATTGGTTCCGAATTTGCGTATATCTACAATGCGTACGGAACCAAAGTGACAATTGTAGAGATGCTCGATAGTTTATTACCTGTGGAAGACCGTGAGATTACAAAAATTTTACGACGAAATTTTGAAAAATCGGGAATTGAAGTATTGGTCGATACAAAAGTTGAAAGTGTTATTACCGGAAAAGAAGCTACTGTAAAAATTTCAAATAAAGATGGTGTAAAAGAAATTAAAGCGGATATCGTATTAAGTGCAATAGGTGTCCAAGGAAATATTGAAAATCTTGGTTTAGAATCTCTTGGAGTGAAAACAGAAAAATCGTTCATCAAAGTTGATAAGAATCTTAAAACAAATATTGACGGAATTTACGCAATTGGAGATGTTGCGGGTCCACCATGTTTAGCACACAAAGCATCACATGAAGGTATTGTCTGTGTAGAAGCAATAGCCGGAAAACATCCCCATGCTGTTGATTATGATAATATTCCTGGATGTACATACTGTCAACCTCAGGTTGCTAGTGTAGGGATGACAGAAGAAAAAGCACGTGCTGCAGGAAAAGATATTAAAATCGGTCGTTATCCGTTCCGTTCTCATGGAAAAGCTTTAGCTTTGAATGAAACCGAAGGGATGGTAAAACTAATTTTTGATGCAAAGTACGGAGAACTGCTCGGTGCACATATTATCGGACCAGAAGCGACAGAAATGATTGCTGAACTTGTAACAGCCCGTACACTTGAAACTACTGCAGAACAGATCTACAACACAATACATGCACATCCAACTCTGACCGAAGGTATAGCTGAAGCTGCATTAGATGCCTATGGTCGTGCATTACATATTTAACTTTTAATATGAAAAACTTTCCAGGTCGTTAGGCTTGGAAAGTTTTTATTTTATGAATCAATTATCGGTCGTCAATTTAGGAAGAACACGATACGCAGAAACCTGGGAGTTGCAGAAAAGAATTTTCTCTGCTCGTCAGGAACGACGTATTGGAGATATATTTTTATTGACTGAACATGAACCTGTGTTTACTCTGGGTAAAGGTGCAGACGGAAATCATTTGCTTGCCAATGACGATGAACTGAGTAAGAAAAAGATCGATATGTTCTGGATCGACCGCGGTGGAGACGTAACATTCCACGGACCGGGACAAATTGTTGGATATCCGATTATAGATTTGAGTTTACACTACAATGACATTCATAGATATTTGCGCGATCTGGAACAAATGATTATTGATGTTCTTGGAGAGTATGGCGTTGTTGGAGATCGGGAAAAAGAATTTACCGGCGTATGGGTGAAACATGATAAAATTGCAGCACTTGGAGTGAAGGTAAGTAAATGGATCACAATGCATGGATTTGCTTTGAATGTTGGTAATGATTTATCATTTTTTGATAGGATCATCCCATGTGGAATTTTTCATAAAGGAGTTACATCGCTTCATAATATCATTGGAACAAAGATCGCTATTGATGAAGTGCAACAGCATGTCATCAATCATTTCGCAAAAATATTTTCATTCGAAATCAAACATATTTCGACAGAAGAACTTGAATCAATGCTTCGCCACAATGAAGCAGCTGTAGAGGAGATCCAATAATGGCGTCAAAAAATATTGCAACTGTTGAAAAGAAAAAATCTTCTTCGGTTGTCTCTCATTCCAACGGAATGACCCTACATTCATCAGAACGACATTCCGGTCTTCTTACCAATGACGAATTGATCTTTGCGTATAAGAAGATGCTGCTTGCCCGATTCATTGATGAAAAAGAAATGAATTTGCTGAAACAAGGGAAAGTATTATTTCATATCAGCGGACCCGGACATGAAGCTTGCCAGGTGGCAATGGCAATGGCAATGAAGCCAGCGTATGATTGGGCATATCCATATTATCGTGATCTTGCATTTTCACTCGCATTTGGATCGACAGCAAAAGAAATTTTCTGTGAAAACATGCACCGTATCGAAGGTCCAAGTTCCCATGGACGGCAGATGCCTTCGCATTATGGCAACAAAGCGTTGAGGATCGTTGGGCAATCATCGCCAACCGGAACGCAGTATCTGCAGGCAGTTGGAACCGCAATGGGTTCACGGAAAGAACATAATGATGAAATCACTTATGTCTCTTCCGGAGAAGGTGCAACAAGTGAGGGAGAATTTGCTGAAGCGATCGCTTGGGCAAGCCGTGAAAAATTTCCGGTGATCTTTTATGTGCAGAATAATAAATATGCGATCTCTGTTCATGTGAAAGATCAAATTGCTGGAGGATCGGTTGCAAAACTGTACACTAATTATCCTAATTTGAAAACGTTCAACGTTGACGGAACAAATTTTGTTGACTCATATATTGTTGCAAAAGAAGCAGTAGAATATGCTCGTGCCGGGAACGGTCCTTGCTTGATCGAAGCAGAATGTGTGCGGTTATTTCCGCATTCGTCTTCTGATGATCCAAAAAAATATATGCCGTTGGAAGAGATTGAAGCCGATAAGCGACGTGATCCGATCCCAAATTTTGAGAAATATCTATTGGAAGAAAAGATTGTAACACTGAATGAAATTGAAAAATTTCGTGCGGACATTAAACACGAAGTTGAGGAAGCAGCGGATTATGCGGAAGCTGCGGAAAGTCCTACGGCAGATACGGTTGAGAGGAATATTTTCTCACCCAACATCTTCGTGCCTAAAGATGGATTTGCAGAGCCGGAGCATAAAGGTAAAAGCATCGTTATGGTTGACGCAATCAATCATGCCTTACACGAAGAGATGAAACGAAATCCGAAAATGGTTGTGTACGGTGAGGATGTTGCTGATGGAAAAGGTGGTGTTTTTACCGCGACAAAAAATTTGACCAACAAATTTGGCGTTGAACGTTGTTTTAATTCTCCCTTGGCTGAAGCAAGTATCATGGGAACGGCAATAGGTCTAGCTGTACGCGGATTCAAACCGGTTGTGGAAATTCAATTTGGCGATTATATCTGGCCGGCTTTCATGCAGATCAAAGACGAACTGGTGCATATGCGGTATCGGACAGACGGTGATTGGAGCTGTCCGGTTATTATTCGTGTTGCCGTTGGAGGATTTATTCGAGGAGGATTGTATCATAGTCAAAGTATCGAAGGAATTTTTACACACATACCCGGATTGTGGATCGCATTTCCATCAAATGCAGCAGATGCAAAAGGGTTGTTGAAAACTGCAATCCGTGAAGATAATCCTGTTCTATTCTGTGAGCATAAAGGATTATACCGTCAGCAATTTGCTTCGTCACCTGAACCGGGTGATGATTATTGTCTTCCGTTTGGAGTGGCAAAAGTTAAAAAAGAAGGAAACGATATAACGATTGTAACGTGGGGATTTATGGTGCAACGTTCGATCGAAGCTGCACGAAAAATGGAAGAAAAAGGTGTGAGTTGCGAGATCATCGACTTGCGAACATTATGTCCATGGGATAAAGAGACAGTATTCAATTCAGTTCGTAAAACCGGTAAAGTTCTTGTTGTTCATGAGGATAATAAAACCGGTGGATTCGGGGCAGAGATCGGAATGCAGATCGCTGAAGAATGTTTTCAATATCTTGATGCACCACTGGCACGAGTTGGAGCTCTTGATGCACCTATCGCATTTGCTCCTGCGTTGGAATCATCAATTTTACCACAGGAACATCATATTACAAGTGCACTTGAAAAATTAGCTTCGTTTTAATTCTGGGATTTATGGGAAAAGCAAAAATCGTAAAAACATCAACAAAAAATTCTGGCAAGAAAGAACAATATCATCTTTCTAATGAAGAATATTTAAAATTATATTACTTTATGCGTTTGACGAGAGAGTTTGAAGAGTCAATCTTGAAACTGTATCGTCAGGGAAAAATTGTCGGGGGAGCATATACCGGAAACGGCAATGAAGCAACTGCCGTCGGCAGCGCGTTTGCGTTGGAAAAACAAGATTATCTTTTTCCGATGCACAGGGATATGGGTGCGCATTTGGTGAAAGGGCAATCGCTTCGTCATTTAATGCTTCAACATTTAGCGCGTGGAAATTCTTTATCCAAAGGTCGTGATGGAACAGGACATTATGCCGATCCGGCGCTACGAATTTATGGCAACATCAGTCATCTTGCTGCTATGATACCAATGGCAGCTGGAGTTGCGCTGGCAAGTAAATTGCGAAAAGAGAAATCAGTTGCGTTAACATATATTGGTGATGGTGGAAGCAATGTCGGCGATGTTCACGAATCGCTGGCGATGGCTTCAGTGATGAAACTACCGATGGTCTTGATCATTGAGAATAACCAGTTTGCATATTCAACTCCGGTTGCAAAACAAAAGGCAATGGAAAAATATTCGGATCGAGCAGCCGGGTATGGAATACCGGGATTCACTATTGATGGAACGGATATAGATCAGGTCTATTCAACATGTAAACAAGCAGTTGAGCGTGCGCGGCGGGGTGACGGTCCGACGTTGATCGAATCGGTGACGATGAGAATGCATGGACATTCTGCTCATGATGGTGCAGAATATGTTCCAAAGACATTGATCGCAGAATGGAAGAAAAAAGATCCGGTTCAACGTATTGAAAAATTACTGCTCGATAAAAAAATATTGACACCGAAGCTTATTGAAGAATATGAGAAAAAATTATTTGCAGAATTAGAAGATGCAACACAATTTGCCGTTGACTCTCCATTCCCACCAGGAGAGGAAGCGGCAGTTGGTGTTTATGCAGCATAACTCATAAAAATCCCGAAAAATTGAAAACGAAAATATAGTGGCAAACATAACATACATCGAAGCAATTTCTAAAGGTCTCTGGGAAGAAATGGAACGGGATAAATCTGTGTTCCTTCTTGGAGAGGACATTGGACCATTTGGAGGTGCGTTTAAAGTCACCAAAGGGTTCATCCAGTATTTTGGTGAAGATCGGGTCGTTGATACAGTCTTAGCAGAGACAGCAATTCTTGGTGCGGCAACTGGTGCCGCGGTTGTCGGAATGAGACCGGTTGCAGAAATACAATTTGCTGATTTTGTAACGACAGGGTTCAGTCAGTTAGTCAATAACACAGCATCGATTCATTATCGATGGCATGTTCCTTGTCCAATGGTTGTGAGGCTCCCTAGCGGTGCGGGAATTCATGGCGGACCATTCCATTCACGGAATCCTGAAGCATGGTTCTTTCATCAACCCGGATTCAAGATCGTTGCACCGTCAACTCCATATGATGCCAAAGGTTTGATCAAAGCAGCGATACGGGACAATAATCCTGTTTTATATCTTGAACATAAACGATTGTATCGTCACATTAAAGGTGAAGTCCCGGATACAGATTATATCGTTGAGATCGGAAAAGGTGATGTGAAACGAGACGGAAGTGATATTTCTGTGATTACGTATGGGTCGATGGTGCATATGGCGTTGGAAGCTGCAGAAATTCTTCAGAATGAAAAAGGGGTGAGTGTTGAAGTTGTTGATCTGAGAAGTTTAATGCCGCTAGATACGGAATTGATCTATTCATCTGTTCGCAAAACCGGAAAAGTATTGATCGCTCATGAAGATAATATCACCGGCGGGATCGGCGGAGAAATTTCTGCATTGATCACAGAAAATTGTTTCCAGCACCTTGACGCACCGATTAAAAGAATCGGTGCAATTGATACTCCAACGCCGTACAGTCCGCCGTTGGAAGAATTCTTTTTACCGAACACGAAAAAAGTTGTCGCTGCATTAAAAGAACTTGCGGCATTTTAATTTAAGAAAAAATAATAGTAGGAAACTATGTCTTTAGTTGATGTTGTCATGCCTCAAATGGGCGAAAGCATTGCCGAAGGAACGATCTCCAAATGGCATAAAAAAGTTGGCGACAAAATTGCCAAAGATGAAACGCTTCTTGAAATCAGCACCGACAAAGTTGATTCTGAAATTCCTTCACCCGCCGCGGGAATTGTTGCTGAATTATTATTTCAGGAAACAACCACTGTTGGCGTTCACACGATCATTGCTCGGATTAATACCGACGCAAACGCATCAGTGAGTGCTGCGCCATCTGCACCTGCGCCGATTGTTCCGAAAATTGAATCGAAATCAATTCCCGCAGCCGCAGTTTCTGCAGCACCAACAACTGTTTCCCATACTGGAAATTTGATTGATGTCATAATGCCACAGATGGGAGAAAGTATTGCTGAAGGAACGATTACAAAATGGCATAAAAAAGTCGGTGACAAAGTAGGGAAAGACGAAACGCTTCTTGATATCAGTACAGACAAAGTTGATTCTGAAATCCCATCACCGGCAGCAGGAATTCTTGCAGAGATTTTATTTCCGGAACAGACAACCGTTGGAGTCAATACTGTTATCGCACGATTGACAACTGATGTAAATGTAAAAATTAGTTCATCCGTGCCGGCACCTGTTCCAACCGTAGTTGCTCAACCTGCAGTCGTTCAATCTGCTCCTGTGCAACAGTCAATTATTTCACAACCACAGAGTTCAGACCGATTTTATTCTCCGCTTGTTTTGAACATTGCGCGGACAGAAGGTGTTTCAATGTCTGAACTTGAATCGATTCCTGGTACCGGTTCAAACAATCGCGTCAGCAAAAACGATATTCTTGCATATATTGAAGGAAAGAAATCTGGAAAACCTGCCCCGGATGCACAGTTTAAACCTTCTGCACCAGTTCCATCATATTCAACGCCAAAACCGGCAGCACCGATCACCTATCCTGCCGGACGTGTTGAGATCATCAAGATGGATACAATGCGTAAGGCGATCTCGGAACATATGGTGCGGAGCAAACATACATCTGCTCACGTTGGATCTGTCTCAGAAGCTGATCTGACTAGTATTGTGAAATTCAGGGAGAAAAATAAATCGGCATTTGAAAAACGGGAAGGATTCAATTTAACATTCACACCGTTTTTCCTTGAAGCAGTTGTGAAGGCAATAAAAGATTTTCCGTTGATGAATGCTTCCGTTGACGGTGATACGATCATCATCCGAAAAGACATCAATCTTGGAATTGCTGTTGCGTTAGAGAATGGTTTAATTGTTCCAGTGATTAAAAATGCAGAACAAAAAAATCTTGCCGGTATCGCCCGGTCATTGAATGATCTTGCAACGCGTGCCCGAAATAAAAAATTAGTTCCGGATGAAGTAACGGGTGGAACATTCACCGTAACAAATCCCGGCGGATATGGAAATCTGTATGGATTCCCGATCATCAATCAACCCCAGGTAGCAATCCTTGGAGTTGGTGCGATCAAAAAACGACCTGTAGTAATTGATGATGCGATTGCAATTCGTTCTATGGTGTATATCTCTATGTCATATGATCATCGCATTATTGATGGTGCTCTTGGCGGAATGTTCATGCAGAAAGTTGTTTCGTATTTAGAAAATTTTGATGTGAATCAGGCGATATAATGGAAATAGTCATTCAAGAAATACCGATAGTTGAAGCACCAAAACAGAAAGTTGTTCGAAAGCCGGAATGGTTGAAAGCGCGTGTTCCCGGCGGTGAAAGTTATTCGCGTCTTCGCAACTTAATCGATGAACGCAAACTTCATACCGTCTGCGAAGAAGCGCGATGCCCGAACATGGGAGAGTGCTGGAATTCAGGGACAGCGACATTCATGATCCTTGGCGATACGTGTACGCGCAGCTGTGGATTCTGTAATGTGAAGACTGGAAAGATGCATATCGTTGATGAAGACGAACCGCGAAGAGTTGCAGAAGCGGTTGAATTGATGAACCTTCGTCATGCGGTGATCACTTCTGTCAATCGTGACGAGTTATTCGATGGCGGCGCGCATGTATTTGCAAATACACTGACGGAAATCCGAAGCAGACTTCCATTATGCAAAGTGGAAGTTTTGATTCCTGATTTTATGGGAAGTGAAGAGGCGTTGAATATTGTATTGAACGCTCAACCTGATATTCTTAATCATAACATTGAAACTGTTCCGCGATTATATCGAACAGTGCGTCCACAGGCGCATTATCATCGATCACTTGAAGTTCTTGAACGAGCAAAGAGCCGAGGATTCAATACTAAAACAGGTATCATGCTTGGGCTCGGTGAAACAAACGAAGAAGTGATTGAAGTAATGGCAGACTTACGTGCGGTTGATTGTGATATTTTTACTATCGGTCAATATTTACAGCCAACAAAAAATCATTTACCGGTTGAACGGTATGCTCATCCGGATGAATTTAAAATGTTGAAACAACGAGGAATGGAAATGGGATTCAGACATGTTGAATCCGGTCCGCTTGTTAGAAGTTCATATCATGCGGCCGACCAAATTTAGATTTTATTTTATGCATTAAAGGAAAAAAACAAAACAATGAAAGAAGAAAAAAAGAAAAGCACACAAGCACCTTGGGCAGACTTAAACCTCTCCAATGAAAAACTGATCAAGATCTATCGCGATATGCTTCTCATCCGACGATTTGAAGAACGAGCCGCGCAGGAATATGGAAAAGGAAAAATCGGTGGCTTTTGCCATCTTTACATCGGACAGGAAGCGACCGGTGTTGGTGCCATAGCGCCGCTTCGTGAGGATGATTTCATTTATACCGCCTATCGTGATCACGGTCAGGCAATAGCCAGAGGTATGAGTGCCAAAGGTTGTATGGCTGAATTATTCGGTAAAGCAACCGGTGTTTCAAAAGGAATCGGCGGTTCAATGCATTTCTATGATCTGTCAAAAGGATTCATGGGTGGATGGGGAATCGTCGGCGGACATCCTCCTCTTGCTGCTGGATCCGCATTCGCAACAAAATATCAAGGAAGAGATTCCGTCACGATCTGTTTTATGGGTGAGGCATCGACCAATCAAGGCGTGTTTCATGAAATATTGAATATGGCAATGTTATGGAAACTTCCCATCATATTCATTTGTGAGAATAACGGATACGGAATGGGAACTGCTATCTCACGTGCAATGGCCGGTGAACATCTGTTTGAAAAAGCCGCAGGATACGAAATGGCTCGCGGAGCTGTCAATGGAATGGATGTCGTTGAAATGTACCGAGAAATGACGGTAGCCATTGAACGAGCACGAAAAGAATCATTGCCGACATTTCTTGAAGCACGAACATATAGGTTCCGGGGCCATTCGATGTCTGATCCGGGTCAATACCGAACGAAAGACGAAATAGATGAATATAAAAAAAGAGACCCAATTGAAACTTTTGGAAGTGCATTGAAACAATGGAATATTCTGTCGGAATCAGCGATCGAAAAATTGGAAGAAGAGATCAAAGCAGAAGTTCAAGAAGCTGTAGAGTTTGCGGATGCAAGTCCACAACCGTCTCTTGATGTTCTCTTTGATCATGTGTACGCATAATTGAATTTTGGTATAGTTCACTTTAAAGGCGGGCTACACCTTCAAAATTGAAAAAGGAAAATACGACAATGGCAGTTTTACAAATTCGTGAAGCAATCAATCAAGCGATCGATGAAGAAATGGAACGCGACTCCGGTGTGTTTATCATGGGAGAAGAGGTTGCACAATATAACGGTGCATACAAAGTGACTCAAGGTCTCTGGAAAAAATACGGTGATAAACGCGTGATCGATACCCCGATTACTGAAGCAGGATTTGCGGGAATTGGAATCGGTGCTGCAATGACAGGGATCGGTGTTCGCCCGATCGTTGAAATGATGACGTGGAATTTTGCGATCCTCGCATTCGATCAGATCATCAATCACGCGGCAAAAGCAAGTTATATGTCAGCAGGTCAATTCAAAGTTCCGATCGTATTTCGCGGGCCAAATGGTCCTGCGCATATGCTCGGTGCACAGCATTCTCAAGCACTAGAGTCTATGATGGCTCATGTTCCAGGATTGATCGTGATGACACCATCAACTCCGTATGATGCAAAAGGAATGTTGAAAGCAGCAATTCGTGATGATAATCCTGTGATCTTCATGGAAAGTGAAATGATGTACGGAAACAAAGGAGAAGTTCCCGAAGGCGAATACATCATTCCAATCGGCAAAGGAGATATTAAACGAGAAGGAACCGATGTTACGATCATTGCCTGGACGAAGATGGTTGCCGTTGCATTAAAAGCTGCAGAAGAATTACAAAAAGAAGGGATCAATGCTGAAGTTCTCGATCCGCGAACACTTCGTCCGTTGGATGAAGAATTGATCATCGAATCGGTAAAGAAAACAAATCGATGCGTGATCGTTGAAGATTCATGGCCCTTCGCAAGCGTCGGGACAGAAATTGCTCACCGCATTCATACGATTGCTTTCGACTATCTTGATGCACCGGTTGAAAAAATTAACAGCGCTGATATTCCGATGCCGTATGCAGAAAATTTGGAACACGAAGCGTTACCGAGTCCGGAAAAAGTTATCGCTGCTGTAAAAAAAGTTTTATACAGGTAATTTTTATTAGTCACCCTGAGCGAATCCCGTTTTTCGGGATGAGTCGAAGGGTGGACATCCTTCGATGCGCTCGTCTAAAAAATAGACTCACTTGCTCAGGATGACTAACGTGATTTAATCAGGAACAGAAAATTATGGCAACAAAAATGTTAATGCCGAAATTGAGTGATACGATGGATGAAGGTGTCATTCTGAAATGGCGGAAAAAAGAAGGGGAATCTATTAAACAGGGAGATATCCTTGCCGATATCCAATCCGACAAAGCGGATATGGAACAGGAAGCATATGATTCCGGCGTGATCTTAAAATTATTTGCAAAAGAGGGTGAAGGGGTTAAAGTCGGCGCTCCGTTGGTTATTATTGGAAAAGCGGGAGAAGATATTTCTGCGATGCTGACTGATACCGCACCTGCACCGACTGCAGCCGCTCCAAAACAGGAAGCAGCTCCTGCCGTGGCGAGTCCGGTTGTTGCTCCTGTGGCATCACCAGTTACTGCTCTGAGTGCTCCCACTGTTACCAGCGGCGATACAAGAATCAAAGTATCTCCGCTTGCAAAAAAGATCGCACAGGAAAAGAATATCGACCTTCGTTCCATCGCAGGAAGCGGACCGTTCGGAAGGATCGTAAAAGCAGATGTCGAATCAAAGAGCGGCAGTTCGCTGGCGCGCAAAGTTCTTGCACCGCTGCAGACAAAAGAGATTCCGAACTCGATGATGCGTAAAACTATCGCCAAACGGTTGCTGGAAAGCAAAACAACGGTTCCTCATTTTTATCTGACGATAGAGATGAATATGAAACGGGCGATCGATTTCCGTGCTTCGTTGAATGAGATCACCGGAACCAAGATCAGTTACAATGACATCGTGATGAAAGCTGTTGCGCTTGCTCTTCGGGAAAATCCGAAAGCAAACAGTTCATTCTACCCCGATAAAATAATTCAGCATGGACGGATCGATGTGAGCGTTGCCGTTGCGGTCGATGAAGGATTGATCACGCCGGTCATTCGCAACACCGATCAAAAAACATTGACGGAAATTTCTTCTGAGACAAAAGAACTTGCCAAACGCGCTCGCGAAGGGAAATTGAAACCGGAAGAATTCACCAATGGGACATTCACCGTCAGCAATTTGGGAATGTACGATATTGAGAATTTTGCCGCGATCATCAATCCTCCGGAAGGGGCGATTCTTGCCGTAGGTGCTATCGTTGAGAAACCGGTTGTTGAGAACGGACAGATCGTTGTCGGTCATACAATGAAAGTGACACTCTCCTGCGATCATCGGGTGGTTGACGGAGCGATTGGAGCACAGTTCCTGCAATCGTTCAAACGGATCATGGAAAACCCGTTGACGCTTGTGATTTGATTTCTTTTTTGAGTTCAACAGATTACCAAGAGATGCCGTAACCGGGCATCTCTTGTTGTTTTAAACCGAAATCATTAAACATAGTTGTCCGAAAGTTTAACTCTCGGACAAGAAAGGATCACTTTGTGAAGTATATTGCAAATAACGTTCCGCAAGAGTGCAGGAATAAAAAATAAAATTCTGCTTGAACCGAAAAGAGATTCGTGTTAGATTTGGTTTGTGAAACGACGCTGAATAAAGAGAAGTGCAAAATGAAATTTAAAAATGTTTTGATAATTACGATTTTTCAGTTAATTGTGTTTTCGTCTGCACACAGTCAAGAATCATTGTTTAGGACCGATAGACCATTTGCCGTTAAACTCGGAAACGAAGGTTTTGGAATGGATTACAGTTTGGCAGATCATCTTGCCCTTGAATTTACAACAATTGCATTTTATCATTCATTGAAAGCGAGAGTATTTCTTTTTGAGAAGAATGCAACTCCATATATCGGATTTGGTGCAGGTTCATTCAACGGTATCGTGAGCATGAGTGAGGCAAATAGGTGGTTTTCTGTTCAATTGGGTTGGGAACACGCTTATGAAATAATCTTAATTCATTTGTATCTTCAAAAACCATTATACGAAGAAAATCAAAAATCCAAAGTACCATTTATTTTTAATCTCAGTATTGGGATGCGAGTGTTGTAAATATAGCAGCGCCGCCTAACCCTTTAATAAGTAAAAAGTGAAGAGCAAAGGAATAAAAATAAATCCCTGCTTGAGCTGAAAAGAGATTCTGGTAAGCACAGGTCTATTATACCGTCAACATACTTTATGAAACGATATTCAATCGCGCTTGTTCTTGTTTTAATTTTTTCCTCCTGTACACCATTGTCCCAAGGTGTTCAAGGTTCATCTGTTGTGAATGAACGTTTATACTTTGGTCGAAATGTCGGTGATAGTTTGATAGTGACAGATTCTGCCTGGTCGGAATTCCTCTCAAATGTCATCACTCCCCGGTTCCCGAATGGGCTTACCACATGGCGCACTGAAGGTCAATGGCGCAACGCCCGAGGTGTGCTCGAACGGGAACCAAGTTTCATCGTAGAGTTCATTCATCCAGCTACTGTAAATGTGGATCAAGAAATAACAGAAATCATCAACGAATACAAGCGACGTTTTCACCAAGAGGCGGTACTTCGATTGCAATCGGATGCTCGCGCCACCTTCTGATTTACGGCGGACTCACGGCTTCTCTCTCCGCGGGGGATTGAACATTTAGCTACTCAAGCTTGTGCATTGTCGCTCTGCTTTGCCCTTCTTCTATTGACAATCCAATAGGAACTTCTTAACATAACCTACATTTCAAAACGAACACCATTTGCCATTCACTGCTAAGGAGTCGATATGTCTCGAGTCGTCAGAGGTGGTCTCATCCAATGTTCAATCGCAATTTCCAACGACCAACCAATTCCAAAAATTAAAAAAGCAATGATCGATAAACACATTCCGCTGATCGAGAAAGCGGGAAAAGAAGGAGTGCAAATTCTTTGTCTGCAGGAAATTTTTAATGGTCCGTACTTCTGCGCTGAGCAAAAAACAAAATGGTACGAGATGACGGAAAAAATTCCCGATGGACCGACAGTGAAGCTGATGCAGAAGTATGCAAAGAAATACAAAATGGCGATCGTCGTTCCGATCTATGAAGAAGAAATGGCAGGGGTCTTTTATAATACTGCTGCTGTCATCGATGCTGATGGAACTTATCTTGGAAAATATCGGAAACATCACATTCCTCAAGTCGCTCCGGGATTTTGGGAGAAATATTATTTTAAGCCTGGTAACCTTGGCTTTCCTGTATTCAAGACAAAATACGCTGATATTGGTGTCTATATTTGTTACGATAGACATTTCCCTGAAGGTGCTCGCATTTTAGGTCTCAATGGTGCAGAGATTGTATTTAATCCTTCTGCAACAGTTGCCGGACTTTCAGAATATCTCTGGGAATTGGAACAGCCTGCTCACGCTGCGGCGAACGGATATTTTGTCGGCGCGATCAATCGTGTTGGGACTGAAGCTCCTTGGAATATTGGTGAGTTTTACGGAAAAAGTTATTTCTGTTCACCACGCGGAAAAATATTGAAACAAGCGAGCCGAGACAAGGATGAACTTGTTGTGTGCGACCTTGATTTGAAAATGATCCAGGAAGTTCGTGAGACGTGGCAGTTCTATAGAGACAGAAGACCTGAGACGTATGGGAAGATTGTAGAGTTAAAAGACTAATGGAGTTTTGAGGTTAGAGTTTTGAGTTTTGGTATAATAACTTTGGTAATGCAGGTGAGAAATTGAGAAAGGACATAAGAAGTTAGAAGTTTATCAGTTGTCTCATAAGCTTGCAGTAAGTATTCACAAAATATCTTTGGAACTTCCTGCTTTTGAACGTTTTGAAGAAGGAAGCCAAATTCAAAGGTCGTCAAAATCAAATTCTTCAAACATTGTTGAAGGATTTGCTTTGCGTAGATACAAAAATGAATTTCTGCATTATTTGTTTCGATCATATGGTTCAGCAGAAGAAACGATAGAACATTTAGAGTATTGTTTGAAACCAAATCATTTAGTGATAAAGTATTATTTGAGCAACTCGTTCAAGAATATAATTTTCTCTGTGGTAAGATAATGCGGTTTATTCAGTATGTCGACAAAGAATTTGATACACCAAACTTTATCAAAGAACCTGAAGTTAAATATGAATCTAAGCCTGAATACTTAAAACCCAAAACCCGAATCTCAAAACAAAAAAGAAACTCATAAACCCAAATACTAAAAATAAAACTCATGTCCGAAAAACTATCTTCCCAAGAAATAATCGAACTCACCGCCAAATATACATACGGGACCTGGCGCAAACAAAAAGGTTGGAAGCCTCTCCACATTGTTGATGCAGAAGGATGTTATTTCACCGACGGTTCAGGGAAACGATATCTTGATTTTTCATCTCAATTAATGTGCAGCACGCTAGGTCATAAAAATCAAGCTGTGATCAAATCTATAGGAGAGCAGGCACAAAAACTTTCATATATAGCCCCCGGATTCGCAACGGATGTTCGTGTTGAATTGAGCAAACTTCTTCTTGAAGTTCTTCCCGCAGGTCTTGAAAAATTCTTTTTCACCACATCGGGAACTGAAGCGAACGAAGCGGCATTTAAAATCGCACGGATGTATACGGGTAAGACGAAAATCATTTCGCGGTATCGTTCATATCATGGTTCAACAATGGGAGCAATTGCAGCTACAGGAGATCCTCGTCGTTGGGCGATGGAACCTGCAGGAAAAATTCCCGGAGTGATTTTTGCACCTGAAGTAAATTGCTATAAATGTCCGCTTCTCCATACATATCCCGGCTGTGGGATTGCGTGTGTCGAATATATCAATCATATGATAGAGAATGAAGGTGATGTTGCTGCAATAATTATTGAACCAATAGTCGGAACGAACGGTGTTCTTATTCCACCTGATGAATACCTACCTCGCCTTCGTGAGATCTGTGATAAACATAATGTGTTGATGATCGCTGATGAAGTGATGACCGGCTGGGGACGAACCGGTGCCTGGTTTGCCGTCGATCATTGGAATGTGAAGCCGGATATTCTTGTAACGGCAAAAGGAATCACGGCAGCGTATGTTCCTCTCGGTCTTTGCGCAACAACAATGAAGATCGCTTCATTCTTTGATGAAAATTTCTTCTCTCATGGTCATACGTATGAAGCACACCCAATCACACTTGCTCCCGCAATCGCAGCGATCGGGGAATTACAGCGAATGAATCTTGTAGAACGTGCAAAAGAACTGGAAGGATATCTTAAAGGAAAACTGAATGCGTTAAAACCAAAACATCCTTCTATCGGAGAAGTTCGCGGAAAAGGATTGTTCTGGTCTATCGATCTCGTAAAGAATCAAAAAACAAAAGAGCCGTTCAATACAAAATCTGACAAAGTGAATGGTGTCCAATCGCTTGTCGAAAAAGTTGCTGCCGAAATGATGAAGAACGGTGTCTTTTTACAAGCGTGGATCAGCCATTTTGTGATCGCGCCGCCGCTGATCATTTCAAAGGAAGAGATCGATATCGGTATTGCTGCGTTAGATTCTGCATTGGCAATCGCTGATGCTGAAGTGGTTTGAGGTTTTTGTTTTGAGGTTCGAGATTCAATTCTTAGCAAAATTTTCAAATGAACAAAGGGCACAAAAAATTAGAAATTTATCTGATGTCTCATTCGTTGGCTGTGAAGATTCATCAAATATCTCTCACATTACCAGCATTCGAACGTTTTGAAGAAGGAAGTCAAATACGCCGTTCATCAAAATCCGTTGCTTCAAATATTGTTGAAGGATATGCCCTCCGTAAATATAAAAATGAATTTATGCATTATCTTTTTAGAGCATATGGTTCTGCAGAAGAAACGATTGAGCATTTAGAATTTCTTTTTGAAACAAAATCATTCACAGATAAAACGTTATTCGATGAGTTAATATTACAATACAATTTTCTTTGTGGGAAGCTTATGAGATATATTCAAGCTGTTGATAAAACTTTTGAGATGCCAAATTTCATAAAAGAACCGGTAGCACAGTACACGGTTAAATCGGTTGTAAAACACAAACCATCAACCTCAAAGCCCAAACCACGATTATGAACAACATCGCTGACAAACTTTCTGCAAAAGAGTATGAAAAGAATTTTGCCGAGTTGAAACCTGCATTGACTCCTATTGCAGCGAACGCTGAAGCAAATCGTTGTCTATATTGCTTTGACTCACCTTGCATGGCGGCCTGTCCTACCCACATTGATATTTCTACATTTATCAGAAAAATATCTACAGGGAATATGAAAGGTTCCGCAAAAACCATTCTTTCATCAAACTGGGTTGCACTCACATGTGCAAAAGCCTGCCCTGTTGATGTTTTGTGTGAAGGTGCTTGTGTCTATAATGACAAAGGAGAAAAACCGATCCAGATCGGCAAATTGCAGCGTCATGTGATGGATTGGTATGTTGAACAGGGGATGCCGGCACTATTTACACCTGCACCAAAGAACGGAAAATCAGTCGGAATTATCGGCGCTGGCCCGTCTGGACTTGCGTGCGGAGCAGAGTTGGCATTGATGGGATACGATGTAACGATCTACGACGCGAATAAAAAACCGGGAGGACTAGATACACACGGAATCGCTCCTTATAAAATGAAACAGCAAGACAGTTTGAATGAAGTTAAAATGGTCCAAAAGCTTGGTGTGCATATAAAGTCATACACGCTTGTTGGAAAAGATATCTCCATTGAAGAATTAGAGGAAATGCATCATGCAATATTTATCGGCGCCGGACTTCCGATGCCAACACAGTTGAGTATAACCGGTGAAGATATGCCCGGTGTTTATAATGCGCTTGATTTTGTTGAAGAGGTAACATCCCGAAAATGGAAATCGGTAAGCATCGGTAAACGAGTTGCAGTCATTGGCGCAGGAAATACGGCGATCGACGCTGCAACTGAAGCAAAGCGCTTAGGAGCAAAAGAAGTGTATATGATCTATCGTCGCGGTCGAGAACAAATGTCCGCATATGATTTTGAATATGAATTGGCAAAAAGTGACGGAATAAAATTTTATTTCAATGCTCAACCTAAACAGATTATCGGAAAGAAAAAAGTTGAGGCGTTGGAATGTGTTGAAACAAAGATCGTCAATGGAAAATTGAAACCAATTCCCAAATCGGAATTCAAAATCCCTGTTGATATGGTGATCAAAGCGGTTGGACAGAATATCGACGAATCGTTCTTTGCGCAGATTCCAAAATTAAAAGTGAAGGATGGAATGGTTGTTGTCGATAAAAAAACATATCAAACAACAAATCCAAAATTCTTTGCCGGTGGTGACTGCATTAATGGCGGAAAAGAAGTTGTCAATGCCGCGTATGATGGAAAACAGGCGGCACACGGAATTGACCAGTGGTTGTTTTCAAAGTAATGCTGTGAAAAAGCGCAATTTAATCTGAAGTGTTTCTTCTTCAAAAAATGATTTGAGATTACAGGTTTGAGTTTCGTAATCTCAAACCACAAAACTTGAAACACAAACCAAGAGGTTTTTATGGTAGACTTAAGCATAAACTGCGGCGGCATCAAATCTCCAAACCCATTTTGGCTTGCAAGTGCACCTCCTTCAAATTCAGGATATCAAGTCTGTAAAGCATTTGAAGCGGGATGGGGAGGAGCAGTTTGGAAAACGATCGGTGCTCCGGTGATGAATGTTGTGAACCGCTATGGTGCAATTGATTACAACGGACAAAAGATTATAGGTTTGAACAATATCGAACTGATTAGTGACCGATCAATCGAGATCAATCTAAAGGAGATCGCCGAAACAAAACGATTGTGGCCGGACCGTGCAGTAGTTGCTTCATTAATGGTTGAATCGGATCGTGATGTATGGCATGATATTGTAAAGCGGACGATCGATGCTGGTGCAGATGGTATTGAACTGAATTATGGCTGTCCGCATGGAATGAGCGAGCGAGGAATGGGTTCAGCTGTTGGCCAAGTTCCGGAGTATTGCGCGATGATCACCGAGTGGGTCACCGAAGTTTCCACTATTCCTGTTCTTGTAAAACTAACACCGAACATCACTGATATTCGATTTCCCGGACGCGCTGCAAAAAAAGGAAAAGCAAACGGGATTTCACTCATTAATACCATAAACACGATCATTGGCATCAATCTCGATACATTTCAGATTGAACCCTCTCGTGGTGGGAAAGGTGGTCACGGCGGTTATGCCGGCCCTGCAGTAAAACCAATTGCCCTCAATATGGTTTCTGAAATTGCCCGCGATCCGGAAATTAATCTTCCAATTTCAGGAATGGGCGGGATCTCAAACTGGCGCGACGCATTGGAATTTATTCTGCTTGGGGCGTCCAGCGTTCAAGTATGTACTGCTGCAATGCATTACGGATTTCGCATTGTTGAAGATATGAATGAAGGGCTCACCAACTGGATGGAAGAGAAAGGTTTTACTTCACTCGATCAAGTCCGCGGAAAAGCATTGCCGAATATTTCAAATTTCGGCGAGATGAATTTATTGGAAAAGTATGTTGCAAAAATTGATGAGAAGAAATGCATTCAATGTAATCTCTGTTATATCGCATGTGAAGATACGGCACATCAATGTATCGACCTGTTTTCTAAAAACGGGAAGAAACAGCCGACCGTTCGCGAAGAAGATTGTGTGGGATGCCGTCTTTGTTACATCGTTTGTCCGGTAGAAAATTGTATCACTATGGTCCATAAAGAAAATGGGAATGAAGAGAAAACCTGGAACGAATTGGTAAAAGAACTGCCACAGCCGATGAAACTGGAGGATCTGCGGGCATTTCAACATAAGCATGGAATTGAAATACACTAAGACCTACGGAGTAAGAAATGTCTTTATTAATTAAAAATGGCAGGATTGTAACCGCGGATGAAGATTATACCGCGGATATTTTTATTGAAGGTGAAACAGTTTCAATGATCGGGAAAAATCTTCAGGTAAAAGCCAATAAGATAATCGAAGCAGCTGGAAAATTGGTCATGCCTGGCGGTATCGATCCGCATGTGCATCTTGATATGCCCTTCATGGGAACGTATTCCAGCGATAATTATGAAACTGGGACCGGTGCCGCGTTATTCGGCGGGACAACAATGGTCATCGATTTCGTTCTGCAGACTCAAGGCAAATCACTTTATCATGCACTTGAGGCGTGGCAAGGACGTTCGAATGGAAATGCATTGTGTGATTATTCTTTCCACATGGCTGTGACTGATTTTAATGAAAACACCAAAGCTGAAATTTCAAAAATGGTGAACGATGAAGGAATCACTTCTTTCAAAACTTTTATGGCATATAAAGGTGCGTTGATGATTGATGACCGGCAAATGGTCGGGTTGATGCAGGAA
>CAYPEM010000009.1:64548-87089 GCA_964409765.1 uncultured Chitinophagaceae bacterium
GTCCATTTAAATGGGAACAGAAATTAATGGGGAAGGATGATTTCTCAAAGATTCCGAATGGTCATCCTGCAATTGAGAATAGAATGGAACTATTATTCTCCGAAGGAGTGAACAAAGGAAAGATATCATTGAATAAATTTGTGGAAGTCACATCTACGAATGCAGCAAAAATCTTTGGGATGTTCCCTAAAAAGGGTTGCATTGCTGTTGGTTCTGATGCGGATATTATTATTTTCGATCCAGATGAAGAACATACATTATCCGTAAAAACCCATCACATGAATGTCGATTATTCCGGATATGAAGGATGGAAAGTGAGAGGGAAAACAAAAACCGTGGTCATGCGCGGAGAGGTGGCGATTGATAACAATAAATTGAAGATTAAAAAAGGGTACGGGAAGTTTGTGAAGAGAAATAAAGTGAATGGAATAATTTAATTGTTTCAAGGTTCATGGTTCAAGTTGTGTGGTTCGAATTAGAAATGTAATCTTTACTTCTGAATGAGAACCTTGAAACCTGAAACTCAAACCTCAAACTACTATGTTCAATTTTCTTTCTTCAGAAATTGTTGAAACAGATATTTCTTCCGTTCAACACAGTACTCTTCTCAATCACGATCTTGCGCCAACAACAAAATCGCAACGGAAGTGGGGAATCTATAACATTGCGGCATTATGGATTTCAATGTCTGCGTGTATCCCAACCTATATGCTGGCATCAGGATTGATCGCCGAAGGGATGAATTGGTATCAAGCTGTGATAACAGTGTTTCTTGGGAATCTCATTGTATTGATTCCGATGATTCTGAATGCGCACGCGGGAACAAAATATGGAATTCCATTTCCTGTTTATTGTCGTGCATCCTTTGGTGTTCTTGGTGCCAATATTCCCGCACTTCTTCGAGCATTTGTTGCGTGCGGCTGGTTCGGAATTCAAACGTGGATCGGCGGTTGGGCGATCTATAAAATTATTACAATTTATATTCCCGTTTGGGATTCACTTCCCGTATGGTTATCCGGAATTAACATTGCACAATTCGGATGCTTTGTGTTTTTCTGGGGAATCAACATGCTTGTCATCTACAAAGGAATTGAGTCCATTCGTTTTCTTCTTGATATCAAAGCCCCTTTGTTGATCATTCTTGGTTTGGCATTATTAGCATGGGCATATAACGAAGCAGGTGGTTTTGGTCCGATGCTTTCTCAACCATCTCAATTTGTTTCAGGAGGTTCAAAAGAGGGACAATTTTGGATGGTGTTTTTTCCTTCATTGACAGGAATGATTGGATTTTGGGCGACGTTGTCATTGAACATTCCTGATTTCTCACGCTACGCAAAAACTCAACGCGGTCAAATGGTAGGACAGATTATAGGACTTCCGTTGACAATGGGCTTGTATGCATTTATCGGCGTGGCAGTAACATCGGCAACAATTGTTATTTTTGGAGGACTTCCCATCTGGGATCCGGTCGTTTTGATTACTCGCTTTACAAATCCTATTGTGTTGGCAATTTCATTATTTGCACTTTGCCTTGCAACACTTGCAACCAATCTTGCAGCAAATGTTGTCAGTCCTGCAAATGATTTTGCAAATCTCTGGCCTTCAAAGATCACATTCCGCATTGGAGGATTAATTACCGGTATTATTGGAATCTTGATTCAGCCATGGAAACTTGTTGCCGATCCCAGCGGATACATTTTTACCTGGCTCGTCGGGTATTCTGCTTTGCTTGGACCGATTGGCGGAATTTTAATTGCGGATTATTTTATTATTCGGAAAACAAATCTTAAACCTCTCGAATTGTATCTTTCAAAAGGAGAGTATACGTACAGCAACGGATTTAATGTCGCCGCTGTTGTTGCGTTGATTGTCGGTGTTATTCCAAATATTCCTGGTTTTCTGGGAACGATTAAAGTGTTCGATCCTGCTTCGGTCGGTCCATTCTTAATGCATCTTTACAACTATGCGTGGTTCGTTGGATTTGGACTTGCGTTTATCGTCTATTTATTGATGATGAAAAAGAGATGAGTAAATACTATTTACAAAAAACAAACCCTGTTTGATTATAAACAGGGTTTTGTATTTTACATACGATCGATTATTTTTTCTGTTGTACGTCGATATCACCGGACACCGTTTTTATATTGATGGTACCGGTACCGTTCCCGACTTTTCCCATTGCAATGGCACCACCGCCAATCTCTTCAGCTTCGATTGGAAGATTTGTTTTAATTTTACCATACGATGCTTTCAACCGTACGTCGCCTGAAAACTCCGGGAACGAAACATACACCGGTCCGTATTCATTCTTAACATCTATCTTTAAAGGTTTAGTCAGCAATTCAATATCCACCGTATTGCTTTTGTTGATGATTTCTACAGTTGACGCTGAAAGTTCATCCATACGGATATCTCCGTATTCGTTATTTACGATCAAATTTCCGGTGATCATCCTGCCATGAACAACAGATCCATTTCCTTCAACAGAAACATTCCCTTGAATGTTTGATAATTTGATCTTTGAATAAGAATCGTTAATGATTATATCACGCGGTATATTTGAAAGATCAATTTGTCCAGAAGTATTTTGAATATTGACGGAACTTCCGGCGCCGTTCACAGTCTCTACAGAAATATTGCTGTATGGTGCTTTGATATTTACGCCGTTTATATTTTTTACCCGAATAGTCCCGCTCTGCGATTCAATAACGACAGACCCTTTTACATTCGTCGCATTAATTTTTGAATAATCAGCACTGAAAAAGATATTTCCGCCGACGTCATCAACGTCAATATTTCCGCTGCTGCAAGTGACTTTCAACTCGGTTGTTATCCCGTTGAGTTTTACCGTTGAATAGTTTGCATCGGCATTGATCGATCCATTAAAATCATTCACAAATATTTTTGAACTCTCGCTGTCAAGGTTAAGTTTCCCGCCGCAATGGTCTATTGTGGTGGTTCCATAATTGTTCTCAATCTTCTGCACCGATTGGCAGTTTTTCAATGACAATGTGTTTGCTACGCCGGACAATTCAATAGTGCCTTTGATTCCGTCAAAGGAAAATGAGCCGTATCGCATATCGGAATTGAGTTTAGCAGATGAGGGTAGATAAATTTCCCCTGTGACATTCAGATCGGTGTATGATGAGAAAAAAGATTTGAAGAACTTAGAAAAAGAGAATTCTTCATCATTGGATTTCGGTTCTTTATACGAAATCACAAGCCGTTCACCAATTTCTTCCTGGAGAACATCAACTTTTTGAAAGTATTCCCTTTCTTTCTGCTTGTCGGATGATGAATATTCGACCTTAATGACTAATGCAATTTCATTCTTCTCCCATGATTTTATATCTATGGTCGATCCGTGGAAACCGAGCAATTCAATTGTTTGTGAGTTCTTTACCGCGTAAGTTTTCTTAATTTCTTTTATGTCTGCGGCTAGTATCGATACCGTCACCAGTAATGTATATAACAGAAGTTTCATGATTCAATTTCTCCTTGTTGTATAATATTTTGAAGCAATGTTAATTTCATGGTATAGAGTTCGAACAATCTTCGCCGTTTAAGAGGGGAAAGGTCATGGGAATTCATATCTTGTTTCAATTTTTCAATCGCTTCATTTAAATATCGCAATTGGTTCCTTCTTACCGAGGCAAGATCGTTATTCTGTGATTGAGCGGTGCCGGTATTAGTTGAATACAGCAAATGTTCAAATTCATTAATCGCTGTTTGGTAAGCTTTATCTGCTTTTATCTCGTTTGGCTGGGAATTTTCAATGAATTGTCTAAATGTTGAATACACTCCTATACATGTAAACATCAGAATAAACGATGCAGCCATACCATAGATAAAACTTTTTCGATCAAACATAAAAACAGTCGGATTTTTAATTGGGAAAAGTAGCGTTGATATGGATTCCCACATTCTTCGTTTTGTCATCGAATCAGGATGTTCATCTTTAGAATAGAATTGTTTTGGGTCTATCATAGAGTCCTCATTGTTTCTTTTAGTTGGCTGCGCAGCCACTGTTTTGTTCTTGTCAGAATTGTTCTTGAGGTGCTTTCACCGATATTCAGCATTTGAGCAATTTCCAAATGCGAATATCCTTCAACTTCATACAAAATAAAAACAGCCCGTTTTGTTTCATCGAGTTGGTCAAAAAGAGTTCGTAGTGTTGAATTCCACACCAAAAATTCTTCTTCATTATTCTGCAGAGAATCTTCAACTTCATCAGCATCGACAAAAGAGACGATCGAACTTCTTCGCACATCACCCCGCATCTCGTTCAATGCGATCTGGAAAAGCCATGTTTTGAATGTTGAACGACTATTGAATGATGCCAGTCCTTCGTATGCCTTGATGAACGCTCGCTGCACCAACTCCTGAACATCATTGTCATTTTTCCGGAATTGTTTTAGAAAACGAAAGAGAAGTTCAACGTTAGCATCATATAAGATCTTATATGATTTCGTCTCTCCGTTCTTAATTTTTGCAATCAGATCGGATTCGTTTAGGGCTGTGATTTGGATATCCATTCAACAATGAGATGTTTGGGAAAGGGGAAACGCTACAACGCCGAAGTGATTATTTTATACAATTTATGAAATACCCTAAATAGCAAAAAACGTAATAGGGAAGAATTGCAGGAAAGGATATTGAAAAGGTTCATGGTTCACTCTGTTAATTGGGAGTAAACCATGAATCTTGCTAATTTTATTAACTCATCCAATTCACTTTGCTTTCAGCGCTCCACTTTGTAGTTGTCTTTTTTGGTTTCGTGAAAAACTCTATTGCACTTTTTCCAGTGATATCACCCGCGCCGAATTTTGATTCGTTCCATCCTCCAAAGGAGAAAGGTTCGCGAGGGACGGGAACACCGATATTCACGCCTACCATTCCCGCACTTGCATGCTCTACAACGTAACGGGCAGTACCACCATTTTGAGTGAAGACGGAAGCAGCATTTCCATACGGACTGGCATTTTCAATTTTCAGTGCTTCATCGATTGTATCGGTTCTCATAATTGCAAGTACCGGACCAAAGACTTCTTCTTGTGCAATTTTCATTGAGGGCTTTACAAAATCAATTACAGTTGGTCCTACATAATAGCCATTCTCTTTTCCATCAACTTTTGCATTGCGACCATCAAGAAGAACTTTTGCTCCTTGTTGCTCAGCTTCGGTGATGTATCGTTCAATCCGCTCTTTTGCTTGTTTGGAAATAACAGCACCAAGGTTTTTTCCGGGAACAATCTTCTTTGATTCATCAACTAATCTTTTAATGATATGATCCACAGAACCAACCGCAACCATTGCTGAGGCTGCCATGCACCGTTGTCCAGCGCAACCGCTCATTGATGCTGCGATATTTGACGCTGCCATTTCTTCATTTGCGTCGGGAAGCACGATGAGATGATTTTTTGCCCCGCCTAAACACAATGCCCGTTTTAAATGTGATGTTGCTCGTTGATAAACAATTTTTGCAACTTTTGTTGAACCGACAAATGTTACTGCATGAATTCCGGGATGATCACACAACGCTTCAACTGCTGCTTGACCACCATGCACAATATTAAAAACTCCATCAGGTAATCCCGCTTCTTTTAAGAGTTCTGCTATTCGGCATGCACTCATCGGAACTACCTCCGATGGTTTCAAGATCATTGTATTCCCAAGAACCATTGCATTGGGTATTGTCCAATTAGGAACCATTGCCGGAAAATTAAATGGAGTAATTGATGCAACAACTCCAACAGGGTGACGATCGATTCTACATTCGACTCCACGGCTTACTTCTAAAATTTCTCCCGCAACAAGCTGCGGCATTGAGCATGCAAATTCCGTCAGTTCAATACTCTTTTCAACTTCCGCCATCGCTTCGCTTAATATTTTTCCATTTTCTTTATGAACAAGTTCCGCAAGTTCTTGAGCATTCTTTTCCAATAATATTTTATATCGGAAGAAGACTTGAACTCGTTCTTTGATCGGGAGGGAAGACCAGACAGGAAATGCTAGTGCTGCTGATTGTACTGCTCTTTCAACATCAGCGGAGTCTGATATCGGAACGAATGAGATCACTTCACCAGTGGATGGGTTTTCTACTTGTAGAGTTTGTCCCGAACTGGATTTTGACCATTTACCGTCGATATAATTGTTCAACGTATTGGTAATCATATAAACCCCTTGATGAATGAAGCAGTATAAACCGTTATTTATAAAAAAGTAATCAGGCTCAAGATTAAATGCAAGAGGTCTTGCCTTCAAAACTTTATGGTCATTCACTATTGATTTTTTGATGGAAAAGGCATATATTTATTCCCTATAATTTAGAAACAATTCATCAGGAGATACAAACGTGGCAATGGTAGACAAAAGCACTACATTTTTTAGAGAAGGCGATATCGCGCAAAAATGGTTTGTGGTTGATGCAAACGGAAAGACCCTTGGTCGCGTAGCATCACAAGTTGCGAGGATTCTTCGCGGAAAACATAAACCGCAATTCACCCCAAATTCCGATATGGGTGATTTTGTCATCGTTGTGAACGCTGAGAAAGTGAAAGTAACCGGCAAGCGGTTGGAACAGAAAGAATATTTCCATTATACCGGTTATCCAGGCGGAGCAATTTTCCAGCAGTTCAAGGATGTCATTAAAAATCATCCGGAACGAGTAATTGAGCATGCTGTGAAAGGTATGATTCCGCATACAAAACTTGGTCGACAGATCATAAAAAAATTAAAAGTATATCCCGGAACAGAGCATCCACATTCAGCTCAAAAACCGGAAGTCATCGAATTCAATTAACGTAGAAGGACGTACATGCAACAAATGATCAACGCAGTCGGTCGCCGAAAAACTTCGGTCGCCCGTGTGTACTTAAAGAATGGTTCAGGAAAAATCACTGTCAACGAACGTGATTTTGAAACCTATTTTCCACTTGAAACACATCGTAATTCAATCACCAAAGTTTTTTCGGTAACGGACACACTCGGTAAGTATGATGTGAATGTCAATGTTGACGGTGGTGGAGTTTCAGGTCAAGCAGGCGCAGTGATTCTTGGCGTTGCCCGTGCATTAGTGGAAATCAGTGAAGAAAATCGTCCTATCCTCCGGAAGAATGGAATGATGACGCGTGATCCCCGTATGGTTGAACGTAAAAAATACGGACAGAAAAAAGCACGTAAGAGATTCCAGTTCTCGAAGCGTTAAAAATTTTTACCTGCCGAACAATGCGCAAACAGTATTGTTCGGCAATGTTTCACTAATCAAACATACTTTTGGATTGATGCAGCGGTGTCCGGTATAACTGGACTCTGCATCAAGTTGAAAAAAGTAGAAGAATACTTAACCAAACATAAAGGAACACTATGCCTCGTGTAGAACTCGCAGAGTTACTTGCTGCCGGTGCCCATTTCGGACACTTAACCCGCCGTTGGAATCCAAAAATGCGTCCATATATTTTTATGGAACGAAACGGAATCCACATTTTTGATCTTAAAAAAACTCAAACACTTCTTGAAGAAGCTGCAACCGCAGTTTCAAATGTTGTAGCCGAAGGAAAGAAAGTGCTTTTTGTCGGAACAAAAAAACAAGCAAAAGAAGTTATTCAAGCGGAAGCAAAACGCGGTAATCAATATTACGCAACCGATCGTTGGCTTGGCGGAATGTTGACCAACTTCACAACCATTCGTAAAAGCGTAAAGCGGTTGACGAATATCGAGAAGATGGAAACTGACGGAACATTTGATAAGATCACCAAAAAGGAAACACTTTTCCTTTCACGCGAGAAAGAGAAACTCCAGAAATCACTTTCCGGTATCGTTGACATGACCCGTCTTCCGGGTGCACTGTTTATTGTCGATGTTAAAAAAGAAGCGATTGCAGTTCAAGAAGCAAATCGTCTCGGTATTCCGGTATTTGCTTTAGTGGATACAAACTGCGATACCGATGGAATTGATTATATCATTCCGGCAAACGACGATGCATTAAAATCAATTCAATTGATTGCACGTGTATTCACCGATGCAATTGTTGAAGGAAATGCACGAAAAGTAGAAACAGCTCCCGAGTCAGAGGAAGCAGTAAAACAAGAGCGGTCTGATAAGAATGATCGCAGAGAACGACGACCACGACGACCACAACAAGAAACGGACAAAGCATAATTATGGCAGTAACCAGTGAATTAGTAAAAAAACTGCGCGACAAGACCGGCGCAGGAATGATGGATTGCAAAAAAGCTCTTGATGAATCAAACGGTGATTTAGAAAAAGCAATCGAGATTCTTCGAAAAAAAGGTGCAGCAACTGCAGCAAAACGTGCGGATAAAGCAGCGAACGAAGGAATCATTGTTTCAAAAGTTTCCGATGATGCAAAATATGGAATATTAGTTGAGATCAACTGTGAAACAGATTTTGTCGCTCGCGGTGAAGATTTCGTAAACTTTGCAAATTCAATCGCTAAAATTGTTTTTGACAAAACACCAAAGAGTGTTGAGGAATTATTGACACTTCCTCATCCAAGCGGAAAAACAGTCGCCGATGCACTGTCTGATCTGGTTGGAAAGGTCGGTGAAAAAATTGAGATCCGCAGAATTTATACAGTGAAGACTGATGGAGCTTTTCTTGAATCCTATATTCATATGGGAAGCAAGTTAGGTGTTCTTCTTGAGTTCGCTGCAGAATTCAATCCTGCGAATAAAACAATTGCGCGCGATATTGCCATGCAGGTTGCAGCGATGAATCCGATTGTTGTTTCGAGAGACAAGGTCAGCAAAGATTTACTCGATAAAGAAGTTGAGATTTATCGTCAGCAAGCAAAGAACGAAGGCAAGCCTGAACAAATAGCGGAAAAAATTGCTACCGGACGTCTTGAAAAATATTACCAAGAAGTTGTTCTTCTTGAACAAAGTTTTATTAAGGATGCCGGGAAAGCAGTTAAAGACCTGCTTGCACCGAACGTCTCTGTAAAACAATTTAAGAGATTCCAACTTGGTGAATCAACAAATTAACATTCTGAAAGGTCTCATATGAGACCTTTCTTTTTATAAGGAGTAACGAATGGCAGCGCCAAAGTATAAACGCATATTGTTGAAATTAAGCGGTGAAGCGTTGATGGGTGAACTTGAGTTTGGGATCGATCCGAAAATATTAAGACAATATGCAGAAGAAATAAAGTTGGTTCATGATCTTGGCGTGCAAATTGGAATAGTGATCGGCGGAGGGAATATCTATCGCGGAATCGAAAATTCCAAAGATGGTGTCGACAAAGTTACCGGCGACCATATGGGTATGCTTGCAACGGTTATTAATGCATTAGCGCTTCAAAGTTCCTTGGAACATCATGGAATGCATACCCGCTGTCAAACAGCAATCAATATGGAACGTATTGCAGAACCTTATATCCGACGCAGAGCAGTTCGACACCTTGAAAAAAATCGTATCGTAATTTTTGCAGCAGGGACAGGAAATCCGTACTTTACAACAGATACGGCAGCCGTGCTTCGAGGGATTGAACTAGAAGCAGGGATTATTATTAAGGGAACTCGGGTTGACGGAATCTATGACTCGGATCCCGAGAAAAATCCGAATGCAAAACAGTATTCATTGATCAGTTATGACGATGTATTTAAGAAGAATCTTAAAGTTATGGACATGACGGCAATAACATTGTGCAAAGAGAATTTGCTGCCGATCGGTGTTTTTAATATGAACGTAAAGAAAAATCTTTTACGAATGGTACTGGGAGAAAATATTGGCACTACGGTAACACAAACTGCTCCTTCTGTTTAACAATATCGGAGATACCACTATGCAATTAAAAGACATCCTAAAAAGCTGTGAAACGCGAATGCAAAAAGCAGTAGAAAGCGTCCGCCACGAATTGGTAAAAGTACGTACCGGTAAAGCGACTACTGCACTTCTTGATACTGTAAAAGTTGATGCCTACGGTACAATGATGCCCCTCAATCAGGTAGGCTCGGTCAGTGTTGTTGATGCACATATGTTAGCAATTACACCCTGGGATGCCGGAATGCTGCACCCAATTGAAAAAGGAATCATAGCTTCAAATCTCGGTCTTAATCCTAGCATCGATGGGAAATTAGTTCGGGTTCCAATTCCAATGCTGAACGAAGAACGACGAAAAGAACTTGTTAAACTTGTAAAAAAGTTCGGAGAAGAAGGGAAAGTTGCAATACGAAATGTCCGGCGTGATGAGAATGAAATTCTAAAAAAATCTGAAAAAGAAGAACATTTTTCTGAGGATGAACGTAAACGGGGTGAACAGGAAGTTCAAAAGTACACTGATAAATACATTAAAGAGATCGATAATCTTTTAGCAATAAAAGAAAAAGAAATCATGGAAGTATAATTATTAACACTTCACAGAAAAGTCCCGCATCTGCGGGACTTTTTGGTTTAAAGGTACAATTTGTTTTTAATGCGATGAAATCTAAAATAGTTCTTCGAGAACAATTAAAAGTGCAGCGTGAAGCGATGTCTAAGAAGGAATGCCGCGAACGGTCTTCTTCAATCTTTGAAAATTTGGTGACACTGCCGGAGTTTTTCCGGGCTGATGTAGTTCATACCTATATCTCATCAAAAAAAAATGAAGTAGATACGCATGATATGATTCGCTTACTGCTGAAACACAAAAAACGCGTCGTTGTACCGATATCGGACAAAGCAACAAAACTGATGAAACACTCGGAATTATTTTCATTGAGCGAGTTGGTTGGCGGTGCGTACGGTATTCTTGAACCGCGAATGTATCGCCCGGTTCCGGTGGAAGATATTCAAGTGATCATTGTCCCTGCATTAGCGGTCGATAAAAAAGGGAACAGGCTAGGTTTTGGCGCAGGGTTCTATGATCGTTTTCTACATGATGTTCAATTACCGGTTATCTCTCTCGTCTATGATTTCCAGATAGTACCAGAAGTTCCGAAAGAATCAACGGATGTTCCAGTCTCGTTTATCGTATCTGAAAATGAAATTATTCATTGTCGCAACTAATTATTCACACTATCGTAACATTAATAGAACAACAAGGGGTGAATATGAACAATCAACGATTATATCGATCTCAAACCAATAAAGTTTTTGCCGGTGTTTGCGGAGGACTAGCAGAATATTTTGATGTAGATCCTGTGGTTCTTCGTGTTTTATTTGTTTTGATGGTATTATTCGGCGGAACAGGAATCGTATTATACATTGCTGCGATTTTTATTGTTCCCAAAAAACCATTTGTGTTTGGTGAACCTACTGTTACGACAGCAGCAGGTAGTGTTCCCGTCACTCCTGCATCAACAACAAATGTTCGAAATTGGTTTGGAATAGCCCTTGTCTCTGTCGGTGTCATTCTCTTACTTGCGAACCTTGATGTATTTCATTTTTTCAATTTTATTGAAGGCGCTTTCGAATTCATTTTCCCGGTCCTACTGATCATCGGCGGAATGGCTGTCATCTACTATCGTCAATCACAGACTGAGAATCTTAACAACGAAGCAAAAAATGGCTTTTCATCTACTGAATCAACATCAACAGATTCATCATTTCAATCGCGATCATATCGTGAATTCAGACGTTCTTTGTTTGACAAAAAATTATTCGGTGTATGCGGCGGACTTGCACAATATTTTGGGATCGATTCAAGTTTAATTCGAATGTTGTATGTTGTTCTTTGCTTGGCTTCATTTGGTGCGGGTCTTGTTCTCTATATCATCATCGCTCTGGTCGTACCGTATGAAGATATTGCTAATGCACGGGTGCAATAATGGATAAACAACAATTAAAACGAATTCCGGTGTTCGGTATAATCCTTGTGGTATTAGGTGTTGGATTATTACTTCGTCAATTACATATAATTCATATTGACGGATGGTCAATGATCCTGTTTGGGTTGATCGTGTATGGAGGCACAATGATTATTCGTTCATTTGTTACCAATGTCCGGCAGTCATTGTTTTTCGGGAGTCTTTGTTTTTATTCCGGAATTGTTCTGATGTTGGGGAAATATGGATTTATTGAAAATACTCCGTTTACGTATGTTCCTGGATTCTTGATTGCGTTCGGGCTTTCGTTTTTAATGTTGTTCATTTTTACATTTTCAGAATTTCATCTCCTGGTTCCTTCAATAATTTTTATTGGTTTAGGCACCGCTTTTATGATGACGGAGATAGGATTTCTCTATCCAAGCGATATCAAAGAAGCAATTCGCACCTACTGGCCGGTTGCAATTATTTTATTCGGCGTGCTGATGCTCTTTTCAAGAAAAGAAAAGAAAATATAATGCGTCTAAAGCAGATTATATTTTAGATATTTTCATAAGCAGATCCTCAAAAATGGAGGGGCATTGCAAGGGTGCATAAGGACCGAAGCAATCTCCAAAGATTAAGATAAAAACAAGATTGCTTCGACAAAAAAATGTCTCGCAATGACATTTTTTTTGGATTTGCTTCTAGTGTGCTTCCAGCCAATCTTTTCCAACACCAATTTCAACTTCTAACGGAACATTCAATTTCATCGCCGTCCGCATTTGTTCCTCGACTAATTTCTTCATTTTTACTTCTTCAGTTTTCAAAACATCAAACACCAGCTCATCATGAACCTGAAGGATCATTTTACTTTTGAGATTTTTTGAAGCGAGTTCTTTATGAATCCCGATCATCGCTAGTTTTATCATATCTGCAGCGGTTCCCTGAATCGGCATATTGATTGCCTGTCGTTCGGCATTTCCGCGGATGTTTTGATTCTTATTATTAATATCAGCTAAATATCTTCGGCGACCGACTAAAGTTTCAACATATCCATTCGTATGAGCAGCTGCAATTGTTTCGGAAATATACTGATTCACTTTCGGAAACCGTTCGAAATATTTTTGAATGATCTCTTTAGCTTCGGATTGAGTAATGTCCAAACGGGAAGCGAGACCGAATGGACCGATGCCGTACATAATCCCGAAGTTCACCTCTTTTGCTTTACGTCGCATATCGCGCGTAATATCTTTTTGACTGATCCCAAACACTTTTGCGGCTGTTGAAGAATGAATATCTTCGTGGTTATTGAATGCCTCAAGAAGTCCCTGATCGCCGGAAATATGCGCCATAATTCTCAATTCGATCTGTGAATAATCCGCAGAAAGAATGAGTGAATTCTTGTCTGAGGGAATGAATGCCTTGCGCATTTTTCTTCCCAACTCAGTGCGGATAGGGATATTCTGAAGGTTCGGATCGCTGCTGGAGAGTCTTCCGGTCGCCGCAACCGTTTGATTGAACGACGTATGAACTTTTCCTGTGAGCGGATGGATCAATTTTGGCAACGCATCAACATAGGTTGATTTCAATTTCTGTAATTGTCGGTATTCCAATAAATGTTCTACAATCGGATGCTCATTTCGCAGTGCTTCCAGAACGGCAACATCTGTTGAAAAACCGGTTTTGGTTTTCTTGACTGAACGAAGTTTTAATTTCTCAAAAAGGATTTTCGCTAATTGCTGTGTAGAATTGATATTGAATTTTTCGTCGGCTTGTTTATAGATCTTTTTGATCAGTCCATCAAGTGTTAACCCAATCTCTCCGGACATTGTTGCAAGGAATGGAATATCGATCTTTACGCCGGAGATTTCCATTGCAGAAAGGACTTCGATCAATGGAAATTCAATCTCTGTGCAGAGTTTTTTCAATCCTGTTGACGATATTTTGTCATGAAGGATATCAACGATCTGCAGCGTAATATCGGCATCTTCTGCTGAATAGTTACCCACTTCGTCAACAGGAATATCCCGAATATCTTTTTTCCCCTCGTTTGTCAATTCATCGAACGAAACCATTTTGTAATTCAGCAATTCTGATGCAAGAGAATCAAGCGAATGCTGCTTATCGGAACGGAAGACATAGGCTGCGATCATTGTATCGAAACTGATTCCGGCAACAATGATTCCTTTTGTAGAGAGAACGAGGGAGTCATACTTTATATTCTGTCCGTACTTCTTGATCTTTTCATTTTCCAAAATCGGCTTAAAATCCTTCACTATCCGGTCGATTGGAAATCCTTCACGTTTACGCTCGTTTTTTCCGCTAAAAAGATCTTCGCCGCTATCCTGAACTGTATCATCAATAACGGGAATGAAATATGCTTTTTGCTTTTCGATGGCAAAAGCAATTCCGACCAATTCTGCACGGAGTGCATCAGTAGAAGTTGTTTCGGTATCGAATACAAATGCTTTTGCCTTTTTAAGTTCCGTCAGTAATTTCAGATATTCGGCATCTTTTTTTACGACGATGTAATTGTGTTTCGTTGAATTGATGTCCTGCAAGACGGTTGTTTCTTCAATTTCAATCGTTTCGTTTTTCTTCTCTGTTAAGCCTTCAACAACACTTTTTTCTCTCAGACGTTTAGCAAATGTTTTGAATTCGAGATGTTCATACAGTTTTATGAGTCCGGGAATATCTTTCTCTTTAGCTTTAAGATGATGAATATCCACTTTAATTGGAACATTGATATCAATTGTCACCAGATGTTTAGAAAGCAGAGCAAGCTCTCTGTTGTTACGAAGTTTTTCCTGAAGACCTTTTTGTGGAATGGAATCGATATTATCGAGAATATTTTCTATGGTTTTATATTTTAGGACAAGGGGAAGTGCCGTTTTTGGTCCGACACCCGGAACTCCCGGAATGTTATCGGCAGTATCACCGATGAGTCCGAGCATTTCAATTACTTGATCTGGTGCAACACCGAATTTTGTCATCACACCTTCTTCGCCGACAATCTCGTCGTCACTTCCGAATTTTCCGGGGCGGTAAATCTTAATCCTGTTTGAAACCAGCTGCATAAAATCTTTGTCGGATGTTACAAGAAACGTATCGATCTTTTCTTTCTCAGCACGCCGAGCCAAAGTGCCCATAACGTCATCTGCTTCGTAGCCGTCAAGTTCCAGAACAGGAATATTGAACGCCTTCACGACATCTTTCAGATACGTCAGGGAAGCTGCAAGGTCATCCGGCATTTTGTTGCGTGTCGCTTTGTATTCCTTATAAGCAACGTGGCGGAAGGTCGGTACATCGGTATCGAATACCGCCGCAATGTAATCCGGTTTTTGTTCGTCAAGGATCTTATTGAGATAATTGACAAAACCATAGATCGCACTGGTTGTTTCACCCTTAGAGTTAATGAGAGGATTTTGTGCGAACGCAAAATACGAGCGGTAAGCGATCCCCATCGAGTCGATGAGGTATAAGGTTTCTTTACGTTTCATAGTGACGAAAAGTTAAAGTATATTATGACAAATTTCTGTGTGAATGAATATACCAAAAGTTGGTGAACGAAAAAATAAATAGATTGTCATTGTGGGAATGAAATTATTTGTAGCCCCGACCTTTAGGTCGGGGTTGTGAATACGCAATATTATTTTGGGCTTTAGACCAAATGATTTTCCGTGTTGGGTTAAAACCCAAAACATTTTTTGAGATTTCAAAACCTCGTGCTGAAGCACGAGGTTATATGAGTTTAACAGTATGAATATTTACATCATCATTATCATTCAGCAAATGATTGCGGGCGGTACACATCTTGTTGCCAAAACGGTGACGCAGGAGGTGAATCCTGTTGTCTTAACCTTTCTGAGGAATTGTATTTCGCTTGCTGCTTTGCTTGTTATGTTTTTTGCACGAGAAAAACGGATCAAAGTCGAAAAGAAAGATCTCAAGCAATTACTTTGGCTTTCCTTCCTGGCGGTTCCGATCAACCAGTTTCTCTATCTTTATGGAATAAAATTTACGCTCGCATCGAACGGCGCACTGCTCTATGCTACAACTCCTGCGTTGATTTTAATTTTATCATATTTTCTTCTGTCAGAACCTTTGACAAGAAAGAAGATTCTCGGTGTATTTGTTGCGTTCATCGGTGTGGCGATTGTGATGTTTGAGAAGGGAATCGATTTCGATTCAGATTATTTCTACGGTAATGTGATGATCTTTCTTGCCGTAGTGGCGTGGGCGTTATTTGCCATACAAGGGAAAAAGTTAGTGATCAAATACGGTTCATTTCACATTACCGCGCTATCGATGATCGGCGGAGCGGCGATGTTCCTTCCTGTAGGGCTTATTGAATTTGCCTGGCACGGATTGCCGGTAATTACCTTTGGTAATTGGATGAGTATTCTCTATCTCAGTTTGGGAACATCCATTGTTGCATACATGCTCTGGTTTTACGCGCTCGGTAAACTTGACACAACCAAAGTTGCAGTCTTTGCCAATGCTCAGCCGATCTTTACGACGATTATGGCGGTGATTTTCTTGCAACAACCGATAACCATAACATTTGTTGTGGGTGGGGTGATTACGATAGCAGGTGTGTTGTTGACGCAAAGAAAATAAGATGGAAACATAAAATATTCAACGACCTTCTTTTTCAAAAAAATCCGTATATTTCAATAGATTTTGAATCCGCAGAAAGTGCAGGAACTCTTTCTTCGGATTTTTTATGTTCCAATGGAGAAACAATGCAAAAAATAGTTGTACCTGAACATTTTAAAGGATTGATCTTTGACTGCGACGGAACATTGGTCGATTCGATGCCAATGCATATGAAAGCGTGGGAGTATGCCATAACGCACTTTGGTGCGCCGTGGAAATATGATTTTATCTTCTCTCAAAAAGGAAAACCTTCAACCGATATAGTGGAGATGTATAATCAGGAATTCGGCGTTCTGCTCGAAGCAAACCGCGTCAGCGACGTAAAACAAGAATACTTTAAGAGATTCTATACTGAAACAAGAGTGATCCAGCCGGTGGTTGATATCGTCTTTCGATACAACGGTATTCTGCCGATGTCGGTCGCTTCAGGCGGTTCGCGGGATAATGTTCTTGCGCAATTGGATATTGTCGGATTGACAAAATACTTCCCAATTATCCTTACCGCTGATGATGATATTAAAACAAAACCGGCGCCCGATCTTTTTCTTGAAGCAGCGCGATTGATGAATGTTCCCCCGCATCTCTGTCAGGTATTTGAAGATGGCGATCTTGGATTGGAAGCGGCAGAAAAAGCGGGAATGCTTGCGACGGATGTACGCGGGTATGAAGGATAAGAAAAACTATTTAATCTATGTCATTGCAAGCCGTTCTTTGGCGAAGCAATCTCATTAAAAAATTTTATAAAGCAAGATCGCCACGCCCGCCTGAACGACGTAGTTGGGCAGGTCGTAGCGCAAAACGCGCCACTTCTCGCGATGACACACTGTTTGAGAATTATTTCTGCTCTTTGTAAAACGCGCAGACGCTGTTCACAACACACTCGTGGCATTTCGGATTTGTCGGTCGGCAGGTTTCGCGGCCGAGATGGGTGAGCGACATACCGAGAATATGCCAATCTTTTTTTGAGATACTTTCCATCAATTGTTTTTCAATTATCTTTGGATCTGTTCCAATTGCAATTCCTAATCGAGGGGAGACCCGAAGCGTATGCAAATCAACTATGACGCCTTCTGCAGGTAAACCAATCTGGCTCATATACACATTTGCAGATTTTCTTCCAAATCCTTTAAGTTTCGTTAGTTCAACTATTGTTGTCGGAATTTCTGGTAATTTTTCAATTGTCTGTGCAATATCAATGATCCATTCGACTTTTTTCTTAAATCCCGGAACTCGCAATAAAGGAAATAATTCTACCGGTTTTGCTTTAGCTAAATGTTTGAATGTTGGATATTGTTTGAACAATTGTGGTGCAAGATTGTTTACTAATACATCGGAAGCGCGGGCAGAAAGCACAATCATGACGATCAATTGATAAGGATTTTCGTAATTCAACGGGTGTTTTCTTCCTTTATACTTTTTGAATAAAGGTTTTAATTCTTTGTTCCAGTCAACAACATTCTTGGATACTATTTTTTTTGAAGGAGGAGATTTTTTCTTTGCCATAATATTTTGACCCCACCCAAACCCTCCCCTTACAGGGGAGGGTTTGTTGAATTAATTTTTAGAAATAAGTTTGCGTGCTTTGACCGCTGTTTTAATAACTCCGTTTGTTTGTTCACCGACCTGCTGACGCCACATTGCGTAATACAATCCTTTAGACTTCACAAGTTTTGTATGTGAGCCGGATTCAACGATCTTTCCTTTTTCCAAAACAAAAATCGTATCGGCATGCATCACCGTTGACAGACGATGTGCAATAAGAATTGTGATGAGGTCTTTTCCTTTAGAGATATCCCGAATTGTTTCGCTGATCTCTTCTTCCGTCAATGAATCGAGGGAAGATGTTGCTTCATCAAAAACTAAAAGCTGCGGATTGCGCAGTAATGCTCGTGCAATGGAAAGACGTTGTTTTTCGCCGCCGGAAACTTTTACGCCCCCTTCGCCGATAAGTGTATCCAATCCCTTGTCAGCGCGGGCAAGGAGTGATTGGCAGGCAGCTTTGTTCAATACATCCAGACATTCCGCATCGGTTGCTTTCGGGTTGACGAAAAGAAGATTTTCACGAATGGTTCCTGAAAATAACTGCGTATCCTGCGTTACAAAACCGATCCGTTCTCGTAATGCATCAAAATCGATCTCGTCAAAATTCTTATCGTTATAAAGAATTTTTCCGGATTGAGGACGATATAATCCGACCAGTAATTTAACGAGAGTTGTTTTACCGGCGCCGGATGGTCCGACGAAAGCAATCGTTTCACCGATCTTCGTTTTGAATGAAATTTCATTCAATGCATGACTGTTGGAGGATTGATGTTGGAATGTAACTTTATTGAAAGTCAAAGTTTTAACATTAGTAACCGTGAATGGAGAAATAGGCTTCGGTTCTTTTGGTGTATTGAGGATGCCCTCGAAATTTGCAAGTGATACTTCTGCTTCGCGGTAAATATTAATAATATCACCCATTTGTTGCAGGGGGCCAAAGATGAAGAATGAATAGATCCATAACGAAAAGAATTGTCCAACAGTAATCTGCTGCGAAAAAATAAGATAGAGCATTGTAAATAGAATTGCGGTCCGCAGAAAATTCACAAACGTGCCCTGAATAAAACTTAGACTGCGGATGTATTTAACTTTTTTCAGTTCGAGTTTCAGAATCTTTTGAGTTGTTCCGTTCAAGCGTTCAATTTCCTGATTCGCCAGACCGAGACTCTTTACCAATTCGATATTTCGCAGTGATTCAGTGGTGGAGCCGGCAAGTGCGGTGGTTTCGGCTACAATTGTTTTTTGAATCACCTTGATTTTTTTGCTAAGGACAGAGCTTAAAATTCCCAAGAGAGGAACGGTGAGAAAATAGAGTGGCGCAATTAACCAATGTACAGTTGAAGCGTAAATCATCACAAAAATGACACCCACCAATGAAGTGAAAAGAATGTTGATTGAAGCAGAGATCAATCGTTCAACATCAGTTCGTACTTTTTGCAGTTTGCCGAGCGTTTCACCGCTGCGTTGGTCTTCAAAAACAGAATAGGGAAGTTCAAGAGAATGTTTTAAACCATCGGCATAAATCTGTGCTCCAAGACGCTGGGTGATGACATTGATATAATAATCCTGGAAATTTTTTGCCACACGGGAAACGAAAGCGACACCCATCGCTATCAACAGCAGACCTATCACTCCCCGAAGGAATTGATCGGTTGTGTATTCACTGAACTTCATCGCGTAATTATCGATCACATACCGAAAGACAAGCGGATCGAGCAATGAGAACGTTTGGTTTATTGTTGCGAGGAACAACGCCAGCAGAACCAACGTCCAATATTGTTTAAGATAGGTGTACAACAGCTTCATAGAGATTCCTTTTTGTGTGCTTGAAAGTAAGAAAACTATGGATAAAATGCGAAAGAACGTTGTAATTGAGGAAAGTTTCAATTACAATGCAATAATGAAGAAACTACCTGTCTATAGAACGATTTTCATCCTCTTTTATTGTCTTTTGCAGCCACTTTTTCCGTTTCAGGAAAAAGAAAAGAGCAAAGTCTTCAGAACGAAAAGCACTCCGTACCGAATTCTGGAAGTGAAACAATCTGATGTTACGTATCAATTGTGGGAAGGATTCCAATTGATGAGGAATGCGAATGCCGGTGATGCGCCGTCGCAGCATGAACTGAGTCTGCGATATCTCACCGGAAAGGGATTCTCTTTTGACACTGTAAAATCCGCAGAGTGGATGAAGAAAGCTGCAGATCAGGATTACATTCTTGCAAAATTCAACTATGGAATATTTTTGAACAACGGGTGGGGAGTTGAATGGAATCCGTTTGAAGCATTTGGGTTTATAAAATATTCAGCCGATAAGAAAATGCGTGAAGGTCAATATGTTCTTGGACTTTTCTATACAGACAACTTGATCGTTAAAAGAGATTATGCTGTTGCGTATGAATGGATTAAAAAATCTGCTGATCAGAATTATGATCCCGCTAAAGAAGTGTTGATTGAATTGGAAAAGCGAGGGATCAATGGGAGTAAACCAAAACAAAAAGATTCTTCTGTTGTTTCCACTCCGTCAAAATCCGTTGCACCTCAAAAATCAACAGCGCAAATAGTTCAGCCTGTGATGCTTGAATTTGAAGAAGATAAAACTTCGCAAACAGATGATCTGACATTGTTGAAAGAACTATTCAACGAAGGGAATGAAGAACTTCGAAACACGCTCGGAATTTCAAAAATACTGAGTGATAGTCTTCAGACCGATTCCACCGGATTTTCTTTAATCCAACGTGCATCGGAATTGGGAAATCCGGAAGCGATGACGATCGTTGCACGATGTTATGAACGTGGAATTGGAGTTAAAAAAGATAAACTATTGGCTGCCGTTCATTATATCAGAGCAATCCGTCTGGATTCACGCCGCGCACCGGGATTATTGTGGAGATTGATCAATGAAAAGAATGTTCAAACAAACTTCAATCAGATGGCATCGAAAAATGTAACGGAAGCATTATATGTCATTTCTTCATTGAATGGTTTGGGAATGATTGGAACACTCACCGATGAACAGGCATTACAATTCTTACAGATAGCAGTTTCAAAATCTTTTATGCCGGCAGTTCTTGATCTTGGAAATTGCTATTCGCAGGGACAATGGGTGAAATCTGATAAGAAGAAAGCAGTTGAGTTTTGGAAATATGCCGCCGATCTTGGAAACAGTGAAGGAAAGATCAGAGTAGCCGTTGCAGAGGTGTTTGACGGGACGATCATTCACGCAAAAAAATCATTTGTTGAGTTGGAACAATATGCGGAGAATGGTTCAGTGCTTGCCCAAACCGCACTCGGTTATTGTCACGAAAAAGGAATTCTTGTTCCAATCAATTTAGCGCAAGCAGTCTATTTCTATCGTAAATCAGCGCAGCGGGGAAATCAGGCGGCGCTTTCTGCATTAACACGGATGTATGATGAGCGAAGACCGAAGGAGAAAGAGTTTCAGGTGGAGGAGTAACGTTATTAATCTCATATAGTTATTCAACAATGCAACTGTCAGACAGCTATAGGACAAATAAATCCCTCTCCTTACAGAAGAGGAAAAATGGGTGAGGTCGTTTTTTGAAACAACGATTTCTTGAATATCCAAAATCTTCTATTCCAACAGCGAGAGAAAATCGTCAGAAGCAAACTGAAGCGGAGAAGACATTTTGGAACTTGGTGCGTAACAATAAACTTGGAGTTAAGTTTAAACGACAAGTTCCATTCGGTCCATACATACTTGATTTCTATTGTCATTCGGGAATGTTGGCAGTTGAATTAGATGGAAGCCAGCATTATGAAAAAGAGGGGAAAGAATATGATAAGAAAAGAGATGAGTATCTATCTTCTTATGGAATTACCGTATTGAGATTTTTAAATAGTGAATTTTTGTCAAATCAAGAAGGAGTGTTGAGTTTTATTATGGGAAAGATTGAAGAGCGAAAATCTAAAAACCCTCACCCAGACCCTCTCCCATAGGGAGAGGGATATAAGTATACAAATAACTTGTGCGATAGTTGAACTATCGCAGCGGTTTGTGTCCGACAGTGTAACTGTCGGACATCTTAATCACCAAGACCTTTTCCCATAGGGTGAGGGATGTAGATTTACTTTTTTTGTAATTTTTCTCTTCCGTAATACACAACAATTCCCAGCAGAGTCATTCCAACTCCTGATAACGCAAATTTCCATCCGGTTGAAAATAAAATTGAAAGCCACAATAGTATAGCAACAACTGCAGGGAGTGGATATAACCACATCTTGAACGGAAGATTTCCTGAACCAATTCTTTGTCGTAAAAGCATAACTCCAACTGCGCCGCCGATGAATTGTACAAGAATTCTCATCGCCAAAATTGCACTGATCACATCGCTCAGTCTGAACAAGAGACTGAAAACGAATGCAGTTCCGCCGAGCCATAACAAAGAAATGTGCGGGAAATTTTTGGTCGGATGAATTTTTCCGAACACAGAAAAGAAATTCCCATCAATTGCGGCGGCGTATGGAATCCGGGAATAACCGACCATAACTGCAAAAAGTGAAGCGAATGCAATCCATAGTACAAGAACGGTCGCAACAGTAGCAGCGATTGTTCCATACAATCGTTCAATCAAT
>CAYPEM010000009.1:87189-92507 GCA_964409765.1 uncultured Chitinophagaceae bacterium
TACAAGAACGGTCGCAACAGTAGCAGCGATTGTTCCATACAATCGTTCAATCAATGTGCTGACGATGAATTGTGAATCTTTTGCTTCCTGCCACGGAATAACACCGATCACCGCAAATTGCATTGCAAGATAAAGGACAGCAATTCCGATGATTGATATAAAGATTGCGCGGGGAATATTCTTCTCCGGATTTTTGATCTCGCCGCCGAGATGATTCACATTATAGTATCCGAGATAGGAATACATTGTCTTCACTGTTCCTTGACCGAGTGCAACCCAGAACGCCCAACGAAAATCCCACGCTCCTTCCGGATAATCGAATGCTAATTTAGGATCGAAATGTGAAAGTCCGCCGATGATAAACCATGCCATTGTTCCGAGAACACCAATCCAGAGAGCGACTGAAATTTTGCCGATAGTGGATATTTTTCGGTAGAGAATGAATGTCAGAATGACAACGAGTGTGCCGGAAGCCATTTTTCGGGTGACATCATCAAGCGGAAGGATGTACGAAAGATATTGTGCGAATCCGATCGAACCGGAAGCAATGACAAGCGGAGCCTGGATCATTGTCTGCCAGATAAAAAGGAATGACATCAACTTTCCCCAACGTTCACCAAATGATTCGCGAAGAAAAACATAACTGCCGCCCGCTTTCGGCATTGCTGCGCCAAACTCAGCCCAAATAAATCCATCGATCAAAGCGAGCACTGCACCGGCGATCCATGCAGAAATATGCTGCGGACCACCCATAATACCGATAACAAGCGGCAGAACAACAAATGGTCCAATACCGACCATGTCGATCATATTCAGTGCAACTGCTTGTGTAAAGGATAATTCCCGTTTGAGAGATTCCTGAGCCATTGATCAATTGCCGATTAGGTTAGAGTAAGCACGTTCTCCAAAAAAGAGATAGTTTTTTTCTTCACGATCAGTTTGAAGAAGAACGGAATGAATCAATCCATTCTTTGCAACGAGCACCGTATGAAGTATCAGGGTGTCGGGGTTAGTATGGACAATGAACCGCGCTCGGTTATTAAACGCGTAATATTTTATGAGCGTTGAATCTTGTTTCATTGTAATATCGGTCTGCAGTGTAAATCGTTGGAGCATTCTTTGAGTTGCCCGATATGTACCGCCGGCGGGGGAAACAACTTTTTTTCCATTCAGCATTATTTCTCGGTCATCATACGCAATGACACAGAGTTTATGAGTTGTATCTGCATTCAACCAATTGATGAATTTTTTTCCATGGTCAAGTGAATCATCGTAACTGTAGTTCGCATCGAGATAAATAATTCGAGAAATATATGCAGGGATAGAATCCGATGAATTAACAAATCCATTAATAAAACTGCCGCCGCCGCTGTGTCCGGAGAGGACGACATTCTCAGGATTTCCTGTCTCAAACCGGACATAATTCACAATTCGTGCAACCTCACTATCCTTATATTCATATTTTTTTCGCCACGCAGGCCAGCTCTTTTGTGCATTTTCAAGATAGGCGATCGTAATGTTATATTCCTTCAATGTCAGCCGAAGGAACCGAACCTGTGCGGCAATATGCTGAATATCGAAATGCCAATCGTCTCCTTCCTGTAATTTTTTACCGGCAGTCATTTCTATGGTGTTTCCATTTGGAAGGGCATACAAAATCAACAGCGTTTGTTTTGATCGATCCATCTCTTTGGGTGAATTGATCATCACGCGGGTTTCAGGATTGAATGCATAGAATGTATTTATTTCATCTGCAGTAAAATCCCTTGTCGTGCTGCACGAAGTGATCAATAATAAAAAAGCGCAACAAACAATCGTTACGCTTTTTGGAATAAACAATGATCTCATGGTTTACTGTTCTAAGATTTCAAATAATTCAGAAAGTTTTGGTATCAGGATAATTTCTGTCCGACGGTTTTTTGCCCGTGCTTCGGAAGTATTTGCAGGATCAATTGGGAAATATTCGCTTCGTCCGGATGCTGTAATTCTGCGAGGTTCAACTTTTCCGTCGTTGACAAGATAACGAATAACTTCTGTTGCGCGTATGACGCTCAGATCCCAATTATCTTTTATGGAACCAAGATTGATAACAGCCTGATTATCAGTGTGGCCTTCAACGAGGATAGAAATATCTTCTTGTGTATTAAGAACTCGCGCTAAACCAAGCAATGCTTCTTTTCCGCGTTTATCAATATCTGCTTTTCCTGTTGTGAACAGAAGTTGATTCGAAAGTGAAACGTAGACGCGTCCATTGACAATATTGATGGATAAACCGCTGTTCGTAAAACCAAGCAGTGCGTCGCTCAATTTTGATTTCAATTGATTCAGTGCAGAGTCGCGAGAGGCTAATCTTTTCTCAAGATCACCGACCCGTTGTTCACGTCCGATGAGATCGCGTTGAATTGAAGCAAGCGTGGAGTCTCGAACTGCAAGAGCTTCTTCGTATCCTTTTAATTTTTGTTCACGCTGGGCAACATCTTTTTGCAGCAGTTCAAGACTGGCGAGTAACTTCTTTATCTCGGCGGAATTCTTAGATTTTGATTGTTCATAATTCTGATTTGCTACATGGAGATCATTCTCCAACATTCGAACACGATCTTTTAAAGTGTCAGTCTGGGTTTGAAGATCGGAGATTTGTTTATCCTTTTCTGTGTTTTGACTTTTTAATGTGGAATTTTCTGATGTTAAATTGTCGATCCGTGACTGCATTGATGCAACAGCATTCTTCAGTGAATCAACAGACTGTTGGAGGGCGTCTCGTTGAGACTGCATCTCTTCGAATGTACCGATTGAAACGCACGCAGGAATGGAGAAAGCAATGGCGAAAAGAAGCAAATAGCGGAGTTTATTCATATACACCTCTCAATTTTAAAGAAAATGTGGTGAAATATAAAATATGGTGATAAAATAAAAAAGGGACGCCATTAAACGTCCCCTGATATTTTGTCGGGGTGAGAAGATTCGAACTTCCGACCTCGTGGTCCCGAACCACGCGCTCTAACCGGGCTGAGCCACACCCCGAACTGATTTTTTTTCCCGACTACATGCGGAGAGGGAGGGATTTGAACCCTCGGTACACCTTAACAGCGTACGGCGGTTTAGCAAACCGCTGGTTTCAGCCACTCACCCACCTCTCCGAAAATATCATCTAAATTATTCTATTTTCGCAGTTAATTGAAAGCCGATTTTGATTTTTTTAAAGAACAAATGCCTACAATGGAACTATTGAAGAGATTTTGTCGCCATTGGTACTATTTGAGTACCATAAAAGGTACCACAATTAATGCTGAATAAGATAAGAAAATACATAGCTTTTTGCAATAGATATTTGAGGCAGTCTGATTTTATGGAACAAATAATTTTAAGAAAGCATGATGGATAACAAAATTAATTTTGAGGAGAATCTTTTTTAATTTTCGACGCACTGGCAGATTGCCACGCCTCGCTTCGCGAGTCTCGCAATGACACTTTATTTTCCAACGCACTGGGCAGATTGCCACTCAATGACACTTTATTGTGCTCTTCCTTTTCTTTCCGAGAAAGAAAAGGAACAAAAGAAATCTTTCCGAAATCGTAACGCGCAGAATCATTCTCTGGCGCACATGGCGGGTCATACGCCTGCGGCGTATGAAATTCGCTTCGAATGATTCTTACCGATTCGCTCACTCCTCCGACGATTTCGGGGGCTGACGCACTTTGAATGGGAATGAAAGGGAGAATTTGTTTTAATTTCCAACACACAGAGCAGATTGCCACGCAATGATATTTTATTTTTCAACGCACAGGCAGATTACCACGCCTCGCTTCGCGAGTCTCGCAAAGACACTTTGTTTTTCAATGCACAGAGCAGATTGCCACGCCTCGCTTCACTAGTCTCGCAATGACACTTTAATTTTATGGGTTCTCTTTTTTGACCCCCACTTGTGTTCTCCCCCTGAAAGGGGGAGAATTTTAATCGAGAGGAGATTTTACTGAAATTCCGCCTTTGTTCAAGACGTGGGTGTAGATCATTGTAGTGCGAACATCGGCGTGACCGAGAAGGTCCTGGACGGTACGGATGTCGTAGCCGCTTTCCAACAGATGGGTGGCGAATGAATGGCGGAATGAGTGAGCGCTTCCGGATTTATTGACGTTTGCTTTTTTCAATGCCTGTTTAATTGCACGCTGGATGACGGTTTCGGAAAGATGATGACGCATCATTTTCTTTGAACGGGGATCGACGGAACGTTTTACCGATGGGAACAAGTACTGCCACTGTAGTTCTTTTGCAGCTCCGGGAGATTTATGGCTTAGCGCATACGGAAGTTGGACCTCACCAAATCCTTCTTCCAGATCTTGTTGATGGATGAGCGTTACTTTTTGGATCTGTCTGCGGAGCTGATCGTTGAGCGATGTCGGAAGCATCGTGATCCGATCTTTATTTCCTTTCCCATACCGAACAACAAGGGTGTTTGTTTCGAAATTGAGATCGTTGATGCGTTAGCGAAGTCCTTCCATAAGCCGCAAGCCGGCACCGTAGAGCATCTGCACAATTAAACGATGGTCTCCGTTGAGATGAGAAATGATCTCGTTTATTTCCTTTTTTGTGAAGACCACCGGGAGGCGTTTTGATCTGTTTGCGCGCACAACATCTGAAAGATTGCCGAGCGTTTTATTGAGAACTTTTTGATACAGAAAGAGCAGGGCATTGAGCGCCTGGTTTTGTGTTGAAGGGGAGACATATTCTTTTTGAGCAAGGAACGAGAGAAATTCTGTCACTTCAGCTTCACCCATCAGCGATGGATGGCGTTTATTGTGGTGAATGATATAACGGCGAATCCAATAGACATAAGCGGTTTCGGTGCGAATACTAAGATGTTTTAATCTGATTTTTTCTTTAACCTGATCGAGCAGCTTCATTTTTTCCATAATGATGCTCCTTGCTTTTTCAGACAAATAGGGTTTACTTTGAGGAAGATAAATAAAAAGTCGCATAACATTCAATAGCTCACATTATCCGACTTTCAGCAGTATAATTACTAGTTATACCGCCTGTGTTGCAGGCTGCGAATAAATTTGGAAAGTGTTCGCGAGCTTCCGGTGAATAAACCAAATTCTGTTTGCGTTGGATCGAAAAAGTGTTGTGCGAGTTTCGAGAGTGTGCGTTTCAACTTAAATACTGGCGCAGCCTGCAACCTAAAACTCGAGTGTGGTGAGAGTGAGATTTTAGGTTAATTGGTAAAGTGAAAGTACTGTTTTGCAAACGAATCAATCAGTGGCGGTATAACCAGTCGCTCCATTAGACTAGAGAGAATAAATCACTAAAAGAATAACAAACT
>CAYPEM010000010.1:0-88597 GCA_964409765.1 uncultured Chitinophagaceae bacterium
GGGTGGCGGAATTGGTAGACGCGCTGGACTCAAAATCCAGTTCCCTTTAAAGGAGTGCCGGTTCAAGTCCGGCCCTCGGTACGACACTAAAAGTCATTCGGTTAACGGATGACTTTTTTATTTTCAATTGACGGAGGTTTAGCGTAACTTTTTACTATTGAAAACAAATCTCTGATGAAATTATCAATAGTAAAATGGCTTTTGTTTATTCCATTCATGTTTGCTGAATCGCAAACATTTTCTTCATTTCAAGTCGATATTTTTCCGATCCCACAAAACCAATCTTCAGTAACTGTTCAACTCTCAAGATTATTTGTACAAGAATCTTCGATAAAGATAATTTCAGATTCAATTCCAATTATTTCGTATTCATTTCATCGTAGTTCAAATTCTATTCTTATCGTTGTTGATACAACGAAACCAAGAGTAGGTTCTGTTGTTATTTCATATTCATATCTACCATTGAATTTGAAATCTTCATATTCCCTTAGAACGCTCATCTTTAGAAACGATAGTCTTGATAACAAAAAACGACGTACTGTAGTAACTCAATCACCCGAAGGGGTATTCACAAATTTATTTGGTCCTGAACTCTCAAAAAGCGGCTCCATCAGCCGTGGATTTCTTGTTGGTTCAAATCGTGATCTTACGCTAAGCTCCGGCTTCCGATTGCAAATGGCAGGCAAGCTATCGGATGAAATTGAGATTCTTGCCGCCTTGACGGATGAGAATACTCCGATTCAACCGCAGGGAAATACTCAAACTTTGCAAGAGATAGACAATGTCTTTGTAGAAATCAAAAGCCCCCAATATACAGCAACACTTGGTGATTTCTATTTTACTTCAAATGGCGGAGAGTTTGTAAATGTTAATCGAAAACTGCAAGGAGCAAAAGTTTCAGGTGAGTTTCAATCAAATGAGTATCAAACTAAGATTCAATTGATTGGAGCTACAAGCCGGGGAAAATTTCATTCAAATCAATTTCAAGGAATTGAAGGTGTTCAAGGCCCCTATCGATTAAGCGGAAAGAATAATGAACGATCAATTATTATAATAGCCGGCAGTGAGAAAGTTTATGTCGATGGTGAGACGATGGTTCGAGGTGATAATAATGATTATTCTATTGATTACGGTTCTTCAGAAGTGTCTTTTTCAACTAGAAAGCTGATTACAAGTGCCTCACGGATCGTTATTGATTTTGAATATTCAGACAGACAATATACCCGTAATTTCTCAGGATTAGACGGCACCGGTACTCTTACTGAAAATATTTCGTATCAACTAAACTATTTCAGAGAAGGCGACGATCCGGATGCACCTATTGATATTTTATTATCAGAATCTGACAAAGTAATATTACAGCAAGCTGGAAACACAACTGCAACACGATCTGGCGTCATACGCGTTGGAGTAGATTCACTTGGTAACGGCAAAGGAAATTATAGAGCAGTCGATACGCTGATCAATAATACCATTTTTCGCATCTATAAATTTGAACAAGGTGTACCATCTTCTATTTATAATGTCGCATTTTCTCCTGTCGGGCAAGGAAATGGTGATTACACAAGGGAGTCGATTGGACAATATAAATTTGTTGGCTTTAATCAGGGACAATACGATACACTTATTTTTCTTCCAACACCCCAGCTTCATCAACTTTTCTCTTTTCAAACAAAGATTACTGCAGCAAAAGAACTTACTATTGATGGAGAATACGCAGCAAGCAGTTTTGATCAAAATCGATTCTCATCAATTGGCGACAATCATAACAATGGAGCAGCTGTAAAATTAGCAGTTCGTTACAACCCTAAAGAAATTAAAATTGGCGATTCAAAGCTAGGGGACATTGACCTATCATTCTCAGAACGATATAAAGAGAGTAGATTTCTATCATTGGATCGAACCGATGAAATTGAATTTGGGAGAAAGTGGAGTACGGATAGTTTGGCAGCTCCAATGCAATCAGATGAAGAAATAAGAGAAGGTAGGCTTTCATATTCTCCAAATCAAAATATTACGGTATCCACGGGATTTGGCACTCTAGAACGGACAGATCAATTCTCTTCAGTACGCTATGATGGACAATTGGATATTAAGAATACAGAATATCCATCTTTAACATATTTTGTTGAAAATATTTCAGGAAAAGTTCGAACTACAAAAATTACAAATGATTGGTTGCGTCAAAAGGGAGAAACGAAATTTACATTTTCACAAATTACTCCTTCGATACGTTTTGAAAATGAACACCGAACAGTAAACAATGAATTGAATGATTCAATGTTATCATCAAGTTATGCTTTCACATCCTTTTCTCCTAAGATCTTAGCTGAAGATATATATGGAATAGATGCCTCAACGGAATATGAATGGCGAAATGATGATGCAGTCCAAACGGGACTATTGGTTCCTCAATCGAATTCATTGACTCAGCATTATTCATTATCACTTCGCGAGGTCAGGAATTTTTCAGCATCAACAATCGTTACATTCCGGGAAAAAAGGTATGAAAAAATCTTTCAGTCAAATAATATCAATCAACAAACGACATTGATTAAATTGCAATCTCGATACCGTCCATTTTCTCGCGGTCTTGATATTGATGTCTATTACGATGCCGCAACACAACGAACTGCAAAATTAGAACGAATATTTTATAAAGTCCGAAAAGGTGAAGGTCAATATGTTTGGGTTGATTATAATAACAATGGTATTGCAGATTTGAACGACGAGAACGAATTCAAACCGGATCGATACGATGGAGAATATATTGCTTTAACATTGAATAGTGACAACCTAATCCCAATAATTAATTTAAAAACATCGGCTCGAGTCAGAATCAATCCTGAAAGATTCATTAGTTCACCTCGTTCTTTATTAGAACGGTTTATGACAACTATTTCTACCGAAACATTCTTCCGGGTTGAAGAAAGAAGTCAAGAGACAGATACACGGAAGATTTATCTTTTAGACCTCAATTACTTTCTCAGACCAACTTCAACATTATTTGGATTTCAATTCATCCAACAGGATTTATTTTTCTTTGAAAATAATCCTGAATATTCATTTCGATTTAGATTTAATCAACGCAATGGTCTGAGTCAATATGCTTCCGGAAATGAGAAGAATTATTCTCGTGAACAATCTTTGCGGAGCCGTTTTCAAATTGCGAATGACATTTTAAATCAAACCGATATAATCTTAAAAAATGATAATGCTGTTTCATCATCTTTGATTAATCAATCAAGACAAATATCAACTGTCGGATTAATTACTGATTTATCATATCGTCCTGAGACCAATGTTGAGCTAGGAATTGCAATAGAAACAAGTCAAGCCGAAGATTTATATACCAGTAAGCTAATAACATCTGATTTTAATGGTCAGACAATTCGAATTATCTATGGCTTCATCGGAAATGGACAGATTCGTTCTGAGGTTTCAAGAGAAGAAATTGTTATTGGTAGTTTACCAGCAGGCTATAGTGCCCCGTATGAATTAACCTCAGGACGTGATTTTGGCAAGAATTATTTGTGGAGTGTTTCTTCTGAATATAAAATGGGTGGGAATGTCCAATTTTCATTGCAATACTCTGGAAGAACCACATCTCGATCCATTGTAATTCATACTGGGAGAATGGAAGTGAAGGCATTTTTCTAGTTCAATTTATTAACTTGCGATTATTAGAAAAGTATGGTATATTATTACAGTTAAGTCCCGCCAGAAATGCGGGACTTTTTTTTGATATCCATATTAATGTCCACAATTCCTGATAAAATACAGTCAATTCTTCAACCTATCACTGAAGAACTTAACATTTATATTGTTGAGGTCATTCTTCGAGGTGAACGTACAAGCAAAGTGATCGAGGTTTATGTTGATTCCGATTCTGGAATTACCCTTGGAGAATGTTCTGATATTAGCAGAAAGCTTTCAGAAAAACTGGATGAATTAGATTTGATTTCCGGTCGATATAGACTTGATGTCTCTTCACCCGGTTTAGATAGATCGCTCAAACTTCTTCGACAGTATCACAAAAACATTGGAAGAAATTGTAAAGTAAAATATAAAGAGAATGGAACGACGGTCATCCTTGAAGGAAATCTTGAATCAGTATTAGAAAATTCAATAACTATCAAAAAGAGTGGAAAAGTAAAAGAAATATTATTCTCTGCTATCAGCGAAACATTTGTTATACCTAAAATTAAGTAAGCGTAAACATTTTTTGGAGAAGTACAATGAATCATGAGATTGTCGAATCGTTTTCCGGTTTAGTGCGGGACAAAAGTATTGACAAGGATATTCTTGCCGGAATCGTCGAAGATATTTTTGGAATGATGGTACGTAAAAAGTACGGGTTAGAAGCAAAATTTGATGTTGTCGTTAATATGGATAAAGGCGATATCGAAATTTATCTTGAACGTCAGATCGTAGAAGTTGTTGAAAATCCTTCAACTCAAATTGATGTTGAGACGGCCCGTAAGCTTTCAGGCGAAGAACTTTCGGTTGGCGAAGAGTATGTTGAGATCATTCCGTTAATTCAATTCGGCCGGCGTCTGGTTACTACGGCAAAACAGAATTTTACTCAACGCATCAAAGAAATTGAAAAGGAACTTATTTTCAGCGAATATTCGAATTCCATCGGTGAAATTGTCGTTGGTGAAGTTTATCAGATACGAAATAGCGATTTATTGATTATGCACAACAAAAATGAATTGTTGCTGCCCCGCGGAGAACAGATTCCTAAAGAACGATTCAAAAAAGGTGATACCGTTCGCGGAGTGGTAAAAGAAGTTCGCAAGAATGCAAGCAATCCGGTTGTTGTCATTTCGCGAACCGATGCACGATTCTTGGAGCGGTTGTTTGAGCTTGAAATTCCAGAAGTATATGATGGAATCATTGAGATTAAGAGTATTGCACGTGAGCCGGGTGAAAGAGCTAAAGTAGCTGTAGAATCATCGGATGATAGAATTGATGCTGTTGGTGCCTGTGTTGGTATGAAAGGTGTACGTATTCATGCAATCGTTCGCGAATTAAACAATGAAAATATCGACGTTATCAATTTTAGCGATGATCAAACAGTTTTTGTAACAAGAGCACTTGCACCGGCAAAATTAAAGGATATTGAACTCGATAAAGAAAATAATAAAGCAATTGTAACTGTTGAAGAATCGCAAGTTTCCATGGCAATTGGAAAAGGGGGACAAAATATCCGGTTAGCAAGTAAATTGACCGGTTTTGATATCCAACTGGTAAAAGAAGGCAGTGAATATGATATTGACCTTGAAGAATTCAAAGAGGAATTAGGCGAAGAGATCTATACAAAATTCTTTGATGCCGGATATGAAACTGCTAAATCAGTTATCGATGCAGAGATTGAAGAACTAGTTGAAGAAACAGGAGTAGATGCTGAAAAACTGCAAGAAATAGTTGCATTGATTAAAAAAGAATACGAAGAAGCGGAAGTTGATGAAGATGAAGAAACACCAATTGCAAAACCAGAAAGCACAAAGTCGTCATCTTAATATGCTTTATCCTAAAGGAATCTAATGTCCGAAGTAGCAAAAAAAATAAAAGTAAAAGACGTTGCCAAAGATCTGAATATCAGTTTTAGCGATGTAGTTGCCTTTTTGAATAAAAAGGGTCATTCAAGCGTTAAAAATCTTATGTCATCGGTAGATGATGATATGATGCGTGATATTAACGCTCATTTCAAGAAGGAAAAAGATAGTGCAGAACGACATCAGCGTAAAATTGCTGAAATGAAAGAAACACGTCGTAAAACTACTGAAGTAAAAGCAAAAGAAGAAGAAGAAGTTGAAGAGAAACAACCTGAACCTGAACAGATCCCGGTAATTGATCAGCCGGTTGAAGAAGTTGAAGAGAAAAAAATCAAGGATTCCGGAGTAGTAAAAACACTCCAACAGCAACCTGAATCGATTATTGAAGAGCCGAAAACTGAAGAAGAGAAAGCGCATTCTCCTCTTGAGGCGCTTCGTGCCGGTCGCGGTGCTCAAATGAAAGGTCTTACTGTAAAAGGTAAGATGGAACTTGCACGTCCAAAACCGCCAAAAAGAGTTGAACAACAGAAAGCGGATCAGTCTAAACCTGTTGTAACAACAACGGAATCTGAAGAGCAAAAAAAGAAGAAAAAGAAAAAGAAAAAAGTTTCTGGAAATGCAGATACAAAAACTCTTCCAATAGAAACTGAAACGGACGCCAAGGGAAAGAAAAAGAAAAAGAACAAACTTCGTCCTTATGCTGTGGATCAAGGCGCTGTTGACGAAACTATTAAAAGAACTCTTGCAGAGTTAGATGGTGCGGAAACGGTTATCAGCAGCAGAGCGGCACACAGAAAAAAACGGAAAAAGGAACGTGAAGAAGAACAGGCACTTCAAGAAGAAGCGAAAGCACTGGATGCCAATAAGATTCATGTAACGGAATTTGTTTCTGTAGGCGAGATGGCAAATTTAATGAACGTCAGTCCTGCAGATGTGATTGCAAAATCCATGAAACTGGGAATGATGGTTTCAATCAACCAGCGTTTAGATAAAGATACAATAGTATTGCTGGCAGATGAATACGGTAAACAAGTTGAATTCGAATCAGAATTTACGGTTGACATACTCATTGATACTCCTGATCCTGAACATTTATTAAAGACCCGTCCTCCTGTGGTAACAATCATGGGTCATGTTGACCATGGGAAAACCTCAATGCTTGACTATATTCGAAATGCAAACGTCGTTGCAGGTGAAGCAGGTGGCATTACACAGCATATTGGGGCTTATGAAGTAACATTGCAAAATGGAAAGCATATTGCATTTCTTGACACACCGGGACACGAAGCTTTTACAGCAATGCGTGCACGCGGAGCCCAGGTAACGGATATTGTTGTACTTGTAGTTGCCGCAGAAGATAATGTCATGCCTCAAACAATCGAAGCGATCAATCATGCAAAGGCTGCAAATGTTCCGATCATCATTGCTATTAATAAAATTGATAAACCGGAAGCAAATCCAGATCGAATTCGTCAACAGCTTTCTGATAGAGGAGTATTAGTTGAAGAGTGGGGTGGAAAGTATCAATCGGTTGAAGTGTCGGCAAAATCAGGTAAGAATATGGAACTGCTGCTCGAGAAAATTTTACTTGAAGCAGAAGTTCTCGATCTTAAAGCGAACGCAGATAGATTAGCCAGAGGTGCCGTTGTTGAATCTCAAGTAGATAGAGGAAAAGGAACTATCGGAACAGTTTTAGTTCAAAAAGGTACTTTGAAAATCGGTGATCCGTTTATCTGCGGAATATACAGTGGTAAAGTGAAAGCAATGTTTGATGAGCGCGGAAGGAAAATGGAGCTTGCGACACCATCAACACCTGTTCAAATTCTGGGATTTGATGGAATTCCAGCTGCCGGTGATCAATTCATTGCAGTTGAGTCTGATCGTATTTCGCGTGAAATCAGTATTAAGCGTCAACAGTTAAAACGCGAACAAGATTTTCGACAAGTTCACATGGTAACTTTAGATGATATCTCACAACAGATTCAAGCAGGAGTTAAAGTTCGAGAACTTTCCATCGTTGTTAAAGGTGATGTCGATGGTTCCGTTGAAGCACTTGCTGACTCGTTGATGAAACTATCAACAGAAGAAGTTAAAATCCGTGTTATTCATAAAGGTGTCGGACCTATTTCTGAATCAGATATTGTTCTTGCTGCGGCTTCAAAAGCTGTTATTGTAGGATTCCATGTCAGACCGAATTTGAATGCTCGTCGTTTAGCAGAAACTGAAAAAGTTGACATTCGATTGTATAGTATAATCTATGATGCGATCAACGAAATTAAAAATGCTTTAGAAGGATTGTTGGCGCCAACAGTAACTGAAGAAGTTGTTGCTACAGTTGAAATACGTGATACTTTCAAAGTTCCTCGAATCGGAGTGGTTGCAGGATGCTTTGTCATTGATGGTAAAATAACAAGAAACAGCAAAATTAGACTGGTTCGCGACGGACTTTCGATCTTTACTGGTGGACTTGCTTCACTTAAAAGATTTAAGGATGATGTTAAAGAAGTTGAAAAGGGTTTTGAGTGTGGACTTGGATTGGAAAATTTCAATGATATTAAAGTTGGTGATATCATTGAAGCTTACAAACTTGTAGAAACGAAACGGAAGTTGATCTAATGTCGATAAGAACCGAACGGGTAGCATCTTTAATTCGAGAAGAACTTGGAACAATGCTCAGTCGTGCATTTAGCGGTAGTTCTGAATTTGGCTTTGCCACAGTTACTGAAGCTAGAGTTACCCCTGATCTTCGCATTGCTAGGGTATTTGTCAGTGTTTTGGGATCCAAAGAGAAACAAGAAAAAACAATGCAGCAGATTGAGAAACGAAAAGGGTATTACCGATCAGAACTTGGTTCAAGGATCAATCTAAAATTTGTTCCTACATTGGAATTTCATCATGATACGTCGCTAGACAATGCAATGCATATCGAAGAATTGATAAAACAGATCCATAAGGATGACAAAAAAGAGGAATAATGCTTCAGCATGCAGGTATGAAACAATCGCTGAATTTTGACGAAGGTGAGATAATTTTAGTCAATAAACCGTTGGATTGGACATCCTTTGATATAGTGGCACGAGTCAAAATGATGTTCGATATAAAAAAAATTGGCCATGCCGGTACGTTGGACCCCAAAGCAACTGGATTATTGATTTTGTGCACAGGAAAAATGACAAAAAACATAGATCAAATTGTGGGACTTGAAAAAGAATATACTGGAATTATCGAATTAGGTGCTACTACAAAAAGTTTTGATTCAGAGATGGAAGTCATTGAAAAAAAAGATTTTAGCGCAATTACTAATAGTGAAGTAGAACAAGTATTCTCGTCGTTTATCGGGGATCAAAAACAATTGCCCCCTATGTTTTCTGCCATCAAAAAAAATGGCAGAAGATTGTATAAAGATGCTCGAAAAGGAAAAGAGATTACACGTGAAACGCGAGATATTTTTATAAAAGAATTTTTAATGACAACATTTGATCTTCCGTATATCGGTTTTCGTGTTATTTGTTCAAAAGGAACATATATCCGTTCGCTCGCAAATGATTCTGGAGTAAAGCTCGGTTGTGGAGCATATTTGAAGAAATTAACACGAACTCGAATAGGAGAATTCAATGTCGCTGATGCATATGATGTTACTCAATTGCATTTAATTGAACCAAAAATTCAACAACCTGCGATTGTGTAATTATGATTGTCTATCGTTCGCTTGATGAAGTTCAGTACAACAAGAATTCAGTGGTCACGATTGGAATGTTTGATGGTGTTCATCGAGCGCATCAGACAATCATTCGCGAAGCAATTGAGAGATCGAAACGTAATAATGGCAGGAATGTAGTCGTTACGTTTGAACCACATCCTCGTGAAGTAGTTTCAAAAGGAGAAAAGAATGTTGCAATACTTTCCACCTTGGATGACAAACTGCAACGCATTGAAAAATTGGGAGTTGATGTTGTTTTTATAATCCCATTTACATTTGAGTTCTCACGGTTAACGTTCAAAGAATTTTATTTAAAATATATCATTAATGGAGTCGGTGTCTCCGAAGTAGTAGAGGGATTTAACCATCAACTGGGCCGGGATAGAGAAGGGGATATGAATCGGGTTCGAGAACTTGGTTCAATGCACGGTTTTTCTGTTGAAGCAATTGAAATGATGAAAAGGCAAAACATCATTATTGCCAGTTCTACTATACGGGATTCATTGCTTGCTGGTGATGTTGTTCTTGCAAATACAATGTTGGGATATGAATACAGTTTTACAGGAACGGTTGTTAAAGGTTATGGACGTGGGAAACAATTAGGATATCCTACTGCCAATATTGTTCTACATGATAAGAAAAAATTAGTCCCTAAAATCGGAATATATGCAGTTCAGATTGAAGTTGAAGGACAATGGTATGGCGGTATGATGAGTATCGGTCATAATCCGACATTCGGAGATGCACACATACGAACAATCGAAGTAAATATTTTTGATTTTGACAAAGATATTTATGATGAAACAGTAACGGTTAGGAATATCGAACGTACTCGAGATGAAAAAAAATTCAGTTCAGTGGATGAATTGATCGCTGAAATTGGAAACGATAAAATAATAACAAAGGAAATTTTAGATCATTATAAACAAATATCTTCATAAGGAGTTACACATGGCTATTACAAAAGAACAAAAGAACGAATTAGTAAAGAAATACGGAAAAGATGCTAACGATACCGGAACCCCGGAAGTGCAGATCGCAATTCTTACTGCGAACATAAATTCGCTATCGGAACATTTCGCAAAGTTCAAAAAAGACAACCACTCACGAGTTGGTTTGCTTAGAATGGTTGGTAAACGCCGCCGTCTGCTTGATTATTTAATCAAGATCAATATCGAACGATATCGTAAGATCATAGCAGAATTGCAAATACGTAAATAAGTTGTATTCACAGTATATCGAAAAGAAGAAAAAATAATATGATAGTAAAAAAGAGTGTACAAATAGGAAATTATTCATTGGAATTTGAGACAGGCCGTTTTGCAAAACAAGCTGACGGTGCTGTAATGATTCGCTATGCAGATACAATGGTTCTTGCAACCGTTGTCGCAACCAAACAACCGAAAGAAGGGTTGGATTATTTCCCATTACAAGTCGAATTTCGCGAAAAACTTTCTGCGGCAGGAAAAATCCCCGGTGGATATTTGAAACGTGAAGGAAGACCATCAGACAAGGAAATTCTTTCTGCACGTTTGATCGATCGTCCGATCCGTCCAATGTTCCCGGAAAATTATCACTGTGACACACAAATTGTTGTAACAGTGTATTCGTCCGATCAACAGAATGATGCAGATGTTCTTGGTGCTTGTGCGGCTTCAGCAGCATTGATGATCTCCGATTCACCTTTTGACGGACCAATCGCAGAAGTACGGGTAGGGCGTCTGAACGGCGAATTTTTGCTTAATCCGACCTTTGCTGAACTTGAACTGAGTGATATGGACGTAACGGTTGCCGGAACGGATACTTCAATCTTAATGGTTGAAGGTGAATCACGTGAAATTTCTGAAAAAGATATGCTCGCCGCGTTAGCCTTCGGACATGATGCAATCAAAAAGATCTGCAGCATTCAAAAAGAATTTGCTGCTGAAGTGAATAAAGCAAAGCGTGTTGTTGAACCTAAATCATATGATTCTGTTCTCTTAAAAGAAGTTGAAACATTGGCAACGGAACGAATTCGTACAGCAGCAAATACTGTCACGACAAAAGATGTTCGCGCCGATAAACGAAATGAAAACGAAGGATTTGTTCTGGAAGCATTAAAAGAAAAATTTCCGGAACAAGACAGCATTATTAAAGAGATATTCCATGACATTGAAAAACGTGAAATGCGTGAGATGATTCTTGGAAAGAAAAAACGTCTTGATGGACGTGGTCTTGCTGATATTCGGCAGATCACAATAGAGACAGCAGTTCTTCCGAGAGCTCATGGATCTGCATTATTTACCCGCGGTGAAACGCAATCATTGACTACAGTAACCCTTGGTACAAAAGATGATGAGCAGAATACTGACGGACTGATCGAATTCAAACCACGACGGTTTATGTTGCATTATAATTTCCCGCCGTTTAGTGTCGGTGAGGTCGGACGATTAGGGAATACTGGTCGACGTGAGATAGGACATGGGAATCTCGCAGAACGTGCTTTGAAAAATCTCATAGCAAGTGAAAAAGAATTCCCATATACACTTCGTATCGTTTCAGATATTCTTGAATCAAATGGTTCATCATCTATGGCAACCGTGTGTGCAGGTTCTCTCGCATTGTTTGATGCAGGTGTTCCATTGAAAAAAGCTTGCGCCGGTATTGCAATGGGTCTTGTGAAAGAAGGAGACCGCATTGCAATCCTCAGTGATATTCTTGGAGATGAAGATCATCTTGGTGACATGGATTTCAAAGTTGCCGGAACTACAGATGGTATTACTGCTTTCCAAATGGATATCAAGATTCAGGGAATTACATTGGAGATCATGGCGACAGCACTCGAACAGGCAAAAGCCGGACGTTTGCATAAACTAGAAAAAATGAATGCCTCTATTGATAAACCAAAAGGTGCATTAAGTTCGTATGCACCACGGTTTACTTCCATCAAAATTCCAACTGATTTGATCGGATCCATCATCGGACCAGGCGGAAAAATGATTCGAAGTATTGTCGCTGATTCAGGTGCAACGTCCATTAATATTGAAGATGATGGAACAATTCAGATTGCTGCAACCTCACAAGAGGCAAGCGATAAAGCGTTGGCTTTGATCAATGCAATCACCGCAGTACCTGAAGTTGGTAAGGTGTACAAGGCAACGATTAAACGTATAATGGATTTTGGTGCCTTTGCTGAAATTCTTCCAGGAAAAGAAGGATTGATTCATATTTCTCAACTTGATGTTAAGCGTGTTGCTAAAGTTTCCGATGTTGTGAAAGTTGGAGATACGTTTGAGGTTAAACTACTAGAAATTGACGAGAAGGGAAGAATGAACTTAAGCCGCAAAGCATTGATGACTCCGGAGAAGAAAGATCCTGCTCCTGAACCACAGGCTAATTAATTTCACACGAAATAACTCATCCCCAACATTTCGTTGGGGATTTTTTTTTATACTATGGATACGATAGTCTCTAAAGCAAAATATTTGAAAGGTGATATCTCGGTTCCCGGAGATAAATCCATCTCTCATCGTTCTGTGATGATTGGTGCAATTTCAGATGGAGTCACTAAAATTTCGGGGTTTCTTAAAGCCGCTGACCCCTTGAGCACAATTTCCTGCTTTCAATCTCTGGGCATAGAGCATAAATTTGAGAATGATAAATTGTTCATTTATGGCAAAGGACTCCATGGATTAAAACATTCATCAAGTATTCTCGATGCGGGGAATTCGGGAACTACAATTCGATTAATGTCAGGAATTCTTGCGGGGCAAAAATTCTCAACCCAAATATCAGGTGATCAATATCTGATCAAGAGGCCCATGAAACGTATTCTTGATCCTTTGATAAAAATGGGAGCAAAAATTTCTTCAACGGAGAAATTCACCGCTCCGCTCACCGTACAATCTGTTGAATCACTTAATGCAATTGATTATGAGCTACCGATTGCAAGTGCTCAGGTTAAATCTGCAATTCTTTTTGCTGGGTTATATACTCATGGTACAACAAGAGTAATTGAACATGAATCATCGCGCGACCACACCGAACGAATGTTGAATCTAAAATCTGAAAAGGAAAAAGGGAAAACTATAATTTCAATCAATGGCGGAATGAAATTAGAAGCAAGAGAATTCGTAGTTCCAAGTGATCCGTCATCCGCAGCGTTTTTTATCGTTGCTGGTTTAATTGTTCAAAATTCTGAATTAAGAATTAGAAATGTTGGGATGAATCCAACAAGAATTGGTTTTCTTTCTGTTCTCAAACAAATGGGCGCAAATATCATCATTGAAAATGAAAAAACAATTGGTGGAGAACCGCTAGCAGATATTATTGTGAAAACTTCGTCCTTAACATCAAATTGTGTACTGAGAGGAGAAATAATTCCCAACATCATTGATGAAATACCAATACTTTCCATTGCTGCTGCCAATGCAATTGGCAAATTTGAAATTCGTGATGCGCAAGATTTAAGGAACAAAGAAACCGATCGTATTGCGGCGATTTGCTTCAACCTTAGAAAAATGGGAATAGAAGTAAATGAATACAAGGATGGGTTTGCATTTGAATCAAAAAAGGACTTAATTTCATCAGAGTTTAATAGCTTCGACGATCATAGGATAGCGATGTCCTTTGGCATTGCTGCTTTAGCTTTACGCAGAGATTCAAAAATTCTGAATTCAGAATGCGTCTCAATTTCTTTTCCAACATTTTGGGAAAGCGTAAATACTTTGCAAAAATAGGAGTTAATTGTGGCAAACGTAATTCTTGAAAACATTAAAAAGGAATATGAAGGCGGTGTTCTTGCTGTTAAAGGTGTATCCGTTGAAGTTAAAGACAAAGAATTTGTTGTCTTAGTGGGACCTTCAGGATGTGGAAAATCTACCACATTGCGTATGATCGCAGGTTTGGAAGATATTTCCAGCGGAACATTGACCATAGATGGAAAAGTTGTGAATGATGTCCCTCCGAAAGACAGGGATATAGCAATGGTTTTTCAAAATTATGCTTTATATCCTCATATGAGTGTGTACGAGAATATGGCGTTTGGCTTAAAACTTAGGAAATTTCCGAAAGAAGAAATTGACAAAAGGGTGCGCGAAGCTGCAAAAATTTTAAGTATTGAAGAATATCTCGATCGAAAACCAAAAGCATTATCGGGTGGGCAGAGGCAGCGTGTTGCCGTTGGCCGTGCAATAGTTCGAAAACCGAAAGTGTTTTTATTTGACGAACCACTTTCCAATCTTGATGCAAAAATGCGGGTGCAAATGAGGACTGAAATTTCAAAACTTCATCAGCGTTTGGATGCAACGATGATCTATGTTACACACGATCAAACCGAAGCAATGACAATGGGAGATAGAATTGTAGTCATGAAGGATGGAAATGTAATGCAAATCGATACACCGCTAAATCTATATAACAATCCAACCAACAAATTTGTTGCAGGTTTTATTGGAAGTCCAGCGATGAATTTTTTAGACGGTAATATTTCAAAAAATGGAACCATGAAATTCTCAGAGAAAGGTTCCCAATTAAGTGTGGATATTCCGAAGGATAAACAAAAATTGCTGACCCCGTTTATTGATAAAGAAGTCTGGCTTGGAATACGTCCTGAACATATTTCAGCTGAAAAATCCAAAACGTCTAGAATAAATGCCAATGTTGAAGTAGTTGAACCAATGGGAAATGAAATTTTTGCTTATGTTACTTGCGGTGTTTCACAACTGGTGGCAAGAATGACGCCGACTGAAATGCAATCAGGTGAGAAGAAAGATTTTACATTTGATATGACAAAAGCTCACTTCTTTGATAAATCCTCGGAGAAAGTTATTAAATAATTCTATCTCTAAAATAAAAAACCCATACTTTACTACAGTATGGGTTTTTTATTTTAAACAATCGATAAAAATCAAATTGTGATTATCTGATGTTGAAATTTATCTATAACGATCTCGTTTGAAACCCACTTTACGAAATCAGGACCATATTTGTTCAAATATTGGATAACGCTAAACTCACGTTCTTGAAAATTTTCATTTGGGAAAATATTCAACGAAGCTTTTTTGATCTGTTTTAATGATACTTCTTCCTTCTGCTGTTGCGCTTTTTGAGTCTTCTGTTTCAATATTTCCAATTGTTGTTGAAATTTTATCAATGTTCCGTCAATCGTTCCATTTAATGTAGGATCTATTTGTTGGATACCAAATCTCGCTTCATTGACGGCATCATTTACCTTATTACCCAGAGATTCAAATAAAGAATCGACTTTAACTTCGGATACTTGTTCAGAGACTTTACTTAATACAGATTCGACATCGCCAAAAAGATCCTCAATTTCAAGTGAGTATTTTTCTAAAACTTTTTTAATTTTTTCTTCAACTAAAGTAACACTTGCTCGTGGATATATAATCGGCATTGCAATTTTGAAATATTCATAAACAGGTTTTAATTGAGCAAAGTATGCAATTTCTCCTGGCCCGCCAACGTAGGTAATGGTTGGCAATAATGTATCTTGACATAATGGACGCAAAACTACATTAGGTGAAAGAAGTTCCGGCGAATTTGAAGCGACTGATAAGAGTTCTTCTTTTGTATATCTCTGTCGAAGATTTTTAAGATAATAATCATCGCTGTCTGATGGTTCAATTAAATGTCGGCCTCCTTTGTAGAACATAAAAAGATTCAATGCTTTTGCTTTGATCTGAGCATGATAATGTTCTTCCAATTCAACACTTTTTTGAATGACTAACTTGGATGTTTGCGAATTAGAGTTGATTTCACTGACAAAAAGAGGGGTTAACACCTTCTTTAATTCAGGCTGGTTTGCATTGATAAAAATCAAACCGGAATCTTCATATATATGATTAAAGAATCCAGTAAATGCTTTCAGGAATGTATTCCCTTTAGAATAATACCCTCTCATCAATTCAAATAATGCATCAGAATAATCTGTTTTGGGAAGAGTAGTTTCCATTCCGGAAAAAAATTCTCCTATATGCTCATCAAAGGCTATATTTCCTGTTGCTCCAATATTCCTTTCGAGAGGTTTACCGCCGATCAAATATTCAATAACAGATAATTCATTGTTGACATTTAGATGTTTCGTTTTGTTTATTTCTTCAAAATCATGATCTTCCCCTTCAAGCCAAAAAACAGGGACAAAATTGTAATCCGGAAAGTCTTGAGATAGTTTATTTGCTAATTTTACTGTTGTGATAGCTTTGTAAATTGTATAAAGTGGTCCTCCAAAAAAACCGAGTTGTTGACCGGTAACCACAGCAAAGGTATTGTCATTACCAAGTAGATCGATATTTGCCAACGTTTTAATGCTGCTTTGAAATTCACGGTTTTGATTGTTGAGAATACGATGAAGAACTGTACGCTCAAATTTTCGATGTTGAAGCTCCGAAATTTTAGCTTCCCAAGCAGACTTATCGTTATAATTTCCTGAATAAAACTTAGATATTTTGTCAAAATTTGTATTGTAGTCTGCATACAAATCCGTTGCAATTTCGCGGTCTACAAATTTATGATAATTAATCAATTCCATATCTACCTAGTATTTTAAATTTTATTCAATATACGTTCAAATCAAACCATAATCAATGAAGCATTGTAATCATTGATTTTAGAAGAATCTTGTAATATATTGCTATAGGAAAATGTCAAAACTTTCAGGTAAAATAGCAATAATTTCTGGTGGAACCGGAGCACTTGGTAGAATTGTTGTAGACCATTTCTTATCTAAAGGGGTAGTCATTATTACAACACTTTCTGATAATAAGGATTCTTATGATTTTATTCGTAAGAAACAAAAGCAATATGATACAATTGAAGGTTTTTTTGTTGATGTAACTTCAGAAAGTTCTGTAAAGAAGTTTTATGCCGAAGTGCTGTTGAAATACCATAAAATAGATATTCTATGCAATCTTGTTGGAGGAGTTGGTCAGAGAAAATTCATCGAAGAAACAACGTTGGAAGAATGGAATGCAATGCTCAACATCAATCTTAACTCATGTTTTTTGATGATGAGAGAAGCAATAGTATCTATGAAAAAAAACGGTTTTGGTAGAATCATAAATATTGCAGCGATGCCTGGCATTACACCGGAAGGAAAACGAGGAGGATATGGAGTTGCGAAAGCAGGAGTTATTGCTTTAACGAAAACTGCATCAGAAGAAGTGAAGGATCAAGAGAATGTTACGGTTAATGCAATCGCTCCAAGCATTATTCTGACTGAAGAAAATAAAAAGTGGGGAACCTTAGAAGAAATAAAAAAATGGGTGACTCCTGAGCAAATTGCAGAAATGACACAGCAGCTTTGTTCTGAAAACGGACGGGCAATTAATGGACAAATAATTCAAATGTATGGTAAGGTATAACTATGGGATTAAAAGAAACTTTAAATGAAGATCTGAAGAATGCAATGAAATCCGGTGATAAAATGCGCACGGAAACATTGCGTATGCTTCGTGCTCAAATCTTGGAATTTGAAAAGAGTGGTGCTAATCGGGAGATGAATGACGATGATGATATGAAAATATTACTTTCCTCGGTAAAAAAACGAAGAGATTCAATTGAGATGTATGAAAAAGCGAATCGTCCTGATCTAGCCGAAAAAGAAGCTAAGGAAATTGAAATTGTACAAACATATTTACCAAAACAAATGAGCAAAGAAGATGCCGAAATGATTATTGTGAAGATTTTATCTGAGGTAGGAGCTACATCTGCAAAGGATTTGGGAAAAGTAATGCCTTTGGTCATGAAAGAACTCAAAGGTAAATTGGATGGAAAATTGATCAACGAAATTGTAAAACTTAAACTTACTTAATATGACTTTAATTGATATAGTTCTCGGAATGATGCTAGCGGCATTCATGTTTTCAGGGTACAAAGCTGGTTTTGTAAAAAAAATCATTGGTATTGCATGTCTTGTATTGGCATTGGTTTTAGCAACAAAATTTTCAGCAGATGTAAATGAAATGTTATTTGAGTCACTTGGAGTTTCTGGAAGAACAGGTTTTATACTCTCCTTCATCGTAATAGTAGTTTCTATAACTCTTACACAGTCATTTTTGTACAGAGTTTTAATAAAAGATATGGTCGAAGCAATGTGGAATAAATTATTAGGGTTAATCGTCGGGGTTATCGAGGGCGGATTGATTATTAGTATTGGATTAATAGTTTTAAGTGTTTATTTACATCTTCCTTCAGAAGAAACCAAGGTAAACTCCGAATTGTATAAACCATTGAAAAATTTTTCTCCTATGATATTTGATCAGGTAAATACTTTTTTTCCTGAATCTGAAGACTTCTATCAGCAAATTTTGAAGTTTGCAACTGAAGAAATGAATAAGATGGAGAAGAAATAACGACGTATGAGTCATTTTGACGCTGCCGCCGATAAATTAGAACTTCGAAAAATACTGCACAGAATAAAGTTGTACGCCTCCTCGGACCTTGGAAAAGAAGCCGCTGAATTAATCGAACCTAGCGCTGATATCGAATCTATATCTTCAGATCTTAATCGGATTTCAGAGATGAAGCGGATATTGGAAGGGGAGGGTTCTTTCCCAATAGATGGCATCAAAGATATCCGTCCAGCATTACAGCAATCTACAATTGAAAATAACATCCTTACACCGAAGGATTTATTAAACATTTCCTCTACACTTCAAACTGGAAGAATTATAAAGTCTTTCCTCGAAAAAAGAAGAGAATATTTAATTCAACTAAATGAGCTAAGTTCATTAATAACAGTATTTAAGGAAATTGAATTCAACATTAATCAAGCAATTGATGAAAATGCTTTGATCAAAGATTCAGCAAGTAAAGATTTGAGATCTATTCGGCAATCAATTGTAGATAAACAAAATACTATACGTAGGGCATTGGAAAAAATATTACGTGCAACTGCCGAACAAGGAATGGTTCGGGATGAAATTGTTACGACTCGAGATGGGCGTATGGTTATTCCAATTAAATCTGAATTAAAGAATAAATTTCCCGGTTTTATACATAGTGCATCATCATCAGGGCAAACTGTTTTTATTGAACCTTCTGAAACTTTAACTCTCAACAATGAAATAACCGAGCTTTATTTTAAGGAACAGCGCGAAATAGAAAGAATTCTTCGCCAACTCACGCTTCAAATCCATGAAGTATCAGACCAAATTTATTCTACAATTGAAGCATTGACAGATATAGATTTATGCTATGCTAAAGCGCGTTATTCCATTGAAATTAAAGCCAATAAGCCACTATTGAAAGAATTTGGATCTCTGATAATCCAGAATGGTTTTCATCCAATTTTATTATTGCGGCATGACAGAGAAATGATCGTACCGTTAAATATTGAAGTAGGGAACAAATTTAATACACTCCTTATAACAGGACCGAATGCCGGTGGAAAATCTGTCGCATTAAAATCGCTTGGTATTTTCTCGTTAATGATTCAATCAGGAATCCATGTTCCAGTCTCTTCTGATTCTGAATTTCCAGTCTTTAAAAAAATATTTGTTTTAATCGGTGATAACCAATCCATTGAAAATGACTTGAGTACTTATAGTTCACAAGTACTTCAGATTAAACAAATAACTGAAAATGCCGATGAAACATCATTAGTACTCATCGATGAAATTGGTTCAAATACAGATCCAACTGAAGGAGGTGCTATTGCCGCTGCTGTAATCGAACATTTAACTGCGACTGGCTCTCTAACAGTTGTTACTTCACACCATGCATCGCTAAAAGCATATGTTCATAATTCACTTGGGATGGAAAACGGTGCAATGGAATTTGATCAGGAAACACTAATTCCAACGTATCGTTTCAAACTTGGATTGCCGGGAAGCAGTTATGCTCTTGAAATTGCGCAGAGGTTAGGTCTGAAAGAAACAATAATATTGAAGGCTCGATCTATGTTAGGAGAGCAGAAGGCAAAGCTTGAACAATTGATTTTTGATCTTGAAAATCGTTCTCAATTACTCGAACAAAAACTTTCAGTAGTAGATGCTGACATTTTGAAATACAAAGACTTATCACTTCAGTATGAAACAAAATTACATCAAATAAATATTGAAAATAGGGAAGTAAAACGCAAAGCAATCTTCGAAGCTAAATCAATTGTTGAACAAGCTTCTTCGACTATTGAAAATGCGGTTCGTGAGATAAAGACTTCTCAGGCAAATCGTGATGTGATACGTGAAGGAAAGAAACAACTCGAGAGATTAGAAAATGAGATTATTGAATTGGAAAAAGAAATCACTGAAAAGTCGACAACGGATAATATTCAAACTATTGAAGTCAAATTAAATGATATTGTAGTATTAAAATCAGGAGGTCAATCCGGGACTGTTTTAACCCTTCCAGATAAAAATGGAAATCTCCATGTTGCTTTTAATTCCATAAAAGCAAAAGTTCATCTTTCAAATATTAAAACCGTCTCTAAAAAAGAATTGAAAAAAACTCATACAACTGCTTCATTCTTAAGTGATAAGCAGTATACATCTGAAGTTGATCTTCGTGGATTATATGGTGATGAAGCTGTCACGATTGTTGACAAATTTTTAGATGATGCTCAACTTGCCGGGCTTAATCGATTAGACATTATTCACGGTCATGGAACGGGAGCATTACGAAAAAGAATACATTCTTTTTTAGAAAATGATTCTAGAGTCAAAAGTCACCGGTTTGGAGATCGATTTGAAGGTGGGGCTGGTGTGACTATCGTTGAATTAACTTAAAAGAATAATTTGCACAAAATAAAGAAAATACTAATAGCAAATCGTGGAGAAATTGCAGTAAGAATTCACCGTTCTGCCAAGGAAATGGGAATTCAAACAGTTGCAATCTTTTCCGATTCTGACCGAACCGCACCACATGTTCTTTTATGTGATGAAGCATATCCACTCGATGGGATTTTATCATCCGATACCTATCTGAATGTCGATAAAATAATCGAAATTGCGCACAGATCAAAAGCTGATGCAATACACCCTGGGTATGGATTTCTTTCTGAAAAAGAATTTTTTGCTCAATCTGTGCTTGATGCTCGGATGATATTTATTGGTCCTCATCCAAAAACAATTGAATTACTTGGAAGTAAAACTTCTGCTCGTGATCTTTTACTCAAGAAAAATATTCCAATAGTACCTGGAACTACCAAGCCTATAAAAACACTGGATGAAGCAATTGAAGTTGCCAATTCTATAGGATTTCCTGTCTTGATAAAAGCTGCAGGTGGCGGTGGTGGAAAAGGAATGAGAAAAGTTGATTCAGTTTCTGAACTTGCAAACGCAATCGAACGCGCTCAACTTGAAGCATCCAAAGCCTTTTCTGATGATCGTGTATACATCGAAAAATTTATCATCAATCCGAAACATATAGAAATACAAATTCTCGCTGATTCGCATGGTAATATAATTCATCTTGGAGAAAGAGAATGTTCTATCCAACGACGGCACCAAAAAGTAGTTGAAGAATGTCCGAGCACTGCTCTAACACCTCAATTACGTGCTAAAATGGGGCAAACAGCAGTTGATATAGCAAAAGCGGCCAATTATCTTAATGCGGGGACAATCGAGTTCTTGTTGGATGCTGAGAAGAATTTTTATTTCTTAGAAGTGAATACACGTGTTCAAGTTGAGCATCCTATCACTGAAATGGTCTATGGCATTGATATTATCAAAGAACAGATCAGAATTGCCCAAGGAGAACATCTTTCATTCAAACAAAATGAAGTTTCAATCAACGGGCATGCAATTGAATCTAGGATATATGCAGAAGAATATGATAATAATTTCCTTCCTTCTACCGGAACTATTACTCATTATCAGCCTAGTGAAGGTTTAGGAGTTCGTAATGATTCAGGAATTCGTGTCGGCTCGGAGATAACGATGCATTATGATCCGATGATGGCGAAATTGATTACTCATGGAAGAACACGCGATGAAGCAATTGAAAAGATGAAGAGAGCGTTACGGGAATATAAGATCAATGGAGTAAAAACGACAATTCCATTTTGCGAGATTGTCCTGTTCCATCCTGAATTTGTCAATGGTAACTATGATATTAATTTTGTTGCGAAACATTATCTTGTTCCTGACGCAAAGATCACTGCTCAGGAAAGTGTTGCAATTGTAACTTCATACAGATCTCAAAAAAAGAATATCTCAAAAGATATTAACGAGACACTCCCGACCGATGGTAATTCCAAGTGGAAAGATCGGCTTCGCAATGAATAGCACCACTATTAATATCGGTGAATATACATTTGAGGTTGATGAAACCCGCGGGATTATTTTCAATTCAAAGGGAAAAGAAATAACGGCTGATATAAGAATTATTTCTGACGGTGAATTCAGCGTGCTGGTGGAAGGAAAATCATTTCACATATTTTTTTCTAAGAACCAGCATTCACATACTGCAACCGTCAATAATTTTATCTTTGAGATCCAAAGAGAAACATTTAAGGATAAACTGAATAAAAAACTTCATTTTGGATCAGAAGCAAGTAATAATACTCTCACGTTTCGCGCCCCTATGCCAGGTCTGATATCAAAAGTGCTGTTAACTGAAGGATGTTTAGTGAAAGCCGGGGAAGGAGTAATTATTGTCGAAGCAATGAAAATGGAAAACGAGATCAAATCGACACAAACGGGAATTTTAAAAAAAATATTTGTCAGAGAAAAACAAACTGTAGAAAAAAACGATCAACTTTTCACAATTGAGTGAACATGAAAAAATTTGAAGAACCGGATGTAACAAAAGAATTGGCTCTACAACATGGATTGACCGAAGAAGAATATCAAAAAGTATTGAACATTCTTAAGCGGACACCGACATATACTGAATTGGGTATATATTCTGTGATGTGGAGTGAACATTGTAGTTATAAAAATTCAATCGCACAATTAAAGACACTCCCTCGGTCAGGAAAAAGATTATTGGTAGGAGCTGGTGAGGAAAATGCCGGCTTGGTTGATATTGGAGATGGCCTCGCTGTGGCATTCAAAATAGAAAGCCATAATCATCCGTCAGCTGTTGAACCATATCAAGGCGCTGCAACCGGTGTCGGCGGAATCATGCGAGATATTTTTACCATGGGTGCTCGACCGATTGCTGCATTGAATTCTCTTCGATTCGGTGATATCGATGATAAACAGACCAGACATTTATTAAAAGGTGTTGTAAAAGGTATCGGAGATTACGGAAATAGTTTCGGAGTTCCAACAGTTGCCGGTGAAGTATTTTTTGATCCTTGCTATCAAACAAATCCGCTTGTCAATGCAATGTCGATCGGAATTGTTGAACATGGAAACGTTGCATCGGCAATTGCAAAAGGAAAAGGGAATGTTGTGATGATCGTCGGTTCTGCCACAGGCAGAGATGGAATTCACGGAGCTACATTTGCTTCCGAAGAAATTTCTGAAGCTTCTGAATCTAAACGACCTTCGGTGCAGGTCGGAGATCCTTTCACTGAAAAACTTTTGCTCGAAGCAACGCTTGAAGTGATCAATGCCGGACTCATTGTCGGCATTCAAGATATGGGAGCCGCAGGCATAACATGTTCTTCAACAGAGATGAGTGCAAAAGGTGAAAGTGGAATGGAAATCAATCTCGATCTTGTTCCGATTCGCGAAACAAAAATGACTGCATACGAAATTATGCTTTCCGAATCGCAGGAACGGATGTTGATTGTTGCTAAACCTGAAAATGAAAAAGCAATTGTTGCAATTTTTGAAAAATGGGATCTACATTGTGTAACGATTGGAAAAGTAACCGATGATGGTTTGGTTCGAATATTCCATGAAGGAAAATTAAAAGCTGAAGTTCCGGCTGAAACATGTGTTCTCGGGGGAGGTGCACCAATTTATATTCGAGAAACGAAAGAACCGGAATATTTAAAACAGACTCGATCATTTAATTTAGAATCGTTACAAACTCCCGATAATATTACTGATTCAATTTACAAATTATTACAATCGCCGAATATTGCAAGCAAACGGTGGGTCTATGAACAGTATGACTCAATGGTAAGAACTAATTCTGTTGTTCTTCCCGGCTCTGATGCTGCAGTAGTTCGTATCAAAAAATCAGAAAAACTTCTTGCATCAAAAACTGATTGCAATAGCCGATATGTGTATCTCAATCCGAGGAAGGGTGCAATGATTGCGGTTGCAGAATCTGGACGAAATGTAGTCTGTACCGGCGGGAAACCGATTGCAATTACTAATTGTTTGAATTTTGGGAACCCTTACAAGCCGGAGATGTATTGGCAATTTAAAGAAGCAGTTGCTGGAATTGCTGAAGCGTGCATAGCATTGGATACCCCTGTCACTGGTGGAAACGTCAGCTTTTATAATGAAAGCCCGCTGGCCGCTGTTTTCCCGACTCCTACAATAGGAATGTTGGGAATTGTTGAAAATATTTCACACGTAACAACAGCATATTTCAAGAATTCTGGAGATTCAATTTATCTGCTCGGAACAAACCGTGGTGATATTTCCGGAAGTGAATTCCTTGTGCAGCAATATGGATTGACAACAGGTGATGCACCGTATTTTGACCTTGCTTTCGAAGTGAAATTACAGGAATGCACACTCGAGTTAATTCAAAAAGGATTTGTGAAGTCTGCACACGATATTTCCGACGGAGGATTAATTGTTTCGTTGATCGAAAGTGCGATCGTAGGGAAACAAAAATTTAGTTTCGACGTGAATCTTGATGTGAACGACAATTTCATGCACAAGGTTTTATTTGGTGAAGATCAGTCGCGCATTATTATATCTACCGATAAATCGAATGATACAGAATTGAAATCAATATGCTCAAAATTCAATGTTCCAATCTCCAATATTGGAGTCGTAACAACCAAGAATGAAGCGAACATTAATAAGAAAGTTATTGTTGATATGAACAAAGCAAATGATTTTTACTTCAATTCGCTGCATAAAAGAGTGTATCAAAACTAAGAAATGACCGTGACAGAAAAATATGAAATGAAACTCCCAAAAATTATTCATCAGTTTCCATTTGATATAATTAAAATGATTGGATCTGAATCAATCGATTTTTTGCAAAGAATTACAACAAATGATTTTGCCGGATTCGTAGAAGGAAAAATTCAAAAAACTTTGTTGGTAACAGATAAAGGTCGAATTTTTGATGCTGTGTGGCTTATTCATCGGAACGATCATTTTTTTATATTAGTGAGCAAAGGAATGGCTTCTGAAATTATCGACTGGTTAAACAAATACATCATCATGGAAGACATCACATTAAACGATGTCAGCAATAGATTTGAAATTGATGTTCGCTTTGATCAACCCAATCACTTTTACAAAACAGATTATTTTGGATTCCCAGTTTCATTTGAACTAAAAGAGCAATCAAGTGAGAATACTGGTGAAGATTTAAATCAGTTTGAGCGGTGGCGTATCGAAAATGGGATCCCAAAAGCAAAGAAAGAATTAGTCCAGGATTTCAATCCCTTGGAATTGAATCTTTGGAATTGGATAAGTTTTACCAAGGGATGTTATATCGGGCAGGAAGTGATAGCACGACTTGATACGTATAATAAGATTCAACGGACACTTTGTCAATTTACTTCCGACACAACTATTAATGAACAGGAAGCCTTGCTGGATGAAAATGGAATTGAGATAGGAAAGATCACGAGTATAGTTGAATCGGAGAATAAATTTATCGGCCTTGCAGTCGTACGGGTTAAATTTGCAGCTGCACTACAAAAATTTAAAACAAAAGAATCCAGTGCCACAATTGTAATCGAGAAAGTGTTTCAGAAAGAGGCGTATGGAAGAAATTAAAGTTATTGCAGAAACAAAAGAGGAGTTATATTCGCAGCTGCTTCCACAAATAATTTCTGTAGTAGGCGACGAATCGAATCCAATCGCTAACATGGCAAATGTTGTTGCAGCATTGAAACAAACATTCCCGTATTTTTCTTGGGTCGGATTTTATTTGTTCGATAACAAATCAAATGAATTAGTGCTTGGTCCATTCCAGGGAAAAATCGCATGCACAAGAATCGCAATCGGAAAAGGAGTCTGCGGAACATCTTTTCAAAAGAAAGAAACAATCATTGTACAAGATGTTAATCAATTTCCCGGTCACATCTTTTGCGATGGTGATTCAAAGTCAGAAATTGTTGTCCCATTAATATTTGAGGACATAATTTTCGGAGTACTGGATGTTGACAGTCATGATTTTGATAGCTTCGATGTAACCGATAAAAAATATCTCGAACAATTGATCTTAAATATTGTGGAAAAAATTATTTTTATAGAAAACAGATAGCCTCTCAATGAAAAAACAAAAACTCCTCAAAGCACCTAAAGCATATAAGAATCCTGGTTTCCTTGCAAGCAGAGATGCTCGTCCGCTAAGGATATTATCAGAATTTTTAGAACCGTTAAGTAGATTTAATTATTTCAATGTCAAAGATACGATAGTTTTTTTTGGTTCAGCAAGGATAAAACCGAGAACCGAAACGATCAAACATCTTCGTGAGTTGGCAAAAAAGGGAAATAAAAAAAACGTTCATTCGAAAAAATATCATGAACAATTACTTCAAGCAGAGGTTGCCGTAGAGATGTCGAGATATTATGAGGATGCGACAGAACTATCAAGAATGATCACTGTGTGGTCAAAAAAATTAAAAACCAAAAACCGTCTTTTAGTATGCTCGGGTGGTGGTCCGGGAATAATGGAAGCTGCTAACAAAGGTGCTTTATTAGCGAAAGGGGAATCGATTGGATTAAATATCAGCCTTCCTTTTGAACAATACCCAAATCAGTATATTACTCCCAAATTCAATATGGAATTTCATTATTTCTTTATGAGGAAGTTCTGGTTTATGTTCCTTGGAAAAGCTTTGGTGGCATTTCCAGGAGGATTTGGAACTCTTGATGAGTTTTTTGAGTTGTTAACGTTGTTACAGACTAAGAAAGTCGGTAAAAAAATGACTGTAATTCTATACGGTAAGAACTTCTGGAATAAAATTATTGACTTTAAGGCCTTAGCAAAATATGGTATGATCAATACTGAAGATATGAATTTGTTCTCTTTTGCAGATTCGCCGAAAGAAGCATTTGATATTCTTAAAAAAGGCGTTCTGACCAATTATTCCGAGTTTCGATGAGTGAATTGACCGAAAAAGAAGTGAGTGAAATTAAATCTCTTATCTCATTGCTCGACGATGAAGATGAATCGATTTATTCCACTGTGCGTGAACGATTACTAAGCTACAAGGATTCGGCACTTGAATTTATTCCTTTCATTGAAGACAAGAATACTGTTGCGGAAAAACGCCTAAGTGAAGTCAGAGAAATACTTATTCGCGCTTCATTTAAGGAACAGCTTCGCAAACTAAAAAGAAATAAAGAGGGAGAGATTGATCTTGAAGACAGTGTTTTTCTTTTTGCCCGACAACGATACAGTGATTTGGATGCATCAATCTATACAGAACTACTAAACAATTATGCTTCTGAATTAAAAGAGAAACTTACTTCAGTAAATGACGAATCAGAAATCCTGCAGCGAGTTATTTCATTTTTTACTGATGAAAAATCTTTTGTAGGTAACAGAGACGATTATTACAGTGAAGAGAATCACTACATCAATAAAGTTCTTGATACAAAGATTGGAATTCCAATCACACTGAGCGTTGTCTATTTGTTGGTTGGACAAAGGATTAATCTTCCAATAAAGGGAATCGGGTTGCCGGGTCATTTTGTGCTGCGATTTTCATTTGGAAGCTCTCATGTGTATTTTGATCCGTTCAATGGAGGAAAAATCCTTTCACGCAGCGACTGTGAAACGATTGTAAAGAATCTTGGATTCAATTTTACTGAAGAGTATTTGCAGCCAGTTTCAAGCAAACAAATCCTCGAAAGAATGTTACGAAACATCATATTAACGCTTGAAAAGAAAGAAGATAAAGAAAGAATTGAAACTATCAGACAATTCATTGATACTCTCAATTCTGATTTGTAACTTGTATATATCTACTTGATCTCCTTGGGGGTGTTTTGGCTTCGACGGGGTCGGGAATGGATAGATTAGCATACCGTGCACGCCTTTACTCACGTAAATCATAGGGCAAAACAATAAATGCAGATAACTACGGTTACGCACTCGCCGCTTAATTAGCCACGAGCGCCAATACAGAGTTCTCCTAACGGTTCTGTAACGGCGTCGACTCAGTTAGGATAGTTGATGTTCGGTTAAGGTAGCATCAGTGAGATTTCAAACCCTTGATTGCGTTTCGGATGTTTTGAGTTCAGTCGAGAGTCCGGAGCTAAGGTAAAATACTGAACTATGTATGTAGAAGGTCTATTGGTTTTCACTTCGGACCGGGGTTCAAATCCCCGCACCTCCACAATGCAATCGTTGAACGATGTAACTTGCCAAGTTTAAACAACTTGGCAAGTTTATTTTGAGATAACTCTATGAGAATTTCTTTCACAAAAATGAGTGGTGCTGGAAATGATTTCGTTGTAGTAGATAATCGACCTGGAATTATTTCTGACCCTTCAGCATTTACAATCTCTGTATGTAATCGTCGCATAGGAATTGGGGCTGATGGAGTTTTACTGGTTGAAGAAAGCACTATAGCTGATTTTACAATGAAATATTACAATGCCGACGGTTCCAATGCCGGAATGTGCGGTAATGGCGGTCGCTGTATCGCTAAATATGCATTTGATAATGGAATTGTAATTAAAGAACAATTTAAGTTTGAAGCTTTTGGACATATTTATGATGCTTCACGTATTGATTCGACAGTTTATGAACTCAAAATGAAAGATCCATTTGGATTCAAAGCAAATCAAGAAATAAAATTGCAGCAAAAAAGTATCATTGGTAATTATCTTAATACTGGAACTGACCACTCAGTAATTTTCTTAGAAGACAATCCTGGAATAGGTGAACTTAAAACTGCCGACATATTCAATTTAGGGAGATCGATCCGGTACCATAAATTATATCAGCCAATAGGAACGAACGTTAATTTTGTTACTAAGCGAGACTCTAACAGCATAGCAATAAGGACTTATGAGCGTGGAGTTGAAGACGAAACTTTAGCTTGCGGGACTGGATCTGTAGCGAGTGCATTGTTGAGTGCTTTGAAGTTTGGAATGAAGAGTCCGATAAATGTAAAGGTTTTGAGCGGCTCGGTATTGAGTGTTGGATTTGAAAGGAACGAAACAAATTTTTTTAAGAATGTAACACTGATAGGATCGGCTGAAACGGTATTCAAAGGCGTAATTGACATTCAAAACTCCTTTAATATCGCATATGAATAGCTTCTTGATAGATATAATAAGGATTATGTTAAGTTAACCAAATGAAGAAATGAAAATCATTTCTTCAAAAAAGCCTCGACTTGTTTTAAGGTTCTCGTATTCAAAATATCTTTCTTCTCACACCATCCCTTTCGCGCAATTCCAACTCCGTAAAGAACATCAGTCAAACCAGAAACAACATGTGAATCCGGATTAATTGCAATCGTCACACCTTTGCTGATCGCATACTTCACCATCCGCCAATCCAAATCCAAGCGCATTGGATGCGCGTTGATCTCAATGATCTTCCCATAGTCAGCCGCTGCATTAATAATCTCTGTCTGATTTAATGGATAACCATCGCGTTCAAGAAGCAACCTCCCGGTTAAATGCCCGAGAATTGTCACATGCTTGTTCTTGAGAGCTTTCATGATTCGTTTCGTCATATCGGATTCATTCAATTTGAAGTTACTATGGACCGATGCAACCACATAATCAAATGATGCTAACACCTTATCATTAAAGTCTAAATCACCATTTGTAAGAATATCTACTTCGCTACCTTTGAAGAGTCGAAAATTCTTAAATTTGGCATTGAGCGCATCGATTTCCTTGTGCTGTTTTTTTACCCGTTCTTCGGATAGACCATTTGCATACGCGGCAACTTTGCTATGATCAGCAATTCCTAGATATTCCCAACCAAGTTTTTGTGCTCCGGCAGCCATTTCGGATAACGTATTTTGTCCGTCGCTATAGTTCGTATGGCAGTGAAATGTACCTCGAATGTCATCATACGTAACCAATTTTGGAAGTTTCCCGGATTGTGCTGCTTCGACCTCGCCAAGGTCTTCACGAAGCTCAGGTTCGACGTAATCGAGTCCTACAGCCTTATAAATATCCTCCTCAGACTTACAGACGACGACTTTTTTTGATTTTCTTCCCTTTTCACCTGAATCAATGATAGCAAAACCATATTCGTTCAGAGTCCAGCCATTATCACGGGCTAACGAACGGATATGAACATTATGTTCCTTACTTCCGGTAAAATAATTCAGCGCAAAAGGAAATTCTTTGTCATCTACAACGCGTAGATCGCAGTTGATACCGACATTCAGCACAACACTCGCTTTGGTTTCGCCTTCACCGGTGATCCGTTCAACGCTTTTATGAGTTGTAAAGAGCTTCATGATTTCTTTCACGTCGTTCTTTTTTGCGCTGACAACGATATCGATATCACCGATTGTTTCTTTTCTGCGGCGAAGGCTTCCGGCAAGTTCAGCTCGAATGATTCCTTTATGAGATTTGATCACTTCAAAGATCGATTGCGCGGCTGCTTCTGCAACGTTGATATGAAATTTGGAAGAATGTTTACGGACCTGTTCGATTCCAAGTAGAATATTTTCTTCAGTTTTTTTACCAAAGCCTTCAAGCTTCTCCAATTTTCCAGCTTTAGCCGCTTTCTCAAGATCTTCAATGGAAGAAATTTTCATCTTCTTGTAGAGAAAAGCAACTTTCTTTGGTCCCATTCCTTGAACCTTCATCATATCAAAGATTCCGGGAGGGAAAAACTTTCTCAAACTTTCGTGATCGGGAGATTTTCCGGTAGTGACAAGATCGGAAATGATCTTTGCAGTACTTTCACCGATCCCTTTTATTTTACGGATCTCGCCATTTTCAACAAGTGTTTTCAAATCTTCAGTAACACCAGAGAGAACACGTGCGGCGTTATGAAATGCTCTGCTCTTAAAAGGATTCTCCCCTTTTAATTCAAGAAGAGTTCCAACTTCATCAAGTATGTCCGAGATTTGGGTTTTGTCCATAATGTCTCAATATTTTTTCTCAACAAAATTTCTCAACAATACTTTTCCATGCTGTGTTGCAATTGACTCAGGATGAAACTGAACACCAAAGATCGGATATTGTTTATGTTGAATTCCCATAACAACCCCATCTTGAGTCTTTGCAGTTACTTCAAGTACTGCAGGCATTGTTTTTGGTGCAATTACCAATGAATGATATCGTGTCGCAAGAAATTTATTTGGAATGGAATTAAAGATTCCCTTCCCTTGGTGCAATACTTCTGAAGTTTTACCGTGAACAACACTCGGAGCTTTCACAACATCGCCGCCAAATGCTTCACCGATCGATTGATGACCGAGACAAACACCCAGAATCGGAATTTCTTTATAAAATTCTTTAATGAGAGGAACGGAAACGCCCGCTTCTTTTGGTGTACACGGTCCCGGAGAAATAACAATCGCTTCCGGATGCAGCTTACGGATCTCATCAAGAGATATTTTGTCATTGCGGACGACATTCAATTCGACATTCATTTCACCGAGATATTGAACGAGATTGTATGTGAATGAATCGTAGTTGTCTATTATTAGAATCATATTTTTATCAAATCAACCGTCATTGCGAGGCATTTTATGCCGAAGCAATCTCCCTTTGATTAGAAGGATTGCTTCGCTCATAAAAAACATTCGCTCGCAATGACTTTAGAGTATTGTTGCTTCAACAGCGCGAATCACTGCGTCCATTTTAATCAGTGTTTCTTGGTATTCTTTTTCAGGAACAGAATCGTACACAATTCCGGCACCTGCTTGAAAATATGCATATCCATCTTTCACAATCGTAGTACGGATAGCGATACATGAATCAAGATTTCCGGAAAAATCCAAATAACCGATTGCGCCACCGTAAATTCCGCGCTTCACAGGTTCAAGTTCTGCAATTATTTCCATTGCACGAATCTTTGGTGCGCCGGATAATGTTCCCGCGGGAAAACAGGAAAAGAAAGCATCGATAGCAGAAAGTTCTTTCTTCAACTTCCCTTTCACGTTTGACACAATATGCATAACGTGGGAATATTTTTCAATCACCATATATTCTGTAACGTCCACTTTGCCGAATTCACTGATCCGTCCGATATCATTTCGTCCAAGATCGATCAACATTAAATGCTCAGCAAGCTCTTTTGGATCAGAAAGCAGATCTTTTGCTAGCGCTTCGTCTTCTTCAACTGTTTTCCCGCGTTTACGCGTTCCGGCAAGCGGTCGGGTTTCAACAATACCATTTTCTACACGAACCAACAGCTCCGGAGAACAGCCAACAATTGACAATCCATTCAACGAAAAAAAATACATATATGGCGAGGGATTAATGATCCGCAGCATTCGATAAATTGAAAAAGCGTCACCATCATATTTTCTTTTCATTCTATGTGACGGCAGGACCTGAAAAACATCTCCTTCAACAATATATCCGATCGACTTCTCAACCATTCTTTCGTATTCGTCTTTGCTGATCGATTGTTCCATCGCCCCAATCGTCGGATGTATCAATTCGACTGAGATCGACTTCAGAAGAAGTTTTTTCATCTTTTCAATTTCAATTGCAGCTTTCGCATACTCTGATCGCAATTCAGATTCAGTTGCATCCAGCTGGATATATGCATTGGATACAAGAAGAAGTTTTCGTTTGAAACTATCGAACACGATCATTGTATCAAGAAACATCAACAACGAATCATCTAAATTCAATTCATCTAATTTTGCCGAAGGAATTTTTTCGATCAACTGAATTGTTTCGTATCCAAAATAACCTACTGCTCCGCTTGCCAATGGTGGGAGTCCTGGAACAGTGGCAGTTTTGTAATGTGAAAATATTTTCTTCAACGCATCCAACGGATGAGCCACACCTTGAACGAGTTTCGGCAGAACGACTACATCGGGATGTCGGGATTGAATTTCGTATTTTGTTCCGCGGATAATAAAATTACAAAACGGGTTAAAACCGATGAAGGAATACCGACTGATCTTCTCTCCCCCTTCAATACTTTCCAACAGAAATGAATACTGGCTTTCATCCCGCACTTTCATATAGACAGAGACCGGAGTTTCGGTGTCTGCAAGGACTTCATCAAACAGTGGAATGACGTTCCCTTGGTGTGTTAATTTTTTAAATTCTTCAAATGAGATCATATTAAACTTCTGTTGTCGGCCAGAATATCTCTGCATTTCCGGCTTCATATTTATCAACTAATCTTCTAAAATCGTCCGGCGCTAGTATTGACTTTTTTGTCCGACTATCGGTCCAAACATGAACAGCAATGTTCTTCGCTATCGGCAAGTTCGTTTCTGCATTGAACATCAATCCTTCACAGACAAAACTAGAATTTTTAATACTAGAAATTCTCGTATAGATCTTTAACTTATCATCGTAAGTTGCCGAATTAAGATAATCGATTTCATTCCGCACAAGAACTATTCGAATCGAACCGGATATCGAACGTTCGTCGATTTTCATTTCGATCTCCTTGAAATAATTCACTCGCGCAATTTCAAAATATAACAAGTAATTTCCATTGTGAACGATCCCCTGCCAATCAATTTCATAATTCCGGACGTGTATTGTATCGATATGTTTGAATTTCGAAATATCCATTTTATGTAAATATCTGTTTAAATTTTTCTGCTGCAAATTTTACTTGATCCATTGTGACATCAAGATGCATCAATGCTCTAAATTTTGTAAACGTTCCGGACGAAATTAGAACTCCTTGATCTTTTAATAACGCAATCACTTCCTGTGGTGTTTTTCCGGATTTCTGAACATCGACGAGGACAATATTTGTCTGCACACTTTCAAGATCGATTTCAAATGATTTTATCTTAGAAAGTGTTTGTGAAAAATATTTTGCTTTTTCGTGATCCTCTTTCAACCGTTCGACATTGTTCTGAACTGCATATAATGCGCCGGCCGCAATTATTCCTGACTGCCTCATTCCTCCTCCAAATACTTTCCTCCATTTATGCGCTCTTGTGACAAACTCTTTTGATCCGCAAATTGCAGAACCAACAGGTGCTCCAAGTCCTTTGGAAAAACAAACTGAAACTGAATCGAAGTGCTGAGCCCATTCTCTCATTGAAATTCCAGATGCCACAGATGCATTCCATAATCGTGCACCGTCAAGATGAAAGATAATTCCTCGTTCTTTGCAGAACGAGGAAATCTTTTTGATCTCTTCAATCGGGAAAATTGCTCCACCAGCACGATTATGCGTATTCTCAACACAGATCACTCGTGTTCTGGGCATATAATAAATTGAAGGACGGATGTGTGGCGGCAATTCCTCCGCACGAAATGCACCACGAACTCCAGGAATTGTTTTTACTTGGACCGCAGACATAATGGAAGGAGCAGCAGTCTCATAATTGAACATATGAGCATCTTGTTCCATAATGACTTCATCACCCATCTCAGTATGGGCTTTGAGTGCAAGCTGATTGCTCATGCAGCCGCTTGGAACATATAATGCTTTCTCTTTTCCAAGCATTGAAGCAACGGTTTCCTGAAGTTTGTTGACAGTCGGATCTTCACCAAAAACGTCATCACCAACCTCGGCATTTGCCATCGCTTCTCGCATCGCTTTCGATGGTCGAGTTACTGTATCACTTCGTAAATCAATAAAATGATTGATCATAATTACTTTCTAATAAAGCCGTAAACAATTGAAAATAAAAATATTACACCAGTAATACTTGCACAAATTCTTGCAAGCCAATCACCATATTTTGTGTAGAATGTTTTTTCACGTATTGGTTCAATCTGATGTTTAATAAACGCTTCTGTGTACATTTCAGTCTGATCGTACATTCTTCCCATTGGATCTACAAAGGATGATATACCACCGTTAGCACACCGAACAACCCACCGACGATTCTCAATTGCTCGTAGCACTGAGTATTGATTATGTTGACGGGCACCGGATGTATTTCCCCACCAACTATCATTTGTTATAAATACTAAAAATTCTGCCCCATTATCAACAAATTTTGATACAAACTCTGGAAAAATAGATTCATAACAAACCATTGCTAAAAACTTGGAATCTAATTTTTTGCATACAAATACTGTACTATCCCTTGCGAGTCCCCAATTGCTAATACCAACTCCCCACCGCAATGGTTCAATAAGAAACGGAACCTTATCAGCATAGGGAATCCGTTCTGCAAAAGGGACTAAACGCATTTTACTATATGTTTGAACTTCAATTGAGTTTGGTTCAACGAACATTATTGAATTAAATGAATCGTATCGAACATTTGTTCCTTTAATAAGACTGCTAGTTGGTGGAGCATTTTCTTTCTCGTAATATTGGACCCGAACATATCCAGTTATAACAGAGATGTTCAGACTATCAACAATTGATTTAAACTCTTCCATTTGCTGAGGATAGGCCGGAAGATTTAACAGAATTGCTGATTCAGGTAAAACTGCTATATCAATACCTTCATTATGGTGCTTTCCTATAAGGTCAAGATATCTTTGAGTTTGAGTCCACCTACCTAAAAATGTATTTGCACCTTCCCATTTATTCCAGGGATCAATATTAGGTTGAATGATCCCAACTGTTATTTCCTTGTTTGTTGAATTGTGAAATGAATTCTCATCAATTCGATAAAAACTGGGGAGTATATAAACCAATACGATCCCAAAGAGTAAAATTATTGAGCTTTTATTTAATTTTGAATCTGACTGAAATTGTCTGATGAAGAAGTAAATCAAAACATTAATGATTAATAACCATAATGATATTCCATAAACACCAGTTATATCTGCAAACTGGATCTTATCTAACTGGTAGGTTTGCGTGTTTCCAATATGCAGCCATGGAAAAGCAAGTTCGCCAAACGCGTAAAGCCATTCCATTGTTAGCCAAATAAACGGAAAAGCTATTACTGAAAATCTATTGTTTATTCTTTTTTTAACGAAATAGAACAACATCGCAGGTATTGATAAAACCATTGGTTCCCAAAAGAACAATGCAGTTCCAGCTATCATTAAATAAGGATCTTTACCGTGTGTAAAACCTCCAACCCAGTATAATGAAATCAATGAAAATAGAAAAAAAGTGAAGTATGAATACCGAAAAAACCTTCCAAATGTTTTAATTGAATCAGTCAGAATTAGAAAAGGTACAAATCCGAAACAAGCAAGAATTCCAAATTTGAGCGGGGGAAATGAAAGCCCTAACAACACGGAAGTTGAAATGGCCAAAAGAATGAAGTTTTTTATTTGAGTGTCGAACTTAAATGGTGATTTCACAAAAGGTTGCTGTTATATTATCAAATTGAATTCTTGATCTTGAGATCAATCAATTGCCAAATTTTTACAAAAATTATTCCGATACAAAATCCCAATACCCCACCCACAATAATGTCAGAAGGATAATGAACTCCAACGTATGGTCTTGAAAATGCTACTAGTGATGCAAATGAAAACCAATACCATTTTTGGCTTTTGTAGAAATGAGATATAACCGCTGCACCTGCAAAATTATTTACCGCATGTGATGAAGGAAATGATAACCCTCCACCACAATCAACCAACATACGAACACCATCCAGGGCTCTACAAGGTCGTATACGTCCAAAAATATTTTTAAGAATCGAACTATTTAATTGATCGCTGACAATAATTGTTAGAACCAATATAGCGATAGTAATTCTTCCTGTTCTCCCACCCTTCCATAGAATATATAAAGTAAAAACCAATATGATTGATAAGATCAGTTTATTTTTATTAAAATCGGTAATAAACGGCAACAACCAATCAAAAACAGGGTTTGCGATTGTATGATTAATAAAAAAGAAAACAGTAACATCAATTGAATACAAAAAATCAATCACTCTTTTTTCCTTTGCGATTATACCATAGAATTATAATTATGATAGTGATTGTAACTAATAATACAGTAACAATTTGGCTATAGGTAGATAAATATCCTCCAATTGATTTCCAATTTGTCCCAACCAATGTTCCAGCATAAATTAGAATCCAATTCCATATAAGGGCGCTTATAAAACACAAAATAGCAGTTGGAATAAACTTTACTTCTGCCATACCTGCAAAGAAACCAACAACAGCACGTGTTCCGGATAGGAACCTATTTGCAACAATCAGCCAATACCCGTACCGTCTAAACCAATCTTCAACTTTATGGACAGATTCAATTGGAAGGAACTTAATCTTTTTTTTCTCAATTATTGATAATCCAAACCAATCACCGATCTTATACATGGTCATAAACCCCGTAGTGCTGCCAATTGTTGCAACAATCAGAGTTTGTATAAAACCAATATGCTCTACACCAACCAAATATCCTCCGGCAACAATCATAACGTCACTAGGTGATGGCGGAAAGATATTTTCAATGTATGCAATGACAAAGATCGTGAGATATACCCAAAAAGGATTGAGTTGCTGGAGGGTTAAAATTATATTTTCCACTTAATATTATCCTAACGAAGTAATGATTGTAACTGCATATGCAACAGCACCTTCACCAACTCCTATGAAACCCATTCCTTCATTTGTTGTTGCCTTAACTGAAATTTGATTTTCCTTTATTTCAAGTGCATCTGCAATATTCTTACGCATCTGATCTGCATACAGTATTATTTTTGGTCTTTCCAAAACGAGTGTCGTATCAATATTCTCAATTGTAAATCCATTATGGTCTAATAATTTCTTCACATTTTTTAACAATTCAATACTTGAAATACCTTTGAAACGAGGTTCCGAATCAGGGAAATGTTTCCCGATATCCCCTAACGCAGCTGCACCTAATAATGCATCACAAATCGAATGAAGCAGAACATCTGCGTCTGAGTGACCAAGTAATCCTTTCTCAAAGGGAATTTCCACCCCTCCAAGGATCAATTTTCTTCCTTCGATTAATTTGTGAACATCAAATCCAAATCCAATTCGAGTCATTATGCTTTAATTTTAAAATTAATGAATAAATGATGCGGTTTGCTCCATTCAGTAACCACTTCTTCTACTTTCGACATTTTAGGGCCTGAATGGAGTTCCTTTATTAAATATTCTATCTCAGTTCGTTCTCCTTCAACCTCCAAGTACACTGACCCATCAGCCAGATTTTCAACAAAACCTTTTATTTCGTACTTCCGGGCAGTTCTATCAGCATACCATCGATATCCAACACCCTGGACAATTCCTTTGACTGTTATTTTAGCATTTTCAATCATCTTTCAACAACTGACTCATTTTTAAATAAATATTTAGCAGTTAAACTATCAAAAAATTCGGAGACTAAAATTCCAACCACAATTAATGATGCGCCTATTATTCCAACAAGTCCTAATAGTTCATTTAAGAAAAAATAAGCAAGTACAGAAGCAATCACCGGTTCAATTGTAAAAATAATCACTGCACGAGTAGGTGTTGTGTCTTTCTGATATCGTGTCTGAATATATGTCGTAAATACTGTTGCAAAAGTTCCCATGTACAACAATGAGAACACTAAGTGTGTTGATGGAATAAATTTTATCGTCTCAAATGAGGTCGCAAAAAGTGCAATGAGAGTAACAATTGTAACTTGTAAGAAAGCTAAATGTACAACATTTTCTGTTTTTGAGAAGATATCGAGGTAGACGATAAATATTCCGAATATAGCAGCAGAGATAAAAACTAGAATATCTCCGTAATTTATTTCTGAACCAGATGGAGATGTCAGCAAATATAGACCGTACGTCACAATTCCAATACCCAAAAGATTTCCTGTCTTTGGCGCTTTGCGTTCAATGATCAATTGAGCAATCGGCGTAAAAATAACCATCAAGCCAGTGATAAATGCAGATTTCGATGCCGTTGTATGATAGATTCCTTGATTCTGCAAAAGAATTCCAACTCCTAACATTGACCCAAGAAAAATTGCCTTTTTAAAAGTTTGAATCGAAATTGTTTTTATTTGTTTTGACAAAAATAAAGCAAAAATTAAAGATCCAATTCCAAACCGCAATGCAATGAACAACGATGATGAAATATTTTCACTTCCCGCTTTTACAACAACAAACGTACTTCCCCAAATAAATGTGGTTGCAAATAATAACAATTCAGCTCTGCTTCTTATCGTCATTTTAGATCTAATTTTTTAATCATTGATTCAGGAGTCATTTTGAACACAAACATAATAAATCTCCAAAACCATTTTGAATAAATGAAGTCTTTACCGGACTGTTGTGCGAAAAAAATATCTTGCGCAACTTCTTCTGGGGTTGCTGTGATAATTCCCGGAGTTTCTCTTCCTTCGATCATTTTAGTTCGAATGAACCCTGGGTGAACAGTTAATACTTGAACATGTGACGTATATAATCGATTTCTCAAACCAGAAAGGAATGTCGTAAATCCGGCTTTTGCACTTGCATAAACATAGTTACTTTTTCTTCCTTTCTCTCCCGCGACAGAACTAACTCCAACAATAAATCCTTCCCGCCTATGCTCCAGATCGGTGGCTATGATGTGAAGAATTGAAACCAATCCTGAGAAATTTGTATCGATAACATTTTTCGCGTCTATGAAATTATTCTCAGATTTTTTCTGATCGCCTAATGTCCCAGCTAAACAAACAACTCCAATTGGTTTCATCGGCAGTGAATTGTAGAATTCATGATGAGATTCGGTTTTTGTAACATCAAATTGAAATGCTAAGGCATCAACATTGAAACGAAGTTTAATATCGTTTGCATCACGATTTAATTTTTCAATATTTCGACTCGCGAAATAAATCCCATAGCCAGATTTTGCGTACAAATATGCTAATGGACGAGCGATATCAGATCCGGCACCAATAATTAGAATATACTTCATAGATATATATCTCGCTTATATCCCAATGCGTTTTGACTGCAATGATTGGAATTTTTGAAGTGAATCATATTTATTTTTTATCAGAGAAAATTTTCCTGAATTGGAATATCCTTTTTCAAACATTTCTTTATTCATCCGAACATCTTTTGATAAATAGAGACGCCCTCCGAATTCTTTCACAATGACATCCAGGTCGTTGAATAATTTTAAAGATGTAGGAGAAATTGCAAAATCAAGTGCTAATGTAAATCCTTCTCGTGGAAAAGACAATATCCCATCTTGTTTTCCGAATAATTTCAGTACAGCTAAAAAAGATCCTTCACCGCTATCAGAAATTTTTGTAAGTAATTTCTGCAATCCTTCTTTTGACGTTTCTTTTGGCAGCACAAATTGATATTGCGTGAATCCTCTTTTTCCATACATCCTATTCCAATCGCCAATAATATCTAAAGGATAGAAGAATGGTTCATATTCTACAAAAGAATCCTTTGAGACATAAGTTGCATATCGAAGTTCATTGAAGATTTTTACAGTGAGAGAGTTCAATACAAAATCAGGCAAAAAGATTGGAAATGGAATTGATATTTTTTTATCAATCCTCAATGGATTCCTATATCGATAACCAACTTCGATTTTTGTGGCATGTTCACCCAAGATTAATGCTGAACGTCCTAGTGAATCCCCTTTTGCAAGACAATCTATCCACGCAACCGAATATGTCCAATGCTTATTAGCTTCAAAAGCCTCAATTGTTTCATCAATATTTTTTGTTTTAACAATTCGTTGTCGAATATAGGCTGTTTCTACTTTCAACATCTTGAATGATGCTTCAATAATAATTCCTGTTAATCCCATTCCGCCACAGGTAGACCAAAAAAGATCGGTATTTTCGTTTTTAGAACATTGAACAATTGTTCCATCACTTAATAAAACTTTGATCCATTCAAGATGATTGGAAAATGATCCTGAAAGATGATGATTTTTTCCGTGGACATCAGATGCAATTGCACCACCTACGGTTATAAATTTTGTTCCCGGAGTAACCGGAAGAAACCAGCCACGCGGAACAAAATTTTCTAATACTTCCGATAAGGGAACTCCAGATTCACAAACAATTACTCCCGTTTTCTCATCAAATGCTAGAAAGTGATTTAGCCGTAAAGTCGAAACAATAGTTTGGTTCAAAGATGAATCACCATAACAGCGGCCTAAGCCACGTGCAATCATTTCCGGATATGATAAAACAATTTTCCTTAAATCGTCAACAGATTCAGGTGAAAATACAGTTGCATCTATGACAGGATAATTTCCCCAGTTTGTTGTTTTCATAATGGAAAAATACGAAAAGAATGGGAGTTTATGAAGTGATTTTGTAACGAAAAGTATTAAAGTTTTTTGCTTTAACACTATCAATTTTAATGATTTGGTTTATCTTTTGGAGGAGCTGAGGTAAAAAAATCTTGATAAAATCTATCGGTGTAATTTTTTAGAAGTGATTCGATTCTTCCAAAATTGGTAGAACGAATTACAAGTCCTGCATGAAAATCTTTTTTTATCTTCCAAAAAATCTCTTGATCATTATACGATGACAAATCAGGATCTTGTTGTTTTGCGAGTGAGACTATTAATCCAGCGTATTCTTCTCTTAAAGGAGACGGTTTATAATTTAAAACATTGTCAGATGTTTCCAATTTCGCCCATTCTGCCCAAAGATTCAACCCCGTTGCTCCTTCAATCAATTCAACAATGTGTGCACCTCCTACCCGAGCAGAAGTTTCAAGAAAATAATATTTTTCATCTTCATGAGCTTTGATGTATTCGGTATGCGAAACGCCTTGTTGCAAACCAAGTGAAGGTAATACGGATCTATTTAATTTTTGCAGTGATGATTCATCGACACTTCCTCGTTCAATAGTGCGTGTCATAAAAACACGGCCTTCGTGAGAAACCTCCATAGGAGGCAATCCATACTTGCTGACAATTGAAAATAAAATTTGTTTGTTCGACAAAATGCTGTCAACGTGAAAAATATCTCCGGGAATAAATTTTTCTAACAGATAAAACGACTGCTGATCTCCTAATTCGTTTATTTTCTGCCATAGTTCATCCGAATTATGTATCTTTTTAATTCCGATAGCGCCAGCAGACAATCGAGGTTTTAAAACATATGGTGGGGTGACTTTATTTAGAAATTCTTTGATTCGTTCGTAATTAAGTATTCCGACAAAATCGGGAACATTGATCCCGGCTTCGCGAGCTTTCATTCGCATTGCGAGTTTATCACGAAAATATCGAGCGGTGGTCTCTCCCATGCCTCCGATACGCAGATGTTCACGCAGAGTAGCTGCTTTTTCAACATCAAAATCATCCAACGCCACAATTTTGTCGATCTGTTCTGTTCGAGCTAAATAACTAACGCCATTAATAACATCGGGCATATGCCATTCTTTATTCACATCCGGAATAAAATAAATATTATCAATATGATCCTTTGGCCAATCTGCATATTCAAGACTTTTAGATGTCAATAAAAGGACTTTCCACTCTTCTCGTTTTGCCTGACGGAGAAATTCTTGCCCTTTTTCATAACTTGAAATACAAAGAATTGTTTTAGTCATATTTAACCTTCAGGATACAGTAAAAATTACTGTCTACAGAACTCTTAAAATTGGATATTTTTTCTCATTAATATCAAAAAATGGTGATTGTTGATAAAAAAAATCTAATCTAGCTTTAGGATCGTTCTTAAACTCTTCATCTTCAAGTTTTTCTAAAAATTTATTTTTCAATGTTTCATCATTTTTTAACATCTGTCTGGCAATTGGTTCCATTATATAAGGTTCTGCATATTCTTTTCGTTCAAAAAATGCATTAAAAAATCCCCAACTCACAAAAGAATCAGGAGCTTCCGGTTCAAGAAGATTAATTATTACGCGATTTGTTCGTTGATTCGTAGGAATAATGAAAGAACCGGTTTGAACTTGAATTTTCTTCTTTTTTGACGAACAAATTACTTGAACACACATTCTACCTTCATAAGGTTTATGTGTAAATTCTGATTTAGTGAAAGTATATTCCTCCACCAATATATTTTTAGATCCAACTCTTTCACATTTTATACCATGTAATTTTAAAATATCAATCAAATATTCAAATTCTTTCGGAATTAAATATGCGTTGGGAACTGTGATAGTCTTTGAAATTCGCACATCATTATAAAATGGAATTTTAAATTTTAGTGGCTCGTTGGAATAACCAACAACTTCATTTCCGGTAATATTACTTTCTTTATAGAATGACTTAAAACCATAAAAATCAAAGGAGTTAGACTTATTAGTTAACTCAAATTTAACAGGGAGCTTTTTTAATTTTTGAGTTGTTTTATCTGCTTTTTGGTTTAAGGATAATAAAAATTTATAATTTATATTTAAGAACTCCAGTGCAGAAATATTCATTGCTAAGGTCGATCGAACACGGTTTTCATAAGGCTTTAAGGAATGTGTTTCAACTAATAATCCAAGCCTGTTTTGAACTGATGTATACCCTGTAGAAAGACGTGGAGGCATTGCGGTTTCGACAATCCCTTCTTCTATAGTTTCAGATTTTAATTCAATATAAGGAGCTGTTAGAAACCCTCTATTTTCAACTTCGTTTCTTAAAAATGGAAGAAATTCTTTTTTTCCCCAAGATGATAATTTGGAATCGATATTTCCAAATTTTTCAAGAGCATATGTTACGTGATATTGGTAATCAGCCCCATCAGTTGTGTGGTTATCAATGAAGAAATCCGGAAGCCAACTTTTAAATAATGTTAAAAATGATCGGATCTCCGGTGATTCAGCCTTCATATAATCGCGATTGAGGTTTAAATTCCAGCTATTCGTACGCCATCCCATTTCTTCTGGTCCATTTTGATTGGGACGATTGTACCCACTTATTCGTTCGTGGCCATCAACACTGAGAATTGGAATTATAAGAAGAATAAGATGATCCAATAGATGAAATTTCTCTTTCGTGATCAGAATATCACGCAAAAGAATCATGCTTGCATCTTTTCCTTCTATTTCTCCGGCGTGAATCCCATTTTGAATTAAGATAATAGCTTTTCCGCTCTTTTTTGCTTTTTCAGGAGTGAACTCTTTTCCTTTAGTAACTACTAAACATTTTATTGAACGGCCTTGAGGTGAAATTCCAATCGAAAACATTTTTGCATATGATGTTTTCTTTTCAAATTGTTTAAAATATGCGAGCGATTCTTTATATCGAGGCGATTGAATAAGACCGGATTTTTCGAAGTGCGTCAGCCAGTTTAAGGAAAAATTCATAGATTCACTTGATTCTACAACATAAACTGCTTAACTGAAATAAATGATTGTTACGCACGTTATAACCCACAGAAAAAGGTTGATAGCTGTCGGTGCATCTTTCGTAAGAATTGCAGTTGGATTCTCACCTTCTTCTTTCACAATTACCAAGAATAAATATCGAAATATTCCAAAGAGAACAAATATTGTTGTAAAAATAAGATATTCTGAACCAAATACAGAAATTGTCCGTTCTGCCATCGTATAAAGTGCGTACGAAATAGCCATACCTGTTGTGGTTATAATCAAGAGAGAATCTAGGAATGAAATACTGTATTCTTGCAACACACGGCGTTTTGTTTCAATTTGCAGTTTTTTGATCATTACTAATTCAGATCGGCGTTTAGAAGCTGCAAGAAAAAGAGATAAAAATAGAGTCGTTATAATAATCCAATGAGAGATAACAACTTGAATTGCAAGAGCTCCACCAAAAACACGAAGCATAAAACCTGTTGCGATGATGAAGAGATCAAGAATGACGATGTGCTTCAGTGAAAATGAATAAGCAAATTGAATTGCAATGTAAATGAGAATTGTATAAAGAAATTGAACTGGTAGCTGTTGTGCAATGATTAAACTTACCAAAGCTAAAAATATTGCAATTCCGATCCCAAGTGAAACGGATATTTCACCTGATGCAATCGGGCGTTTTTTCTTTTCAGGATGGAGCTTATCAGCCTCTCTATCAACGATATCATTGATAACATAAATAAAACTTGAAGCCAGACAAAATGCGATGAATGCCAGGATTGCTTTATTATTATACTCTTTTTCAAAAAGATGTTTAGAAAAAATCAAAGGTGTGAAGACAAATCCATTCTTCAACCATTGTAATGGACGTAAAAGTCGGATGATGGCAGGCATTATTTCTTTTTTCGTTTTGTTGGTTGTCTTTTTACTTTGAATACCGTTGATTCAATTTTCAATGGTTCTATTGATTGATTCTCTTGTGAAATACTTCCTAGTTCTAAAATTGCATTTGCAATAAGTTTATATCTTTCATCTGATTTTGTCTTTGATAACATCCAAATTGAATATAAAACATTTGGAATAGCCGCTAGAATTATGAATAAAACTTTGTCTTTGATATCATAGCTCATAATAACTGAAGCAAGAATTACCCAAGTGGCAATTAATCCAATCCAACGATAAATTAATCTAGTCTTTGGATTGGGATTATTAATTTCGAATTGTTTAATTTCTTCTAAAGAACGTATCAGTTTTATTCTTGATTCAGGATTCATGCTTTTCCCTTTTATTTACTACAAATTCAATACATCATCTAGAAAACTGCCTGCTCTTCATAAATTCCAAAATGTTCGATCAACGAATTACACATTTCACCAAGAGTGACATAATTTCTAGTTGCATTCAACAGATGAGGCATTAAGTTCGATCCGTCAGCAGCAGATTGTTTTAAATCTTCAATTGCTTTGTCAACTGCTTGCTGGTTTCTGCTTTGTTTTAGATTTGCAAGACGTTTCTTTTGTAAAATTTCAACATCTGGAGAAATTGATAATAACGGGATATCGATTTTCTCTCCTTCTTCAATATATTGGTTAACACCGACAATAATCTTGTCTTTTTGGTCTAATTCTCTCTGGTATCTATAAGCTGCTTCTGCAATTTCACGTTGGAAAAACCCTTGTTCGATCGCCGGGATCACCCCGCCAAGCATTTCTATCTTTTCAAAATATTGTTCGGCAGCTTCTTCCATTTTTGTCGTTAGTGCTTCAACAAAATAACTCCCTCCAAGTGGATCGACTGTATTTGCAACTCCAGTTTCATCTGCAATGATTTGTTGAGTGCGGAGTGCAATTTTTACTGCTTTATCGGAGGGTAATGCAAGAGTTTCATCCATTGAATTGGTGTGAAGGGACTGTGTACCGCCTAAAACACCTGCAAGGGCTTGTATAGCCGTTCGTACGATATTATTTTCAGGCTGTTGAGCTGTCAGTGTACAACCTGCTGTCTGGGTATGAAAACGGAGAATCCATGACTTTGGATTTTTTGCACCGTATTTGTATTTCATTCTTTTTGCATAAATCCGACGAGCTGCACGAAACTTTGCAATTTCCTCGAAGAAATCTAAATGAGAATTGAAGAAATAAGAAATTCGCGGAGCAAATTCATCAACATCCATTCCAGCCGCGATTCCATGTTCAATGTACGCAAATCCATCAGCAAGTGTAAATGCAAGCTCCTGTGCAGCTGTTGAACCTGCCTCACGTATATGATAGCCAGATACAGAGATAGGATTGAATTGCGGAAGTTCTTTCGAGCAATACTGAAACATATCAGTGATGATTCTCATTGATGGTTTTGGTGGATATATCCATTCTTTTTGCGCAATATATTCTTTGAGAATATCATTTTGGATCGTTCCACGAAGCATATTTGATTTCAATCCCTGCTTCTCAGCAACAGCAATGTAGAATGCAAGGATCATAGCAGCCGGTGCATTAATGGTCATCGATGTCGTTACTTTGTCCAATGGAATTCCATCAAACAAAATTTCCATATCAGCTAAAGAACTGACTGCAACTCCGCAAATGCCGACCTCTCCTTCAGAAAATGGATCGTCCGCATCACGTCCCATCAAGGTTGGTAGATCAAATGCAGTTGAAAGTCCGGTCTGCCCATGCTCAAGAAGGTATTTAAACCGCTGATTCGTATCCTCAGGAGTTCCAAAACCGGCAAACTGACGCATTGTCCAGAGTTTTCCACGATATCCTGTCTGATGAACACCGCGAGTATATGGAAATTCACCAGGAAAGCCTATTTCAGCAAGATAGTTGATTTCTTTAATATCATCGGGAGTATACAGCAAATTAACCGGTTCACCGCTCACCGTTGTGAATTTCATTTTTCGCACTTTGGATGCAGCTGATTGCGATTCATATCGATCAGTGGCATCTTTGATTCCCTGCGGATCGTTTATTGTTGACATTGTATTACTCCGATATGTTTGATCGTATATTTTACTATTTCGAATTGTCATCGAACTAGTTCGTTGTTATTCAACGGTATGAACACTAATTTCCGGGTCACCCTCAATGAATGATTTGAATTTTGGTTGAAAATCCAAAAAATGTCTTGAGATATTATGTGCATCTATCGATGGCTGATCGACCCACTCTTCGTAGAAGAAAAATTTATCTTCTCGATCTAAATCTTGGTAAAAGCTGTAATGGAGACATCCTTGTTCCGATCTTGAAGGAACAATCATGCTTATACATAATTTTATCAGCTCAGTCCGAAATTCAGGTTTTGCAATACAAAAAACAGTAATAATTTTCATAATCGAAACTTACGTCCTAAAAAATCTTCGGTCTAATTCAGCCAACGATAGTTTTATCAATACCGGTCGTCCATGGGGACAGACGTATGGCATTGATGTTCCAAACAACTGATCGATCAACGACCGCATTTCTGTTTCGCTCAATCGCTCCCCTGCTTTTATTGCTGCTTTGCACGAGAATGATTTTGCGATATTATCCCGAGCGTCTAATTTTACTCTTAATTGATTATTCTTGAATTCATCGAGAATATCCTGAAGGATATTTGCTTCTGTTCCTGCTTTTACTTCTGGGGGAACACCTTCAAGAACAATTGTGTTTTTTCCAAATAATTTCGTTTCAAATCCGATCGAATTGAGGAACGGTAAAAGATCTTTCGTCAATGTATAATCACCTGCCCCTAATTGAATTGTCTGAGGAAATAGCAATTGCTGCGATGATGGAACAGCATTGTTCATTCTCGTCAATGCCCGTTCATATAAAATCCGTTCGTGTGCAACATGTTGATCGATGATCATTAATCCAGATCGTATTTGAGTAAGTATATATTTATTGTGCAGCTGCCAAATCGCTTTTCCATCCTGTGCTTCAATGTCCCGTGTACCATGCTGAAATTGAGTTTGTGTATCAACAGGAAGTACTATCTCGTTATCAGGAGTTTTGGAAAATATCTGATCGAGTTTTGAATTCAGATCAAATGGAATTTCCTCGTTCGAAAATGTCGCGGATTGATTCTGACCAGCAAAATCAAACGATGAAGATGATTTCGCTTGAAGATCAGAATAAAATCTTGGTATGGCAGAATGTCTTAGTGAAGAAAAGTCATTTGTTTGTCGTTGAAACTCTACGGTTGGTGTGATATCGTTCCCGCCAAGTGCTTTGCGTACCACAGAAATAACAATTCGATAAATACTCTGTTCGTCGGCAAATTTTACTTCCATTTTTGAAGGATGAACATTTATATCAACTTTATGAGGATCAACTTCGATGAACAACAGAAAGAAAGGAAAATTTCCCTTCTCAACCAAATGTTCATAGCCCGAAAAAACTGCATGATTGATCGAACGATTGATGATAAAACGATTATTGAGAAAAATATATTGATCGACTTTAGATTTGCGGGCAAAATCAGGTTTGCCGATAAATCCGGAAATAGATAACAGGTCGGTCTGTTCCTGCAATTGAATCAATGTTGCAAAATGCCGATCTCCAAATAAACTTTTTAACCGTTCTTCTAATTTTTGGGATGGAAGTGCAAGAATAACATCATCATCACTGTTAAATTCTAAAGCAATTTCAGGTTTCGATAATGCTAATCGTTGTATCGTATCATAGATATGTTTGAATTCAGTATTATTTGATTTTAAAAATTGACGCCTGGCAGGAGTGTTATAAAAAAGATTCTTAACACTGATCGTTGTTCCTTGCTGATGGGCAACGTTCGATTGTTCTTTGATCTCGCTTCCTTCAATCCGCAATAATGAACCTACTTCATCTTCTTCACGGCGAGTTTTAAGTTCAACTTGAGCGACTGCCGCAATTGATGCCAAAGCTTCTCCTCTAAAGCCAAGAGTTCGAATATTTTCAAGATCTTCATACGTGGAAATTTTACTTGTAGCGTGGCGATAAAAAGATTTTACAGCATCCTCAGCACTCATACCTTTTCCATTATCGATCAATTGTATCAATAGTTTTCCGGCATTTTTGATCGTTATAGAAATAGATGTCGCACCGGCGTCAATAGAATTTTCAAGCAATTCTTTAACAACCGATTCGGGGCGCTGAACAACTTCACCCGCAGCAATTTTATTTGCAAGATGTTCCGGTAATATATTGATAATTGATGACATACTATCGAAGCGTCACTCCAAGTCCCGGTTTGTTATTCAAGGTTAATTCACCACGAATATTTCTTACCCCATCGAAGGGATCGTTAGAGATCAGAACATTTCCGTCAAGATCTGCATAATCAAGTAATGGGCTTAAATGAGCTCCGGCTGAAGTTGCAACAGCCGTTTCAATCATACAACCCATCATTACTTTCATATTTAATGCCTTTGCAGTGTTAATCATTCTCATCGCTTCACGAACTCCCGTACACTTCATTAACTTTATATTAATACCGTCAAATGCCTGAGCAAGTTTTGGAATCTCACTCAACCGAATCACGCTTTCGTCAGCAATCAAAGGCAGATCAGATTTCTCGCGAAGCCATTTCATATCTTCAAATTGCTCAGCAGGCATCGGCTGTTCTACAAATTCCACATTTTGATCTTTTAACCACTTAATCCGTTCAAGCGCAAGGTTTTTATCTTTCCAGCCTTCGTTCGCATCAACATAAAGCACTTTGTCAGTGATCTTTCGAATGGTATCGATCATTTCTTTGTCATTATCCAAACCAAGTTTAACTTTTAAAATTGGAAATTCTTCAGCTTCACGGACTTTTTGTTCAACCACTTCTTTTGAATCGATCGCAATTGTAAAGGAACACTGTGCAGATTTCTTTGGATTCAATCCCCATAGTTGATACAATGGCACACCAAGTTTTTTCCCTATCCAATCATGCAATGCAATATCCACTGCACATTTGGCGGAAGTATTCCCCAATTCAATTGTATCGACGAAAGTTAAAATATCATCAAGAAGAAAAGGATTTTCAAATTGTGATAAATTTATTCTCTGAAAGAAGGAAACCACTGTTTCCGGTGTTTCGCCGTATCGTTTTGATGGTGAAGCCTCGCCGTATCCAACGATCCCATCATGTTCAACTTCAAGAATAACAACTGGTGCGGTATCCCTTGCACCCCGTGAAATTCGAAAAGTATGTTTCAATTTCAAATCATAGTGTTTCCATGATAACTTCATAATGCATCCTATTTAGCGTTAGTGACTTTCTTTTTCAAATAGTGCTTCTACAAATTTCTCAGCATCAAACGGTTGAAGATCATCGATCTTCTCTCCAACACCAATAAAACGGACCGGAACTTTTAAGGTATTGCTTACTGCAAATATAACGCCTCCTTTTGCAGTCCCATCAAGTTTTGTAATGACCAATCCTGTTAATCCTACCATTTCGTTGAATAATTTTGCCTGCTGTATTGCGTTCTGCCCGGTAGTTGCATCAAGTACTAGAATGACTTCATGCGGTGCTTCTGCACTTACTTTGGTGATCACTCGTTTGATCTTTTTCAGTTCTTCCATCAGATTTGTTTTCGTGTGCAATCGACCTGCAGTATCAATGATCACAACATCAGCTCCACGTGCTTTCGCTGCCTGCACGGTATCAAATGCCACTGCCGCTGGATCCGAACCGTGAAGCTGTTGGATTATTTCAACTCCCGCCCGTTGTGCCCACACTTCCAATTGTTCATTGGCTGCTGCTCGAAATGTATCGGCAGCGCCAATCAATACTTTTTTTCCGGCTGACTTATAATTATACGCAAGCTTTCCGATGGTCGTTGTTTTTCCAACACCATTCACACCAACAACCATAATTACATATGGTTTTGTATGCGGGAGAAATTCAAACGGGTCAACACCATTGGTTGAATTCTTAACGAGTGCGTTTGTAATTTCAGACCGTACAAGTTCATTGAGCTCATCCTGAGATTCGTATTTCTTCTCTTTTGTTTTGCGTTTGATGCTCTCAATAATCCGTTGAGCAGTTTCAACACCAACATCACTTGTAATAAGAATTTCTTCTAGCTGTGTTAAAAATTCTTCATCGATCTTCCCTTTTGCAAAGATCAATCGGTTTACTTTTGCGACAAGAGTTTCTCGTGTTTTTGCTAAACCTTCTTTAAGTCTTGAAAATTTCAGTGAATCAAAAAATCCCAAAATATATTTCCTTTTTATTATAGGAATGACTCTTAGCTCATCCTATTTTTTTGTTTTCATGTAATGTTTGAAAAAAACGATGTGCGTATTCTAAAAATGAGTATGCTAATAATCCAATGGTAAACCAGAGTAAAACTCCAAAAGATGCAATCATCCACGAATATTTTAATATTGCAAATACCAGCGTCAACGTTAAAAACGAAACAGCCACTTTACCTGACATCAATGAGGGCAGAATAATGTCTGTTTTTGATTTTATGTAGATGCCTGCAAAAAAGATAATAAGATCACGAAGAAGAATCACAACTGTGAACCACAATGGAATATCGCCAAAAATGGTCAGCATTACAACCACGATACCAATGCCGATCTTGTCCGCGAGTGGATCGATGATCTTCCCGAATTCTGAAATCTCATTGAATTTTCGAGCATAATAGCCGTCAAGTGCATCGGTAGAAACTGCAACAAGAATAAAAAGAATTGCAATCTCTCGATGGAAATGAATTGGAGTCACAAGATAATACGATGCCGGTATCATCAGGATTATTCTGCTGATAGAAAGCATGTTTGAGACGGTCCAAATTTTTCCTTGTATCATCGTATTACTGCAAATTTTCCAAGAATAGTATTTGTCGATTCATTAGCCGCATTCAGTTGCTCAACTCGATATAGATAAACACCCGTAGATATGTGATCACCAAGAGTACTTCTCATATCCCATGATATTCCTTCACCGGTCGTTACATTTTCGAATACTTTTATTTTTTCTCCATCTATTGAGTAAATTGTAATCCTACAATCCTTTGGGATATTTACAAATGAAACAAATTTTGAATATTTAACGGGATTTGGATATACAACAATCTTATCAATGCTGTTTGTTTCTTGTGCAATAGAAAGTGTCTGTCCTTTTCCGGAGTTCAGTCTTCTTCCATTGAATGAAATGATGCTGTCACTAATACTCACTTCTAATCGTAATGCAAGTGAAGATAGATTTGATCCTGATACCATAGTCAGAAGAATGCTTTCAGGTAGGATAGAATCGACAGAAATGATAGAAAATTGTTTCGCAATTGTCTTAACTGTGTAATGTGTTATATTTTTTGCAGTTGTAAAATCAGGAACGTCACTAAAATCAATCTGTATTTTCGTTGAAGAAATCAATTTAATTGAACGAACAAAGAATTCCTTTTGAATCTGTAAATTCGTCAAAAAGGATATGTAATGAATTGTATCAGCATCCATCCCTGAAATATCACTCATTTGAAGTATTTTTAGTGTGTGATTCCCGATAGAAAATGAATTAGGAAATGTTGCAATCACACTCCGGGAATTTCTCCATACAATAGATATTGATTCCAAAGTTGAATCGAGGAGCAAACGAGTTGTTGAGATATTATCCGATGAAATATCATAAGAAAAATGTACGATCAATTGTGTTAATGATGCTTGAATAATAGAATCAATTACTGCTGCGGTATGAGGAATAACAGAAACAGTTGTTGATTTTTTACTTTCACTAATACCAACGGATGAAACTGCATAATAATATTTTACGTTCATTGAAACTGTAGAATCGATCCATTCGTTGCCTGAAACAGTTTTGATCTGCGATAATGTATCTGGATTCGTCCCTCGATAAATGTTATGAATAGACGAGAAAGAACTCCATTGCAGATTAACTTTAGTCGGAGTGAGAGGAACTACCTTTATCCCAAATGGAGAGAGTACGGTAGAACTTTGTTGAGATGACCAGAATTCTACTTTTCCATTTGTATGAAATCCAAAATCAGTATACGAATCTCCATCAAAATCGTAACCAATAACACTATTGCTTACTGATTGATGAAACCATTTTGATTCAAATTCATTTTTAGCATTGTTCCATTCAAAAATATATAACTGTGGATTGAATGATATGAACAAAACATCTTTCGTATCATTTGTTTTAATTTTCCCTGCACTTAGACCATTATCATATCCGCTTCCGGATTTCACTCCAATAAAATCTTGCTGCCAGATTTTGGATACTGATCCAGCTGGATCATTTGCTGAATGAGAAAATACTCTTACTGTCCATACCGGTACGTCATATTCTCTGTCTTGATTCCAATCCAAATTGCTATGGCCAGCAACAGCAAAATCTAATATACCATCTCCGTTAAAATCTCCGGAGGTAATGTAGTCACTCATTTCATTTAGAGTCGAGGTATCAATTCCTGTAATTTCAAAGTTTAAGGAGTTTGCAGATATTTGGCGGTACATTATTACATCGCCGTCATAATCGGCAAATATTATTTCTTTCCTACCTGAATACGTAAAATCTCCAATAATGGATTTCGGCGGACCAAATTGGTTTCTCGCTTCACCTGCTAACGGTGATGTTGGATTGGATAATCGATTAACAATTGAAAAATTATTGTTTCCAAGGTTTTTATAAATTAAAAATTCCGAACTGCTTCGAGCAATAATTTCAGGTTTATTATCAGAATCAAGATCAACCAATTGGCTTGCCCAAATGTCGGTTGAATCTCCCCAAATTGGTTTATTGAAAAAATTTCCTGTGACCGTATCAATCTGAAGTAATTGTGAAATCCCTCGATCCTGAACCAGAATTGTTGACTTTCCTTCTCCATTATTTTTTATAAATGAACGAGGAACCCAAGATCGAACCGATGAATCCTTAACAGTAAACTTGTTTCCAGCAAATTCATATGCTTTAAGTTTCCCAAAATTGTTTTCAGTGTCATATTCATTTGCAACAAGAACCGGCAATCCGGATACTGGAATGACCGAATTCAACAGATATCCTTTGGGGAAAGAGTAAGGTTTTATGTCAAACCCTGTTGTCGCAATTTCTTGAGGTGAAATTTTAACAGAGAAACGATCAGTTCCTGCCAAAGGAATCGTAGGAAACTTAACCGATCTCTTTGAGGTTGAATATTCGCTGAATTCACAAAAAAATTCATATTCAGTAGACGGTATTAAGTTTTTTTTACTCAGCACAAATGAATGATTTAATTGTAAACCAAGTGATTGAATACTTTTATAACTTGTCTCTCCCACTTTACGGTAATATAATGTTCCTGTAGAATTCCTGTCAATCCTAGCTTCTATTAATGCACCATAATCGCTTCCAATTATAACTGAATCTCGAAAATGAAAAGATAGAATTTTTGGAATTGAAGAATCGATGATAATGCGTTGACGAAATTCGACATCATTTCCTTTACTATTTTTCACAACAAGCCTAAGAATGTAAAAATCATTTGGAAATAAAATTTTATCAAGAAAGCGTAAAGTATCTTGCAGAAGAACTTTATTATCAATGGTTGAAATTAAATTCCAGGTAGTTGGATTTTCGCCTCTGCCATAATAAAGTTGAACAGATTGAAGATATGGTGAAGAGGCGGATACGATAATATCTTTGAAATTTTCAGAAAATATCTCATCCAATTTGGGTGAATGAATAACAACCGTAGCCCCCGAAACCATCTGGATTGCATTCACAGCATTGACAATTCCCGCTCCATAAAACTTATCCCAACCTTTTTCTCCTGCATCATCCGCAGAATTTAAAAGAATCCCTCTTATTTCTTCGTTTGATCGCTCAACATAGGTGGGTTGATTCTTCTTTTTTTCTTTCTCTAAACTTTTAAGCAATGCGGCAACTCCTGAAACATGCGGTGCTGCAGCTGAAGTTCCAGCGAATTGATCAGTATAGCCTCCGCTTAATGTTGTAGTAACTATTTGTTCTCCCGGTGCCATTATGTCAAGAGAAGAACTATACGATGAAAAGAAAGAACGAGCATTATATTGTCCTACTGAACTTGTTGAAATTACTTCACTAAAGTCAGATGGATAATGAGGATAATTCGTACCATCATTACCGCTTGAAGCTACAAGAATAACATTTTGAAAATAAGCATACCGAATTGCTTCATGCAAGAAAGGTGATTGTACAACATCTCCAAAACTCATATTTATAACATCAACACCATTATCTACAGCGTAAACAATTGCAGAGGCAATATCGATGTCATTTCCGTTTCCATTTTTCCCAAAAGCCCGTAGAGGTAAAATCTTCACTGGAAAGATTCCAACTAATCCAATTGCATTATTTGTTTGCGCTCCAATAATTCCTGAAACAGATGTTCCATGTCCGTGTTCATCGGCGGGATCATTATCCCTTTCCTGCCAGTCACCAACATCTTCAGTTTCTGATTCAACAAAATCATAACCTCTCCAATCGTCGATAAAACCATTTTCATCATCATCAATTCCATTAGTTTCTTTTCCGCTGCCAATTTCTCCAAAATTCAGAGCGATTGCATTTAATAAATCAGGATGTTTCTCATCGATACCCGTGTCAATGACTCCAACTTTTACCATGGGAAGTGATGAATGTATTACTCCACTTTCAAACAACGATGAAATTCCAATTCGCCGAAGATTCCATTGGGACGGATATGCGGAATCATTTGGTACTGAATATACTTTGTAGGTATAATTTGGTTGGATGTATTCGACTAAAGAGTTATTAGATAATGAAGTAATAAATTGTTCACTCTGTTGTTGTGAAAACTTAATGATAGAAAATCGTTTCCATGGGAATTTGGATTTTGTCGGAACACCATTAGAATTTAAGGGTTGTATAGAAAACGAGCTGGGTTGGTTGTTTGCAGTTTTTATTTTTTTAAGAGTCTCATTAAGCGATGAGAACATCAAAGCAGAATCGAGCCTATCTGATTTGAATTTAACAATATACGTTTGTGAAAAGGCAATATTGATACCTAGTAAAACAATATTTAATGCGAGATTCCACCGCATCACGCCTCTAAATCGTTTTTGTCGATAACATCTTCAATAGGTGCTGGGTATGTTCCGCCAAAACATGCTGTACAATACCCTTTCCGTTCTCCACTTGGAACGGATGCCAACATCTTTTTGACTGAAAGATATTGAATGCTATCAACACCAAGTTCCTGGCGAATCTTCTCTACATCTTCATCACATTGAACGGCAATCAAATCTTCCCTGTTCGGGAAATCCATTCCGTAATAACATGAATTTACAATTGGAGGTGATGTGATTCTAAAATGAATCTCTTTAGGTCCTGCTTCTTTCAACAACTTAACCAATTGTTTTGAAGTAGTACCACGGACTATAGAATCATCAACAACAACAACTTTTTTTCCTTTAAGAACTCCTTTCACTGTGTTGAATTTAGTCTTTACTTTCATCTCACGCATTCCCTGTTCCGGTTGGATGAATGTTCTTCCTACATAATGGTTTCGAATGAGACCGAGTTCCAGCTTTGTATTAATACCCTGTTTAATCGATTCTGTTACAAACCCCAATGCAGAAGTATTGCTGGAGTCGGGAACGCTTATCACAATTGTTTTTTCTTCCGAATCGGGGTGAACCGGAGATTCTTGAGCAAGTGATTTACCTAACTTCCGACGCACTTTATCAACACTATCTCCAAATATGAAACTATCCGGACGTGAAAAATAAATATACTCAAATATGCAATGATGCGATTCGGTTACTTTCTTTTCAACTCTCAATGATGTCAATTGTTCTTTTGAATCTGCTCGCTTATCAATGACAAGAATTTCTCCTGGTTCAATATCTCGAATATATTTTGCATCAATGATATCAAATGCACATGTTTCAGATGCAACGACAAAACATCCATCCTTCTCCCCTAATGCCAACGGTCTGAACCCATAAGGATCGCGTGCTGCAACCAACATCGAATCCGTAAGAATAACAAGCGAATATGCTCCTTCTACCCTATCAATCGCTTCTTTGATCTGGTCGATCTGTTTTTTTTGTTTGCTTCGTGCAATTAAATGAAGAAGTAGTTCTGTATCGGATGTGGTTTGGAAAATTGTACCATCATCCTGGAGTTGCTTTCTAATTGTCCTAAAATTGGTCAAATTACCGTTATGAGCAACACCAAGATTACCATTACGATAATTTACTATTAATGGTTGAATATTTTTTTCATTATTTGCAGATCCCGTTGTTGAATATCGATTATGTCCAATAGCTGAACGACCTTTTAATAAATCCTTAAGAGAATTGTAATCCTTAAAGACATCAGTGACAAGTCCCATTCCTTTCAGTAAATTGAAATGAAATCGTTTTTTGTCCTCCCGGTATTCACATGAAACAATACCACTGGCTTCTTGGCCACGATGCTGTAAAGAGTGTAGTCCGTAATAGGTAAGCACTGAGGCTTGAGGATGATCGAATATTCCGAATATGCCACAAGCGGTTCTCGGTTTATCTTTTTTAAATCTCTTATAATTCTTTGATTTCATTTAAGTTATTACCGTATCCTTTAACCAGTTAATATCGTCAACAGTTTGATAATCTGTAGTATAATGAAGTCCTCGACTTTCTTTTCTTTCAAGTGCTGAACGGATGATTAAATCCGCAATGCACGAAAGATTGCGTAACTCTATGAGTTCTTCTGTAACTTTGGTCCGCTTATAAAAGTCCTTAACCTCTTCCAAAATTAGTTTTATTCGGCGTTGTGAACGCTCTAGTCGGTGGTTTGAGCGAACTATACCTACATAATCCCACATTACTTGTTGTATCTCTTTTCTGTTATGTGAAACAAGTATCCATTCTTCGCTGTTAATGGTACCACTGTCATCCCAATCAGGAATTGAATTAACTACTTCATTTCTTGAAGTTCTGTTCTTTTTGATTGCTTCAACCGCTCGGTGTGAAAACACAACTGCTTCAAGCAGCGAATTGCTGGCTAACCTATTTGCTCCATGCAGTCCAGTCATACTTACTTCGCCGACTGCATACAATCCTTTAATGGATGTCGTACCATTTGCGTCGGTCACAACTCCACCACATGAATAATGTGCAGCTGGTACTACGGGTATTAGATCTGTAGTAATATCAATACCAAATTTTAAACAGCGATCATAAATATTGGGGAAATGGTTCTTTATCGAATCAGCATTTAAATGTTTTAATTCTAAAAAAACACATTCATCACCGCTTCGTTTTAATTCAGTATCAATTGCACGAGCAACAATATCACGAGGTGCTAATGATCCTTGCGGATCATACTTCTTCATGAAATCTTCACCGCGCTTGTTTCGAAGAATTGCTCCAAATCCTCTGACAGCTTCTGAGATCAAAAATGATGGAGAACCTGAATTGTATAAAGTTGTGGGATGGAATTGGATGAATTCCATATTAGCGATTCGAGCACCGGCTCTATACGCCATTGCAACACCATCACCGGTAGCAATCGGCGGATTCGTAGTATGAAGATACACCTGTCCTGCTCCGCCTGTCGCTAATAATGTTGTCGTGGCAAGAAAGGTTTTGACAACATTCTTTTCAACATCAAGAACATATGCACCCCAGCAATGAATGGAATCGTGGGATTGTTTTCCTGCACCGAACAAATGATGTTCAGTAATCAGGTCAATTGAAATATGATTTTCATATATTCTTATATTTGGGTGAGCGGAAATTCTTTCAAGAAGTGCACGTTCAATTTCTTTTCCTGTTAGATCTGCTGCATGAACAATTCGATGATGCGAATGTCCACCTTCTTTCCCAAGATCTAATCCGCTAGCGTTTTTTGTAAATTGAACTCCAACTTCAATGAGTTCCTGTATTCTTTCAGGTCCCTCTTTGACAACTAATTCAACGATATCTCTATGACATAGATATGCACCGGCTTTCATCGTATCGTTAATATGATGTTCAAAAGCATCAACAGAAGATACCACCGCAGCAATGCCACCCTGTGCCAGATTGGTGTTTGATTCTGCTTGCTCTTTTTTGGTAACGATCGAGACGGTTCCAAGATCAGCGATCTTTAGTGCGAATGAAAGTCCAGCAATACCACTACCGATTACCAAAAAATCAGATTGAATTTTCATAATGGAATATACAAAAACTAAAATAAAAAAGGCATCTTGAATTTGATCAAGATGCCTTTCAAAAAATAAAATCCTAAACTATTACAGTTTAGAAGTAAATGTGCAATGTTGCGCCAGCAGCGCCAAATCCAAGGATTTGAGTTGAACTGGTTTGTTTTGCGGTAACACTTGTTGAACCAGTTGTGGTAACAAGATCAGCTGGTGAATTCATGTTGATGAGATTCAAAGTATATTCAGCCGATAAACTCATTTCTGGATATAAGAAAAATTCAGCACCTGCAATACCCATTAAACCAAGGTTTGTTCCTGCACCCGTTCCTTTTACTTCACCCTGAATAGCGGGTGCAATAACAGCATTTTTTCTTGTATCTGAAATCATTGAGAATGATAAGCCAGCACCCATATACGGACGAACTCGTGACGTAGCACCAGCCATATACATCAAATAGTCTGCACCAATTCCTAATGTGAATGTTGATGTGCTACCATCTGTTCCTGTTTGACCAGCAGCTGGATTTGCAGGAATTGTACTGCTTGTACTTCTAACTTGCAAACCAAGACGAACAGCTGCATCGCTTGATAAGAAATACGAAGCACCAAGTCCGCCATTAACTCCTGTTGCATTTAGACCAAATGCACCTAATCCACCGAAAGTGAAATTAAGGGACTTGGATCCAGCTTTAACTGCCGGCTGAACATCTTGAGCGAGCATAAAGCTCGAAAGCATCAATACTGCCAAAACTACTGCTAGAACTTTTTTCATTGTGTTACTCCTTTATTACTTATTGAGGATTAGTGAATTATTTGTTTTAAAGGCATTGCAAATATATAAGGGCTTTGCTCAATTGTCAAGAGAAAATATGCTTTATCTTGACAAGAAAAGTCAATAATATCTGCATATTTAAGTTCTCTCGCGATTGAAAAACATTTTTTAAAGTTAACTAAAACACGGATTAAAATTTATTGCAAATGCAAAATCCTTTTTACAAGATTTTCTATTTTATTTTCAGTTTTTAGTAATCCACCACTCGGAAGAATTGGAGTGTTAAACGTACCTCCGGTTAATGTAATTGTTTGTGAAGGATTCGGTGCATCATTCATATAATACATTCCAGTGCCGCTAAATGTACCTTGAACATTTGTTGAAGTCAGAGCAGAAATATTTGCGGTGACAGATGACAACGAGTAAAAATTGACATTGGTTGTATCATTTGGGTTCATGTTAGGGAAATAATTTACCATTACCATCTTAGCACTTGAAGGCGGATAACTATATGCTCCAGATGAAATTGGTGAACTATCCAAAAATTGAACGAGAGTAATATCAAAACTTGTTGGTGAGTTAACTCTGAATGCATATATAGCTAACATATTTGTACTTCCCGAGCTTTGTAAAAATGCTCCTGCTCCCGTACCACTTGTAGCATTAGAATTATAAACTCCATTCGCAGAAAAATTTCCTTTATCAGAATTAAAAGCCAACGTTCCTGCGGTTGTTGTTCCACCACCACCACCTCCTCCTCCGGTATATGTAAATACATTTACGCCATAGGCTGATTTTTTTAAGACCATTGTTCCAGATGGATCATTTATTGTTAATGTTGTTGCGGTAACCGTATATGTACCATTTGTGACTATTGTTGTATCACGGTTTGTACCTTCTACTTTTGTTTTCCTGGTAAATGTAAAATTGCCTCCAGAAGCTGTAAGTTTTAATGATTCAGTTCCAATATTAATAGCTACAAGAAAATTATTCTGATCTAATTGAAGCGGAATCAAAGTACCGTCTGATTTAATTTCAGACCCTGTAGAATCAGAAATATCAAACCATACACCAACCAATGCAGCATCTACAGCCCCTGTTGTGGTGCCACCAGTAGGTGATGATGTTTTATCACAACTAAGCATAAAAAACATCATACATACCAATAATATTGATTTTGTTATAGTAAAATATTTTTTTGCAACCATAGGAATCCTCCGGAGTTTTAATGAAAAAGAGAAATACTGTCAAGAATTACAGTATAATTGAAGGCTATATTAAAAAAAATATACTATTGAAGCAATAGGATTAATCAAGTTGTGACCCGCATCTTGTTGAATAAAATTGAATTATTTAAAGCCATTTATCAAGCAAACGAATGCACTTTTTCTAAAAGGAAACTAAATTACAATATTTAACGACTAAAAGATTTTAGATTGTAGTGTGAATGGATAAAACTTCCTCTAGAACAATAAGCAACTGATCAAACTCATTTCTGCCAGCGATTAACGGTGGAAGTATTCTTATGACGGTATTTGCTGTTGAATTTACCAATACTCCTTTCAGAAGCATTTGTTCAACAATGGTGGCGCTTTCTATAGTCAATTCTATTCCAATCATATATCCATAAATTCGAATTTCTTTAATCAAAGAATATTGTGATTTGAGAATATTGAGTTTTGATCTAATGTATTCGGACGTATCATTGATGTTTTTCAGAAACATTTCAGTCATTACTGTATCAATTGTAGCTATACCTGCTGCACACGCAACAGGATTTCCTCCAAATGTTGTTCCGTGAACTCCATAAGTCCAAACATCAGAGACTTTTTTCGATCCGATTATTGCTCCAACCGGCAATCCTCCTCCAATTGGTTTAGCAACGGTAATAATATCAGGCATAATTCCAAAATGCTGGAATCCAAAAAGTTTTCCGGTTCGTCCAATTCCAGATTGGATTTCGTCTGCAACAATTAAAAAGCCGAATTTCTCACGTAACGATTTCAATGTCTCAACAAATTCATGCGTCGTGCCGATGATACCACCCTCACCTTGAATAAATTCCAAAAATATTGCCGCAGTATGCTCATTTACTTGCAAATGAAGATCAGAAACATTATTAAAATCAATTGTACCAAAATTTGGAAGGAAAGGCTCGTAACCGTCACGGTATTTTTCTTTATCCATTAACGACAATGATCCCATTGTTCGCCCGCTGAATCCATTGCTCATACCGAAAATATTTTTCTTTCCATTTTTTTTTCCCCATTTACGAACAAGTTTTATCGTTCCTTCGATCGCTTCTGTTCCGCTGTTTGTAAAAAATATTTTATCAAACCCCGACAAGGATAACAAACGCTCTGCTAACTGAAGCTGTGGTTCTTGAATAAAGAAATTCGAAAGATGAGTAAATTTGCGAACTTGTTCATCAACTGCTTTAATAATCGCTGGATGAGCATAACCAAGGGCATTAACAGCAAGACCGGAAAACATATCGAGATATTTTTTTCCATCTTTTGTAAAAAGGTAACACCCTTCACCCCGTTCAACCTCCAGCGGCAAACGTTTGTAGGTGTGAAAAAAAAGTTGAGATTCTTTTTCTATAGCATTCATTCTATTTCTTTAGATGGGTTTAATGTGGAAAATAATGTATGGAAAAAATTTACTTTTGCGGTGAGGTCGTTTATTGATCCATTGTTTTGGATTTGAAAATCAGAAAGTTCCAATAATTCCTCAGTAGAAATTTGATTTCTCATTCGGGCGAATGCTTTATTCTCTGAAATTGAATCACGAAGTACAACTCTTTGAACTCGTTTACCCTCTTCAGCAAGCACTGCCAATGCATAATCAACCAACTCAAACATACCCGATTCAAATAATAAAGCAGATTCTACGAGTATGTATTTATTTTTCGTTGATACCTGCTTTTTCCATTGTTCGTATTCTTCGAATACTTTCGGATGAACTATTGCATTTAATTGTTCGAGAAGTTTTTTGTCACTAAAAACAATCTCTGCAAGTGCTTTTCTATTTAATCGGTTTGAAGAATCGAGGATCTCATTCCCAAACACTTCTCGTATCTCGTTTAGAACTTTCGAATTTGTATCTATAATTTCTTTAGCGACGTCATCGGCAAAAAAAATTGGAATCCCTTTTTTTTCAAAAAGTGAACAGACGGTCGATTTTCCACTTCCGATGCCCCCGGTAACTCCAATAAAAATCATAGTGATATCTTATTTAGCAAAAGATACAGATCGCACTTCTCTGATCACAACAACTTTAATCTGTCCTGGATATTCCATCTCCTGTTGAATCTTCCGTGCAATATCATGGGCTAATTGATCTGCCTGTGCATCATCAACTTTATCGTGTTCAACGATTACTCTGATTTCTCTACCTGCCTGAATTGCATAAGTGGCTGAAACACCTTTGAATGATTTTGCTATTTCTTCCAACTTCTCCAGTCTCTTTGCATAGCCTTCAACCGATTCTCTGCGAGCACCAGGTCTAGCCCCACTTATTGAGTCAGCAGCTTGTACCAACGCTGCAATAGGATGTTCCATTGGAATATCATCATGATGAGCTCCAACAGCATTTACGATAATTGGATTCTCATTGTACTTTCTTGTCATTTCAAGACCAATGATCGCATGAGGTCCCTCTACACTCCGGTCAGCTGTTTTGCCAATATCGTGTAAAAGTCCGGCTCTTTTTGCAAGATTAATATCAATCCCCAATTCTGCAGCCATTACCCCGCATAAATATGCTACCTCAATACTATGCTGTAATAAATTCTGTCCATAACTGGTACGGTATTTCATTTTTCCAATATGCTTTATAATTTCACTATGAGCACCGGGAAGACCTACCTCAAGAAGGGTATTTTCACCAACACGGATAACTTCTTCTTCTAATTCTGCTTTTACTTTTTCAACAACTTCTTCAATTCTCGCAGGGTGAATTCTTCCATCAGCGATCAAACGTTCTAACGATACTCGTGCAACTTCTCGTCTGAATGCATCAAATCCTGATAAAATAACAGCTTCCGGTGTATCATCTACGATAACATCTACACCGGTCGCGGCCTCAAATGCTCTTATATTTCTCCCTTCTCTTCCGATTATTCTTCCTTTCATCTCATCACTTTGAATTTGGAGAACACTGACAGTAGTTTCAACAGCATGATCAGCAGCAGAGCGTTGGATCGCCTGAACAATGACTTTCTGTGCTTCACGTTTTGCTTCTTCTTTTACCTTATCACGAATATCTTTTAAAGTTTGGGAAGCTTCGGTCTTTACTGAATCAACAAGATTATCAAGCAAAAGTTTACGTGCTTCATCTCTGGACATACCAGAAGCACGTTCAAGACGGACATTTTCATCAGCTATTAACCGATCAATTTCGATCAATTTCTGGTTTAATTCAATCGATTTCTGATCATTCACTTTTTGAACAGCATTGACATCCTTCTCTTTTTTATTCAAAAGATCAACCTTACGATCGATATTCTCCTCTCGTGAATCCAACTGTTTTTCATACGCTTGAAGCTTATTTCTTTTTTGGTTCGCTTCATTCTCAAATTCATGCTTTTTCTTATACCATTCATCTTTTACTTCAAGCATCTTCTCTTTTTGGATTGCTGCAGCATCACGTTCTGCATCGGAAAGTATCTTTTTTGCTTGTTCTTCTGCTGAAGAGACTTTGTTTTTCCCAATTTTATTGTTAATAAACCAACCGGCAAAGAAAGATCCTGAAGAGATGATAATTGCTATAATTAACTGTTCAATCATGTTTGCTCCATTTAAAATAAAAAACCCGCACAACAACCTCAGACAAGTGTAGAAAGAACCCTCTTTCTTATACACAGTGGGTGCCGCCAAACCGTTTCTTACTTCCACTGTCTGCTATTTCACCGAAGTGAAAAACCCGAAGGCTTATCGCAAAATCAAACTTACGTTTGAGTGAGGCCTGTAATATTACGCTTGTGAGCTAAGCTCCCTATAAATAAAACTATAGGTTCTTTATTTATGTTGTCTGTGGCTGACAGTGCGGATATTATTTAACTCTTTTCAAATCCTTTATATTATGGTTCGGTGCTGTTGATACTTGTGTCAAGATAGTTCGTAATTTTTGACAACTCATATTCTAATGATGATACAAGTTGTGAACTCTTATCTTTTTCTTTATAAAGATCTTCAGTAATGTTCAACGCAGCGAGTACAGAAATTGTGAGCGGCGGCTGCTCTGGGATCTTATCGTGGACGCTTGTGATCATCGCATCCACATGATTGGCAACCTTTTTGGTAAAATCTTCGCTTTCGCCACGAAGTGGATATTCAGAACCGAATATCTTTACACGTACGCTTTTTCTGTCCATTGTCATAATATAAAAGTGAGTTTCTGTCAGCCGATAGAAAACTTACTTGTTATGGTAATAAATATTGATCTAATTTCGAAATAACATTCCGTAACTTTTGTTGGAGTAATCGCCGTTCATTTTCATCAAGTGCTATTGATTCATTTTTATGGATTGAGTCGGTTGCAGCATTCACTTTCAATGTTTCAATATGTGCTTGTTGCAAAATAGAATCATTTTTTGATTGTCGTAGATCGTCTTCGAGGTCATCAATCTTTCGCAATAACCGTTTCTTTTCTTCTCTCAAAGTCGAAATGAGTAGTGATGCTTCTCGTGCTTTATCCCATAATGATGCAAGAGCGTTTTCAACACTATTAATTGCATCCGAAGAATTCTGGTCGAAATTTTGGTCCACCATTTAGATACTTCTTAAGTTTGCGTTAAATTTTGCTACAACTGCAGAAACAACTGACTTGATTATTAAATCAATTTCTCCATCAGTCAACGTTTTTTCAGTTGAATTAATGTTTATTGAAAATGCAACACTTTTTTTTCCTTCACCAAGAGATTTTCCTTCAAAAAGATCAAATAATGTAACAGAAGTAATTACCTCTCCACCAACGTTTTGTATCTCGTTCTCAATTTCTCCAACATTGATGTTTTTATTTACTACAAAAGCTACATCACGAATTACTGTTGGATATTTTGAATACTCATTAAACTTTTTTACTGTGTCAAACTTAACAATTTTATCTAAGTCTAGTTCTGCATAAAAAACATCTTTTTCTATCTTAAATTTCTGCAATATTTCTGATTTACACTGACCAAGGTAACCAACATAAGTGTTATTGATTTCAATGCCTATAGTCATTTCAGTTAAAGAACTTGGTGCATTGTAATAAATTAAATCACTATTGTCAAGACCAATACTTTTCAAAAGGGACAAAACAAACCCTTTAATGTCAAAAAGGTCAACAGAACGCTGTTTTTCGCTCCATGAAAGCTGTTTTGCGTCACCTGAAAGGCAAATCCCTAAGATATTTCTCTCTACAAATCCTTTTAGATAGGTTCCTTTATCGTTAGTAGTTGAAAACTCCCTTCCTATTTCAAAAACATGTATACGATTTGAACCGTGATTATAATTATACGCAACTGTTTGCAACATGGTTGATAGCAATGTTGGACGAAGAATTTCAAGATCAACACTTAATGGATTCTTGACTATGACAAATTTTTCAGAAAAAATTTTTGCCGTAGATCGATCAATCAGACTATTTGTTAATATTTCGTTTAGACCATTCGCAACACACCATTGACGAATTGAGTTGATCCTTACTTCATTTTTATCAGGTTTACTGAACATAACTTCGCTTGAAGTTTTATTCTCGATATTATCGTATCCGTAGATCCGAGCAATTTCTTCAATTAAATCGATTTCCTGTTCAATATCAGGCCTGAATGTTGGTATTATACAAACAAATGATTTTTTTTCTTTTCCCGGTGTTGTTTTAATCTCAAGCAAATTTAAAATATCTTTTATTTCTTTTGCAGAAATATCGGTAGCTAATATCGAATTTACTCTTGTTGTTCTAAGAATAATTTTTTTTGACGTAATTTTTTTAGGGTAGAGATCAATAATTCCTTGAACAATCTCTCCTCCGGATATTTCTGCAATAAGACTTGCCGCGCGAGCAGATGCCTCTGCAGTAACATTCGGATCAATTCCGCGTTCAAATCGATACGATGCATCCGTACTGAGCCCTAATCTCTTTGCTGTCTTCCGAACACTTGTCGGTGAAAAATATGCAGACTCAAGCAATACTGTTTTAGTCGTGTTAGAAATTTCAGAATTCTGTCCTCCCATTACTCCTGCGATAGCTACAGATTTTTCTCCGTCAAAGATCATTAATTCACTTCCGGTTAATTGATGCGTTTTCCCGTCAAGGGTTGTGAATTTTTCTCCAGCCGAAGCATTTTTTACAACAATTGTATGCTGGGCAAGATGATCATAATCAAAGGCATGCAATGGTTGACCGTACTCTAGCATCACAAAATTAGTCGCATCGACGATGTTATTAATAGAACGAAGACCCGCAGCATTTAAAAGATGTATCAACCAATCAGGAGACTCTTTTACCGTTATATTTTTGATCACACGGGCAGTATATCGAGGACAGTCAATCGTATTTTCAACTTTAATAGTTGCAAGTTTCCTGATTGATATTTTTTTGTTTTCAGTGATTGTGTAATGAGGTAATGAATATTTCTTTTTATATATTGCCGCAACATCTCTTGCCACACCAAGATGACATAAACAATCCGGACGGTTGGGCGTGATTCCTAATTCAAATGCGATATCGTTAGCCCCTAAGAATTCGGCTAACGTAGTTCCTACTTTTGCTGCATGAGGTAGAACTTTTATTCCGCTGGAATCTTCGCCTACACCTAATTCTTTCGCAGAACAGATCATACCGTATGAGTCGACACCCCTGATAGATGCCTTGATTAATGTGAAAGGTTTTCCAGAAGGATCATGTTGATTGTGAGGCACAACAGCACCAATAATCCCTACAATAACTTTTTGTCCTGCTTCTACATTCGGAGCTCCGCATACAATCTGTAACAGACCATTTTTTACCCCTGCATTTACCTTGCATAATTTCAGTCTATCTGCATTTGGATGCTTCTGCACCTCAATTACTTCTGCTACAAAAAATCCATCAAACCTTTTTCCAAGATTTTCAATAGATTCAACTTCAAGACCAATGCTTGTGAGTTTTTGAGATAAATTTTCAACGCTATCATTTACGTTGACATATCGTTGTAACCAATTATAACTTATGCGCATACAGGTTTCATTAAAACTGATTTAGAAATCGTATATCATTATCAAAGAATATTCTTATATCATCTATACCATATCGTAATAACGAAATTCGATCAACACCCATTCCAAAAGCATAGCCTGAAACCTTCTCTGGATCATGACCGCAATTTCTCAGAACATTTGGATGAACCATACCTGCTCCTAGAACCTCTAGCCATCCAGTATGCTTGCAGATTCGACATCCCTTTCCTTTACAAAGAAAACAAGTAATATCCATCTCTAAACTTGGTTCAGTAAAAGGGAAATAACTAGGTCGGAAGCGATACTTGATATCATTTCCGTAGAAATTTTTTGCAAAAGTAACTAAAGTTCCTTTAAGATCTGCGAATGTTACATTTTTATCAACATAAAGACCATCAACCTGGTGAAAGAAGTAATTACTTCGAGCGCTTACTGCTTCATTCCTATAAACACGCCCCGGCATAACCACCCGGACTGGAAGTGGACGGCTTTTCATCACTCGAATTTGCACTGGGGTTGTATGTGTTCGAAGTACTATATCGTCTTTAATAAAAAATGTATCCTGCATATCTCGCGCAGGATGATTGGGAGCAAAGTTCAATGCTTCAAAATTATGATAATCGTCTTCAATCTCCGGACCATATTCAATTCCAAATCCCATTGAAACGAAAATTTCTTTCATTTCTTCCATCGTTTGTGAAATGGGGTGATGTGAACCGATTGGCCTCATCCTTCCGGGAAGTGAAATATCAATTTCATTTTTTTGATGTATCACCGTAGAATTAATTGAAGATTTGACCTGTTCGAATTGTGCCTCTAATATCTTTTTAACACCGTTTATCTTTTGACCAAACAAAGGTTTTTGTTCGTTTGGAATACTTTTTAATTCTTCATATAACGATGCAAGTTTTCCGCTGCGGGAAAGAAATTCGATTCGGAATTTTTCAAGGTCATCAATCGAAGTTATCGCTGGAAGTAGTTTTTCAACTTCTGCTTGAAGGTCGGAAATTTTTTTTTCGAGCATAAATCACTCTATATAAAATTAAAAAAACTCCCCACCGCAATCAATAGATCTGATGCGGTGGAAAGTTTTCAATTACGCTTTTACAAAATTAACAATTTCTGTAAATGCTTCGGGATTGTGCACAGCAAGTTCAGCCAATACTTTTCTATTAATATTGACCTCTTTTTTGTTCAATCCTGCGATAAGTTTAGAATATGTGATACCATGCAAACGGGCTGCAGCGTTGATTCGTGCAATCCACAATTGACGGTACGTTCGTTTTTTTGCTTTTCGATCACGATATGCATACTGCATCCCTTTATCCAAGTGATGCTTTGCAATGGTGATCAGTTTACTTCTCGCACCCCAGTAGCCTCTTGCCTGCGATAAAATTCGCTTGCGGCGGCGGTGGGAGGCAACTTTATTCTGCGACCTTGGCATAGTTGCTCTTCTCCTTTATGAATGAATAGAACGGTGATTTAAATTATGAAACTAACAACATTTTGATCTTCTTCGTATCAGGTTTTGACACTAATCCTGCTTTACGAAGACCTCGTTTACGTTTTGTAGTCTTGCTTGTCAGAATGTGACTGCGGTTCATTTTGCGGCGTTTAATCTTACCGGTTGCAGTTACAGTAAAGGTTTTTCGCGCTCCGCGATGTGATTTCATTTTAGGCATTACACCCTCGTTTATGATTGTTCTTGTTTTAGTTTTTCTACTCGTTGTTTAGCCGTTTTATCAGGAGCAAAGATCATGATCATAAAACGACCTTCCATCTTTGCGGGTTGGTCGATCTTAGAATATGCCGCTAATTTTTCTGAAAGCTGGTTCAATAATTCAAACCCACGTTCCTTATAAGCAACTTCACGGCCTTTGAAAATGACAGTAGCTTTTACTTTATCACCATCTTCCAAAAACTGAATTGCATGTTTAGCCTTAAACTCAAAATCATGCGTATCGGTGCTTGGGTGGAATCGCAATTCTTTCAATTGAGAAACATGTTGATGCTTCTTCTGTAGTTTTTCTTTCTTTTGGATTTCGTATTTGAACTTACCGAAATCCATGATTTTACAGACCGGAGGAGTTGCATTCGGCACTACTTCGATCAAATCTTTTCCTCTTTGCACTGCAATCGCTAATGCTTCACGGGGTGACATAACTCCAACTTGTCCGCCGCCGTCTTCAATTACACGGATAACATCTCCGCGAATTTCTTCGTTAATACGAGGTCGCTTTTCTTTAATGTGAGTCTCTCCTACTGTTGATAAAAATTGTAAACAAATATACTAATTTTCTTGCAATAATTTTTGAATAACTTCAGTTACAGACATAACGCCTATATCACCCTTTTTATGCTGGCGGACAGAGACTGAATTTGCTTCTTTTTCCTTTTCGCCAACGACTAACATAAATGGCATCTTTTTGACTTCATGTTCACGAATCTTATAACCAATCTTTTCATTCCGTGAATCTATCTCAACCCGCAAGCCAGCATCGATCATTTGGTTAACAACTTGTTGTGCATATTCAAGTTGTCCATCAGTTATTGGAAGAATCACTGCCTGAACCGGAGCAAGCCATAACGGAAATTCACCAGCATAATGTTCAATTAGCAAGCCAACAAATCGCTCCATAGATCCAAAAGGTGCACGGTGAATTATTACAGGTCGATGTTTCTGGCCGTCTGCTCCAGTATATTCTAATTCGAAACGCTCAGGCATAACATAATCGACTTGGACCGTGCCTAATTGCCACGTTCTGCCGATTGCATCCTTCACCATAAAATCTATTTTTGGTCCATAGAAAGAAGCTTCACCAATTCCGATGAAATAATTTAATCCCATTTCATCAGCAACTTCTTTGATCTCTCGTTGTGCAAGTTCCCAGAATTTTGTATCACCACCGTATTTTTCGATATTTTTTTCATCACGGTACGATAGACGTGTAGTCACTTGCATATCAAAAGTCTTAAAAACCAATTGAGTCAATTCAACGGTATTCTTAATTTCCTGTTTCAACTGATCATGCGTACAGTAAATATGTGCATCATCTTGTGTAAATCCGCGAACACGTGTCAACCCACTCATTTCACCTGATTGCTCATATCGATACACTGTACCAAATTCAGCTAAGCGAACCGGAAGATCACGATACGAGCGAGGTTTGGATGAATAAATTTGATGATGATGAGGACAGTTCATCGGTTTCAACAAGAACTGTTCACCATCTTCCATAGTGATCGGTGCAAACTGTGATTCTTTATAATACGGGTAATGACCGGAAGTTTTATATAACTCTAAATTTCCAATATGCGGTGTGATAACCGATTGATATCCGCGCTTACGCTGCTCATTCCGTAAAAATTTTTCTAAATTTTCTCGTACAATAGTCCCTTTTGGAAGCCATATCGGTAGACCCGAACCAACTTTCGGAGAGATTAAAAATAACTCTAATTCAACTCCCAACTTCCTATGGTCACGACGTTTTGCTTCTTCCAAACGGAAGAGATGATCATCAAGTTCTTGTTTCGTCGGAAATGTAATTCCATAAATGCGTTGAAGCATTTTATTCTTTTCACTGCCCCTCCAATACGCACCTGCAATGCTCAACAGTTTTACAAATTTAATTCTTCCGGTAGAAGGAATATGCGGACCATAACAAAGATCCGTAAAGTTTCCTTGTGTATACATACTGATCTGCTGACCTTTGAACTCTTCCAACAATTCTAGTTTGTAAGGATCACCTTTCTTCTTAAAATATTCAACAGCCTCATCCCAACTCACTTCTTTACGAACGAATGGAACATCCCGCTTTGTGAATTCAGCCATCTTATCTTCCAACTTTTTCAAGTCTTCAGATGTTAATGAATGATCACCCATATCAATATCATAGTAATAGCCATTTTCAATTGGCGGGCCAATACCGAATTTTGTACCCGGGAAAATTGCTTCGATCGCCTCGGCCATGATGTGTGCAGAACTATGCCAATAGGTTCTCTTTCCTTCTTCATTCTCCCACGTAAAAATTTTTACTGAAGCATCAGAAGTAATTGGGCGATGCAGATCCCATACTTCTCCATTCACAGAAACAGCCAATGCTTTTTTTGCGAGAGAATTACTTAATGAATCAGCAATTTTAGAACCTGTAATACCTTGTTCGAACTCTTTTACAGAGCCGTCAGGAAATGTAATTTTTAATAACGCCATCTGTCAAAATAAATAAAAAAATCGGAGGAACTTGCAATCTCCGATTTTGGATATCATAGAATTTGCTTAATAAATTTAACGAAAAACGGCTTGAAATGCAATAAAAGTCTTTAGGATTTGATCCAAATTTACAAATTCTTCAATAAAAAATTCGTTATTAGGTAATATAAATGAACACGTGTATTTCCCCCTCCGATTCCATGGTTTTTATTGGGATAATACATTGTTTCAAATTGCTTATTTGCCTGCTGTAACGAGTTTACAAGATTTACCGAATTTTGAAAATGAACATTGTCGTCACTTGTACCGTGAATCAATAGAAATTTCCCTTTAAGTTTTGAGGCATGAGTGATCGGCGAACTTTCTTTATAACCTACTCGATTGTTTTCGGGAGTTCCCATAAATCGTTCTGTATAGATGTTGTCATAAAATTTCCAATTTGTAACCGGAGCAACTGCAACAGCAGTCTTAAAATAATCCGCACCGTTCAAAATTGTTAACGCAGCCATATAACCACCGTAACTCCAGCCCCAAATTCCAATTCTTTCTTTATCCACATAAGAAAGTGAAGAAAGATATTTTGCGCCTTCTATTTGATCGTTCACTTCCCACTTGCCAAGGTTCTTATAAGTTATTTTCTTAAATGCGGCTCCGCGTGCTCCCGTTCCCCTATTATCTACCATAAAAACAAGATAGCCTTTATCAGCAAGCATTGAATACCATAAATAATTTGACCCACCCCACGTATCTCGGACAACCTGAGAACCAGGACCGCCGTACGTAAACACCAACACTGGATATTTTTTTGTTGAGTCGAAATTATTCGGTTTTAATAGACTTGCATTCAGTACGACATTGTCGAAAGTTTTGAATGAAAAGAACGTCGTTGTAGCAAGAGAATATTCCTTCAAATTTTTCGTTTCATTTTCTTCAAGGGCAAATAACTCTTTACCATCATTGTTCATCATTTTTATTTTGGTAGGAGTTGATGAATTTGAATAGTTTCCAATATAGTTATCAAATGTCGGAGAAAAGTTTGCAGAATTTGTTCCGGCAAGTGTTGACAATTGTTTCTTCTTACTTCCATCAAATTTAATGGAATAAATGTGACGCTCAATAGGAGAAACTTCCGAAGAAGTGAAATATAACAATCCATTTTTTTCATCCACACCATATACAGCATCTACATCCCATTCACCATTTGTAATTTGTTTAACTAGTGTCCCATCATTCTTATAAAGATATAAATGGTTATAGCCGCTACTTTCAGAACTCCAAATAAATTGTCCATTCTTAAGGAACCGTAGATCATCACTCACATCAAGCCATGTTTCGCTTTGTTCGGTAAAAATTACTTTTGTTGACTTGTTTATAATATCATACGTAAGTAATTCAATTTGATTTTGTGCACGGTTGAGTCGTTGAAATGAAAGAATATTCTTATCATTAGTCCATCGCATTCGGGGAATATAGATATCATCATTCGAACCGAGTTCAATCCAATCGGTTTTTCCAGATGCAATATCAAGCAAGCCGATATTCACAATTGAATTTGGATCACCTGGTTTTGGATATCGCATGGTAATAAAATTAAGTTGAGTTGAATCCCATTCGGTCATTGTATATTCCGGAACACGATTTTCGTCGAAATGCCAATATGCAATCTTAGATCCATCCGGTGACCATCTCCATCCATCAGATATTCCAAATTCCTCTTCGTACACCCAATCGAACTTTCCATTGATTATATGTTCTGCTCCATCGACTGTTAACTGGGTTTCTTTTAAAGCAATAAGATCATAGACATATAAATTGTTTTCGCGCACATAACCGATCTTCTTGCCGTCAGGTGAAAATTTCTGATTATACTGAGGTGTCTTCACGTCGGTGATTTTAGAAAATATTTTAGAGGGAATGTCATAGATAAAAAAGTTGCCGGCAGGTGTTAACCGTGATAGATATTGTTTGTCCGGTGGTGCTGAGACAAAAAGTATCTGTTTCTCATCAGGCGACCATTGGTATGATGTGAAGCGAAATGGTGGATCGTTTTCATTCAATTTCATCATTGTACCGGAAACAATCAGTTTTTTTGTTTTGTCTTTGATGATGAATTGAAATACACCTAAAGTTTTTGTTGTTGTGTCAGTTTCAAGGAATGAAAATGATTTACCATCTTTCATCCATTGAATCCCGCGAATGGATTTTGAATTAAATTTTTGAGAAGCAAAAATATCTTCAATCGTTAATTCTTTGCCTCCGGAGTATCCGCAAACGGAAATGAGTACACTAATAATGGAAATTCGTATAAATGAAATATTCATATCACTATCCTTTAAGATTGGTTAGTGAAAAAGGTAAACAAGGTTTACTGTTTGAGCAAGGGGAATTTACGAGGAATTTTGTGGACGCTATAAGATTCGAACTTATGACCTCTTCCGTGTCAGGGAAGCGCTCTAAACCAACTGAGCTAAGCGTCCTTGTTTTTAAATCAAAATGAGCATTTTATTTTTTAATCCCATCGGCTTTGTATCAATATTGTGTACTTTTTAGTGCACAGAGTGCTCAATTTAGTGCACAATATTTTCCGCGTGACATCTGCTTTAAATATAGTAAACCCTCCCTGAATTTCAAACAAAGATTTTTAATAAAAAAAATTGTCCGTGGATAAAATTATTCATTCTCTCTTACCCTTCAAAAATATTTTCTAAAAATATTTCAAGACTCTCTTCCTAATACTAATACCAAATTACCACGACTTCAAAAATTGCGTTAGAATGTGTGTGAGCTAGTCAAACGAACACCACTCCCCTATGTTTTTGGGTTGCATTTCCATTTTTCGTTGAGAAACGCTTTCTAATTCACAACACACCATCAGCCAATCTCTATCCACACTTTGCTTTATCCATAGGTAAATAGCAAAGAGTCCACGCAATAATTCATCCATCACAATTCAACACAAACTTATAGGAGTTATTATGCAACATTCTATCAAAACAATCGAATGGAAGTTCCGTGAAGTTCCACCCTCTTTTCTTGGCTTCCCTACTATTAAGACACAGATTAAATCTCCATCGGATGTATTCGAAGCATTCAAAGGTCTCTTCGATAACCAAGTAAGAGAACGATTCATATCAATCTGGTTATCCAGTTCTAACAATGTAATTGGCTACGAAATAGTCACTGAAGGACTTCTCAATAGCAGTTTGGTTCACCCAAGAGAAGTATTCCGTGGTGCTATTGTCGCTACCTGTGCTTCAATCATAATTGCTCATAATCATCCCTCTGGTAACACAGAACCAAGTCGAGAAGATATTTCTATCACCAAGCAGATCGTTGAAGCGGGAAAGATCATCGGCATTCCAGTCCACGACCACATCATTTTCACAAATGAAAGTTATACGTCACTCACTGAACGTGGGCTGATGTAATTCATCAATCACCAACATAAAGGATTAACACTATGGAAATACAAAGAATACCCGAACAGATCCAAGCAGAAAGAGAAGCACGACGTGAAAGGTTCACACGACTCAAATCTGCATTCGATGCATTAACTGATACACAGAAAAAGATTTTAGCAGGAATGGTAGTGTATACCTGCGATGGTCATCAGATTTCTGCAACGAATACCGTTCTCGTCAACTTACAAAGAGCTGACGTTTCAATCATCGGTGGTTATCGGCAATGGCAAGCACAAAACCGACACGTGAGAAAAGGAGAGAAATCAATAAGTATTTGGGTTCCACTCAAAAAGGCTGTTGGAGTTTCATCAACTTCTGAAGATATCGAAGAAGATATTAAACGCTTTCGACTTCAATCCGTCTTTGACATCTCACAAACAGAGAAAACTGAGTCCATTGGATTCTATAAATCTGAATACAAAGTTATTACTGAATATGCATACTAATCAAATTAAGGAGTTCAACAATGCAAGAATTAACCGTTCTTTCAAAATCATTTGCTACTGTAGCAGAGATTGAAACACAAACTCAAAATGCACTCAACAGTGCACTTGAAATAGAACTGCCTGACGTGTTATACGTCAGGTTTAAACAACTTGAACGTGCCGTTGAAATAGCACTCAAGATACTTTCTCCACTTGCAGTTGAAGCGGTTGCAGTCCGAGCAAAAGGAGAAATGAAAACACTCATCGGCATTCACACTGCTCAACTCACAGCTCCAAGAGTTACTTGGATATACAGTAATGAGCTTGAGAAGTATAAACAGACTCAAGCTGATAGTTTGAAGTCCAGACAGCTACAAGAGAAAGCAGATGGATCAGCAACACAAATACAAACCAGTGAAAAATTCGCTGATTTGAAAATCACATTGAAACAAAATTAAGGAGTATTATGGAATCCACAAACACCACAAATGCAATCATCCCATTCTCAGAAGTTGAGAAGATGGGAAATGTAATCGCAAAGAGCCAGCTGTTCGGTGTTAAAACCCCAGATCAAGCAATCGCTCTTATGTTAATTGCTCAAGCAGAAGGATCACATCCTGCTATTGCTGCAAGAGATTATCACATCATTCAGGGAAGACCTTCACTTAAATCTGATGCAATGCTTTCACGCTTCCAACAGTCTGGAGGGAAAGTGAATTGGGATAAAGTTACTGACGAAGAAGTAACTGGAACATTTTCTCATTCATCTGGTGGAACTCTTTCAATATCGTGGGATATGAAAAGAGCAAAACTCGCTGAACTCTTTGGCAAAGACAACTGGAAGAAATATCCACGTCAAATGCTTCGTGCAAGAGTTATTAGCGAAGGCATCCGTTCTGTCTACCCCGCTTGTATAAGCGGATTCTACACGCCTGAAGAAGTCCAAGATTTTGATCAAGTAAAGAAGCCAGAAGCTGAAATTGCAACTTTCACAGAAGAAATCCAATTTGCGAAACCTACAACAACAGATTCACAACCCGAAGAAGCTCCTCTGCCAATAGAAATTGTACAGTCTAAGCCACGTGCTTTGGATATTCTACCAAAGTTAGAACGAGCCTACGAAAGCACGGTAATTCCTTTCGGATATTTAAAAGGGAAGACAATTGGCGAGCTTAGTGAGGATAAGTTGAAATCTCTAAGAAAATGGTGCGTTTCCAATTCAAAGTATCCCGAAATGGTTACTGCAATAACTGGATTTCTTGAAGCTGATGAGTTTCCTGTGTTTGATATTGTTCCCCCACAAGAACAAATTCAACACACTGAAAACAAAACAATGAAATCATCTTCGGCCCGAACTGCAAAACGGATTACTATGGCAAGTTAAATCAATCAAGGGGTAAGGAATTTGATGTTCCTTATCCCTTTGATTTTTTCCCATCATCACAGACCTCATTCTCCGTTATAATATTCTTGCATTATTTTATTAATAAGTGAACTATCACCAAATGTCTATCCTTAGTAAAATCATTGTCTATCTGTCTAAGTGTCAAAGTATAGTTATTTTAAGTTAGACACTTTGACAACTTTGACAATACTTATGCAGAGTTAGACAAACCTTCGTCAACCAACGGAGCGAATGGGACAGTTACAGTTGTCACCTTCTCTTCAATATTGTCGATTGGCAAACTATAATTACCATAATCTTCTTTCACCAACTCACCAGTTTCAACAGCTTTTTTAATATGTCTGTCAATGGTTCGTTTATCGAAAGGAAGTCCAATTGAATAACAATTCGCCAAAATTTGTCCCCTTGAAAGCTTTAATTCATTTCCATAAATTGTTTTGAATTGTACAAGTCTACCAGAATTTTGATTTTGCATTTCAATTCTAGGAAGGTGTTCCTCTTCATCAACTTCTCCCATATCCTTGAACCAGAGAGTCTGACTATCCAATGAAATTAAATGAGCTTTTCTCAAATTGTCGCTACCGTGCCTTGTTTTTGTACATTTGAATAACCTTAAAGCTTCATTCCTTGAAGAACGCCTAATTTGGATAACCTGGTCTGCGACACCAGCAAAGACGCCACTTCCGCGAATATTGTCATTGTGCATAATATCATTTTTTGAACCCTTTTTTGTATGATGGACAACAATGAAAGCAACATTATATTTTTTTCGAAGATGGTCAAATATCCTCATCAGTGCTTTCATTTCGGTGCTATCGTTTTCTTTCTTGTTGTGCGCCCAATAAAGACAATCAAGAATTACCAGTTTTGGTTTACTCTCAATTATTTTTGCCTCCAGTTCTTTGGAGTATTCAGGAAAAGAAGGGAAGGTATCTGGACATATGAAATTATCAAGTTTTGCAACATCAGAAGGAGACAAAATCGAAACATTTTTCTTGAATCTTTCCACGTGGTCAACAAATGAAAGTTCGTTGTTTAGAAACAATACCTTACCAGATTTACTAATTCGATGTCCAAGAAAACTGTCTAAATCACAAGCAACGGATATGCCCATATTTAATGCTATCAAAGATTTTCCACACCCTTCTTCCCCTGCCAATAATGTAAAAGAACCATCGCGGATAAGGTCTTCAACTAAGTAGGGTACTGGTGGAAGGTTCAAACTCATCAATTCATTACCTTTGTAATAAGTATTTGTGTTTACTCCTATTGGATTAGTAATACTTGATTCAGTTCCAATAGTTTGATTTGTATCGTTATTCATAATTCATTTGCTTTCTAAGTTACAAATGGTCAGACAACACCGCTTAGATTAAAACACAGAGCGTTGCCTGATTTGGGATCTCGCTGTATCCGAGATTGTCCTCCTATAGTTTTCTTTGTAATTGATTAGGACTGCCCTAAGCCAATTTATCTTCGAATTTGAATATTCTCTTTGCATTTTTTTTAAATATTTCAATTGGTATAAGTTTAAAGAGTGCATCGTGTCCGTTAGAGTTAAGCACACCTTTTTCAATCGCTAGTTTTCTCAGTTGTCCTATATCATATTCAATAGCAATAAATCCGTCACCTTCAGGAATTATATGCACCCAAAGAGTGCAATCTGTAGCAAGTATTCCGCTTGGTTCATTCAAATGAGAATTCCAATATTCTATACAAACGTTCCCAGTCCTTGCTGGAGATATCTCAAATTTTAATTCAATTCGAATTGTACCATCCATCGATTGACAATCCCACCCAGAGAACTTCCCTACACTTACAACAAATGGCTTTTTATATTCTTCGTAATAGTATCTGGCAATTTCTACTGCCTTATGATCTGCAATCTCAAAGCTTGTAAGGCTTATCATTACTTAACTGTCCTGGTAGAATCAATTCTTTGGTGATTAGTAGTATGTTGAGAAGCTCTTTCTCCTTCCATTTGAGCCATTCCGTAGTTCCGTATGGTTCTCATATATTGTTTCCTTTATTCGTCGTTGAGACGGTAGTTTTTGGTTTCATCCTGTTTGGATTATGGCCATTCCTGTAGATGTGCAATTCGCATTCAGTAACCGTGCACTTCCTAACCTCTTTTGTACTGCCCCCTGAGCACCCAATGCAATATTTCCGTATGGACTTTAACGGAGGAAATGATTTTTTCATTTTTACCTCGAGATAATAAAAAAGGCAACCCTGGTGCTCATCACTTCACCAAAATTGCCTACTATAATTTTAGGATGAGTAACCACATTGAATTAATCAATGAAGCTACACTCTAATTTAATAGAACTTTCTAAATTGTCAGTTACAATGCCTTATTCAAGTGTAACTATTTTTGTAACTTTTTCGGTATATAGTTATATAACCTTTGAACATTATCACGTTTTTTGCTTAAAAGTTGAGCCACTTCATGATATGCTTCTTCATTAGACCTACCAGGATTTCTCTTTTTCCAATCGTCAACTTGAGATTTTACAAGTTGATGTTGTGCTTCTTCTTTCATTGCAGGACTATATGTCTTCAAGATTTTACGACGGTTATCACTATTCAGTCTTTTCACCTCTGCTCGGAATAGAATTATGGTTTTTTCTAGCTCTAATTGTTCCCCAATAAGTTGTTTAAGTTCTTTTTCAAGTTCTTCTCTTGGAACAGGAGACCCATCTTCATAATGAGTTTCATAAATATTTTCCATTTGTGATTTAACAATTTTTTTTTCTAGTTCTGCCTTTGCTAAAAGTGAAGCGACCAACTTTCTTCTAATTTCATATTCCAACAGATTCTTTTGTTTCATCTATTAACCTTAGAATTATTCAACTACTAATTTTGGAATTGTATAACTCACATATTTAAAACATTCTTAAATACTGGACAAATAAAATGTGCATTAATTTACATCTACTATGTAAATGTACTTTTCGATTTGCAAAACTTGTTTTGATAATTTAGCATTCGACATTAGATTCCTTCGTGGTAGCTTTATTTTCTCATCTAAAATACCAATGAGATTTATTAAATAAGTTGATTTTATTGCATATGAAACATTTTCAGCACCTGAATGTTTTGAGCTAATAATACCAATAACATTTCCCGCTTTGTCTAATAGTGGCCCACCACTGTTACCTGGCTGTACAGCTGCTGACACTTGATAAGTAGAAATATCACCTTGAAATCCAGTTTTAGCACTAATAATACCCTGTGTAAGTTTTATTTCTTCGCCCATACTACTAGTTAATGGATATCCCAACGTAAAAATGTTATCTCCAACATCAATAATATCTGTTTTAATGATATATGGTATATTACCAATATTCTTAAATTTATTATCAACGATTTTTAATAAAGCTAAATCATTGTTTTTATCTGCAATTAATACTTTTGCCTTATATCTAGTTGTAACATTCCCAATTCGCAATGTTATGCTATCGCTATTTTGAATTACATGATAATTTGTAACGAATATTCCATTAGATGAAATGGCAAAAGCCGTTCCAGATGACGGCAAATATTTTGAAATACTATTTATATCAAATATAAATCCAATATAGTAACCATCATCATTTTTTACAAAAGGGTTTATTATCCATTCATTATATTTAACTTTTATTTTGGCAATTGTTTTGTCTGGTAAATTATTTGAGGTTATATAAGAAAACAGTTTATCTTTTTCAATTAATGATTCTTGTAAAAATAAATACTCAGGGTTTCTTAAATATTCTTCACTTAACTCATAAATATATTTTCTAGATAAATGCACGCTTGATAAATAATTATTACCAAACCGATTTTTAATTTTATTTACTTCATTTTTATATTTAAAGACTAAATCACTTATATGTGTACTAATAATTTCCGAATTAAATTTATCTATTGATTGCAGTGCAGAAATTGTGGTTTGAACATAACGTGTGATTTGCATTTCCACTTCACTTATATTGGCCAACTCTTCTTGCCTTCGGTTTTGTTCCTCCATAGATCTTCTATGATTTTCTTGTTCTTGTTGTTGTTGTCTTTTTTGTCGCTCCAATAACAATTTTCCTACATCGTCACCAAAGTCATAATATTGACAGAAAAGGAGGTTGGAGAATAAGAATAATATTATTGAAATAAATTGAATTCTATAATTAGATTTTTTCATATTGACCCCATTATCGAAAAGCGGTTTACTTACTTATTTGGAGCTAATCTTTATAACACCTCTTTTAAGAAATTCAAAAAAACACATAGCCGTAACTTCAACATCAATTCCTGCTTCGTGAAGTTTTACAGGTCGTTTTTCAAACAAGAAATAAACCAATTCTTCTAAGGTTGGATATTTATATCCTCGTTCACTTGGTAATCTGCAATAGTCTTTACTAATTTTCATTATACATATTTGCTTCTTGCTTGATAATAGTTTAAGTGAATCAACCATATGTAAACGATGCATCTCAGAGGCTACAACATTGAAATCATATGATAAATTATGTCCTACCAAAAAATCTGCTTTGGATAATGCACTCTGAAATCCTCCGATTACTGAGGGTAAAGGAAATCCATCCTTCATAGCAATAGCATTATCTATATCGTGAATTTTAATAGCTTCTTTGGGAATCATAAACCCATTTGGCTTAATAATATATTTCCCAATTTCAATTGTTTTTCCATCTCTATCACATAGCTTCCAAGCTAACTGGACTAATCGTGGCCAATTATTGGTATCAGTATATGGTTTTTTATAATCTTTCGGTAGTCCCGTTGTTTCAACATCAAATATTAAAAACATAAATACCTTTCTGTTACTTCAAACGATGTAAATTGTTTCCTTATTACTTAAGCTAATCAATTTCCCAAAAGGAAATGCTTGATAGAAAGACATATTTAGGCGGTCAGGATTAAGTCCTTTGAATTAGATTCCAGCCATTTTATTTCCTAATAATATTTTACTTTTTTTAAAATGGTTAGCCACTCAATTGCTTGCATACACAAGATATACGTTGCCTATTACTTAAAATTTAAACGACTTAATTGTTTCCCACATTTTGAACACGTTGGAGTGCGTTCTTCCTCAACGGTAAATATTAAATTTTTATGTTGGCAATTGGGGCAATCCACATAAATCATATCGCCTTTTTTTATGTTATTTTGTATTTGGTAAAATAAATTTTCATCATCGCGAGCGTATTCATATATTGCCATAGCTTCATTTATTTGTAATTTTTTTAGCGATTTGTTAAAAACTTTGGCGCGTTTCCTTCCTTTGATCCACTCATCCAACTTTTCCATAATCTCACTTAAAAATATGAGATTAGCAAAAGCAATGAAGCAAAGAGCAACTATGCAGAGAATGGTAATTGGGACATTCAGCATTAATCTTCTCGACAAATATCAATTTAATTCAATCAGTATTTTATGCACAGTATTGTGTAATTATTCACCACAATAGCCTACAATCGTTTAAATTTATTTTTAGATCAATTTCGGCGCACAACAGGAGGACAACTTCAATTCAAGAGGGATGGCGATTAAAACGTCAATTTGAGTGACTACTAAACCTGTAAACGATACTGTCGTTATAAATTGAGCTTCATAATTCTCTTACAACTATTTATTTTTTGAATTTAAATAACTTTGATAAAAGACCATAGTACAAAATTCAAATAAAGACATGTTTTGGTCAAGTTTACTTTTGGGCGTTTCAGTTAATACCTGTTTGAAATAAATATTATCAAATTCTTTTCCCAATGTCTCAAGAATAGACTTATTTGCACCAAAAGATTTTTGAACCATTATATTTATATATTCCAAAGATTGGTTTAGCACAAAACAATATACAGTAGCGTCTTTAAAATTATTCGGTGGAACCGCCATAAATTCGTCAAACATATGTATATGGTTTTCTTTTATGTAGTTGGGTATAAAATCTGGTACTTCTACTTTATTTAGAATTGTTTTTTTGTATGTCCGAAGTTCACCTTCATATTTATCCGAATATATTTCCACACTTTTTAGAAATATGCCCATCGCATTTGAAAAATCCATAGTTTCTAAATAAATAGACATTAATGATGCATTTGCAAAACAAATACTCTTTAAATGAAAACCGAGTGTTATTGGTGTAACGCCATAGATTTCATTTAGAGCATCGAAAAGAATTTTGGTAGATTTATGTAAAGCATATTGTGTAAATTCTATTAGTTCATCTTGATTCATAATGTGATTTTCCAATAGTGTAATATTCAATAACTCCCTTACAACATACTTCTTATATTAAACTTGAAATGTATTAATCTCTTCCGCTTTCCCATTCGATAAAACTGTATTTTAAAAACAAAAAGGACGCAACTTCCATTACATCCTACCTCGGGGTACTGGTATACCCATACAGAAAGACATAAGAAAGTGCGTCCATTGCTGGACGCAACCTTCATACGTGTTCTTCTGTATTGAAAATTACCAGTTTTCGAGATAGAACAACGCAGAGAGCTGCGTGTATATATTTTGTATTCTATTTGTTAATCGATATCAATTCTTTAATTCGTGGCTATAAACTTGATCTAATTGTAAATAAGTATTCCATCAATGGCAACTACGTAATATCTGTAAATCCGCGGCATATTAATGGTTCTAATTGAGTTTTACCATATCCTACCAAATTTGTCTTCAGTTGGCAAGGAGTTTGCAAATGACTCTTTCTTTTTTAGTGTGCTTATGACACAATAAATATTCAAATGAATTACCAAGAATAATTATTTTTTTTCAACCATTGTTGAGCATCTTCGCTACCTAACTTTGCCGCATTTTGATAAGATTGAATTGCATCATTGCGATTGCCATTATCGCTGTATGCAATCCCCAAATTAAGGTAACCACTTGAAAACTGCGGTTTAAGTTCAATTGATTTTTGATAAGCTAGAATGGCTTTTTCGAGATTACCTTTTTTGTAATAAATAATTCCCAAGTTATAATATGCATCGGCATATTGCGGATTAACTTCAATCGCTTTATCATAAAATTGAATTGCTTTATCCATATTTCCTATATTCTCGAAAGCATCTCCCAAAGCACCGTACGTTAAGTAGTCTTGTGGATTGATTTCGACAACTCTTTGATAGCATTGAATTGCATCGTCGAAATATTTTCTACTATCGTAAACAATTCCCAAACCTTTGTAGGCTTCAGGATATTGAGGATTAATTTCAATTGCTTTTTTATAAGATTCAATAGCCTTATTGAAATCACCTTTGTAGTCATAAGTAAATCCTAATGCACAATATGATTCAAAAGCTCTTGAATTAAATCCAATTGATTTTTCATAAAACTGAATGGCTTTTGTTGTGTTGTTTTTCTTGAAGTATTCTAGACCTAGATTATAATAAGCACTTGCATCCTTGGGCTTCAATTTGATTGCCTTTTCATAAAGTAGTATTGCGGTTGCTGAATTACCCTTCTTGGAATAAACTCTCCCTAAATTGATGTAGATGTCAACATCTTTAGGTTCAAATTCTAACGCTTTTTCGTAGGAATGAATTGCTTCATCAAACTTTCCTATTTTAAAGAAAGCCAGACCTAAATTGTAGTAAAGACTGCCATCTTTTGAATTGAATTCGATTGCCTTTTCAAAATATAGAATTGCTTCTTCATAATACCCTTTTCCATAATATGTAAGTCCTAAATTGATGTATGGTTCGATTATTTTTGGATTAAGCTCAATTGATTTTTGAAAATATAGTATGGCATTATCCCAATCTTTTAATTCGTAAAATTCATTGCCCATTTTAAAGCATTCCTCTCCAGAGAGGTTGGTTAGTACCGTATTATTTTTATTTTCTACTGTAGGATTAGCACTTTGAGATTTTCTATTAAGAAAATAGAAATAAATAGAAACTAATAATATAATGAGTAACACATTAATAATGATTTTCATATTTCCTCTTTGTTATTTTTATCGTTATGCAGTCTCTATCTTTTACGCTCTAACTGAAGCTAAGCTGCGTGTTAAAGTTCCAGCAGTTGCAACGTTAGCTTGAGGAACTGACACACTATTCACCACAATTTCTTTTCTATTCTTTAAAACCAATTTTCTTATTTTGTAGTGCTGATATGATATACAAAATGTAATGAGATGGAATAGATAGTTCTGTAAGATGTTTCTTACCTCCAATTATGAACTCTACTATTAAATCTGTGAAATAACCGTTTGGTTCAACTTTAAGACAATTGAAGTATTTATTGTCTCTTAACATTGGAAATACAACTTCGTTTTGTAATGCCGACAATGCTTCTGTAGTAAGTATTACATCGTGATGGATTTTTGATTTTGTCATATAGTGTGCCTAAGGAATTGAGCTAAGCTGAGTGTCTCGTTCCAGCGTATTGGATTATTATTTATTGACACTTTCTTTTTAAAGTGGTTAGACAACATCATAAGCCAATTTTAATTGGACAAATAAATTGTTTAAATACACCTGCATACTATTGCCAATTGTTTCTACTTCTTCAGGCGAAAACAATATTTCTGAATTTAATTCAATGTCTTTTTTTACGGTACGAGGATTTGCGTTTGCTAACTGTTTAATTAATTTTAAATCAATCCTTGCGCCAGAGTGAACGATAGCGTGACGAAATGCCTGAGCCACAATTATATTGTTCGTATTTATATCTTTTGGTATTTCAATTGCAAAATAATCTTGAAATGTTCTTGCTATACTTTGCATATCCTGAAAACTTATTTCTTTCTGAGTGGCTAATATTTCACCTATCAATCTCACCTTTTCAACATCTGTTTTCAATTCTAATAATGACAATTCGATTTTTGTTTTCGCTACTTTCTCAAACTTAGGGATTTCAATTGCCTCGTCTATTGATGACTGAAAAACATCTCTTATAGTGGAAGCAAAGTAGGACACCAGCAATACAAGACATTGGTTGAAAACTCTTTTGTAGATAATTTCAAGCGAATTATTAGATCTAATGTTTTTTAGGTTCCGAATTGTTCCATCAACTGACAAGTAGGGATTATCAATTTTATGGTGTTTTTTAAGTTTATCAGATAAATCTTCCAGTTGATGAATTGCAGAGATTAAAACAATTTCATCAAAGTTCATTAAATCCTTTACAGATTGTAAATTCTCTGCAAATGATTGGTTTATTCTCTCTATTTCAATTGTAATCGACATTTGTTTAGCGTTGCTTAACGGACTGGAATTAAGCTGCGTGTGAACGTTACAAAATATTGATAATATTATTTCTTGAATCTTTCCTCATTAAAGTAGATAGGTAGCACAAATATTTATTGGCAAAATAATTTACCAAGCCGCTTTTATTATTTTAGCTTTTGAGGCATCTATTTCAATTGGACTACCACCACAAGTTCGAACCAATTCCTGTCTAAAGAAATCTCTTGCTTGCTGCTCAGACGTTGATTTAGCATTATAACATTTGCGAACGGGCCAATTAGTTCTTTTTGTCATTTGCCCAGATTTTGGGTTGTGAGGATTATCCTTGTACTCAAAATCAATCTGTGAATCCAGACAATGTTCAATTATTTTACCTTTTTTATCTGTTTTTGGATTGTAAGAAGGATCGCGAATCCAAGCAATCATCTCAGCAGGTTTGTCATAAAGAATCATAATCAATCCTCATTGTGATTATTAGTTTATAAGTTTGAATACCTTTTGTTGCGCTCGTTAGGTAATGGAGCTAAGCTGCGTGGCGACGTCAGCTTGAATGATTAAGTTCGAAAATTTAAATGGTGATTTTGTATCAAATGTAAGCATTTGATAACTCAACATCTACAAAAATGGAGCGCAGGCAGATTGCAACATCGGTTTGAATGAATTGTTAGCCAGCCAGTATTACAATATTGAGTTAGATTCATATTCCTTATCAATGGTAGTTGCTAGGTCTATCAATTCGTGAACTTTTGCTTCTATATAAAATTTAAAGATTTCAGCATCATTATCAGAAAGATGAGTTTGTTCATTCGATAGATACGCCAATAATTTTGTTAACGGATATTCAAGGTCTTTTAACAAAGGAACTATTGACATATCATATGCTTCTAGAATACCTCTGTCATTAAGCAATTTCTTGAATTCTTCAACTGAATTAATCGTTTGTTCAAGACCCCATTTCCCAATGTTAGAACGAGTTGTTGAATTCCGAATTCCCTCACCAATTTTTTCAAATCCATAGTTGAGAGTTTGGGGAAATGCGGATACTAATTTTTGAGAACGATACTTCTTTCTATGCTCGAGTTCTTCATTTTCCAAATATTTCACTGTATCCTCCAATATTTTAACGACCTCGACACGCTGTTTCAGTATTATTTCAGGAATATTAACCAATCCATATTCATCTTTACCACTTTCCGATCTTCGAAGATATTGAAATCCAGAAGGCGAAAGAGTCGATTGTGAAATAAAATTATGATATACCTCGCCAGCCCCCCGGTG
>CAYPEM010000011.1:0-71338 GCA_964409765.1 uncultured Chitinophagaceae bacterium
CTCACACATACTCCCAGCTCTATGGTTCCATCAATCGCGGTTTTTGACAAAACCGTCTTTGTTCAGTGGGTTGAGTACATTGACAAATATCATGATCGTATACTTGGACGGACAAGCTATGATGGAGGAGAAACGTGGTGTGATCCAGTCGAAGTCAATTCATCAGGAGGCGATCCCTTGTGTGCAATTAAAGATTCTAAAATATTCTCGACATGGTTTGAATTTGTGCCAACTGGTGTTTTCGGCATCAGTTTTGGTATCATTAAGGAGAGCTCAACTTCGTATACGGTAACTCATACTAATGTTGATCTAACAATGGACAAATCACCAGAATTCGCTTTGGAACAGAATTATCCGAATCCATTCAACGGTCAAACAATAATTAAATATCAGGTACCAATTGGCAGCACTTACACAATCGAACTTTTTGATTTACTTGGACGTAAACTACAAACTATTGCGAATGGTATCGAAAGTTCGGGTTGGAATTCAGTCATGTTCGACGGAAAATCCTTATCAAGTGGAATATACTTTTATCGATTGCAGGGGAAAACATTTTCTCAGACGAGACGGTTGCTTCTAACAAAATGAATTTAATACGGCGCCTAACCAGCGGCTCAAACTGACCCCGCAACCGCTTGCGCTCTGAAACTCAAGTGTTGTGTCGTCAACTTTCAACTTAGGACACGAAAGCTCATTATAAAATCAATCAACACTTCCTCGCGCTCTGGAACGTTGCGGGGCAACTTAGCCGCCATCCGTTAGGTATGCCGAATGAATATTTTACAGAAACAAGGAAAACACTATGTCAATATTATCATCCCTTAATCCCACCGAATTCGAAAAGTCATTAAATCCGCAAATTCTAATATTAGGAATGATTGTCCTAGGATCTCTGGTTTTCGGGCCGTCAATATTTTTGATTGTTTCTTTATTTGCTTTACAAGGAGTATCACCGATTCAACCAAATGCTGAAATAACTTCATTCTACACGATAATGATAATTGTTTTATCAGTTTTTGCTATTACTGCAGCTGCAGCAGGTATCTTTCTTTATAACATTCAGTTTTCATCAAAGAAACTAGAGTCAGTCTTATCGTCAGAGTCAGTGAATCAAGCAAGTACTTCAGTCACTCTATCTCCATATGAAAAACTCATTATCCATATACGCAATGCTATGATAATACGAGCGGCATTGTTTGAAGCAGCGGCATTCTTTGGGTTGGTGATCATTTTATTGGCAGCACAGCAAGGAGTGTTATATACTCTAGAATTTATTTGGTTGGCGACGGTTCCATATGTGATATTGATAATCATGGTGGCAATGACATTTCCGACAAAGGAGAGAATGATACAAATCTTCCGAGAGAAGATTGTTTACTAGAAAGTTATAATCGGCACGCCTAACCAGAGTAATAGTTATCAGATCCCGTCAAAAAACGGCAGGACGTAAAAAACACGAATTAAAAAACAATCACGTCGCGCTAGAACGCCCGCCTGACCAACGTCAGTCGGGCAGGTTACAAGCCGGCTTAGCTCCAATCCGTTAACCAGCTTTTCAAAGAATTAAAAAACTACCAATAAACTAATTAAAATCTATGAAAAAATACTTAATGATAATTATTTTTGCTTTTACTTATTCTTTGATTGCACAAGTTCCAGAAAATATTGTAAGATATCGAGCAGACAAAAAAGGAGACGTCAAGAATAGAAAAAAATCTCCTCTCTATGGTAATAATATCCGAACAATATATTCTAATGCTGGAGAGGTATCCGATTGGTATTCTGGTGCAATATCAGCGCCGCATTTAGAATGGCCTAAAGGTTCAGGCCACCGTCATTTGGATGGTTTTACACTATTAGTAGGTGGAAAATTAAAGATTAAAAATAGTTCTGCTCAAGATGTTTTTATTACTTCGATTGAAACTCAATATCGAGAGCAGATGGATAAAAATCCTCTTACTAGTGAAATATGGGGATTTGAATCTATAGAAGGGTATTGCAATCCAGATAGCGGTCTTATCGCAGTTAGCAATAATAAAAATTCTTGGCCGGCAGCGTGGCCGTTGGCACTTGGTGTTGATGCAAATTGGAACGGTGAATGGTACGGTTATTTTGGAAAAGGTATCAAAGATAGTGTTATAGAAACATTTTATGTTATGGATGATTCTCGAGATAAAGAATTTACTCTTTCACCAAATGGTTATTATCCAATATTCAATGATTCATCAATCGGTGGACTGGGCTTGCGTGTTGAAGTGAGAGGAATGCAATTTCAGCAAAAAGAGCTCGAAGACATATTGTTTTGGAATTATGATATAACCAATATTTCCGATTTCTCGTTTGATTTTGCATCAGTGGGCTTTTTTTGCGATCCGGTAGTTAATTCCCCACATTTTGGAACTGACTTAAATATGGTCTATTTCGATGGATATTCATTTGGCGGCGTTGTCTACCAGGGATATCTTGGTATTGCAGTTTTAAATAATAGCACAAATACGAATATTTCAAATATTAAATCGGCTAGCATTGGACTATTTTCAGATAGATTTTATAGTGCTTGGCCAAAAAATGATTTGCAAATGTGGTCAAAAATGACCGGTGGCTTTGTTGATACAGTTTTATCAAATTCGGATCTTTCTGTAATTGCGGGGAGTAGTGTATTTCAATTTCCAAAATGGTCAACTGTAAAATATTCTATTGCAATGATTTTAGGTAACGATCTAAATTCAGTTATCAAAAAAAGAAATATTGCCCAACGTCTTTATCAAAATAATTACTTGCTAACAAATGAGGTGCTATCTGTAAATACTGCTGAAATTAAAAAAGGGAGCAGTCCAACTTCCTTTAAAGTTTATAATAATTATCCAAATCCATTTAATCCGACAACAACAATTCAATTTTCAGTTCCTTATGCTTCGGATCTTGAGATAGCAGTTTATGATATTCTTGGGAGAAAATTAACAACAATTGTTTCCGGCTATTATCAGCAAGGAACATTTTCTGTTCAATGGAATGCCGAGGGATATTCCTCTGGGATTTATTATTATACGTTACGTTCCGGTAATTATCGGGAAACGCAAAAGATGATTATTCAAAAATAATTCTAAGCTGGTTGACCATTTGCTTCCCGAAACAAGTCAGTCGGGCAGGTTACAACGCGGCTTTGCTCCAGTCCGTTAGGCGGCTAAAAAAAAATATTTCTATGAAAAATAATATCATATTCATCGCTATAGTGATGATCTCTCTTTCTTCTTGCATCCTTGAAAATGATGAAGATAGTCCACCATCTAAATCATATATTAGCGCAAAAAAATTCATTATTACATCTGTATCAAGTAATGCAATACATCTGCAATGGTCTAAAGCGTATATACAATATAGTGGTGGCGTTCCTTCTTATTATTCAACCATAGCGCCTAAAACTTATACAGTTGAGCGAGCGAATTCTAACGGTTTGTTTTATAAATTATCAGTTCTTCCTGGGGATAGTATTTCTTATGTCGACAACACGCTTGACACAACGATTACGTACTTTTATCGAATAGCATCAGAATTTTCAAATGATTCGACAATTTACTCTGATACAGCAGCAGTAAAATTTGGTTCTACATTTTCCGTTATAAACACTCTTCAAGCCGGTTCAATTGCAGAATTATCTCATGATGGTAATCAAATTGTGGTTCAAAAATATAATGGCGTTGTAGAATTTAGAGATATCAATTCAGGAACATCCATTAAAGAAATGGATTGTTATCGTTCAAAAAATAGCTGGTCAACAAATTTTACTTTAAGTCCGAGCGGCAAATATATCGCTGCTTTTGGAAATTATTATGATACGGTTTCTCAACTATTGCAAGGAGAAGTAAATATTTTACAAATTAGCGATGGTACTCTTATTAAGAGTATTCATAATCAAGAAAGAATCTCTTGTGGGGTTTTTGGACTTACTGATGATGAAATAATAACAGGTGGATTTAAGCCGTCTCTTTCATTTTTGAATATTCTAGGTAATACCACTACAAAACAATTAAACCCTGACAGTATTTATGCGTTCAATCTTGCGATAGATCGTTCCCATTCTGTATTGGCAGTAGCGAGTTCCAGTAATAATATCATAAGGTTAATTAACGTCAAGACCGGTGAGATCTTTCGTAATTTGAGTGGTCACAATGACCGCACTTATATTATAACCTTTAGTAGAGATGGTAAATATTTAATTACGGATGCCATCAATAATAAAATTGCTTTTTGGAATGTGGCGGATGGTACGTTACTTAAAATGCTTGGTTCTTCATCGAATTATTTAAGCTCTCTTTGTTTTAGTCAAGATAATTCATTGATCTTTAGCGGTTATGATGATGGGAGAATAAGAGTTTGGAATAGTTCAACGGGAAAGTTGTTTAGAACATTAACACAACACAAGCAATCTGTTTCAACAATATTGTTAAGTCCAGATGGAACGAAATTATTTACTTGTGGTTCCGATAAAATTGTTATTTGGTCATTGTTGCAAAGCTCAGGTGGAGAATGGTACTTAGAAGAATAAATCAAAAATCATTTAAAAGCCGTCTAACCAATTTTTCAAACTGACGTTGCAACTGCCGACGCGCAAAAGTTGTAAGTGATGAAATTTCTAACTATAACTTACGTCACGGATAGTTATCGGCGAATTTAAAAACAATTTCGGCGCGCTGAAACGCTCGCCTGACCGACGCCAGTCGGGCAGGTTACACAGCAGACCCTAAAGAGTTTCTTTTAAGATTAGCTCCAGTCCGTAAGACACAAAAAAAGGAGATCTAATGAAAAACCAAATCATTATTTTATTTTTAGTTGTAATTTTTGGGTGTAAGAAAGATGTTCAACCGACTCAACCAATAGGGGGAGCAAACGGTGACGATGTCTTGAGAAGTAAAATAGTAGGACTTTGGAAAGCCGGGTCTGCGTGGAGTTATACTTTTAGGGCAGACAGCACTTTTGTTGATTCATTTTTTACACCCAAGTATTTGCCCGATACAATTGTGTATGAGATTGTGTATGTTGCAAAGGGTAAATATTCAATCAACAATGCTGTGCTTACTTATCCGCAAATGGAATTAGTATATGCTGATACTTCATATCTGCTCTCATTTAACAATATGACCTACTACATTTATTATCATCATAAAATAGAATTTAAAAATGAAGTGTTAGTGTTAAATTTGTTGGAAATATTGTCGCCTGTAAATGGAGACGGCAAAGTAGTGACCGGTAAATGGGAGGCGGAGAATTGGATCGCACAAATGGAAAGGAGACCGGCTGCTACTATTTTGTTTGGCAAAATAAAAAAGGAATATCAATTTGATGAAGCCACACATAAATACAATTACACGATAACAAATAATTATGCTTCTCTATTTCAAGTATTGAAAGATTCTGGCTCATTTATCTATACATCCAACAGATTGTCGTTTAATACAAATATTACCATCCCAGAGTTTCTCAATGGAAAACTGTATTTGAATTATATCTCTTGGCCAATATTTCATTATGAAAAAATACAATAATCCAGTGTTGATAAACATGGTAATGTGTTTCCATCGATAGAATGATTGGCACTATTTCAAAGAACAGAAAAATAATTATTTAATTATGTAATGTATTCTGTAAATGAATTTAAGTTTCTTTTGTGCAATAACACCAATCATTAGGCAGGCTGCAACGCAACGTTACATCAGTTTATTAGACGGTAATATCCATCACCAATAAAACGATGATTAGTAAAAAAATAATTGGATTATTCCGACTATTTCGATTTGAATTGTCATTCACAGCAGGAGTTTGTGTTTTGCTGGGTGAAATTCTTGCACTTGATGGGACACCTACATCCACTCAAGTAGTGTATGGATTTTTTTCTGTTTTCTTCATTGCCTCCACAGCACTTATTCTTAATGATTATTTTGATATTGAAACTGACCGAATAAATTCACCGTATCGGCCCCTGCCTTCAGGACTTGTTACAAAAATTGAAGCATTGATTTTATCAATCATTGTCGCTCTCTTAGGGTTTTTCTTTGCACTTTTAATCAGCCTTGAGGTATTCGTCGTCGTATTTTTTGTTTGGCTCATTGGTTTTTTATATAACTGGCAATTCAAAAAAACAGGTTTATGGGGAAACCTCTTTGTTGGTTTTTCAGTTGGTATGACATTTATAGTGGGTGGTATTGTAGTTGGAAATCCATTTGAAGCGGCTGTTTGGTATTTCGCTCTTACAATTTTCTTTATCGATTTAGGAGAAGAAATTGCAGCGGATTCTTTGGATGTCGAAGGCGATCGGAAAACTGGTTCACGTTCGTTGGCAGTATTATTAGGTCCTATTCAATCGATGAGAATTTCCGCAGCAATATTTTTGATAGTAATTGTAGGTAGTATTGTTCCATTTATCTTCGGCTGGTTTGAATGGTTCTATCTCCCTCCGATTCTGCTCTGGGATGTTATTATCATATATTCGACGATGAACTTACTTAATATCAACAAGTTAAATCGAATAAATGATATTCGACGTATTTATCTAAGTGGTTTGATGATGCTCATTCTATTTATCTCAATCAAAATACTTGTAAAAAAATATTATACCTCCTAACTCTTTACTCAAACAGAATTGGTAACTCGCCATTTTGCCTGAAGTCAATTTTAAAGTCATTTGTTGGTTAGAACCCTTAAAAGGAATAAAGATCTATTGCAGAGATTAGGATGACACACACTTTCATCCTTGAAGGGTAAAACAGAGTTTTAGAAAAGGGGTCCAAATGGGCCCCCATCTGTTAACCTCCAACAAATGATCCTTCAGAGTAGCTTCAAATCAAGAGACGACGAGGTACCATCGACACAGGCGACACAGGTTAAAGCCAAAATACTATACAAGATTGAACTTTTTCCCCTCCAGAAGAGTCTAAATGACACAGAAACGAAAGAATTGTCATAAATGAATAGAATTTAATACTATTTATTTCGTCTATGAAGAACTACATCTTAGAATTTTTTGTTTATATTAACATTGAATGTATATTACAATCATATCTTTGGATCCTCGGTAGTTTCAAATTCGGGATAAATAACTCGTTTTATGTAAAAAATGGTAAATAAAAGGGAGTAGAATGGCAAAAACAGCAAAACAGTTCACAAACAGAGAAAGTAAGTCGTTGGATAATTATTTGCACGAAATTGGCAAAGTCGATTTGTTGACTCCCCAAGAAGAGATCGAGCTTGCAAAGCGCATCAAAAAGGGAGATCAAGCCGCATTAGAGAAATTAACGAAAGCTAACTTACGTTTTGTTGTGAGTGTTGCAAAACAATTTCAGAACCAGGGTCTGTCGCTCGGCGATCTGATCAACGAAGGGAACCTCGGATTAATCAAAGGAGCAAAACGGTTTGATGAAACGCGCGGGTTCAAATTTATTTCCTATGCAGTTTGGTGGATCCGTCAGTCCATTCTACAGGCACTTGCTGAACAATCGCGTATCGTTCGACTCCCTCTGAACCGAGTTGGTGATTTGAATAAAATTACGAAAGCATTCAGCCAACTTGAACAAGAATACGAACGAGTACCGAGCGCACATGAACTTGCAGAAGAGCTTAATATGTCTGTTCATCAAGTTTCAGACACAATGAGTATAGCCGGAAGACATATTTCTGTTGACGCCCCATTTACTCAAGGAGAAGAAAACAGTCTTCTCGACGTTATCAAGGATGATCGACAACTGGCACCGGATTCTTCACTCATGGATGAATCATTAAAAGAAGAGGTAAAACGAGCACTCGCAACATTAACAGCGCGTGAATCCGAAGTGATCCTCATGTATTATGGTCTGCATAAGGAGCATTCGCTGACTCTGGAAGAGATCGGTGAGAAGTTCAATCTTACCCGCGAACGAGTTCGCCAGATCAAGGAAAAAGCGATTCGCCGCTTGCGCCATGAATCGCGCAGTAGAAATTTACGAGTTTATCTTGGTTAAAATATAAGGGGATGTAGGATTTCTTTTTCCGGATGTATTTTGGGTCTTCTATAGTTTAAGAGTGATAACCAAATATAGGATATAATATTTCATTGCAAACAAAAACATAGATTTGTATCTTTGAAAAGAAAAACGAGGCTTCCACCGAACTCAAATTTTTAATCCGTAAGGATTGCCCTCAGTGTTTAGTGGTCGGAAGCCTCTCACTGAGGGATTTTATTTTGGCAGCTACATGGTGAAGTAAGGACGTTAGTAAATACGTTAGTGAGTGTTCAGAAAAATGTATTTATTGATGTAAGATAAAACTTAAAAGTATCGAAATTCTTAAAATTTCAACTGCGGGTGTAACTCAGTTGGTAGAGTATTTGCTTCCCAAGCAAAATGTCGCGGGTCCGAGTCCCGTCACCCGCTCTCTAAAAAAAGGAAAGCATTATTGCTTTCCTTTTTTTATAATATTAATAGACCGATAACTTTTGTATATTTCTTCTACATATGGCAGAGAAAATACTTGTTGTTGAAGATGATAGTAATATAGAGCAGCTCGTAACCTTCAAATTAAAGAATTCAGGATTTCAGGTTCATGTTGCGCATAATGGGGTTGAAGCGCTTGAATTTCTGGAAAAAAATTCTGTTGATTTGGTCGTGACCGATATTATGATGCCCATTATGGGAGGGAAGGAACTGGTGATTGAGCTTAAAAAGAACCCTAAAACCAAGTCTATTCCGGTAGTTATGCTAACATCACGGACCCTCGAAAAAGAGATCGTAGAAGGATTTGCACTTGGCGTTGAAGATTACATTAAAAAACCATTCAGTCCCCAGGAACTGATCGTTCGGATAAAAACGGTTCTTGCTCGCAGAAAGTCCTAACCTGCAGTTTTATGGCACGCTCACAAAAGCGGTTTACCTATACTCACAAGATCTTAATTTCAATTGCATCGTTGTTGATTCTTGTTTTTGTGGTCCCGTTCATTGTTTGGTTCTTCGTTCCCACACGACCCATCTCTGTTGTTGTTATCGATAAAACTACCGGAGGAGATTTTCGGGAGCACCGCTCTTTTTTTTGGTTAATGCATCATTGGAAATATACCAAACCGGATTCGCAAAATTATTATAACGATCAGGAAGATTATTACGGATTTTTTCCTCAGGACAGTTCGTACAGTGATTCTTCCAAATTACGGCTCTCGAAAGCTAATCTTCTCTATATCACTGACACGTACGGTGTCTATTCCTATCCTCTTGGATTTGAAAAATTTGAAAAAATGCTTTCGGATACCTATCTACCGATTCAGTTGAAATACGGCGGTCTTACAACTGCGGAACTCGATAGTATAGAAGCATTTAAAAAATCCGGTGGAATGGCAATTGCGGAATTCAATACATTACAGGATCCTCAAATGCGGGATAGCATTAGTCAGCGCCGTTTAGGATCACTGTTTGGTGTCCAATATGCAGGTGCTTTAGGGAAATACTATGATGATTTGAATACCGCGCCGCGATGGATGAAAGAAGTGTATAGGAAATCTGATAAAAAAGGGTGGCATTATTCGGGAAGGGGAATCATTATCACGGTGGAACGGCAGATCGGTGATACCAAACCGGGATTGATCATACTGGAATCTAAGGATCTTCAAATGTCTCCGGTCGTATTACGGAACAGTAGTCATGATCTTCTCAGCAAGACGGATGACCGGGTTCCGTATTTTTACTTCTTTGAGTATGTCACTGTCGATTCTTCGGCAAGAGTTATCGCACAATTCGAAATGCAGTGCACACTATCCGGAAAAGAAAAAATATTATCTGCCGGATTACCGCTTGTTTTTCCCGCAATTGTGATATCCGATTCTACCGCGCAGAATCTTTATTTTGCGGGAGATTTTGCCGATAATAAAGTAGAAATGCTGTTGACCCAGTATTGGAATGTGGAATTTTTGCTCGCTAAATTATTCTCATTCTATTTTGTCTCAGACCAGACGCGGTTTTTTTGGAAATTTTATCTTCCGCTTATGAAAGAAGTGATGGGTCAGTCACACAATCGAACATTCGTAGAGAAACAGAGCCAACATAAAAACTAATAAGGAATACGGCTATTTTTTTTCTTTTTGTCCTTGTTACTACTTTTTTTGCACTTTTCCTGATCGCCATTGGATCGATCGGATTGATCGTTTCAAAAGTTCGATCTTCCACGGTACAGATAAAAAAAAACCGTCGCGATCAAACCACTCATGCCGCTTTAAATAAATATCTCTTCACTGAACTTCCAGAAAAGAATGATGCGGGCCAGGCTGTGAGCATTTCAAAACGACTCGATGAATTGCTCAATAATTTAAGCTTTGAACTGAATCTCGATAAGCATTCACAGAACAATGCACGCCGTCGCTCGTTAAAGAGAGTCATGTTAAAATTAACGTCCGAAGTGATCGGTGAAACTCGCTTTCGCTTGACCCTTGCATTTGAATATTTTGATTTTATTACCGATACAAAAAAAGGAATGAAGGATTCGCGATGGTGGGAACGGGCAACCGGATGCAAGAATGCCGGATTGATGTTGAACGAATCGACTTTACCGTTTCTTGAACGCTGTTTGGATGATGAGAATGATGATGTCCGGATCGAAGCGGCGCAGTCCATGCTCGACATTGGGGGTGTGCGCTCACTCGCTCCGATCCTTATGAGATTAAAAGAGATGTCTCCATGGATGCAGGTCCGGCTTTCAAAATCTATTTTTGGTTTTGGTGAACACGCGGTGTTACCGCTTGTGGAAGCAATGCGGTCTCCATATCCGAAGATCCAGGGATTTTGTGTGGAAATTCTGGGAATGCTGGGTGATGTTAAAGCTGTTCCAACATTGCTGGAGTATATTGAGTATACAGTTCCTGATGTGAAACACAAAAGCCTGATCGCACTTGGAAAGATCGGTGATGCCAGAAGTGTCCCTCTTATTAAAAAATTTCTGTATTCTGAGGAAGAACAGCTACGTATTGATGCATCGAAAGCGGCCGGAAGTCTTTCTTCACCGGCATTGGCGTACGACCTCCACTGGATGCTTGTGAAAGATACAATGAATGTTAAACTCGCTGCGGGAGAAGCGTTGGCTCGTATCGGAGAATTAGGGATAAAAAGTCTTCAGTATGCTGCAAATCTTGATGATGAAAACGTACGAATGGTTGCGTTGCAGTTTCTGCACGAAGCAGGAGTGGAAGTTCAATCACCTCATTTTGAGAGGAAACAGTGATGGACATCCTTTCTGAATTTGCCAATTTTGTTTTGAATCGATATGCTGAGTTTATTATCGGATTCTTTGTTTTTGTCAATGTGTTCTATTTTTCGATGTATACCATTTCGTTCGGTGCTATCATCACCTATCTTCGCCGTCATATGTTCTGCGATTATCGGGTGATCATGCAGTCCGAATTGACCCCTGCAGTTTCAATTCTTGCTCCGGCATACAACGAATCGTCAACGTGTATAGAAAGTGTCAGTTCTCTGTTGAAATTGAATTATCCGACAGCTGAAGTGATCTTTATTAATGACGGCAGCAAAGATAATACGCTCGATGTAGTGATCAAAAAGTTCGATATGGTGAAGACAGAACGAGTGTATGTTCAAACCATTCCGACAAAAGCAGTGCGTGGAATTTATGTTTCCCAACAATCACAATTTCGAAATCTTATCGTTGTCGATAAACAGAACGGCGGTAAAGCTGATGCATTGAATGTCGGCATCAATGTCTCGCGTTATCCATTGGTGTGCGCTATTGATGCAGATTCAATATTGGAAGACGATGCCTTGTTAAAAGTAGTCAAACCGTTCCTTGATGATGAAAGTGTCATCGCAGTGGGAGGAATTGTTCGAATCGCAAATGGTTGTACGATCGATCGCGGAAGGGTGACCGATGTTAAACTTTCCCGGAAATTAATCCCTTCATTTCAAGTTATTGAATATTATCGTGCCTATCTTTCAGGACGAATGGGCTGGGGTGCCATTAACGGACTCCTAATCATCTCGGGTGCATTTGGATTATTCAAGCGGGATATTGTATTGAAATGCGGTGGATACAAACATGATACGGTTGGCGAGGACATGGAATTGGTCGTTCGTATGCATCGGTATTGTTTGGAGAACAAAATTCCGTATCGAGTGGACTTTGTTCCAGATCCGGTGTGTTGGACTGAAGCTCCGGAGACATTGAAGATTCTTGGTCGTCAGCGAAACCGGTGGCATCGGGGATTATTGGATACATTGATCATTCACAGGAAAATGTTGTTCAATAAGCGATATGGTGTTCTCGGCTTGGTGAGTGTTCCATATTTTACAATAATTGAACTCTTTGGACCTGTGATCGAAGCAATCGGCTATGTTGCCGTCGGAATCGGTTTCTATTTAGGGATGGTCAATATCGAGATTTTTATATTATTCTTTATCGTGTCGGTAATTTACGGAGTGATGTTCTCGGTCAGCGCAGTGATGCTTGAGGAAATATCATTTCACCGTTATCCGCGAACTCGCGACCTTCTGAAATTATTGATCCTTGGTGTTGTGGAAAATTTTGGATACAGACAGATAACAGTGTGGTGGAGAATAAAAGCATTTTGGGATTATTGGCGCGGAGTTAAAACGTGGGGAGCCATGACACGGGTTGGATTTAAGAAATAAGGATTGCTGATAGAGAATGAAAACTAAAATACTCAATCATGTATTGTATTCTGCGCGACCGTTCGTTCTTGTGAACGTTGCGGCGTTCATGATCTTTCTGTTGTTTCGAACCTATGAACTTGTGTTAGTCGGTGGAGCGGTGCAGGCGGATTCCGACCTCAGTGATCTGATCCTTAAAGCATATATTCTTGATTTCTTTGTTATTGGTGCGATGCTGGCACTATTGTCGGTGATATTTTTATTCTTATCTGCTTTGGTCAGTGAACGTATTGCATTATGGATCCATATACTGCTGCTGATATTTTTCGCATATGGTTCATTGGCGTTGACACAATATTTTTCAATTACGCTTATTCCTCTTAGTTCAGATCTCTATGGCTATTCTCTCAACGATATCAAGGAAACCGTCAGTGCATCCGGCGGAGTAAATATTCTTGGACTGATTGTGTTTGTTCTCGTTGGGGTCCTGTTTTTCTTCCTTCCAAAATTAGTGAAAGAATTTCCGCTTCCAAAGTTTGTAATCTTTAGTTTCTATGGGTTTGCTCTATTCTCGATCCCTATGCTGCTAGTGATTCAGCCGGAACCGAGCGGTTTCTCTAAAGAGCTTGAGTATACTATTGTTGAAAATAAGACACTCTATTTCATCCGACAATCGTTCAAGTACTTTACCAGCAGTCAATCGTCTGAAGATCGATACTCGCCGGAGGAATATCCATTGTTAAAAAAAGCGGACTATAGTGATGTGATAGGAAAGTATTTTACCACACAGTCTGAGAAACCGAACATTGTATTTATCATAGTAGAAGGATTGGGGAGTGCATTTGTTGAAGGTGGATCATACCAGGGATTTACTCCATTCATTGATTCACTATCGCATCACAGCTTAACCTGGAAAAATTTTCTTAGCACTACCGGTAGAACATTTGGCATACTTCCATCATTGACCGCTTCGCTCCCGTTCGATCGAAAAGGATTTATGGAACTTGGGAATGGAATGCCGAATCATCGGTCGTTATTCTCACTGCTTAAACAAAATGGATATGTGACATCGTACTATTACGGCGGTGCAATCAATTTTGATCAACAGAATATTTTCCTCGAACGGCAGGGTGTAGACAATATTATTGATGATGGGGATTTTTTTCCGCCGTATGAAAAATCTCCATCAACAGAAGCCGGTTTTTCATGGGGATATGCGGATAAGGAATTATTTAATCGATCATTGGAAGTTATCGGTACAAAAATTTCCGCTCCTCGTTTTGATGTTTATATGACACTATCAACTCACGAGCCGTTTCTTCCTCCACACAAAGAGCGGTATGAAGAGCAGTTCGAACAAAAAAATAATCAACTGCAAAATGATCAAGACAAGCAGGAGAACAACAAGAGGTACAAGGATATTTATGTATCATTGTTGTATTCGGATGATGCCCTGCGGAATTTTTTTGAACAATATAAGAAACGGAGTGATTTCTCTAATACAATCTTTATCATCACAGGTGATCATCGTTTAATTCCGATCCCATTCGACACAAAATTGGACCGGTATCGCGTTCCGCTGATGATCTATTCTCCAATGCTCAACACTCCGGCTGTATTCTATTCTGTTTCAACTCATGCCGATGTTGCACCAACGCTGCTTGGTTTTTTAAAGAACCATTATTCAATGAACTTTCCGGAGCAGTCGCATTGGGTTGGAAGCCAGATCGATACAGTGAAAGGTTTCCGTAATATTCGCTCACGGGCATTCATGCCATTTAAAGGTGAAATCTCGGATTATTTCGAAGGAAAGTATTTTCTGTCGGGAGAACGGCTCTTTGTCGTATCCCCCAGTTTATATATTAATGAAATCCAGAATGATAGTATTCGGCTTTCACTTCAAAAAAAGCGCACTGATTTTATTTCCCTCTGTGATTATGTCAATGGCAACAACAAAATATATCCCACCGAAGATGGTAAAAAGAATTCGGTTACCATACTCAACGAAGATTCATTGTTTGCAGATATTGATTCACTTCATTTAAATAGCGATCAATTATTTATCCTTGCACGCGAGAAAGCATTCGGAGGAAACTATGAGTATTCACGGCTGCTCTGCAGAAGATTGTTGGCGATCAATCCTGACTATCATGATGTGCGTTCATTATTGGCTCGGACATTAGCATGGGAACGCCGGTTTGATGAAGCAAGGATACAATTATATGAAATTGTACGCCGGTCGCCGAATTATTCTGACGCATATTATGGTCTGGCTCAGGTTGAATATTGGAATGGAAGTGTTGATGAAGCAATGAAGTATATTTCACTTTCCGTGCAGATGCAGTCTCGGAATATCGAAGCCCGAATGTTCAAAGCGCAATTACACTATCGATCCGCCAATGATGCTGAGGCATTAAAAGAATTGAATGAAATTCTCAATCAGGATCCGCAGTTTGCAGAGGCTAAAAATTTAAAAGAAAAAATAAAATCGGTGAATCAATGAAAAATACATTTGTCTTTAGCCGCAGAATATTCTCTGCACTATTTATCATGGTTTGTTTGCAGAGCCTTTCTTCCCAATCGATGGTCGATTCATTGGACTCCGACGAACTCTTTAGTCTGGCCCGCACTCTGGCATTTAACGATCAACGTGATTCAGCGAGACAACTATTGCGTTTGGCTTTACAAGAGAGTCCGAATTATGTTGATATTCGAATATTTCTTGCACGCACGCTTGCGTGGGATGGCAGACGAGCGGAAGCCCGCAAAGAACTTCGAACAGTATTCAATCAAAAACCATTCAATATTGAAGCACTTCTTTTCGCGATTGATGTTGAACAGTGGGATAATAAACCGGCAGATGCTTTAAAGATCTGTGTTACTGCTTTGCGTAAATTTCCAAACCATGAAGATTTTTTGATCCAGAAAGCAAAGATCCTTCGCGACCTGAATCGGGAGAATGAATCGTTGATTACATTATCAATTCTTGAAGATATCAATCCTTCTCATCCCGAAATCCCAAAAATTCGTGAATCCATAAAATCAGCTTTTATTATGCAGGGGATCGGTGTCAATGAAACATACGATTGGTACACCCACTACTTCGATCCAAATCATTTGTTTGCTCTGCAATATAATCGTTCAACATTTTTTGGGTCAATCATTGGCCGATTGAACTACCGAAATACCAGAGGAAAAGACGGTCTGCAGTTTGAAGTGGACGCTTATCCAAGAATTATCAGTGGAATTTATGCCTACGTCAGTTATGGATTTGCGGGTGCATCCACATCGTTATTCCCGGAGCATCGTGCCGGACTTGAAGCGTTCTTTAAATTGCCTGAAAGTTTTGAGACATCATTCGGTGCGCGGTATCTCAATTTCGGTCCGGGAAGTGATATTACAATTTACACGGGATCGTTTGGGTACTATTACAAAGATTATTGGTTCTCTCTTCGTCCTTTTGTGACACCGGGGAGCGTCAGTTTTTCTCGATCGTTGAGTGTTACAACCCGATGGTATTACGATGGTACTGCGGAAGAATATGCTTCAATCAAAGCAGGCGCAGGTTTTTCTCCGGACGAACGGAATTATGATCCCACCAACAGCAATGTGTATCTCTTAAAAGCGCGTTCATTCGGAATCGGATTGCAGAAACCATTGGGAATTATTTCGTTGCTGACCGCTAATGCCGATTATACCAGACAAGAATTGAGTTTCAAGCCTGGAAGTTATATTGAAGTATATTCACTCTCCATTGGGTATCGGTATAAATTTTAAATTTGAAAGGAAAGAAGTTGGAACTTGTGCAAGAGCTTACACTGCAACCCATAGGAATCATTCACACTCCGTATCAAGAGAAATATCATGCTCCCCGTCAGCCAGGAGTCGATAAAAATGAGATCATTGGAACAATAGAACTCTATCCCGATAAAAATTTCGATCAGGCAGTAGAGTACCTTGCCGGCTTTGAACGGGTGTGGATCATTTCATGGTTTCATAAAAATTCTGATTGGAAACCGAAAGTATTACCCCCGCGCAGCGGAAGAACAAAGCGTGGTGTTTTTGCAACACGGTCTCCTCATCGGCCAAATCCGATCGGGCTTTCATTGTGCAAACTGATCGATGTGAAAGGAAGAATCATCCGCGTTGAAAATCCCGATCTGCTTGATGGAACACCGATACTCGATATCAAGCCGTATATTCCGTATGCCGAAGCATTTCCCGATTCTGAAATTGGCTGGCTTGCAGAAATTGAAAATGCTGAAGATGCACCTTATACCGTTGAAGTTTCCGACATTGCAGACAAACAAGCGAAATGGCTTAAAAGTGAATTTGATATTCACCTGATCGATCGTGCTATGGATATCCTTTCATTCGATCCTTTACCTCATTCGTATCGAAGAATTATGAATGATGAGACAGGTGGATTCGTTATGGCGATCAAATCGTGGCGTTTACGCTATAGTATCATTGAAAAAAAAGTGTTGATCAATTCAATTGAAAGCGGTTATCCAAAAGATACGATTGCATCCTTTAATCCGCAAAAAGATTCACTTCACGACCAGGAAGCCCACATTCAATTTCATGCACACTGGATGAAAGATATTTCATGATTCTTGGACGATATCTCCTCTTTGCAATCCTTTTCACGAGTACACTTTCAGCACAATTCTTTGAACGGATTCACTTCTTTCCGGAATCGACGTATGTCTCACCATTTGCAGCAGATGGACATGCGCATCGAGTGAATGTTGAGAACATTGTTTTTACCAAAAATATCAGGGCAACCATGGGGGGAATGTTTCCGATATTTACCATTGAACTGTTTGGAATCACAACTCAAGCTTCTATAAGCGGATCGATCCATTTTGAATTGAATCCGATGGGACAGGCACATGTCATTTCGAACGATTATTATGTCGATTACATTACTCTTGATATTCCAGTCAAAGAAGCGATGTTTGTGCAAATGGTTGCTGGTCATACAAGTCATCATCTTAGCGATAATTGGTTTGAACGATTGAAACTAACATCAGCCATCCGGTATTCCCGCGACTACATCAAATTAGCGTTGATACGGGAAACAGGGATGAACGATCAATTCTACATTGGAGCAGATTATGCATATATCTTTACGGTGAATGGACTGCGAACCAATAAGCGTTGGACGATTCAAGCCGGAGGGAAAAAATCGATTGCAGAATTGTATCCTAAAATTATTTTATATGCTGCTGCTGATTGTAAAGTACGTCAGGAAGCTGACTTTACTGCAACAAATACTCTGCAAGTTGGTTTTTCCACACCAATGCAACACGAGAAGATACTTCGTATATTCTATCAATTCAGAACCGGACTTGATGAACGCGGACAATTTTATCCGCAACACAGAATGCTCAATACTCTGGGCTTTTCAATCGAACTTTAGTGTTTCCTAAATTGGTTGTTCGTCATTTTTAAACAGATTATATTGGTATATAGTTATTCCGTTTCTGTTGAATAGTCCACCTCAAAAAAATATTTCTGTCCTAACAAATGCATATTAATTTTTCTCATAGTAAAAAAATATTTTCCTTCTTGTTTGTGCTGACGGTTCTCCAGGCTCAAACGCCTCAACTTGATTCGTTAAAGGCAGTTCTTCCTTCATCAAGCGGTAAAGCACGGCTCGATATTCTTTTTATCCTTGCCAATCAATTGGAAAATACATTTCCAAAACAAGCATTGGCATACGGAATGGAAGGTATCGGGATTGCTCAACAATTAGGAGATTCCTTATCACTGGCAACGTTATATTCATCAATGGCATTCAGTTCCAGTGAACTTGGAGATTTTGCCCAATCATTAAAATACGGATATCAATCACTTGATGTCAGTAAGCAGATTAATGATAAAAAAAGAATCGCCAGTGCAAATAGTACTCTTGGTATCGCGTATGCATATATCGATCAATACAGCAAAGCGCTTGAACATCACTTTGAGGCATTACGTATTCGAGAAGAATTGGGACTAACGATTCCAATAGCAAGTACGTTGAATAATATTGGTATTGTCTATCATAAAATCGGACAGTACGATAAGTCGGTAGAATATTACAAAAAAGCAATGGAGAGACATGGCTTACCGCTCAGTGATATTACCAAAGCGCGGTTCATGACCAATATTGGATATTCAGAATTTAAACGGGGTAATTTCGATATTGCCTTTCAATATCATAATGAAGCACTTGCAATCGCCGAAAACTCGCATTACACAGGAGTAATAGCCTATATTTATTTTAATTTAGGACTTATGCATTCCGAAAAAAAGGAATATGATAAAGCGCTCAATTTTTTACAACGTTCGTTGAAGAATTATGATGAGCTTGGACAAAAATACGGTAGTCTGCAATTGTTAAACGCATTAGGGTCCACATATTTTCAAATCGGGCAATACAAATCGTCTCTACATTACCTTGAACGTGCCGTAGTATTGTCAAAGCAAGTTAATGCCCCAGATCAATTAAAGAAGAGTTATGAGACACTCTATTCAATCTATGATAAGATCGGTCCTTTGAAAAAAGCGTATCAGTATTATCAATTGTATTCCGTTGCAAAAGACTCATTGATGAATTCTCATGAATCAAAGAAGATCGCCGACATTGTGATCAATCATGAAATAATCCAAAAAGAACGGGTGATCGAACTGCTTGAAAAAGAAAAGACGATTTCTGAACTGAATCTCGAAAAACAAAATCTTCAGTCAAAAATCCTCTTTGGTGTCGGAATTTTATCTATTGTGATGATTGTTATTCTTTACGTATATAATCGACGTATTCATAAGAATAAAATTCTTGTTGAACAAAAAAATCAAGAACTCCATTCATTGAACGAAGAATTGAATCTAAAAGTAAGTGAGATACAACTGTTGAGCGGACTGCTTCCGATCTGTGCCAATTGCAAAAAGATCCGGGATGACAATGGTGAATGGGAACAGATGGAGCAATATATCACACGGCACAGTGACGCTAAATTCTCCCATGGAATCTGCCCGGATTGTATGAAAACATTATACGGCAACGTGCTTTCCAAGTTCAAAGATCATTAATCTGTCATTATCGGTGGTCTTCAAGATTCATTTCTCTCTTTTTAGTTGAAAGGGAAGAACATATCGGTTATCTTTTGTCTGTCAATAACAAAGGATACCAATGAAACTGCTCTTTACCGTAATTTTTCTCTCGACTCTCGTTTCTGCCCAAACATCAAGGATCATTCCCACACCGCAATCGATCGTTGAAAAAAAACTCTCGTTCAAAATCACCTCCTCTACAAAGATCGTCATGGGAAATGATGATCAAGCGGAACAGTTCATTGCTCAGGAATTGAACAATGAACTATCAATGAAAAAAGAAGTCCCCCTAAAAGTCGTTGATGAACAATCTGTTCGAAAGCTGACATCAAATTTCATTTTTATCGGAAAACCGAACACGGAATACGGCAAGAAATTCCTGCTTGAACGGAAAGGAAAGTTACAGCCGGAAATGAAAATGGAAGGATATTTCTTGGATGTTGATGCAAAGGGAATTGTCATCATTGCAGAATCGGACAAAGGATTGTTCTATGGAGTGATGTCACTGCTTCAACTGCTGCAAAAGGATAAACGGAGCGTGCTTGTACCGGGGGTAACGATTCATGATTATCCATCACAAAAGATACGCGGCATCACGGATGATATCAGCCGCGGACAGATCTCAACAGTGGAAAACTTCAAAAAGGTCATTCGGTTTTGTGCTCAGAATAAAATGAACGTATATTCGCCTTATATTGAAGACGTTTTCCAATTCAAAAAGCATCCCGAAATTGGGAAGAACCGCGGTGCATTAAGTGCAGCGGAATGCAGAGAACTGGATGCATTTGCTAAGAAATATTTTATTGAGATCATCCCGATCTTTGAGACGCTTGGGCATTGGGAAAATATTTTGATCCAGCCTGAATACGAAAAGTTCGGAGAATTTCCGGGCGCTCACACGGTGAATATCTCCGATGAAAAGGTCTATTCACTGCTTGATGAGATGATCGGTGAGATCGCTTCCTGTTTCAGTTCTCCATATTTCAATATCGCCGCAGACGAATCGTGGGATGTAGGGTTGGGAGTGAACCGTGAACGATTGGCCGCCAGCGATCTTGCAACGGTTCATGCGGAACATTATAAAAGGATTTTTGCGATCGTAAAGAAATACGGAAAAAAGCCAATGATGTACGGCGATATTATTTTAAATCATCCGGATATTCTCAAAAAGATCCCTCGTGATGTGATCATTGTTGATTGGCAGTATGGGACGAGATTTGATTACCCGAGTCCGGAAGTATTTAAGAACGCAGGTTTTCCTTACATCGTTTCTCCTGCAGTATGGAATTTTACCGGACCGTTCCCGAATTACCTTAATACATTTTTGAATATACAAGCGTTCAATCTAGATGGGTTTAGCAACGGATCACAAGGTTTGTTATGTTCCAACTGGAATGATTTTGGGGGAGAAGCATTACGGGAATTGAACTATTACGGATATGCATGGACCGCCGAATGTGCTTGGAATCCGGTGAAAGCTGACATTCAAATATTCGATGAGAAATTCTTTGCAAACTTTTTTGATAACAATCAAAATGAACTACGTGCAGTATATACGATCCTCACGAGTCCGGCAAATCAATATCATTGGTACGAATTGTGGCGTCACCCTATGCTGCCGAATCGTGATGATATGGTGTGGGAAAAACGACTGCCGCTGATCCAACGAATGCAAAGCATTCGATCTTCAATGCTGTTTGTCCAACAGATGTTGAATGATGCAAAAGGATCGGTCAACAAGAATAGCGATCATCTGCAGTATCTTATATTTATCACAAAAATAAATCTTTGGTTTGCGGATAAGATTGAAGCACAGGAAAAAATAAAAATATTATTGAAAGACACTGTAAAAACACGGAACGAAATTGTCATGCAATGTTCCCTGTTGTGCAAGAATGTAGTAGACAATCTTATCCCTGTACGAACGGAATTTGAAAAACTGTGGTTGACTACTAACAGACCGCAGAATCTTGATCGACTTCTGATACGATATGACCGGCAAATTGCATATTGGAACGAACTGGCAGAGCAAATTCAGCGGGGTGATTCTGTCGTTTCCCCGCAGTTGAAAAGTCAATGGATCTATCATCCCAAATCACAAACAGGGATTAAAGATTCGTTGCAGCAATTGAAAGTATATTTTAGGAAGGATCTTCCTGCATCGAAGAATATTCGATCAGCAAAATTGCAATTATTGGGAGATACATGGACAAAGTTATTTGTTAATGGAAAACGAGTGGGTGAGGTTTCTGCCCGTCGGTCCCTTTCATTGATGGTGGAAATGGAACGGGCAAAGATATTTGATATTCTTCCATTTCTCACTGATTCTACAAATACGATCGCGGTTGAATCACAAAATTTTCAGGAGAAAGGATTTGCCGGCGTGAATATTATCGGTGAAATCATCAATCAAGATGGTTCAAAGCAACCATTTATGACTGACACAACGTGGGTTGTTTCGGATACCATAGTAAATGGATGGAACCTTCCGTTATTCAAGAGCAATTCGTGGGTTTCTGCAGTAGTCAAGAATTATGGCGTTCCTATCGTTGCACCAAACCTTTCCACAAACAGAACAAGCTGGTTTGAGCGATAATGATTACAACTCCTTTACACAGCAATACAGATCGATATTTTATCGAGTGTTGTCGAACTAAACTAACGAAAGAGTATCGTAAAAAGATCGAAGATTGTTTAAAGATCCTCACTGATGAAGATATATGGTGGAGAGCTCACGAGACGAATAATAGTATTGGAAATCTCATTCTTCATTTGTCGGGAAATATTCGTCAATGGATATTTCATCATCTCGGAGGAAATGCATTTAAGCGCGAAAGAGATAAAGAATTCAACGAACGGCATCAAATTCCAAAAATTGAGCTTATTCAGCAATTGCAGAGTGCAATTAATGATGTGGACTCAGTTCTCGAGCACTTTCCAACTCAGCATCTGCAAAATCTTTACAATATTCAAGGATATTCGGTCACCGGATTGGAAGCAATTCTTCATATTACCGAACATTTTTCGTATCATACCGGACAAATTGTGTACATTACAAAATTACGAACAGGAAACGATCTAAGATTCTATTCTTTATAATTCATAAATCTAATCGAAAAACGTACCATGCAGAACGAAGAAGTTGTTCCGGAAATTAAAATCTCACATAGACCGATCGTTCGATGGTCATTGCTGTTTGCCGGCACCGTGTTGGTAGGTATAGGGATTCTAGGAATTTTTTTACCGCTGCTTCCCACTACAGTCTTTTTCCTGATGGCAGCATGGTGCTATGCACGTAGTTCAAAAAAATTCTATGATTGGCTTCATCATAATAAAGTATTTGGAAAATACCTTAAGAATTATCGAGAAGGAAAAGGCATTTCCATACCCGGTAAGATCTCTATCATTGCAGTATTGTGGACCGGAATAATTTATTCCATCGTAGTTACACAATCACTCATTATTCATCTATTATTAGTGGCGATAGCGATTGGAGTTACTATTCACATTATAGTCATTCCATCGAATAACAAAACCGATTATCAATAGAAACTTTTTCGATCTAACATCCATTTCAATTATCATCGTTTTAATTCATTATTTCTTAATTAATTAAGGAACTCTATGAAGCAGCATTTTTTACTGTTGTTGTTGAGCTGTGGAATTCTCTTGTCGCAATCGACACAACATATTGAAGGTATTCGTCAAAACACTCCTTCTGTTCATGCGCTGAAAAATATTACCATCGTTCAGTCTCCCGGAAAAAGAATAGAAAAGGGGACCATTGTTATTCGCGATGGAATTATTCAGTCCGTTGGTGCAAACATTGCAATTCCTGCTGATGCGCGCGAATGGGACTGCGCAGGTTTGACCGCCTATGCAGGATTGATAGACCTTTATACAGATTACGGTCAGACGAAACCCAAGCCTCAAACCGGTCAGATAGAACAAGTACGCGGTGCCAATTATTGGAATCGCAATGTGAAGGCGAATTATTCTGTGGCAGAAAATATTCTTTATGATAAAGAATCGGCGGAAAAATTCAGAGCATCCGGATTCACGACGGTTTTGTCTGTGCCTCAAAACGGAATATTAAAAGGTAGCAGCGTTCTGGTGAATCTTGGAAAAGACGAACCCAACAGTCAGATCCTCCAATCGAATGTGTTTCAACACTCAACGATCATGCGTGAAAATTTCCCCGATGATTATCCCGATTCTCACATGGGAGTTATCGCTGTGATCCGTCAAACCTTGATCGATGCCAAATGGTATTTCGATGCTCAGAAGATCTATGCAAAGAATCCACACCAACAGAGACCGGAGGAAAATGCAACATTGGCCTCCCTTGAGAATGTCATATCGGGAAAGCAGTCGATTGTGATTGAAACAAACGATGAATTGAAAGAACTCCGTGCATCCAATATTGCCAAAGAATTTTCACTGAAGTGGATCCTGCGGGGAAATGGTTATGAGTATCGCCGTATCGAAGCGATCAAAGATCTTAAAGTTTCGGTTATACTACCCGTTAATTTTCCCGATGCACCTTCTGTTGATACTCCTGAAGATGCCTTCAAAACAAGCTATGAAGAATTACGTCATTGGGATTTTGCTTCTGAAAATCCCGCACGTTTGAAAAAAGCTGGAGTGAACTTCGCTCTTACAACTAATCAATTAAAGGATCTGTCTAAATTCAGAGCAATGGTAAAGACTGCAATTGATTGCGGATTATCAAACGACGATGCATTGGCTTCCCTCACAACAATTCCCGCGCAAATGGTTGGGATGGAAAAACATCTTGGGTCCATAGAAGCAGGAAAGATCGCGAACATTGTCGTTACCGATGGAAATTTATTCTCTGAAAAGACAAAAATCCAAGAATCATGGATTGAGGGAATCCGATATGAAATAAAATTGAAGCACTATGCTGATGTCCGTGGAACATGGAAATACTCTCTTCACTTTTCAAGTATAAAAAAAGATACGGGTTCATTGGATATTTCAGGTGAGATTGAAGCCCCTGTAGTGAATGTTCTTAAAGGGACGAAGAGTATCAAAGCTCAATCTGCATCACTATCATTCAAACAATTTTCGTTTTCTTTTGATGGTGATTCGCTTGGTTTGAAGGGGATTATTCGGCTTTCCGGTTCCATCAATGATTCCACGATGTTCGGTTTGCTCGAATTATCCGATGGAAGTTCAGGACTTTGGAATGCAACACGGAACAAAGCGTATGAAGAAAAGTCGGACAGTGCGAAGCCTGCAATTCCGGTTTGTTCTACGAATGAACTTGTCTTTCCGGATGGTGCCTTTGGCAGAAAAGAAATTCCGAGACAAGAAGATGTTCTGATAAAAAATGCAACGCTTTGGACGAGCGGTCCTCAAGGGAATCTTGAAGGGACTGATCTATTGGTGAGCAAAGGGAAGATTACAAAGATTGGAAAAGGACTTTCTGCACCGAAAGGTGCAACGGTGATCGATGCACAAGGAAAGCATGTCACTTCCGGATTGATCGATGCACATTCACACACGGCAATTTCTGAAGGAGTCAATGAAGCAGGCCAGGCTATCACCGCTGAAGTCCGTATTGGAGATGTAATTAATGCTGATGATATCAATATCTATCGTCAACTGGCAGGCGGATTAACAGTAGTGAATCAATTGCATGGTTCCGCAAATGCCATCGGTGGACAAAACTCGGTAATTAAATTACGGTGGGGATTACTGCCGGAACAAATGAAATTTGAAGGAGCAATCCCTGGAATAAAATTCGCACTTGGTGAAAACCCAAAACAATCGAACTGGGGGGAAAAATATACGACCCGGTATCCGCAAACCCGAATGGGTGTTGAGCAGATCATTCGGGATGAATTCATTGCTGCTCGCGAATACGATAAAGCAATGAACAATGCCAAATCAAATCCCAATCTCATTCCGCCGCGTCGCGATCTAGAACTGGAAACTATTGCTGAAATTCTGAATAAAAAACGTCTCATCCACTCCCATTGTTACCGTCAGGATGAGATTATGATGCTTCTGCATGTGTCGGACGATTTTGGATTCCAAATCGGTACGTTACAGCATATTCTTGAAGGATACAAAGTTGCCGACGAGATCGCAAAGCGCGGTGTCGGTGCATCGTGTTTTAGCGACTGGTGGGCATATAAATATGAAGTAATCGATGCCATTCCGTATGCCGGCAAAATAATGCACGATGCCGGTGTCCTTGTTTCCTATAATTCCGACAGCAATGAAATGGCACGGAGAATGAATACTGAGGCTGCAAAAGCAGTAAAGTACGGCGGTGTCAGCGAGATTGAAGCATTAAAGTTTGTCACACTGAATCCGGCAAAACAACTTCGTATCGATAACCGAGTAGGTTCTCTTGAAGTTGGTAAAGATGCTGATTTTGTCATCTGGAGCGGACCGCCTCTTTCAACATATACAATCTGTGAGCAGACATGGATCGACGGCAGAAAATATTTTGACCGGAGCGAGGATGCCGATATGCGTCTGGATGTTCAAAAGAAGAAAGCTGAGCTCGTTCAGAAGGTATTGAAATCAAAAAAGAAAGGGTCTGGACCTCCGTCGGTCATGAAACGTTCTTCGACCTATTCGTGTCATGAAGAAGAGCATATTTCAGAATTGGAAAATGAGGTGGAACAATGAGAACAGAAATCAGAATACAGAAGTCAGGAGACAGAATGAATTATCTCAAAATCATTATTTCTGCAGTACTATTATCCATTGTCCATTGTCCATTGTCCATTGCCTCAACTCCGGTTCCGGCTAAAAAGCAGGATAAACCAATTGTACTTATTGGCGGGACGATTCATACCGTGAGCGGTGCAGTGATCGAAAATGGAATGATCTCTTTTGATAAAGGAAAAATTACTGCTGTCGGGAAGAATATCGAAATTCCAAAAGGTGCTGAAAGGATCGACGTTTCGGGAAAACATGTCTATCCAGGATTGATCAACGCCGCCTCAAAAGTAGGTTTGAATGAGATCGAAGCAGTTCGTGCAACGGATGATATGATTGAAACAGGACGTATCAATTCCAACGTTCGTACAGAAGTTTCTGTCAATCCTGAAAGTGAATTGATACCAACCCTCAGAGCGAACGGGGTAACGATCGCTCATGTCATTCCCGGCGCCAATCTCATTGGGGGTAAAACCGCTGCGATGATGCTTGATGGCTGGACGAATGATGATATGACTTTAAAGGCGCCGATTGGTTTATATGTCACCTGGCCGAATCTTTCCATCAACCGTTCTGCATTTTCCCGACAAACTGAAGAAGAGCAAAAGAAGGCGATCGATAATAATATAAAAGAATTAACAAAAGCATTTGATGATGGCCGAGCTTATCTTAAAGCAAAAAAAGCCGATACTGAAAAACATCCAACCGATCTGCGGTGGGAAGCGTTCTCCCCATTATTTGAAAAGAAAATAGTGCTAATTGTGTATGCAAACGATATTGCTCAGATACAATCCGCTGTTCAATTTGCAAAAGATCAGCAGGTGAATTTGATCATTTATGGAGGTCGCGATGCGTGGAAAGTTACCGAATTGCTGAAGGCAAACAACGTCAGCGTTATTGTTGAAGTGATCCACGATCTTCCCAATAAACGTTCGGATGAGTATGATAATCCATTCACTATTCCTCTCAAATTGTTTACTGCGGGAGTGAAGTACGCAATTGCCGGAGGTGGCGGAGGGACGATGAATGAACGTAACCTTGCATTTCAAGCAGCAACTGCGTCGTCGTATGGTCTGCCAAAAGATGAGGCGCTGCGGTCAATAACGATCAATCCAGCAATAATTCTCGGTATTGATACGATGGTTGGCTCGCTTGATGTTGGAAAAGATGCGACGATGATCGTTACAAATGGCGATCCATTAGAGATCATATCAAATGTTGAAATGGAATTCATTCAAGGGAAGAAGATCGATCTTCGCAGCAGGCATACGGAATTGTGGAAAAAATATGAAGAAAAATATAAGCAGTTGGGAATTGTGAAATAGTAATTGTTAAAAAAAATCCTGCGAAACGCAGGATTTTTTTTATAACGATACTAAATCAACATCATTTCATCAATATCATTTTCTTTGATTGAACAAAATTACCTGATTGTAGTCGATAAAAATACACTCCCGATGAGACTGTTTGGTTAAAACTATTTCTTCCATCCCATACTTTCGAATAACTCCCCTGGGGAAGTTCCTCTTCAACCAACGTTTGTATTTCACGGCCGATTGCATCAAATATTTTAAGTAATGTCATTCCTTTCTGTGCAATTCTAAATTGAATTCTTGTCTCGGGATTGAATGGATTTGGATAGTTCTGTTCCAGTAAAAATGTCTTTGGAGTATGCTCATTGATAGAAGCAGAAGTAGGTTCTCCATATTGAACATCCGCGGTGAATTCAAACACATCATGTGTAGTAAATGGTTTGGTTGAATATGCATTGTATTTTGTTCCAATGGGAATCGAAAACGGGTTCAACGGATCTGTTTTTGTAATGGTAAGACCGATCGATGAATTATTTACCGCAAGTCTGTAGGGAAGCGGTGTTAATACAATAATCTCTTCGCCAAAATTCCAGCGGCCATTTGTCGCTCCGGGTTTTTCAACTACAATTGCTTGTAGCTTTGTCGTATCGGTCAAATTCATAATTTTAAATGGTACTTTTACAACTTTTCCAAATGGGTTAAGGGAATTTCCTAAGGTATCGGACGGAGCAGTATATTCTCCTATGCTATTCGTATCAAAAGACGAGAATACAAATTGTACGTCGATGGGCATTGGTCGGAAAGACCCCACTTTAGGTCTTGCATATGTAACAGTAATATTTTGAGTTCCTGTATTGATGAATCTGCTTCGTGAAGAATCTAAACCAGTAATATCATTTTTAAACCAAATTCGAAGTCCGTCAACAAGAGTACCGCTCCCAGTTATTGAATTTAAAAGTTCGTTTGTTTGCTTTATTTGATTTGTAGTAAGATTCTTTAAATTATAAGTCAAATTGCCGTTCAATGAATCAAATGTTATCCGATATGTATTACCGGTAACCATTGAACTATCTGCAACACCGGGGAACACTATTCCAGTGGCTTTCCCGGAGACATGTTTAAGTGCGGCCGAATCTGTTAATGCAAAATAAAAATTTGCGATCCGGAATGATCTCGATTCAACGAATGAAGATTTGTTGTTTGCCGATACTTCTAATTTAATTCTGGCACTAGGAGTATTGGCGGTTTTCTTTGAATCAAATGAATACGACCCCGAATTAGCAACTTGTTCAACCAATGTATAGGAATAACCATTATTCTCACTGTAATAAATTTTAATCACAACGGCATCGTTATCAGCATCACCGGCAATCCACTGAATTGGAATTATATTTGCACCGATTGTTAAGTTCTTAGGAGAAAGAAGATGTATTTCCGGTACCGCATCGCCGGGTTTATTGATGGTAAAATAACCGTTAGTCGAATCGTATGAGACAGTCTCATTTTTTTGATTGAGAATATGAATTTTATAAAAGATTCCCTCGTTCATAGATGAAATATCCCAGTCATATGATCCTGAATTAGGAACTCCGGATGCAATTTTCTTCCATCGTTCATCCCCAGTGTTAGAATAGAACAAACTGATCGACGAATCATTATCCAGCGTTTGTGTGTTCCATTCAATTTTAATTGATGAAGATTGGATGTTATCACCGGCAGAAGGAACAGTTATTGTTATGGGAGTTCCTTTTGTAGAAAAGCGAAGTTTGTATTCACGGTTCGTTATTTCAGCCCGCTCAAGCAGAGAAGATAATTCGGGGGCCAATACATATGCTATTCCTATTTCTTCCGATTGATTTGGATCGAGTGAATAAAATCCGGTTCCAAGTGTCAGAACATAATCACCGATATTATTCGAATCCGATGAATTAAAAAATGACGACAAGAAATTTCCCTCGGATAAGTATGAATACATTAAATTATCATTCTTTGGTCGATTAATTCCTCCATACGGTGTGCATGAATAACTGGTGACTCCTTTTCCCATCGGAGTTTTAAACATCAACGTTCCAAAATATCCTGGTTTCCGGTTCGAGGAAAATGCTATGGTATCGGGATCCCAACTGTAAAGAATGGCATTTTGATTGTCAAAATCAGTTGCGTCATCATTGAAATCATTGGTACCACCAATATGCGGGTCCCCGAAAATTCCAGAAACTACTTTTGGCAAAGGTTTATCACTATTATTGGTAATGGTATAGGATGTATATAACACATCTTCAATATTCGCATTTGAAAATTGATAATACCGCGCTACGACGGATAGCCCTAAACCTCTCCTTGATGAATCATTTGGAAAAGGGTAGTATGGAAATTCTGCATCAGTTGCGTCATCCATTTCAAAAACCAGTTCCATATCGGCAATTGGGTCTCCGAATTTTCCTTGCCATTTTGACCATAGAGGGTTCCAAGTTGAAGGATTTTGATTGTTTGCTATTTCGGCAGTCATGGAATTGGAAAATTTATCTGTTGGCAGCCAACCCCATTTTGTTAATGCATCAGGAGCGAAATCTCCATCTGCTATTGATTTATTTGTTGCACCAAATCCATCGATCATAATATTTACAGAATCAAATGGATTGACTGCAGACGGAACTCGTGCGCCGGCTAAGAACCCAAATTCATATGCATATCCTAGTCCATTCCATGTAAAATCAAGAACATTTCCAATAACTCCCGGATTACTGATCGATCCGTTATTATATAAAATTGTTTTGATCTTATTTGAATTGATGATCAAACTCTTTACATTTTTTTGATCACCGCTAAAACTGAATTGTATCAAATAGAATAGAGCAAAAATGGAAGTGAAGTACTTTGTGAAAGGTATCGAACCCATAATGACTCCAGATGAATATTCATTATATACGCCACAAAAAATAATTAAAATAAAAGTGATTAGAAATAACAAACTCCGCGTCAGCGGAGTTTGTTATCTTAATTATCCTTTGCCCCTTGATCGATCCATCGCTTGAACAGATCAATATCTTCGTCGCTCAACTTCTTTTTAGAAAAGATCGGCATTTGAGCACCCTTCGGAGGTTTCGGAAGTAGTTTTATCACCAGATAACTATTTGCACCATCTCCCGGAACAACAAGATTTTTTGTTTTCCCGCTGGAACGGATAAGCGTTACATTATCCATCGCATAACTGTTGGGATTTTCATCATCCTTTTCATGACATTTTATGCATTTGGATTTTACGATGGGGTATATATCTTTTGAATATGACACTTCATCTTTATCTTGAGCAGAAGTCCATCCGAACACGAAGATAATAGCGGCACAAAGGTATAATGGCTTCATCAAAAAATTCCTATGATTAATTGTTCTTTGCACCTTGATCGATCCAGGTCGATATCAATTCGATCGTTTCTTCATCCAACGGCATTTTTCCTCTCGGCATCTGTTTGCCAAATGATGCTGTTCCATTCAATTTTAGGATTAAAATGCTTTTCGATCCTTTTCCCGGCGTGACAACCGGACCATGTCTGCTATCGCCCCTCATCAATTCCTTATAATCATCTAAATACAATCCGCTGGGTCCTTCATCTTCGGTGTTATGACATCCCATACATTTCTTGATCAGAATGGGCATGATCTCTTTTTTAAATGAAACCTTTGATTTTTTTTCTTGGGCAATGATGATTGATGAAAACAATAGACAGAAAACGACAAATTTCCTCATATCAAATTCTAATCCTTTCACGATTAATTATTAAGTGCACCTTGATTGATCCAATTCACAAATTTCAAAATTTCAGAATCAGACATGAACGGACCCCCTTGCGGCATTCGTGAACCGGCAGTTCCACGAAGTTTTCTTACCAGTAAACTTCCTTCGCCGTTTCCTGCAGTAACTCTTGTGATAATAGTTGCATGGGTTGCAACACTGAATCCGCCGTTACCGGGATGGCATCCGGCGCAGCCGTACGTTGTGATCAATGGTCGAATTTCATTCAGGAAACTGATCAACGAAACAGTCCCAAGTACTTTGAAATTCCTTCCTGTGCTTGTTGCACCGCCGACCGTCACAGTTACAGTTCCTGTGGAAGAATTTGCAGGAACTTTGACACGAATTGTTGAATCGCTCCATGAAATGATTGCTGATGCAGTAATTGAACCAAATTTCACCGAACTGGTTCCCTGCACTGAGCCGAATTTTCTTCCTGTGATCATCACTGTATCACCAACAGCACCTGAATCTGGTACAATTGATGAAAGCGTGGGTGGTGTAACAACAACAGAGATTGGATCTCCTTGATCATCACACGCAGAAATAAAAAACATCATTGATAAAAATACTATTGATAAGAATTTCATATTCATTATTTTTTCCTTTTACAAATAAAAATGGAACATAACATGAAGCTCATTGTTTGTGAAATCGGCAGGTTTTTCCTGGTTGATGCGATAGAGTGGACGCACTTCAACTCCGGTCAATGGGAATAATTCAGCACCGATCGTGAACCGAGTTGCGCTTCCATCTTTTCTATCGATATTTGGATCATAGAATTCATATCCAATTTTCAGATCGAGACCATTCGAAACGAGATAATTTGCTTCGAGATATAAAATATTTCCTGTTACCAGTCTATTCAAAACGGGTGATGAATTGTGTGTAGTGATCATATCATATTCTGCCTGGAGTGTTAGATTGTTGTCATATGAAATAACTCCGAACGCTCCTATGATCTGAGTTTTTCCGGGGCCTCCTTCGGTCGGTAAATTATACACCGAGCCGCCGACATTGAAGTTCACTATATCGGTTTGAATATTTGCATCAGCACGAACAACCACCGCTTTTGTTTGTTTATCAACTGCTCCGCCTCTGCCGCCATTTCTTCCATTAAAGACTCCGATATTGATTGTGAAAATGCTTGGATTGAATCCGAATTCAATTCCTGTATCTTCAAACCCTTGTCCGAAACCAAGTCCTTTCGGATAATTTAGTCCGGTTGCTGTTGCCCCTATTCCTTGAATTACTCCAGGATTGGTGGAATATTCTTGTCCGCTTCGAGTAAATAAAGTATGGTCATCCATTTTTAATCCGAATGATGGAACAAAGTTTCCAATTTTAATATATCCATCCAATGGAAGGACTTTTGCAAGACCGAATACTTCAAATCCGGAATACAATCCTTTGTCAACGTAGATTCGGAATTTTTTGTTCAAACGCAGATCAAGATACAGATCACCCTGCATTTGAAAGAAACTGGAAGACGAACTCTGTTCCCGAAAGAAGAAGAGTGTCCGGTAATCCATTCCAACGGTGAAAAAATCATTCAATGCGGGAGAATATTCTTCGATATCGGTAGCTTCTTTGAATGAAGCCATCGGAAGTTCCTCCCGCCCGTAGGTAGAGCCGAACGTACTGCGCATCCCTTTTCCCGTCGGGTTTATGTGACACGATTGACATTTTGCTCCCTGACGCGTTGCAAATTTCGGCAATGCTTCGGAGAACTGAAATGCAAGAATGATGAATGAAATCAGAAACAGCGGTGAGCGTTTCATTGAACTCCTCCAATGATAAAATAATGTCAACTTGATCTGCGTTAATGTATAACTATCAGATGATATTTGCAAGATTATGAACGAAAAGCGTGAGGAAAATCATCATTGCTATAGGAGCACGCTAGAATTTTTTCCGTCGATTGCGAATATAATCTACAAACAAAAACTGTCCCAGATTATTTAATGAAGAATAATACGCACGCCCTTTGTTTGCTTTCGTTAATTCCTCAATAAAGTTGATGAGGTAAGGATCTTGTGCGATCATAAATGTGCTGATCGTGATCTTTTCGCGGCGGCATTGAACCGCTTCATCGAGTGTTTTATTGACGATTTTGGGATCGAGTCCAAATGAATTCTTGTATAATCGTCCTGAATCTTCGAACATCGCTGAAGGTTTTCCATCAGTGATCATAAAGATCTGTTTGTTGGCATTGCCGCATTTGCGGAGAAGATTGCGCGCCATTTGTAGTCCGGCGCGAGTGTTAGTGTGGAATGGTCCGACCTGTAAAAAGGGAATTTCAGCAAGACTGATCAAGCTGGCATCGTCACCAAACGTGAGGCATGCAAGAAAATCTTTCGGAAATTTAGTCTGGATCAATTCTGCGAGAGCGAGTGCAACCTGTTTTGCAGGTGTGATCCTGTCTTCTCCGTAGAGGATCATACTATGAGAGATATCGATCATCAACACCGTTGCGCAGGATGAAAGATTCTCGGTCTCATAGACTTCAAGGTCGTCTTCCTGGAGATTGAAATTATCAATGCCGTCGCGTTTCAATGCGTTCGTCATCGTTGAAGTAAGATCGATGTCCGTTGACCGATCGCCGAAGTTCCATTTTTTTGTTTCACTCAATCGTTCTACACCGCTTCCGGTATTCGGTGTCTCGTGATTTCCCATAGGATTTTTTTTGAGGGAAGAGAATATCTCTTTCAGTGCGTCTTGTCGTATTTTTTGAACGCCTTTTGTAGTCAGCTCGAAGTTGTTCTTCACTTCCTCGATGATTCCCAGTTCTTTCAGTTTTTCGACAAGATCGTCAATGGTCATCTCCTCGTCAAAAATGCCGTACTCTTTCGCAAGCTGACGAAGCCACTCGAGTGCTTCTTCAACATCACCGCTTGACTGCAGGACTAGATAATTGAATAACTTTGTCAGCTGCTCAAGCCGTTGTTCATCGGTTGCGGAATTTTCATTCCACTTGCTGTAGAGAAATTTCATTTTTCAATAGAGGAAAAAATACGTCATTCCCGAATGTTCCTATCGGGAATCTATTCTTAAAGATACTATACTTTTATGGATTCCCGCTTTCGCGGGAATGACTTAACTTGGATATCAATTGTCCATTTTCAATTAGAACTAATCATCCATATCAGAGAATTTTCCTTTGTTCGAAAATATACTTCCGACCATATCCTTATAATGGGTAATATGATCGACTTCATCCTTTGCGATCTTTGAATTCTGGTGTAATCCATCCAAAACAAATTCCATAGCGGAGGCAAGATCAAATTGATTGTTCGGATCTAATTTGAAATATTTTTGAGTAACGGCATAAAGATTTGGAACACGATTGAGTTCGGCATAATAGGCAACGAACGGCATATCATCGGCGACCTCAATAGAATTTCCCGCTTCAAACCATTGCACGATCTTCGAATATTCACTCGTATCTTTTTGTTCCTGTCCCTGTGGAGCTCTTTTTTGCTTTTGCAGAGGATCCGGGAAATATTTTTTGAATACTTCACGTGTGGCTTTTCCTAACAATGCTTTTCCAACTTTGTTAGCACCTTCTTGCTCACCTTCAAACACCAATTCGACCTTTCCGGTCACACCGGGTAATGCGTGAGGAAGATCGCACATTCTTGGAACGATATCTTTTTCATTGAGTACAATAGCTCGGCGTTCAGCATTGCTTACAAGGTTTTCCATCGCAGCAATGGTCAACCGTGCACTCACTCCGGATTTCTGATCGACAAATTCACTTTTACGAGCTTCAAACGCAATATTTTCCACGATCTCTTTGAAGTAATACGGCATATGCAGTTTCAAACCGTCACGCTCCACCCAAGCTTCCTGATCTGTGATCTCAATTGCATCTTCCAATGACCGCGGATAGTGGGTTAGGATCTGAGAATCGATTCGGTCTTTTAAAGGAGTGATAATGCTGCCTCGATTGGTATAATCTTCCGGATTTGCGGTGAAGACCAAAAAAACATCTAACGGAATACGGATGTTGAATCCACGTATCTGCACATCTTTTTCTTCCAGAATATTGAACAGACCAACTTGAATGCGCGGCTGGAGATCTGGGAGTTCATTGATCGCAAAAATTCCGCGATTACTTCTCGGTATCAATCCAAAGTGGATCGCACCTTCGTGAGAATAATGTAACCGCTGTGTTGCTGCTTTGATCGGATCGATATCGCCGATAAGATCGGCAATGGTAACATCCGGTGTTGCTAATTTCTCACTGAATCGCTGTGAACGGTGAATCCATTCAATCTCAGTTTCATCTCCAAATTTTGCAATTTGATCTGCACCAAATTTACTGACCGGCGCAAATGGGTTATCATTAATTTCACTCCCTTTAATTGTGGGGATGTATTCATCCAATAACGATGGAATTTGACGAATCAGTCTTGTCTTTGCTTGTCCTCGCAGACCAAGAAGTATGATATCGTGTTTTGCCAATATTGCGTTTATCAGAGCAGGAATTACAGTCGATTCATAACCAATAATACCGGGGAACAACTGTTCTTTTGCCCGTAATTTTTTTATGAGATTGACTCTGATCTCATCTTTTACGGAAAGGACTTTGTATCTGCTGTTCTTTAATTCACCAAGCGTTTTCACATTGTTCATTACGACTTCCTTAAGTTTTATTTAATATAGTCCCCTCACAAGCAAAAATCAATTTCTTGTAATTGGAGGAATGTTACGCTATTTTTGGGATAATGATGTATGAGAACACCAGAGATATCCGGTATTCACCAATACCATACCTGAATATAGAAAGCACTTTCCATCAGAAAATGACCTATGACACCTTCATTACCTCATAAAACACTTGTATTAAGACTTAGTTCCATTGGAGACATTATTCTTTCCTCACCGTTGCTTCGCGTTTTAAGGAAATCTGCAGGCAACAATGCAAGAATCGATTTTGTTGTGCGAAAAGAGTATGCGGAACTCGTCCGTTACAGTCACCATCTTTCAATTGTTCATGAATATGATATTGCATCCGGATACAAAGGGTTGCAGGATCTTGCGCTTCAACTTCGCGCAGAAAAATATGACCTGGTTGTTGATATCCATGATAGTATCCGGACCAAACTATTACGAGCCGCTTGTCAGACAAAGAATGTCGTCGTGATCGACAAACGAAAATTTGAACGCTGGCTTCTGGTAAATCTAAAACGAAATGCATATGATGATAATCTTACCGTAGCTGAACGATATATCGAAACTGTTGAAAAATATGGAATCAAGAATGATGACAAAGGATTGGAAATTTTCATTCCTGATTCTACATTATTTGAGGTTTCCGGAAAAATGGGGAAATTGAAGCTCAACCAGTTCGAAAAAGTGATCGGTATTTGCCCGGGCTCAAAACATTTTACCAAACGCTGGCAAAAAGAGAAATTTGCCGAAGTAGGAGCAAGAATTGCGAAAGAGTTCAATGCAAAGATTCTCTTATTTGGAGGGGAGGGGGAACAAGCTGATTGTCTGTTTGTCCGTGATGAGATCGTACGACGAGTCTCTGAGCAGTCAGTTTCAAATTTTGCGGGGGATTTTTCCCTGCTTGAATCAGCAGCGGCGCTTGAATTTTGTGATGTTGTTCTGACCAATGACAGCGGATTGATGCACCTAGCAGCTGCAAAACAGAAAAAGATCGTTGCCATCTTTGGTTCAACAGTGAAAGAATTTGGATTTGCTCCTTATGGAACGGAAGCCGTTATTATGGAGAATACCAATCTTGATTGCCGTCCGTGTACACATATTGGTAAAAAAGAATGCCCAAAAGGACACTTTAAGTGTATGGTCGATATTGGAACGGAGGAGGTTTATACAGCAGTAAAGAAATTTTTATAGAAAATTTCACTGAGCGAGTAATACGAACTGCCAAACAGTCGATAAAGATGCTGTCATCAGCCCTTTTATCGACTGTTCTGTTTTCCGTTGCAATTCGTTCACTCATCTTCTATATTAACCGGACGTTTTACACTTATGATTCTAAGCCAACACACAAAAACATTGTTAGCATCGATCAATGATGCTTCAGGTAAAACACTGAAGCGCTCAATGGATCTTGGCACATTGATCGAGATCGCAACACAACATTCCCTGCAGGATCACTTGGATGATCTTGCATTCTCATCGAAATTTATCATTAAATCCTTTGAATTGATGCAGCGTATCGGCAAAGACGGAAATGGATATGAAAAACTTTCCACAGAATTTTCTGATCAAATACAAAAAGCTCAAGCGTTATTGAAACAATTTCTTGATCGTGCTGATGGAATGACAAAAGCACATTTTTCCGGAAATTATCTTGAGATGAATACGCTGACGATGCAGAACCTGATGCAGCTCTTTTACGACTTAGGCTGGTATAAAAATTTTCAGATAGATCAACGGAACTGACGGATGTATTTACATCGAGAGCTTTCGAGAATGCAATATTCGCATTCAACGGCTCGGTGAACTCTGCTGCATGAATGTTTTTCGAAAGGAAGTCCTATGGCAAAAAAGTCAAAAAAAACTGCTGCTAAGAAATCCAAACCGAGCAAAGTAAAAAAGACGAAAACTCGATTGCCAAAGAGAGTGAAACGGGTTAAAAAAATCTCAATGCTTTCGCCAAATCCGATTGTCAAGCATTCAGTAGAATCTGAAAAAACTTCCAAGCACAATCCTTTCCTTGATGTCCTCCACAATTTTGAACTTGCAGCAAAAAAGATCAATCTGAATGAAGAACTTGCTCTGCTGATACGTACGCCGGACAGAGAACTCCGTGTTGAACTTCCGGTGATGATGGATGACGGAAAACTCCATTCGATCATCGGATACCGAGTTCAACATAATAATGCGAGAGGACCATACAAAGGAGGGATTCGATATCATCAGGAAGTGGATCTTGATGAAGTGCGGGCGCTTGCGTCATTGATGACCTGGAAAACATCCATCGCTGATATTCCATTTGGCGGTGCAAAGGGTGGTGTTACAATCGATCCCACAAAACTTTCAGCAGGAGAATTGGAACGACTAACAAGAGCATTCACTTCAAAGATCGATCTCATCATTGGACCGTCTGAAGATATTCCTGCACCGGATGTTAATACAAATGCACAGACAATGGCTTGGATGATGGATGAATACAGCAAGTCGCATGGATATTCTCCCGCAGTTGTTACAGGGAAACCCATAGAACTGGGAGGATCGTTAGGTCGTGAAGAAGCAACCGGAAGAGGAGTTTGTATTGCACTTCGTGAAGCGGCAAAAACTTATCATCTAGATTTAAAAAAGATCACCGTTGCATTACAGGGTTTTGGAAACGTTGGTTCGAATACAATGAGAATTCTTGAACAGGAAATGGGAGTGAAAGTTGTTGCAGTGAGTGATGTGAAAGGCGGAGTCTATAATCCACGAGGAATTCGCTACAGTGAAGCCGTTAATCAACTAAAAAATTCAGGAAGTTTGAACGGGATCAAAGGCGGAGTAAAATTATCAAATGAAGACCTGCTGGAATTGAAATGTGATGTGCTGATTCCGGCTGCATTGGGTAATCAGCTCCGTGCCGATAATGCAAATAATGTTAAAGCTAAATTGATCATTGAAGCAGCGAACGGACCGACAACGTTCGAAGCGGATGAAATATTTGCATCGCGGAATATTCCGGTCATTCCGGATATCTATTCTAATGTAGGCGGAGTGACGGTCAGTTATTTTGAATGGGTGCAGAATGTTCAACGGTTCCGGTGGGACTATGCCAGAGTGATGAGCGAACTTGAAAAGACAATGACAACAAGTTATTCTGCTGTTCATCATGCCTCTGAAAAATATAAAGTGTCAATGCGCATTGGTGCATTCATTCTTGCCGTGGAGCGAGTAGCTAAGGCGGCAAAATTGAGGGGGATTTAATATTCAGGGTCGGAGGGAGTATGGGAACTAAAATAATTGAAATTCCATCGAATGCGATTGCTGCGCTTGAACAAGGGAATAAAGTTGAAGCAATCAAAATTGTACGGAGTGCAAAAGGGTTAGGTCTAAAAGAATCAAAGGACCTTGTAGAGGAATATCTTCGAAATGACCCCGGATTAGAACAGCGATTTAAAACCAATCAATCTGAAAATAATCGCTCCGGAAAATTTTTGATCGTTCTCATTATTATTGGCATTATCATCTATATTGTATTCTCCAGACAGTTAAATTAATTTCATTGTTCAAATTTTTTTATCTGCAGTTTTATAACCGCATTTCTCTAATAAATCTCTTTTCCTGTTAATCAATTTTTACCTACCTTAGTATATCGAAAGGAATTTCATCATGAAAAAATTATTGTCCTTAATATTCTTAAGTACTGTTACTTGGTCAATTCTGTCGACCCAAACAAAGCCAGGAATTGAAGTCCTCGCCGAATCAAATTTTAAAATCTTGCAAGGCAAACGTGTAGGATTAATTACCAATCCCACAGGAATTACTTCGAATTACATTTCAACTGTTGATATTATAGCTCAAGCAAAAAACGTCAATCTTGTAGCATTATTCGGACCGGAACATGGTGTGCGAGGCGACGTAACTGCAGGCGGTAAAGTTGATAATTTTACAGACTCTGCAACAGGACTTCCGGTGTATTCATTGTATGGAAAAACACGTAAAGCAACTCCCGAAATGTTGAAAGGGGTTGATGTCCTCGTGTACGACATTCAGGATATCGGTTCACGTTCATACACATTCATCAACACGATGGCATACGCAATGGAAGCGGCGGCCGAAAATAATATTGAGTTTATCGTGCTGGATCGACCCAATCCATTAAATGGGAACAGAGTGGAAGGAAATATTTTGGATCTGAAGTTCAGATCATTTGTCGGACAATATCCCATTCCATATGTATATGGTATGACCTGCGGAGAACTTGCTGAATTGCTGAACAACGAAGGGTGGCTCGGTAATGGAACGAAATGTAAATTGACAGTGATAAAAATGGAAAATTGGAAACGATGGATGCATTGGGATAACACGAAACTTCCCTGGGTGTTGACGTCTCCGCACGTTCCGAATTCACAAACGGCATTATACTATTCAGCGATCGGAATGTTGGGGGAATTGGAAACGATCAATATCGGTGTTGGTTATACAATGCCGTTTCAATTGGTCGGACAGGAATGGATCAACGGAGCTCAACTTGCACGCGACCTGAATGCTAAAAAACTTCCGGGAGTAATGTTCAGACCACTTTCATTCAAACCATATTATGGAAAACAACAGGGGAAACAGCTCTCCGGTGTTCAGATTCATATCACCGATAATGCAAAGATCAATTTAACGAACATTCAAATTCATGTGATCGAATCACTCATTAAATTGTATCCCGATAAAAACCCTTTTGGCATAGCAGACTCAGATCGAAATGCAATGTTCGATAAAGTTGCCGGAACCGATGAAGTACGGAAAAAATTAATGGATGGATTTACGGCTTCAACGATCATTGCGTCATGGCAAAATGGTATCGATGAATTTATGAAGGTCAGAAAGAAATATTTGCTGTATGATTAATAGGAAAATAATATTTAATGTATTCGAAAAATCTTACCGCACTGTCATTCTGAGGAGCGAAGCGACGAAGAGTCTCGCATTTCGTCAAGAATTTACGAATAAAATTCCTCGCTTCGCTCGAAATGGCATAGGACAACCATCTACTCAAGTTGCTCAATTGATAAGAACTACATTCAGCAAGTTCTTTTTTTGTACTGCATTCATTCTTCAAATAATTCACACTCAGCCCAATCCAACTTTCTTTTCTTCAGATTCTCTGTTGATCTTTGTCCCTTTCAACGACGTATCAGGATTCAACGGAAAATGGAATATCGGAATTGATATCCCACGTTACCTTTCGGCATATAACAAAGAGCGGTTCCGTGTAGGCGTTGTTTCTCCCGTCACTGTTCAGCAGTTCGCGCTGCAAAAATCCATTGATACAACACAGATCAACCATCTTTCGAATCTCCGCACTATTGCAGAACATTTCCACGTTCGGTATATCGTTGCCGCCGAGATTGAAGAGTTTTCGATAGGCCGATTCGTTGTTTCGGATGTTCAACTTGCCGGATATGAGGCATTCGCCGCAACGGTGACGATCAATTTTACGTTATATGATGCTGCACGGTTTTCCTCTACTCGAGAAGCGGTCGTGTATGAGGGGACTGCTGAAGGAATTGTCAAAGACCGTGCTCTTGGGATAACATTGTGGGGAAAAAGAACGGACCGAACAAATCAATACTTTATGCTTGATGATATAACATTTGGCGGAGAATTGTTCACTCAGTCCATTCTTGGAGAAGCATTATTGAAATGTGCGGATGATCTCAGTACAAAATTAGAACGTGCAGTCCCGACTCTGGTGACGCGATCCGTTGTTCTTTCATCTTCGGTTGTTATCGATACAACAGAATCAGATTCGACATTTACGTTGAAACGGCAATTGATTAACGGTGAGATCGTTATTGTTGATGACAATGAAGTATTTATCAATCTTGGTTCATCGGACGGACTTTCGGTGGGAGATATCCTGCCGATCTTTGGAGGATCGAAAGAGATCACCGATCCGAAAACCGGAGAGAAACTTGGTTCGCGTGATGAAAAGATCGGTGAGGTTCAAGTGATCGAAATCAGAGCAGAACATCTTTGTTTAGCATCCATTATTTCCGGGAAAGGGAAACTTGCTCCTAAACAACGAGTACGGAAAGTGATCATCCGTTGAATGCCAAAGACTAACTACTTATCTTTATTGTATGGAAAATTTTAAGTCAAAAATATTTCTTTTCGTTTTATTAGCAAGTGCTCTCTGCTGGCTTGGTGCAGGAATCATGAAGAATCTTCAGGTCGGGGAACTTCTTGAATTCGGCACGATTGAGTTTAAACAAACACTTGTACCTGAAAGTGAGCGTGTATCGTACGATGCAATTGCAAAATATTCAATCATTATAATCATCACCTATCCGCTTGTGATCATTTCTGCGATCGGATATTTGATGACGACAACCAGATCAGTAAAACGAGATGGATGGCTGTTGATGAGTGCGATCTTACTTTTTATGTTCATTCCGGTTGAACTCTATTGCTTTTGGCTCGATTGGAAGATTATCGGATTGAATTACTGGGGAGAGTGGCCGCTCGAAGAATTCCGCAAGGCATTTGTGTTACGGCTGACCGCACTTGCCGGACTTCCGTTCATTGCACAGTTATGCTATTACACGATTCCTGTTTTATTATTGTGGAAGCCGTTGACGAAAAAAGATATCTAAAGAAAATCCCGACTGATTCATGCTAAAACATCCCATTCATTTACGGTCAATATTGTCTAAATCTAAAAAATGAAAAATTATCTTATTCTATTCATCATTCTTGTTCAATATTCGTTTCCGGCTGATTCGATCAATATTGCGTTATACGGAAAACCATTTGTGAAGTATGTCGGATCGTTACCTCGAATAATAAGTGGTGGACAAGAGAGACCAGATACGTTCAAAATGAACCCCAATAATTTAATTGATAAAAATTTCTTTAATATTTTACAATTTAATGCTGGAGAACCGACAAATGTTGGATCATCTTTTGGGATTGAATTATTGGACTCTGTAGTTATTTCATCATTAAGAATAGTCAGCTTAGGAAATAATCCAATATTTGGATTTACAACGCGCATTCAAGCGTTTTCGATTTATGGATCGAAGGATACAGTCGTTTGGCAAAAAATTTATCAATTGGAAAGCAATAAGGATTCGGCATATCATACAGCAGTTATAACTTCAAAAAATCGCTGGAAATATCTCAAGGTTATTGTCGATTCAATGGATACTAATACTCATACAGTAATCGCCGAGCTTGAAGTTTTTACGCGATTCGACAGCACTACAAAGGCTATTAAAGGAGTAACATTTTCCCCCACGCAATATATCTCAGGTGAAAGCATTAACCAAATTAATTGGCAGGGGGTTAATTTGACAGTAAATGATAAAGTTAATATTTACTATAAACTCTCTTCATCCAATGATTTTCTTCCTCTTTCACTGAATGAACCAAATGATGGTTCCTTTTCGTGGAATACAACGTTAGTGATGGATGGTAATTATACTGTACAAATTGAACCAGTAGTGAGCGGAGAAAAATTTGGATTGACTTCGAGTCTTAACGTTCAAAATTACATGAATCTTTCAGCTAGTTATAATGAAAAAAACCTTCAGTACTTTTCTGATATTTCATATTTCTATTCTACAACCTACCTCAAAGATTCTATTACATTAAGTTGGAAATATTCAACGCAAATCAAGAAAAATTTTAAATATCAACCGATCTATTCTCTTGATAGCGGAAAAAGTTGGGTTGTAATCACTACCATTAACGATTCATCTCTACGGAGTTATACCTGGAAGATTCCTGAGCTAAAGAAATCAGCATTATACTGTATGTTTGGTGTCGATATCTATATTGACACAATTCGGATGGCACGCACAATTTCAAATACCCCACGCATCATTATTGGTGGATGGCCTTTTGCTTCAACTCGATGGATGAAACGATCGGATTATTTGATTTCATATTTCTCGCGTGCAAGCGTTGCATCATTTAAAACACAAAGTAATTCAGAAGAAAGAATTGTTTTTAGTCATCAGTGGATAACCAAAGGAAATGGCGATAGTTCAGAAGTCCCCTTGTTTAATTCATTGAGAAGTTTGTATCCAATAGCAGTAAGCGATATTAATGATGATGGACTAGTTGAAATTATATCAAATGGAGTTGTTTCGGAGACGGGGAAACCACTTTTTTACGATACCTCCTCTACATTTGGCAACGATCCGATTGTTGTTGACGTTGATGACGACGGTAAAAAAGAAATTATCTACCATAAAAATAACGGATTTACTGTGGTCTCAAGTGAGGGGAAACTGTTGAGGATAATTTCGGTTCCAACATCAACAATGAACAGTTATAATATTGTTTCTGTTGCAGATATGAATGGTGATGGACAAAAGGATTATGTTTATGGTCTTACAGGTTATAATTCTATCTATGTATTCAATCAATCTGGAGTTGGAATTACCGGTTATCCAATATCAGTGTCTGATATCATACGATCTTCGCCATTGATCGCCGACTTGAACAACAATGGAAATCCAAACATCATTGTTGCTGCAAAAAATAATATTTTTTGCTTTGATAAAGCTGGAAATCTATTGAATGGTTTTCCTTGCACTGTACAATTTGATATAAATCCAAAATCAATCAGTATTGCAGACATTGATAACGATGGTTATTTGGACATTATTTTCACAGCGACAAAACCTTCAACGTATCCCGAACTTCGAATTACTCAAATTCATTCTATCAATAGACTTGGTAAAAATATTGACGGTTGGCCAATTACGTGCAATGATAATTTTAGTCACTATGAAATGTTGCAATCATATGATCCAAACACTGGGGAGAACATACTCGTGCCAAATCCGAGAACATTCTTTGGAAGTTTTTCAAGTCCATACATACTAAGTATTGATGGTGATGGAAACAACGAAGTTATTCTTTTTAACTCAAACGGATTCATGTATGCATATGATCGATTCGGAAATACTAAGAGTGGATTTCCGGCATTTGTTGGTTCTACATTGAATATCAGTGCACATTTCGGAGATTTTGACAACAACGGTACGCTTAATGCGATTGTTCCTGTGGTAAAGGAAAATAGAGTTTATATGATGAATTTGGATTTCGGTCCAAATTCATATAATTCGTCCCGTATGCCGTGGCCTACGGACCGACAGAATGTCGAACGAACTGGAATGGCGCCGCAGGGAAAACCTTATGTTCCATTTCCAATTCCCGAAAAGTATATCCTCCAGCAGAACTATCCAAATCCATTTAATCCAAAAACTACCATAACATTTGAACTGATTAAAGGTGAAAACACTTCGCTTAAAGTATATGATCTACTAGGACGCGAAGCTGCAACACTGGTCAACGGATTTGTCGACGCAGGAATGCATTCTCGAGATTTTTCATCAACGCAATTGAATAGCGGCGTATATTTTTATACATTACGATCAGGAAATTTCACCGAAACAAAAAAAATGATGATCCTGAAATAAACAATGAACGCTGAAGATTTTTTACCGGACCTGGAAGAACTTGCCGCTGAAATGGGAATGAGAATCCGTTATGAAAAAGGGGATTTTGACGGAGGATACTGTATTCTCAAAGATCAACAGATCATTGTCGTGAACAAAAAACTTCATCCGTCTCGTAAAGCCGGCGTCATTGCTCTTGCACTCGGTGAGATGGGAATTGAAAATCTCTTTGTGAAACCGAATGTGCGGATGTTCATTGAAGATGAAATGGTTCGGGCTCGCTAAAGGATTATGAATATACTCGTCATCAACGGACCCAATCTCAATCTTCTCGGAACACGTGAACCGCAGATCTATGGTTCTCAAACACTTGCCGATATCCAAAATGAATTGGTAGCAAAATATCCTGAAGCAGTGTTCACGTTCTTCCAATCCAATCACGAAGGTGCCATCGTTGATGCACTGCAATCCACTATTGGAAAAGATTTTCAGGCGATCGTTCTGAATGGCGGTGCATTCACTCACTATTCATACGCAATCCGCGATGCGATCTCGATGCTCACAATTCCGACGGTTGAGGTGCATATTTCCAATATTCATATGCGGGAAGAATTCCGACGACATTCTGTAACAGCACCTGTTTGTGTCGCACAACTTTCCGGTTTTGGTTCCGATGGTTATTCCCTTGCTGTTGAAATGCTTCTTTATCATAAAAGCAGAGCATAAATGATCAAAGCAATTGTATTCGATCTTGATAATACCCTTGTTGATTTTATGGCGATGAAACGTCAGGCGATCGGAGCAGCGATCAATGCAATGATCGATGCAGGATTGAAATTAACCCGGGAAGAGATCCAGGTACGAATCGATAAGATCTACAAAGACAATGGAATTGAATTTCAGAATGTCTTTGATCAGTTGTTGTATGATGAATTTCAAAAAGTTGATTATAAAATTCTCTCCGCAGGAGTGATCGCCTACCGAAGGGCGCGCGAAGCCGCTTTATTTCCTTATCCACATGTGTACAAAACATTGATGGAACTTGTGAAAATGGGTTTAAAACTCGGTGTTGTTTCCGATGCGCCGGCAAAAGAAGCGTGGCTGCGATTATCCTATCTGAACCTCCATCATAATTTTGATCACGTTGTCACTTTCGAAGACACCGGTATTCGAAAACCCGATCCCGCACCATTCGTAAAGATACTTTCTCTGTTAGGTGTAAAACCGTATGAAGCATTGATGATTGGCGATTGGGCTGAACGCGATATGGTCGGTGCGGCAAAAGTTGGAATGAAAACAGTCTTTGCGCGGTACGGCGATACGTTTGGCACGGTTGAAACAAATGCTGATTATGAAGTGAACGATATTGCAGAGTTGATTGACATTGTGATGAACGAAAACAAAATCAAAATCTAACTATGATCTCCGGCATCGGTATTGATATTATCGACATCTCCCGTATTGAGCATTCCATTGCACAATATGGAGATACATTCCTCTCAAAACTTTTTACGGATAACGAGATACAATATTGTAAGTCCAAACAATTTCCTACACAGCACTTTGCGGCGCGTTTTGCCGCTAAAGAAGCATTCAGTAAAGCGGTCTCAACGGGTTGGTCCGGTGAATTTGAATGGAAAAATGTTGAAGTGAAGAACGATCCTGCCGGAAAGCCCGATTTACTTCTTTATGGAAAAACAGCAGAAACACTCCACGGTTATTCTGTTTTTCTGTCGATGTCCCATTCCGATACAAGTGTGATCGCATTTGTTGTGATCGAAAAAAACGCTGGTTAAATTTCCAATCTACAGACAGGAGTCTCTATGCAAAAAAATATCCTGATTTTAGCCCTCATTTCTATTTGTTTTTTTTCATTATCGTGCGAACAAAGTAATCCCGTTAATGGTCAAGGAAAACCCACACTAAAGGCTTCCGAAAGTAATGTTTCCGTAACATTGAATTATAGCCGAACGGTGAATATATCCGGCGGAATAGGAAGTTATACCATAAAATCATTATCTGATTCATCGATTGTTACAGTATATGTGTATACTCAGACTTCAACGACACCTACAACTTCCGGCTATATTAGTATTCATGGAAATAAAATAGGGACTACAAAAATAATAATACAGGATAGTGCAAAAACAGCAGAAGTTGAAATTTTCGTTACGGTTGCTATTATAACCGCATCACCTTCTTCTGTTACTGTTAAGACTGACCGAATAACCTATGTCTTAATCATAGGCGGAACACCACCGTATAAAATCATTCAATCGTCAAATTATGCTATTGCAAAAATTGATCTGCCTAATTCATTATTAACTGTCGAAGGAATTTCTCAGGGCACAACAAGCGTTGTGATCAGTGATAACTCAAATCCGGCAAATGTTGTTACAATACCAATTACGGTTACTACCGCACCAGTATTAACCACTTCAGGAAGTATCTCATTTAACTCAACGATTGGATATTTCATGACGGAAGGAATTTATAAGGATATTTATTCGAGTAAAGAACCGAGTAATGATGCCGGTGCAGGAGGAATAGTTTCAGTATATAGTTCCAATATCAACTTCGGAACGATAATTGGGTACAAAAGAAAATCAGTTGATGTCTATGATGTTGTTTTAATTACCTTTGTGAAAAATAAATTATCTCCGGGCATCGTTTCATTAGACAGTGCTTCGTCTGCCAATCAAAGAGATAATGGCAGTATCTTCTTTGGATTTAATATTTCCTCAAATAGCCAAACAAGTGCAAATTATTTAACATATAGTGGTGATATAACATTTTCTACATTTACTGAGATGACAGCCGAAGGGACGTTTCAAGGACACGCAGGATTGTTCTCCAACCAAATTGGCGGCTTAACTCCTGGGAGCAATGTAACCATAAGTCAGGGATCGTTCTCTGTCCCATTACTTATTGAAGATGAAACGATGACGATGACACAAAAAGGGGATCAAGTAATTTTCAAACAGATCGAAAAAATAATTCGACCACAGGTCGAGAAAATAAAGGAACAGATTGAATTGCAGAAGAGACACAGACAATAGACACTATTCACAATAGCATTGCTGTTGGATTTATATCAATAAAGTAAAATGAAACATATCATGAAATATTCATTTCGTTTCTTGCTAATAATTGCAACACTCATCATTTCATCCTGCACCAATCCAACAACAAACAATTCAGGAACGGCTTCGTTGAAAGTTCAATATGGAAACATTAGGATGGGAAATAATAGTAATCTTTCTATCGGAATTGCGGGTGGGAAAAAACCATATTCGATCAAATCGATTTCCGATAGCAGCATAGCATACCCGTATGTGTACAATAATCCTTATGGGTCACCTTTTTTACAGTTAAACAGTAAAGCGATTGGCTCAACCAGAATAATTGTTAAGGATAGTCTTGGTATTACCGGGGAAGTTAATGTTACCGTTGTTGATTTTGCCGTGTTTCCATCTTCCGTAGAAATGAATAGATATTCTTCAGCAATGTTAAGAATTCAAGGAGGAACTTTTCCATATAAAATTGTGAGCGAAGCTGATTCAACCATTGCCAGTATCGATTTTTCTACGAGCTACATCTCTGTCTATGGGGTTAAAAATGGGGTAACTTCACTTACAATAAAAGACTCATCTCCCAATCCAAAAATGGTTTTGGTTCCAATTTATATTAACGATAGAACGGCAAATCTTTCGGGAAAGTTATCATTTAATTCTAACGTTGGTAATTATTTTGTTGAAGGAATTTACAATGATCAACCAATTGCTATTCGTAGTTCTGGCGCAGCAGGATTTGTATATACCAATTGGAGTCGAACAAACAACAACTATAATATTTTTGGTTCTAAAAGTATTATCGATCATTCCATATCGGTTGCATCCATACAATTTACTACAAATGGCGAAGGAAATTTATTTCAGCCAATTCCTTTCGGAAGAACGTCAATTGCATTCCCTGATTTCTCCGGAGCGAGCTTCATTTTTTATCCTGAGATAGATTACGAGATTGATTTAGTAGTTCTTCCAGACAGCTATATTCTTACATCAGGACAATTGTCTATTACAAGTTTAACCGATGAAAGAGTAACGGGAATATTTTACGGTTGGGGATATAAACATTCTTATCAGCGTACTAGTGATATGCTTATATCTGTCATAGATTCTACGAAACCAATATCTGTGACGAATGGTGTTTTTGATGTACCATTATACATAGACGAATCCGATTATTATTATAGTTCTTCAAAATCTCAGAAAAAAACGTTTGGTGTAATGGAAAAGATAGTTGAACGGAGAATGAACGAAGTGAAAAAGAGATTAATTTCTGAATAGAGAACGAGAAATATGTAATTGAGGTAAAACAACAATGCCGCTGATTCAGCGGCATTGTTGTTTCTAAATAATGTCGTCCTAACTACTTATTTTAAAAGAACTGAGGATTTACCGTTTCGAGTAAATTCGATTGACCCATTTTTAATTTTTAACTGTGCTGATTTAAAATTCTCATCAACGAATCGTTGTTCGTTTAACTTTTTCAACTCCGATGAATATTCAATAAAGATTGGATTGGCATAATAAAACGTATGCTCCGGTGTTGTTTTTACTTCCGATTCCTGAACAATGAGACTATTTCCATTCCAAATAATATCGGTAATAATCCCGTTGGTTTGTTTTGATTTTCTATATAATTCTTTGTTTGTTTCGGTAGATACAACGACAATCTCGCGGTCAGTACTTAACGCCGTAAACTTTCCATCTACAGAAAATGCTGCCTTACGAAAGAGGATATCAACATCTCCAATGATTGTTCCTTTTGTATTAATAATTGATGCAGATTGCCGTACTTCATCTTCCAATACAAAATAACTTCCGGCAATCATCATTTGTTCATCAGGTGATAAAGCAATTTCATATCCAATTGAATGAGGTAAAACGGTTTCCCATTGTTGTTTTCCATCAATGGTGAATCGGTGTGCGATGGCATTCGGCAGACGAACATCGGAAGTGAGGAATCCAATTTTTGAACTTCCAAGAGCGATAGTGATCGTCCGTTCATAATTTGGGCTCATTTCTTTGAAGAAATTCTTTGTCCAAATCTTATTTCCCTTTCCATTGTAGACTTCCACAAATCCATCGAATGGAAATGATAGGATAAATATCCCTGTCATTTCATTGATATATGATGCTGGGAAGGGAACATCGAATGGTAACTTTCGTTCGATCGTATTGATCGCTGTTCCATTATAGAGAAGAACAACTCGAATTGAATTATCCTCTCCCGCTTTTTTTGCCCCGCTAAACTTTTCAACAGTGAGAGAATATTGGCTATAAGAAATAGTTGCTAAAAAACATAAAGAGAAGAATATATTTTTCATAAGAGAATCTTATTTTGTCAGGATTAATTTTTTTGTTTCGGAGAAATTCTTTGTCTGGAGCCGATAGAAATAAATTCCTGAAGGAAATTCCGATGCATTCCACGGTACAGTATATGTTCCGGCAGATAATTCTTTAATCACTAGAGTAGTGATCTTCTTACCAAGAACATCAAAAATTGTTAATGATGCTGATTCATTGTTCAGAAGAGTAAAACGAATATATGTAGTCGGATTGAACGGATTTGGGAAATTTTGTTCAAGAGAATACGCCGACGGCGAGACATTCTCTACAAGTTTTTCAATAGATGTTGTTATACCAAGAGAATTAAGAATACTTGTCATCACCGCATCACGGTTGACTTTTGTATGTATTGTCTCAAAGGGGATTCCAAGAAGATAAGTATTGCTGCTTGCAACTGCTGCAACCAGTGAGTTTCCGTACGTAGCGGCAGATAATGAAGAACCCGCAATTGGTTGAAGATAATCCGGGTAATCTTCCATGTAGGGAGATCCTTGGAGTGTATCGCCATACATAAAAGAAATTCCGCTTGGAGTGAGTGAAATAGAATTATTATTCGCATCATCTCCTGCGTACGTAGTTTTGAAATAATTGTGTATAAAATCTCTGTCTGTTTGAGATGGTCCGGAAACTCTATCAAGATCGTATGCTATTTCGGAACCGGTTGCAAAGATTTTTCCCCCTGAGTTTAAATATGCAATTGCTTTTGATTGTTCGGATGAACCGAACGTTTCATCGGTTGAACTTTCATCACCAAACAGCCAAACTACAGCAGAATAATTTGACAGCAGAACACTTCCATCGGTAACTGCTTTATTGTAAGCCGTTTCATATCGTGCGCTGATCGATTGACCGGCTGTCATAGCAAATGGATGTGATAATTGTTTATAACTTCCGGAAGTCCTATCAAATGCATCAACGACAAGAATCTTCTGTCCAGGAGAGTTTGGTCGTAATCCATAGATGTCGCTGGATCCGCTTTCGTTGGTAATTGCAGCAGAATCGACCGCTGTTAATTTGAAGAATACGGGAGATTGCGATGAAATATTCTTCACAGATAGTTTTGTGATAGATCGCGTTAGAGTATTTTCATTTGCAAACGCATTCCATGTTGTTCCATTGATGGAGGAGTAGAGTCGATATCCTTTAAGATCAGTTTCGGTATTCGGATACCAAGAAATGGTTATCTGATTTGTAGAGTCATTCAATACTGATTTTAGAACTGGATTTGCAGGTGCAACAACATCTTGCGTTGAAATTTCGAATGGAACAAAGAGTGTGTCGGCATTTCCATGCGTATCAATTGCGTAGATCATTACTTGATATGGACCGGCAGGAAGGAGTGCAGAGTTGAATGCGCTATTTGAAACACCTTGTAATTTCGACGTTCCGATATTTCCTGTTCCATTAGTCAGGTAATAAATATGCTCCGATGTTGACGATGTTAGAGTGTAGACTACATTGGCATAATCATCATTCGGTTTCCAATCGAATTTAAATCGAACTCCATTGACTCCCGGTGTATAAACCACTGTCGATTTATCTGCTGAATATATTTTATAGCCTGTATGATAAATTCCATTGTTTGACGTTGACCCGGAATTTGGCGAAGCATTGGCATTTACTTCAACCATTTGTGCTACAATATCAAAAAGACCATAGACTTTTTTGTTCGCGAACTTTACATTGGAGTTATCCTGATAGAAATCGACAGTAAGTATTTTCGGTTTCCATGTGTCTACAAATGGCTCAAGCCCGCCGACTTTACGGAGTGCATTGTTTTCCGAATCAAACCGTCCGTCAACAATATGTGTATGTCCCATTCCCGAAATAATATTTCCAAGAATCGTTACTCCCTTGGTGACCCCTTGTCCAACGGAAAGCGAAGGAATGGGTTCGATATGAACATATGCGATGGATTTGAAAACACCGTTCACCGTTCCTTCTATACGGACGTAGGCGCTTGTTCCGGAAACACTGGATGGAGAGATTGCAGTGATTGTCCCATCTAATACCGGATACACTGCAGATCCGTCTGCTTTTGGAACATCAGCACCGTTGTGAAAATGATTGCTGGTGAGCGTATTTCTAAATTCACAAAATGTTCCTGTAATGACCTGTGTAGTGTTGAACGGTGTGACCGGCCATTGATATGAGATCGTATCTTGTGCAAAAAGAATTGAAGTTGCGATGGTTAAAAATGTGAAGAATAGTTTCATTGCTCAAAGATGCGTTGGTCAAAAAAATCATTGTACCAAAGAACTAAGGTTCAATGCTTCAATGGATGAATTATGTCGCGAGCAGGTCAATCGTTTCGCGGACGAATTTAGGATTATTACAAATGATGCCGTCTATTCGAAGCTCAAGCATTCGTTCAACATCCCGTCCGGTCTTGACACCATAGACATATAAAATATAACCAGCGTCATGAGTATCCGCAACTACATCTTTGTTGATCTGGAATTTACTGCAGACAAAGATCGTTGCTTTTGAATTTTTCATTAACGTAGAAGGGGATTTTCGAAAATGTGTGATCGGATTGTAGATAACACCGGTAACGATCGATTCATCGATATCATTTATTTCTTTGATCATTTGATGATTGAACGATGTAAACATCACCTTTGAAAGCACCTTGGCTTTTTCGGCTTCGGCAACCACCAGTTCGACTGCCGAAATATCATTGGTGCTGATAATATCCGGTTTGATCTCGATGTTCAATCGGATATTCTTTTTAAGCAGCGGGAAAATATCCTTCAATTCAGGGATTCGTTCTTTGTTGAACTTTGGGGAGAACCACGATCCATTATCGATCGATGTCAATTGCCGTGAATGTTTTTCACTGACCAATCCGCTACCATTGGAGGTTCGCTGCAACCGCCGGTCGTGAAATACGATCGGAACATTATCCGCTGAAAGACGAACATCCAATTCGATCATATCACATTTTGCCTCGATCGCCCGTTGAAATGCAGCGATGGAATTTTCCGGAGCTTCATCTGAAAATCCACGATGCGCTATGATCAACGGTCTATTGTGCGATTGATACGTCAGTGTGGTAAGAGGCATCGTAAAATAATATTCCCGCTTGCGCGGGAATGTGTAGTTTAATTTAAAAAATATTTTTCAAAATCAGGTTCATTCCAGTTCTGCCAGCATGCGCTTACTGACTTCGTCCACAGTACCTTCGCCATTGATTGACGAGAGCAAACCAAGTTTTGCATAATAATCTTTTACCGGAGCAGTTTTATTCTTGTAAAGTGCAATTCGTTTTATGACGATTTCCGGTGTATCATCGGAGCGATGTTCCGCTGCGCCTCGGTGCACTAACCGTTCAATGATATTCTTTTCGGAAACTTCAATGGACAATACTTTCCGGAGTGTAAGGGAAAGTTCTTGAAAGATCGTCTTTAGCGCATTTGCTTGTTCAACTGTACGCGGAAAACCATCGAGAATGATTCCATTCTTACACACCGGGGATATCAGAATATTGCGTACCAATTCGATCATAACATCATCCGGAACGAGATTACCTGCATCCATCAATACTTTTGCTTTTATTCCCAGATCGGTCTGATTAATAATCTCTTCACGAAGTCTATCGCCGGTAGAAATATGTGGAATATGAAATCGTTTTGACAGGATCTTAGCTTGAGTTCCTTTTCCAACACCCGGAGGTCCAAATAAAATTATATGCATTGTCTTAAATTTTAAGTAATTAAATTTTATGTGACGTAAAAATACGAAATTCCTTATACCAAAACCTAATAAATTACACGTTCCATCAGTTTTGAGCGACTGCCAATTCTGTCTTAATGGCAAGTTGTCCGCAAGCAGCATCAATATCAACACCGGCGCTGTGACGAATGAATGTAATGACATCATTTGCGCGTAGTTTTTGCCAAAATGATTCTAATCCTTCTTTTGTTGCACCGTGTAATGTGGCAGAATATCCTTTTGGATGTGTGAATTCAATAGAATGGAATGGGATCAAATTCACCCTGCAATCCAAACGGCGCGCAGCTTTCACTAATAATTGAACATCCTGATCGGTATCATTCACACCATTAAATACTATGTACTCAAGCATGACGCTCTTTTTTGTCTTCTTATTATAGTATTCCAGAGCAGAAATCAACTCTTCAACTCCGAATTTTTTAGTGACGGGCATAAGATCGGAACGGACATCATCGCGCAACGAATGGAGCGAGAGTGCTAATTTGATCTTGCAATCATCATCAGCCATTTTGCGGATATGTTTTGCATATCCCGCTGTCGAAAGGGTAATTCGTTTTGGACTAAGTCCGATGCCATTCTGGTCGGTAATGATCTCAATCGCATTCATCACATTATCATAGTTGAGCATCGGCTCACCCATTCCCATAAAAACAATATTGGTGATCGGTTTTTCAGAGAATGTTTGAGCGGTGATAAATTGATTGAGTATTTCACTTGTTGAAAGATTCCTCAAAAAGCCCATACTTGCGGTTGCACAGAATTTGCAATCCAATGCACACCCGATTTGGGTAGAAATACATAACGTCATTCGTTCTTCCGCATCCACTGCGGTCGCGCGGGGAGAGATAAGAACCGTTTCAATCTTCTTGCCGTCGGAAAGTTCATATAAAAACTTCACTGTTCCGTCAATATTGGAAGTCTGTGAGGCAGCAACAGAGAATTGTTCAATAGTCGCTGATTCGTTCAGTTTTTCCCTGAGTGCAACAGAGAGGTTCGTCATTGCGTCAAACGATGAAACCCGGTATTTATAGAGCCACTGATAGATCTGTGCAGCTCGATACTTCGGTTCACCGATGGAGAGAATGAACTGCTCCAGTGTTTTAAGTGTTAGTCCTTTGAGATTCGTTTTGGTCATAAGAAAAAAAATTAGACTTGGCAGGTCTTGTTTACCTGCCAAGTCTGTATTAAAATAAGAAAAATTGATGCGTATTGCAATCGAAGTTAATCCTTATCCAATTTCATAATCACGACACTGTTCAAAATAAAAATATACTTTTTAAAATAAATTAATAGTTGATTTATTTGTTCTCTCCTAAAAATATTGTATAATTGTCAGCCTTAAACACTAATTCTCCCCCACTAAAAATTATATTCCCACAATGGCAAAACTATGTACGTTTGTTCTACTGCTTGCAGTCATCACTTCTTTAACCTTTAGTCAAAAAGCTTCAGAAATGTCGGTCATTGCCGGTTCGGCAAAAGAAGAACCGTCCGAATTGGTATCGAAAGAAATTCGCGATGCGAATGGTATCACGTGTGCGGGACTGATCATCTTCTCTGATCTCAAAGGGCTCACATACCAATCATATAACGGGGTGGTAAAAGTAAACAGTAATGCCGGGAAAGATTTTTTATTCCTATCGCCCGATGAGAGAGTTGTTGAAGTGTATTGCTTTGGTTATACACCACTGAAGATCATCTTGAATGAGAACGGAATAAAACTGAAAAGCGGACAGACCTGGTCTTTAAAGATTACCGGTGAGAAAAAATTGGAATTGTTACCGGTCAACATTGTTGTGAAACCGGCCGATTCAAAAATTATCATTGATGGAAAAGACAAAGGATCGAGTTCATCCCATCAATTATCACCCGGCAAGCATTCCCTAAAAATTGAACGGAATGGATATATCACCTATGAGGATTCGATCGATGTCAGTCTAGATAATTCATTGTTCAACATTACACTTTTACAGCAAGATGTCATCCCAATTACGATTTCATCAATTCCTCAAGGTGCAAAGATTTATATTGATGATGTCGACCGAGGAGAAACAGATAAAAATATTTTCCGGCTCCCCGGCTCTTTCAAATTACGGTTGACCAAAAGCGGATACTCTGATACTTCAGTCACCATAACAGTTAATGACAAGTCACCTAAAAATTATACTTTCACACTTGCAAAAAATACCGGTATGCTCCGGTTGACCATTCAACCATCGGATGCACAGGTACTTGTTGATAAGGAGAATGTGGGAGATCGACGTGAGATCGATGTCGTTCCCGGTACTCACAAGATCGAAGTCAGCAAAGAGAATTATTATCCATTCAGTGATTTTGTTGAACTCCAAAAAAATAAACCATTGGAAAAAAATATCATATTGAACCCGATCATCGGAGGATTACTTCTATCAGTCAGTCCGCTTGACGCATCAGTAAAGATGATCAGAAACGGTGTTGTGGTGCAGGAATGGCAAGGTTTGAAGCAGCAAAAGAATGTTATGATCGGAAGTTATGAATTGCACATATCTTCTCCGGGATACGATCCGATCACAAAGTATGTAACGATCAAAGAAAATGAATCTACAACAGAAGATGTTGTTTTGAAAAAAGCTGTATTTGGTTCTGTACTAATTACCAGCACGCCGAGCTATGCAACGATCTCGTTATTGCAAAATGGGTCCGCGCTTCAGACGCTGCAGAGCGGAGTGGTCGCGAACAGTATTCGTCCTGGTACCTATCAAGTGAGAGTATCATATTCAGGTTATGAATCGGATGAATTTTCCATCTCGGTAACTGAAGGTGTTACAACAACTAAACAGGTGGAGTTGGACCAGATTATTTACACCCCGCCGGTAGAAAAAGAAAATATGTACTTCTCACTTACCTATGGATTGGACAGCGAACCAAAAGGGGGAGATATATTCGCAATTGGTTATAGCACACATTTTGACATGTTCGAACAAATTTTATATGGCGAATTCAGCAATATGATCTTCTTTGACAAAATGGTTAAAGAACAATCAGGAGTGACTATTCAGCAAAATTGGGGAGGGATGTCATTCGGTTTCGGTGCTTCAATTTCATTTACAGAAGATAGTTACATTGAACCATTTGCAATGTATACAATGCGTCTGACTCTTTCCGGAAAAGAGAAAGTTACGGGAGGAACATCCGCGGGAGATAAGGAACTGGATTCTGTCGACGACCTTTATAGTTCCCGATCGTCCTACGGATTGAATTTTTTCCTCTCTGATGCGATCTGGTTAAAGGTAGGGTTGTTCAATGAAGGGAATCGTTTCGAAGATTCGAAGAGCTCACTTGGTAAGATCAATGACAATACAGGAAAGCTAATTTCCATGCTTGATAAACGCGGCGGATATTTTGCAGAATTTGCCATCACATTTTAATGATTGTTCAATAATGAAGATAAATTCTATAGTGTTATTGATTCTGTTCACACTGAACGTATCCGCGCAGCACATCACCAAAGATAAAATTAAGAATTCCAATGCGTACTATTTTGGCGATGCCACTGCCGAACAAGAGCAGGAGGCGAGCGATCATGCACTGAAGAATCTGGTGCAGAGTATTGCCGTGAATATATCCAGCCAGATGACCCGCGTTGTCACCGAGAAGAACGGTGATGTTCAGGATGCGTATGAGAATGTCGTGAATTCATATTCCAATGCAACTCTTCGCGACGTGAACTATTTGAAAGAACCGGTCGGTAGTAATATTGAGGTATTTGCGTATATCGACCGTAGTCAGGTCACGAAAATGTTCGAAGAACGGAAGACCTTGGTAAGGAATATGTATGAAACTGCACTTCAATGTGAAGAGGATATGAATGTTGCCGATGCACTGAAGTATTATTATTTCTCGATCATCTTAATGAATTCGATCCCCGATAGAGTTGTGGAATATCAGACAAAGAATCTGTTGACAGAGATCCCGCTGAGAATCAATGCATTGATCAACAATACAAAATTCAAATTGATCGCCGACAAAAAACTTTCCGAAAAGGAACGTGAACTTCAATTTGAAGTAACAACATTCGGCAAACCGATCCGTACGATCGATTTTTCATGCTGGGACGGAGTATCGCAGGTTCACGTTCGTGCAGTTGACGGCATAGGAGTATTCCGGTTGGTGGGTGCGAGTGCATCATTCGAGAAGATTGATCTCTCATTGAAATATCTTTATTATGAGTCGCGCGAAGAACTGAAAGAAGTGTCCGATCTTTGGGGGGTTGTTGTAAAACCGTCATTCAAAAATTCTCAGACCGTGAATTTAATTTTGGCAAGACCTGAATCTGCCCCTGCTGCACTTGTCGCACCGGTTAAGAAGAATACGGGAAAGTTCAGCGTTGAATTGAACGATAAAGAACAATCTCCCCAGTTGAAAACAATCGAAACGAATGTGTTAAGATTTGTTGAAGCGTTGGATAAAAAAAATTCGGAAGTCATGAAAAAAGAATATGGATCAGATTCATTCCTATCGGATAAACTCGTGAGTCTGGTGAAGTACAACAATCCAATTCCGATCGACGAAACAATCAAAGCTGATGTGAACAAGACTGCAACCGGGTGGGAAGTGCGAAAACTGAGGGTCTTAACGAACTATTCCTCGCTCAATCGTCAGGCCACGGAATATTTGATCTTGGATTTTGATGAGAATGGAAATTTTTACGATGTCAACTTCGGAACAGTAGAACAACTCTACGAACAATTTGCAGAACAAGGGATGTACGGCAACGACTGGGGAAACCGTCAGACGATCGTAAAATTCATTGAAAAATACCGGTCTGCATTTCTGACGCGGAATATGCCAATGCTCGATTCAATGTTTGCCGAAGAAGCAGTGATCATTGTTGGGCGAGAGTTGAAGAAGGGAAAAAAAGCAGACAACTATCAGTATTCAAAGATGAGTGAGAGTCAACCGGATATTCAATACGTTCAATATACGAAGAAACAATATCTCGCAAATCAGAAAAAAGCATTTCAGAATCAAAAGGATATTTTTCTTGGGTACTCAACATTCAAGATCAATAAAAAGAATAATATGCCGGGTACTTATGGCATCAGTATGAAGCAGCATTATGCTGCAACCACCTATGCCGATGAGGGACACCTTTTTTTATTGATCGATTTTCTTCAAGACCAACCACAGATCTATGTTCGTTCCTGGCAGCCGCGCGAATGGAGCGACGATGCTACGATCAAACTTGCAAATTTCAAGTTGAATAAATAGCTCTTTTGCCTCTCGTTCTATTTTTTTATACATTACATTTATTCAATGAAGTCCGAATATTTCGGACTTCATTGTTTTATCGTGGTAGTGACCCAGTATGGCACAGCAAAAGAACACTTCCGTAAAATCTTCAACGCTCAATTCCACTAAATCTCCTCTGATTATCAAAGGAGCGAGAGTTCATAATCTCAAGAATATTTCCGTTGAAATACCGCGAAATAAACTTGTGGTCATAACCGGTGTCAGCGGCTCAGGAAAATCTTCACTGGCTTTCGATACAATATATGCAGAAGGACAGCGAAGGTATGTAGAGTCGCTCTCTTCATATGCGCGTCAGTTCCTCGAACGAATGGATAAACCGGATGTGGATTCTATTCAAGGAATGTCTCCGGCGATTTCCATTGAACAGCGAACAAACACTCGAAATCCACGCTCAACTGTTGCCACCACAACTGAAATCTATGATTATCTGCGTCTATTATACGCTCGTGTTGGGAAAACTATTTGTCCCAAATGCGGACGAGAGATCAAAAAGGATTCCGTGCAAACCGTTGTTGATGCGGTCATGGATCACGAAGAGAGTTCTAAATTTTACGTGATGTTTCCGATGCATCATCACGAGGGAAAAACCCTTCCTCAAGAATTTGAAGTATTGAAACAGCGCGGCTTTTTTCGTCTTGTTATAAATGGTGAAATTGTCGATCTGAACGAAAAAGACCTTTCGTCAATCAAACAATCGTTGAAACAGCATGCTGTACCATCGGGGAAAAAAGATTCTAAAAAACCTGCCGCCGGATCCGTTGTAAGCCCCAAATTGAAAGAGCATGATATTTTTATTTTGGTGGACCGTTACGTACTTCGCAAGAATGAAATTCAAAGTCAAAATCGTTTAGCAGATTCTATCCAAACAGCATTTGTTGAGGGTGACGGATATGCTTCCATCTATCATCTCGAATCAAAAATAACGACTCCGTTTAGCCAGCATTTTGAATGTGCCATCGATAATATTCGGTTTGAAGAACCGGAGCCGCATCTGTTTGCATTCAACTCGCCAATTGGTGCGTGTCCAAAATGTCAAGGATTTGGACGTTCGGTAGGGATCGATATGGAACTCGTTGTTCCCGATCAGGAAAAGACATTGAAAGAAGGAGCAGTGCTACCGTGGACCACTCCAAAATTTCAGGAAAATCTCCGCGATCTTGCCCGTATAGCTTATGATGCGGGAGTTCCAATGAATGTTCCTTACAAAAAATTGACTGAAGAGCAGTTGAATATAGTGATGAACGGGTATAAAAAAGATTTTGACGGTATCAATGGATTCTTCAAAATGGTTGAACGCAAAGCGTATAAAATCCAATATCGTGTGTTATTAAGCCGGTATCGGGGATATACATTGTGCGATGAATGTCATGGAAGCCGGTTGAGGAAAGAAGCGTTGAATGTAAAGATCGGCGGGAAACACATTGGAGAGGTGGTATCAAAATCCATTGAACGCGCGGGAGAATTTTTTAACAAACTTTCGCTTTCAGATTTTGAAATGAGCATCGGGAAACGGATCCTGGAAGAGATCAACAAACGACTTAAGTATCTCGTTGATGTTGGTGTTGGATATTTGACGTTGGATCGGCTTTCAAATTCTCTTTCCGGCGGCGAATCTCAACGCATCAATCTAGCTACTTCGATCGGTTCATCACTCGTTGGTTCAATCTATGTTCTGGATGAGCCGAGCATTGGTTTGCATCCGCTTGATAATGAACGTCTCATCAATATTCTTAAACGATTGCGTGACGTCGGGAATACAGTCATCGTTGTTGAACATGATTCGGATATGATGAAAGCTGCGGATCAGATCATTGATATCGGTCCCAAAGCCGGTGAACGCGGCGGTGAGATCATGTTCCAGGGAACGTTCGATGAGGCTGTTACAAATGAAAAATCTTTAACGGGAAAATATCTATCCGGTGTGCTTAAAATCCCGATTCCTTTATCTCGAAGAAAAAGATCAAAAGATTCCATAAAAGTATTCAATGCTTTTCAACACAATCTTCAAAATATCGATATCGAGATTCCGCTGAAGATGTTTGTTTGTGTCACCGGTGTGAGCGGTTCTGGAAAAAGCACTCTTGTTCATGATATCATCGGTGAAGGAATAAAAAAACGCTTGAATGGACATATCGGGCGATTGAGCGGAGTGCATGATATTCAAGGATGGGAAAATATTCAATATCTTGAATTGGTCGATCAATCTCCGATCGGACGTTCGCCTCGCTCCAATCCGGTGACGTATATCGGTGTGTTCGACGGTATCAGGGAATTACTTTCGAAAACTGCAATAGCGAAGATCCATGGGTATCAACCAGGATATTTTTCATTCAATGTTCCCGGTGGACGGTGCGATATCTGTGAAGGAGATGGTCTTCAAAAAGTTGAAATGCAGTTCATGGCGGATCTTTATCTTACGTGTGAATCATGCAACGGAAAACGATATAAGAAAGAAGCACTTGAAGTCCGTTGGAACGGAAAAAACGTCGATGATATTCTTGGTATGACTGTTGAAGAAGCCATATCATTTTTTGGCAAATATCCGGATGGGAAAAAGGTAATGCAGAAATTGCAGATACTTGATGATGTCGGTTTAGGATATTTGCGGTTAGGACAAGCCGCGACGACTCTTTCGGGAGGTGAAGCACAGCGAATTAAACTCGCAACGCATCTTGTTGATAAGAAAGATGGTCATACACTGTTCATTTTTGACGAGCCGACTACAGGATTACATTTTGATGATATACAAAAATTATTAAAATGCTTTTCTGTCCTTTTAGAAGCAGGAAATTCACTCATCGTTATTGAACATAATCTTGATGTTATAAAGTGTGCAGATCATGTCATTGATATGGGACCGGGAGGGGGAGAAAATGGCGGAAAACTTATTGCATTCGGAACACCGGTGGAAATTTCAGCCATTGCAAAGTCTTATACTGGAAATTTTTTGAAAAAAATTCTTTGACGTTTGATAAATCACCCTGAAATCATATATGTGACAAAGGTTACTAGGTTATTAAACCCGTTAACGTTTTCTTGTTCTCCTACTCTAAATTTCTTATATTGTTCCGCTATAATATAGCAAAAAAGGGGCCCTTAGCTCAGTTGGTTAGAGCAGCTGACTCATAATCAGCGGGTCGCTGGTTCAAGTCCGGCAGGGCCCACTAGTTATTCTATACTTTAAAATGATCGATGAAGAAAATCACTTAGTAAATTAATTAATTTGAATTTTTATGAAAATTGCCATCGTAGGAACCGGTTATGTAGGTTTGGTTACTGGTACTTGTTTTGCTGAAACCGGTAATCAGGTTATATGTGTTGATAATAATCCGCAAAAACTTGCAAAGCTTCAGAACAAAGAAGTTACCATTTATGAACCTGGATTAGAGGTTCTTTTCCAAAGAAATATTCAACAAAAAAGATTAGAATTTACAGCCGATCTGAAATTAGCAATACTCTCTTCAGAATTTGTTTTTTTGTGTCTTCCTACACCACAGGGTGAGGATGGATCTGCAGATCTGAAATATATTCTTGGAGTATCCGATAGTATCGGAAAAATTTTTGCCGATGCCGGCGGCGATGCTCAACAGAAAATCATTATTAATAAAAGCACCGTCCCTGTTGGAACATCGAAGCTGGTCTTTGATGCAATAAAAAAACATAAAGTTAAAAATTTTGATGTTGTTTCAAACCCCGAATTCCTTCGTGAAGGATTTGCGGTTGAAGATTTTATGAAACCGGACAGAATTGTGATCGGAACGAAAACAAAATATGCCGGTGAACGTATGAGAGCGTTATACGAACCATTTGTACGACAAGGAAATCCGATCATTGAAATGGATACGGCGAGTTCTGAAGTGACAAAATATGCAGCAAATTCTTATTTGGCATTGCGTATTACCTATATGAATGAGTTGGCAAATTTTTGCACAAAAGTAGGCGCTGATGTGGACCTTATTCGAAAAGGAATGGGGACCGATTCCAGAATTGGAAAGAGATTTTTATTCCCCGGTATCGGATACGGAGGTTCATGTTTTCCGAAAGATGTGAATGCATTGATCAAAACATCGATTGATTCCGGTTCAGAGATCCGATTGCTTACTGTTGTTGATCAGGTGAATAAGAAACAGAAAGAGGTATTGGTCAATAAAATCTTAAAGCATTACGACAATGATATCCGCGGTAAACATTTTGCAGTATGGGGATTGGCTTTCAAACCGAATACTGACGATATGCGTGAAGCTCCTTCTGTTGTGATCATTAAGAAATTATTGGAACATGGTGCTACGGTTACCGCATATGATCCCGCAGCGAGCGAAACAGCAAAGTTTGATCTTGGTAATACAATTACCTATGCTGAAAATGAATATTCAGCGTTGGAAAAAGCTGATGCACTGTTGGTGCTAACAGAATGGAATGAATTCCGTAACCCGGATTTCAGTACCATCCAATCAAAATTAAAACAATCGATCATTTTTGATGGCAGAAATATTTTTGATCCTGTGAAAATGAAAGAATTACAATTCACGTACTATAGTATCGGACGGAGACCCGTTCATCATACCGAAGGGAATAAATGATGAAAATATCAGTTATTACCGGAGGAGCCGGATTTCTAGGATCGCATCTCTCCGAACGACTATTGCACGAAGGACATAAGGTTATAGTTCTTGACAATCTAATTACCGGTTCGATTGATAATATCGGACATCTTTTTTCCAATAAGAACTTTTCTTTTATACAATACGATGTAACGAATTTTATTCACGTACCGGGTGATGTTGATTATGTCTGGCATTTTGCTTCACCGGCAAGCCCGATCGATTATTTGAAACTTCCGATCCAAACTTTAAAAGTTGGATCTATTGGAACGCACAAAGCACTTGGGTTTACAAAAGCAAAGAATGCGCGGTTTCTGATTTCGTCGACCTCGGAATGTTACGGTGATCCTGAAGTACATCCTCAAGTTGAAGAATATTGGGGAAATGTAAATCCGGTTGGCCCGCGCGGTGTGTATGATGAAGCAAAAAGGTTTGCAGAAGCACTTACGATGGCTTATCATCGATATCATGGTGTACAAACTCGTATAGTGAGAATCTTTAATACTTATGGTGAACGGATGCGGGTTGAAGATGGTCGTGCGATTCCAGCGTTTGCTTCTCAGGCGCTGCGAGGAGAAGATGTAACTGTGTTTGGTGATGGATCTCAAACCAGAAGTGTTTGTTATGTCTCTGATCTTATTGATGGAATCTATCGATTGATGATGTCGGATTATACGATGCCTGTTAACATTGGCAATCCCGAAGAATTGACGATGTTGGATCTTGCTAAAGAGATCATTGCATTAACGAACAGCAAAAGTAAGATTGTCTTCAAGGAACTCCCCACCGATGACCCCAAAATTCGTCAACCAGATATTACCAAAGCTCGTACAATTTTAGGTTGGGAACCGAAAGTGAACCGAAAGTCAGGACTTCCCAGAACGATCGAGTATTTTAAGACAAAAATATAAGAACAAACACTTCGGTTAAAAAATGCAATGGTTACATTGTGTTTATTCCTGATGAGTTTCTCTACATTTGAATTTTAGTGAACAACAAAAAATCAATTATGAAAATGAAAAATTTTTCCAGAAACATTTTGTTTGTCATTGCAGTTCTATTGTTTGGTTTGACTTCTCCCAACCTTTTTTCTCAACAATTGACATCGAGTCAAAAAGCTCAAGCCCAGAATCAGCTACAATCAATGTCACCAGATGAGATCGATCAAAAGATCAAACAGCTTGGATTGACAAGGGAAGAAGCAGAAAAAAAAGCAAAGGAAAATGGCATTGATCTCCAAACATATCTGCGTGGATCTAAAGGAGCAAACTCTTCTTCGACAGGAAACAATGCAAATATGCTTTTGCAATCGGGTCCATTAGCAGGGTCAATGATCGATAGTGCATCAAGTCAGACAGTTTCCCCAAAAAGGGAATTACCAACATCAAAAGGACTCTCCTATTTTGGGTATGATGTTTTTTTATATACCCCGTCTTCATTTGAACCAAGCGCTGTTGGTCCAATCGACCCTGAGTATATCATTGGTCCGGAAGATGTACTTCGTGTAAGTATTTGGGGACAAGTTGAACAGCAAAGTGAATTGACGGTCGATAAAGAGGGAAGAATTTTAATACCGACTGCTGGTCCTGTAGTCGTTTCTGGTTTGACCATTGATGAAGTAAATAAAACACTCACAAAACAATTATCGAGATCCATTCAGGGATTAAGTGCATCTCCAAAAACTGTTTGGCTTGACGTGACTCTGGCTAAGATACGTCCAAAGCGGGTATACATTATGGGAGAAGTCAATAATCCCGGTGGATACACGGTCAGCAGTTATGCGAATATTTTTAATTCTTTGTTTGCGGTCGGCGGACCGACTGTGAATGGTAGTTTACGCGAAGTTCGGTTGATCAGAGGAAATAAGCTCATTGCAAAGATCGATCTCTATTTGTATTTGATAGGTGCAGAGAAGAACAATGATGTTCGGATACAAAACAATGACATTATCTATGTTCCGGTTCGTAAAAATTCAATCTATTTGAAAGGCGAGATCCGCAAGCCCGGGATATATGAACTTCTTCCCGGAGAGAATCTAAAAAAACTTATTGAGTATGCCGGCGGAACCCTTCCGACAACGTATCTCGAGCGAATTCAGATTGAAAGAATTGTTCCGTTGAAAGATCGGACAAAGAATGAGTTTGAGCGTCAATTCAAAGATATTGATTTTCGGGATATGCAATCAAAGAATGCTGATGCAGTCATTGTTGATGGTGATATGATAACAGCCTTTCCGATTCTCAACGATGTTAAAAATTACGTAACAATTTCAGGTGCAGTTTATAAACCGGGAACTTACCAATTGAATTCCAAGATGAGAATTAGGGATCTTATTCTGATGGCTGACAGTTTAAAACCGGAAACATATTCGCTTCGTGGTGAACTGACTCGATTTGAACGGGATAACCGAAGAAAAATTTCTATTCCGTTCGATCTTCGATCAGTTATGGAGAATAATCCATCTCAAAATATAGAATTGCAATCAAAAGATGAGATCGTTATCCACGATATAGGAATATCGAGTGATGTTGAGGAATTTGTCGATATCAGCGGCAGCGTAAAAAAGCCGGGACGCTATACATTAACTCGAAATATGACCCTCACAGATATTCTTATGTTAGCAGAGGGTTTTTCAGAAGATGCCTGGACTCTTCAGGCAGAGATTGCTCGCATTGATAAGAAAAAGGATGAAGATACACTTTCTTATATTTATCTAAGAGATCTCCCGAATCTTAGAGATACCGTGGAAGTGAATAACTTCAATTATTTTGTGAAGAGAAGAGAAAAGGGTTTTCAATTAAAACATCGAGATAAGATCTTTATCCGTCCGAATCCAAATTTTCGGATTCAACAACTTGTTTCAATCAGCGGAGAAGTAAACTTCACCGGTTCTTATGCTCTTATTACTCATAATGAGTATTTAACCGATCTTATACAAAGAGCCGGCGGAATAACTAATGCGGCATATCTTAGGGGTGGAGAATTATTCCGATTAGGTGTTCGAGTAAATGTTGATTTTCAGGAAGCTATCAATTCGCCGAAAAGCAGTGAAGATATTATTCTTCATGAATTTGATAGTATCTATATTCCGAAAAAACCAAATTCAATAAGAATGCTGGGAGAAATTAATAATCCTAGTTTTATTGCATATAATCAAAACAAGGATCTTTGGGATTACATTAAGTATTCCGGAGGGCTCAAAGACAGCGCAGATTATATCGTTTTGTATCACCCTAATGGCACAGCAGAAAGATTCAATACCGGATGGTTTGGTGGAAACTCAAATGTCTACGATGGTTCGACAATTCTAGTTACAAAAGTTCCTGCACCTCCTGAAAACACAAAAGATTTAGATATTGGTAATCTTATTCGCGATATCTTTGCCATCACTGCAAGCGTATTGACAATTTTAGTCTTGTCAAAACAATTGTAATATTCTTTACACTACTAAAAAAATAGAACATTGAAAAATACATTCTTAAAAAAAATTGAAGAGAAAAAAGCTGTTATCGGTGTTATTGGTTTGGGATACGTCGGATTGCCGCTGAATCTATGTTTTATTGAACAAGGATTCCGATCGATCGGATTCGATATTGATGAAAGTAAGATCACTTCATTGAAAAGTGGAAGATCGTACATCAAACACATTTCATCTGATCGAATTTCCGGCGCGTTAACCTCAAAACTGTTTGATGCTACATCAGATTTTGCACGCATAAAAGAGTGTGATGCTATTCTCATAGCAGTACCAACACCTTTGAATAAGAATCGCGAACCCGAGATGGAATATATTGTCTCCACCTGCGAAGCACTCTATCCGCATTTACGTCGAGAGCAACTAATTGTATTGGAATCAACAACATATCCCGGGACAACCGTTGAAGTTGTTGTTCCAATATTAGAAAAAAGCGGACTTAAAAACGAAAAAGATTTCTTTGTCGCATTTTCTCCTGAACGTGAAGATCCCAATAATCCAAATTTCAAAACGGAAACAATTCCAAAAGTTGTCGGCGGCACATCACCGGATAGTTCAGAAGTGGCAAATAAACTCTACAGTCAGATTGTCGTTCGAACAGTTCCGGTTTCTTCTACACAAGTAGCAGAAGCAACAAAACTGATGGAAAATATTTTCCGCTCCGTCAATATTGCCTTGGTCAACGAACTCAAAGTAGCTTTTATGAAAATGGGGATCGATGTATGGGAAGTCATTGATGCAGCGAAAACAAAACCATTCGGTTTCATGGCATTTTACCCCGGACCCGGTTTGGGTGGACACTGTATACCAATCGATCCATTTTACTTGACATGGAAAGCCCGTGAATTTGGTGTGAACACACGGTTCATCGAATTAGCAGGTGAGATCAATACATCAATGCCTGATTTTGTCGTGAGCAGAGTAATGGATGCATTAAATGATTTTGGAAAATCACTTAAAGGTTCAAAGATTCTTGTGCTGGGATTGGCTTATAAAGCCAATGTTGATGACTATCGAGAATCACCTTCTTTTCATTTGATGGAAAAATTGGAATCAAAAGGTGCCATTGTTGAATTCAACGATCCCTATATCCCGATGATTCATCCTACACGTGAGCATGCTCACTATACCGGTAAAAAATCGGTCCCGGTTTCCGATAATTTTGATTTGATTTTGATCTCAACAAATCATGACGAATATTATAAAATTGATTTCTCCAAATTTACTATTCCTATTGTCGATACGAGAAATGTCATTCGACAAAAAATGACTAATCTCTTTAAGGCATAATGATAAAGGAACATTCAGTTCAACTGGCCGTTGTTGGTTGTGGTAGATGGGGGATCAATCATGTGCGTACAGCCTATCAATTACTTGGTAAAGATCTTCGATTGGTATTCGATGCAAATCCTTCTGCTGCCGAAAGAGTTCACCAAATATCACCATCCATTCAATTCACATCAGATCCAAATGTGATCTTGAATGATCCGTCTATTAATGGTGTTATTCTAGCCACTCCTGCAGAAACACATTTTTCACTTGCCAAGAATTTTATCGAGCATGGAAAACATGTGCTCGTTGAAAAACCTATTACACTTCACACAGACGAAGCTAGGCAATTGGTAGAAATAGCAAAGAACCATGACAGGCGTTTGATGGTAGGTCATGTATTGCTGTTCCATCCTGCAATTATAACCTTAAAAAAATTATGCAACGAAGGGAAAATCGGAACGTTGCAATACATCTATAGCAATCGATTGAACCTTGGTGCCATTCGAAGTGAAGAAAATATTTTATGGAGTTTTGCTCCGCATGATATATCGATCATACAATATCTGACAGAATCAAACCCCATTGATATCGCTTCCAACGGTGCTCATTTTGTCCAAAATGGGATCGAAGATACGACGATAACCTATTTGAAGTATCCTAATAATGTTCATGCTCACATTTTTGTCAGCTGGCTGCACCCATTTAAAGAACAACGGCTTGTTGTTATTGGCGACAAAGGAATGATTGTATTTGAAGACAGTCTTCCAAAAGATAAATTAAAATTTTATCCAAAGGGGTTTCAAAAAACCGATCAAGGTATTCGGAAATTTGAAGGAGAATTCGAGTCAATTCCTTTCAATGAGTCACAACCTCTAGCCGAGGAACATAAACATTTTTACAACTGTATAATTCACAACAAACAACCGTTAACTGACGGTCAGCATGCTCTTGAAGTGCTAGAAATTCTTGAACAGGCAACACAAAGGCTAAAATTATGACAGAACAAAAAGAGAAAAATTATTACGTTAATCAATATGCTGTCGTAGACGACAATGTTGAAGTTGGCGAAGGGACAAAAATTTGGCATTTTTCCCATGTCCAGTCTGGATCGAAACTCGGGAAAAAATGTGTTCTTGGACAGAATGTCAATATTGCGAATGATGTTGTAATCGGTAATTTTGTAAAAATACAAAATAACGTTTCTGTCTACGAAGGTGTAACGTTAGAAGATTATGTCTTTTGCGGACCATCAATGGTTTTTACAAATATTCTCAACCCCAGGTCAAAATATCCCCAGGTTGGAAAACAGTTTTATGTAAATACTCTTGTAAAAGAAGGAGCATCTCTTGGTGCAAATTCAACGATTGTCTGCGGAATTACGATCGGGCGATTTGCTATGGTTGCAGCAGGTTCAGTAGTGACAAAAGATGTTCCTGATTTTGCACTTGTCATGGGAAATCCTGCTCGTGTAAAAGGATGGTGGAGTGAAGCGGGTAAGAAACTTGAATTTGACAAAAATGGATTAGCATTCTGCGAGCGTTCAAACAAAAAATATAAACTCGATAATGGAATAGTAAAGGAAGTAGAATAATGAATGTCCCTCTCTTAGATCTTAAAGCTCAATATAGAACCATAAAAAATGAAATTGATGCCGCACTTATCCGGACCGCCGAATCTCAATATTTTATTCTTGGTCCGGAAGTAGAAAAAATGGAACAGGCGATGTCGACCTATATTGGATGTAAACATTCCTTTGGTATATCGTCAGGAACCGATGCTCTCTTGCTTGCGTTAATGGCAATCGATATCAAACCCGGTGATGAAGTTATTGTTCCAACCTTTTCATTTTTTGCAACTGCCGGGGTTGTTGCGAGACTAAATGCAGTTCCTGTTT
>CAYPEM010000011.1:71438-87318 GCA_964409765.1 uncultured Chitinophagaceae bacterium
TTTTCATTTTTTGCAACTGCCGGGGTTGTTGCGAGACTAAATGCAGTTCCTGTTTTTGTTGATTCCGATAAAACCACATTCAACATTAATGTTCAACAGATCGAACAAAAAATCACAAAAAAAACAAAAGCTATTATTCCTGTTCATCTCTTTGGTCAAAGTTCCGACATGGCTGAAATTATGATCATTGCAAAAAAATATAATCTTAAGGTGATCGAAGATGGTGCACAGGCAATCGGAGTTCACTACAAAGATGGACGCCAAGTTGGCACAATAGGTGATATTGGTTGTTTTTCATTCTTTCCCAGTAAAAATCTTGGTTGTTTTGGAGATGGCGGCCTCGTTACGACAAATAATGATGAATTGGCGGAGCGATTGAAGATCATGCGGGTTCATGGCGGAAAGCCAAAATACTATCACAAAGTGATCGGCGGAAATTTTCGAATTGATGCGATCCAGGCAGCAGTATTAAATGTAAAATTACCACATCTTGATGGCTGGTCTGCAAAACGGAGAGAGAATGCGGCGTTGTATACAAAACTTTTTGTTCAAGCAGAACTTGCTGAAGCGGAAGGAAAAACTCTTTTTGATGCAAAAAACCCGGTTCTTCTTCCAAAACCGGTTTTTAGAGAATCAGGTCATAAAAATTTCCATATTTATAATCAATATGTAATTCGTGTCGAGCGCCGGAACGCATTACGTGAGTTTTTAACACAAAAAGGAATCGGAAATGAAGTCTATTATCCTGTTCCGTTCCATCGACAAGAGTGTTTTGGATATTTAAATACAAAGGATGCAGATTATCCGGTTGCAAATTGTGCAGCATCCGATTCTGTTGCACTTCCGATCTATCCGGAATTGACAACAGAACAGATCTCCTATGTTGTTAATTCTATTTTCGAATTTCAAAAAACTGTTGCGCCTTCAAAACCGAAGGAATGTAAAAATTGTGACTGTATGAAATAAAAATATGGCTAAAATTTTAATTACTGGTGCTGGTGGTTTCATTGGTTCACACTTAGCCGAATTATGTGTTGAATCGGGTTATTCCGTTAAAGCTTTTTTGAGATATAATTCAAAAAGTGATTGGGGATGGCTTGAAAAATCTCCATACAAAAATTCGATTGAAATAATCACTGGTGATATTAGGGATTATGATTCTGTTCTTAATGTGCTTAAAGACTGTGAATCGGTGTTTCATCTTGCGGCATTGATCGGTATTCCATATTCTTATGTATCGCCGAAAGCGTACATAGATACGAATATTGTCGGAACATACAATGTTCTTCAAGCTTCTAGGGAATTGAATCTCAAGAATGTACTTGTGACTTCAACCAGTGAAACCTATGGAACGGCGCAATATGTTCCAATTGATGAATTGCATCCAATGGTTGGTCAGTCCCCTTACTCTGCTTCTAAAATTGCTGCAGATCAATTAGCGATCAGTTATCATCGTTCGTTTGATGTACCAGTAAAGATAGTGCGACCGTTTAATACATATGGTCCGAGGCAGTCTGCAAGAGCAATAATTCCGACTATAATCACTCAAATTTTATCCGGTCAAAAGGATATTAAATTAGGAAGCCTTGAACCAACGAGGGATCTAACATTTGTTAAAGATACTGCTCAAGGATTTATAGAAATCTACAAATCAGAAAAACTTTTTGGAGAGATTACCAATATTGGAATGGGACAGGAAATCAGCATCGGTAATCTTGTTCATTTAATTTCAAGGGTTATGAATGTTGAAATTACTATCACGGCAGAGACTCAGCGAGTTAGACCGGCAAACAGTGAAGTAGAACGACTATTCTGCGGAAACCAAAAGATCATTAATAATACCCAATGGAGACCAAAATATTCTTTGGAATCTGGGTTAATAGAAACTATTGAATTTCTAAAAAAGAATTTAACTCTCTATAAGTCGAATATTTATAATGTCTGATTCTGAAATTAAAAATATAGTCAGTTTTATTAGAAGATGGTACGATTCTGATGCTAATATTCCATTGCATGCTCCGCTGTTTGCCGGCAACGAAAAAAAGTACGTTATTGATACTATCGATTCAACGTATGTTTCTTCTGTAGGAAAATATGTTGACCGATTCGAAGAAATGGTAAAGGAATTCACCGGAGCTTCTGCTGCAATTGCAACATCTAATGGTACTATTGCCTTGCAAGTTGCGTTACACCTGTGCGGTGTACGATCTAATGACGAAGTTTTGACGCAGGCATTAACGTTTGTTGCAACCGCCAATGCAATAACTCATTCCGGCGGGATACCTGTTTTTATAGATAGTTCTCGAACGACGATGGGAATGTCCGCTGAAGTATTGGAAAAATTTCTTCAAGAGCATACTGTTCAAAGGGGGGGATTTTGTTTTAACAAAAAAACAGAACGGCGTATATCTGCTTGTGTTCCCATGCACACCTTTGGACATCCAGTTGACATCCTAAAAATAAAATCACTGTGCGAAGAATATAATATCACATTGATTGAAGATGCTGCAGAATCACTGGGGAGCAAAGTGGGCGGAATACATACTGGGTTATTTGGCAAACTCGGGACCCTCAGTTTTAATGGGAACAAAACCATAACGACTGGTGGTGGAGGGATGATCATAACAAATGATATGGATTTGGCAAAACGCGCAAAGCATATCACGACAACAGCTAAAGTTCCACATGCTTGGAATTTTTTTCATGATGAAGCTGGTTTTAATTTTCGCCTTCCCAATCTTAACGCAGCACTGGGATGTGCACAAATGGAAAATTTGCCAAAATTCCTTGAAAACAAAAGATCACTGGCAAAAGCCTATCAAAAATATTTTGATTCCTTAAATATAGAATTCTTTAAAGAACCCCAGGGTACAACCTCTAATTTTTGGTTAAATTCCATCGTTCTAAAAAACAGAGAAGAGCGTGATCAATTTTTGAGTATTACAAATTCGCTTGGAGTTATGACACGTCCCATTTGGACATTAATGAATAAACTTCCAATGTATCAGCATTGTGAATCCACATCGTTGGATACGGCTCAGTGGTTTGAAGATAGAGTCGTTAATATTCCAAGTTCTCCCAAATTATAACTTAACCATGATACCTTTAATTCTTTTGGGCGGGGGCGGGCATTGCAAATCTTGCATAGATGTCATAGAGTCTATTGGAAATTATAAGATCTTAGGTATTCTTGATCTGAAAGAAAAATTTAATTCAACGGTATTGAATTATACGATAATTGGAGTTGATGACGATATTAGTAAATTTATCCCAAGATGTAATAACTTCTTTATTACAATTGGTCATATAAAAAATCCTCTGCCGAGGATTTTATCGTTTCAAATATTAAAGAACAATCAAGTTACAATTCCAATCGTCATCTCACCGAATGCATATGTATCGAGATATGCACAAGTAGGAGAAGGTACGATTATAATGCATCAAGCCGTTGTTAATGCAGATGCAAAAATTGGAAAAAATTCAATAATAAATACAGGTGCCGTTATTGAACATGATACACGGATCGGTGATCATACCCATATATCGACCGGAGCATATATCAATGGAGGATGTACAATAGGAGACCGTGTATTTATTGGAAGTTCTGCTGTTATTGCAAATAATCTCTCAATAGCAAACGATATCGTAATTGGCGCAGGTACAGTTGTGATTCATCCGATTTTCGAATCCGGTACGTATGTAGGTAACCCTGCAAGGAAAATATTATGAAGAAAGTACTAATCATTGCTGAAGCGGGAGTCAATCATAATGGTGATCTTGACAATGCTGTTGAAATGATCGAAGTGGCAGCACGGGCAGGGGCGGACATTGTAAAATTCCAAACATTCAACGCAAAAAAGCTAGCAACAAAATTTGCTCTCAAAGCTGATTATCAAAAACGAGCTACCAATGGTGAGGAAGATCAATTGACGATGTTGGAAAAACTTGAACTTAAATTACCTCACTACAAAGTTCTCATTAATCAGTGTAAAAAACATAAGATTCAATTCCTTTCAACAGCATTTGATTTGGATAGTTTGCAGTTTTTGTCTTCATTACATTTACCGTTATTTAAAATTCCATCTGGTGAAATAACGAATTATCCATATTTAAGAAAAATTGCAGGCTTTAAAAAACCAGTAATTCTTTCCACCGGAATGTCAACGATCGGAGAAATAGATGACGCAATTCGTGTACTGATTCAGTTTGGGTTGCAACGGAAATATATCACTCTGTTGCATTGCAATACAGAATATCCGACACCGTATCGCGATGTGAATTTATCGGCAATGGTAGCAATGAAGCAAACGTTTGGAGTAAATGTTGGGTATTCTGATCATACCCCGGGAATTGAAATACCGATCGCAGCTGTTGCACTTGGTGCTGCGGTCATCGAAAAACATTTTACTCTGGATAAAAACATGGAAGGTCCGGATCACAAAGCGTCGCTTGAACCCAACGAGTTGTCGGCAATGGTGCGATCTATACGGAATATTGAAATAGCTATCGGGGATGGGATAAAAAGTCCAACGAGTTCCGAGATCAAAAATATCGGGATTGCACGAAAGAGTATAGTTGCATCCAAATCAATAAAGAAGAACGAGACTTTCTCCGAAAAAAATATTACCGTGAAACGGCCGGGAAATGGGATTAGTCCGATGCAATGGAACACTGTTTTAGGAAAAAAAGCATCACATAATTTTCTTAAGGATGAACTGATAGAGTTGTAGCTATGAACCAAAAAAGGACAAATATTTGTTTCATCACAGGATCTCGGGCAGAGTATGGTCTTCTGATGCCTTTGATGAAGAAAATCAAACTGGAAAAAAAAATCAAACTGCAGATCATTGCAACTTGTATGCACCTTTCCCCTGAGTTTGGTCTTACATACAGAGAAATTGAAAAGGACGGTTTTACGATTGATGAAAAAATTGAAATGCTACTAAGTTCAGACAGCACTACCGGTATTGCAAAATCTATGGGTTTAGGGTGTATTGGGTTGGCAGATTCCTATGCACGATTACAACCCGATTTGATCGTGCTGTTGGGAGACCGCTTTGAAACTTTTGTTGCGGCTTCAATTGCGAACGTATTTCAAATTCCGATCGCCCATTTACATGGCGGTGAATTGACTGAAGGAGCCTATGATGATGCGTTCCGGCATTCAATATCAAAAATGAGTTTATTGCATTTTACTTCGACAGAACAATACAAAAAACGGGTGATACAACTTGGTGAGGCACCGGACAGAGTGTACAATGTTGGGGCAATTGGTCTTGACAATATTGCTTCTCTTCCGTTGTTGAGCCGTTCAACTCTCGAAAAAGATTTATCTTTCAAGTTTGCTGAGAAAAATCTCTTAATCACATTCCATCCCGTCACGACAGCGGTTGGTTCAGCTGAAGCACAATGTAACGAATTACTGAGTGCACTTTCCCACTGCGAAGATACTCTTCTGATCTTTACAAAAGCCAATGCAGATAATGAAGGAAGGCTCATCAATGCGATGATCGATTCGTTTGTTGCAAACGAACCATCTTCCCGTAAATCGTTTTCATCGCTTGGTCAGCTTAGATATCTCTCTTTGATGCAATTTATTGATGCCGTAGTGGGGAATTCTTCAAGTGGAATTATTGAAGCGCCGAGTTTTAAAATAGGGACGATAAATATTGGAGATCGTCAAAAAGGAAGGTTGCAAGGGGATACGATCATTAATTGTCATCATGAGAAAAACGAGATCGTGAAGGCAATTCAAAAAGTTTATACACGTGGGTTTCAAAGCACCCTAAAGAATGCTAAAAATATTTATGGTGATGGCAAGACGACCGGGAAAATAGTTTCTATTTTGAAAAAATATTCAACGAAAAAAAATAAACCAAAAAAATTTCACGATATTCATTGATCAACGGCAACGTATGAAAGAAAAAATAACTGAGTTTACAGTTGCGAGCATTATATCTGTTAAGGATGCGATGCGGAAGCTGGATACATCAAGCCGGAAGATCCTTTTTGTGATTAATGCGGATCAAACTTTGTTTGGTTCGTTGACAGATGGAGATATACGGAGGTGGATTCTATCCGGCGGAAGTTTAGAGAACAAAATTGAAAATGTTTGTAATCGACATCCACATACATTAGCAGCCGATTTTGTGGTTGATGATGTCAAAAAAATGATGATCCGCGAGAATATTGACTCAATTCCCGTGCTCAATCAAGATCGAACTATTCACTCCCTCCTTTTTTGGGATGAAATATTTTCCGGGTCTGAAATACGGAGGTCCGGCCGATCAGTCGATGTTCCTGTAGTAATTATGGCAGGGGGAAAGGGAACGAGGATGGAACCGTTTACGAGTGTTCTCCCTAAACCCTTAATTCCAATAGGAGATAAGACAATATTGGAATGTATCATCGATGAGTTCCGACAATTTAATGTTCATTTATTCTATATTACATTGAATTATAAAGGATCCATGATCGAAGCATATTTTAATGGTGAAGAACGACCATACGACCTTGAGTATGTTTGGGAGAAGGATTATTTAGGAACTGCTGGAAGCCTTTCTTTACTGAGTGGAAAAATTAAGGGAGATATTATTGTTTCTAACTGTGATAATATCGTTAAAGCTGATTATTACGAAGTTTTAGACTTTCATCGCAGGAATAATTCGTATGTAACCATTATTTCATCTATTCAACATCATAAGATTCCCTATGGTGTTGTTTCTTTTAAAGAGGGCGGAGAAGTATTTGAGATTATTGAAAAACCAGAATATTCGTTCCCGATCAATACCGGTATTTATATCCTCAACGAGAAAGCACTTGATTATATTCCTAAGCAAACTGCATTTCACATGACTCATTTGATTGAAGCATTGATCAAAGACGGAAAAAAAGTTATGACCTATCCGGTGAGCGAAAATGATTATATTGATATTGGTCAATGGGATGAGTATCGAAAAGCGGTTGACCGATTAAGGGTTTAACGATGTATCAAAAGACCGAAATTCTTGCAATTATTACAGCACGCGGTGGAAGCAAGGGTGTTCCAAAAAAAAATATCAGGTTGTTGAATGGGAAACCTTTAATATCTTATACTGTAGAAGCCGCAAAACAATCACAGTACATCGATCGTGTTATCATTTCAACCGACTCAGAAGAGATTGCTGATACGGCGGCGGCAGGAGGTGCTGAAAAACTATTTTTACGACCTGCTCAATTTGCCACCGATGAATCACCTAGCTGGGAAACCATTATCCATGCGTTACAGTGGATAGAAAATCATGAAAAAAAAATATACCCGGTATTTTGTTTATTACAACCGACTTCTCCACTCAGGAGATCTAATCATGTTGATGCTGCAATAGAGAAATATTTTGCTACACCACATGCAGAAAATTTAGTTTCTGTTTGTGAATCTTCAAAAAGTCCATATTGGAGTCAAATGGTTACCAAAGAAGGACTTTTAAAACCGGTGATTGATTCTAAAAACCTGTTCACACGGAGGCAAGAGACGCCACAAACGTATGATATTAATGGTGCTATCTATATTGCAAAAACGGAATCATATTTAAGAACAAAATCATTTTTAGATGATAAAACAACCTTTTATGCAATGAGCAAAGAAGATTCGCTCGATATAGACACTGAATTGGATTTTACCATTGCAGAAGTAATTTCACAAAAAAATAGATGAACAAAAGAATAATTGCACGATTGGATATAAAAGGACCAAACCTTGTTAAAGGAATTCATCTTGAAGGGTTGAGGGTTTTGGGAAAACCTGAAGAATTTGCTGAATTATATTATAACCAAGGAGCAGATGAATTAATTTATCAGGATGTCGTTGCGAGTTTGTATAACAGAAACAGTCTACACAGTATTATTTCTACAACTGCAAAAAAAATATTTATTCCATTAACTGTTGGCGGTGGATTAAGAACTATCGATGATATTCGAAGTGTGCTGCGAGCTGGAGCCGATAAGGTTTCTCTTAATACAGCTGCAATCAAAAGACCGGAATTTATAAAAGAAGCATCACAAAAATTTGGTTCATCAACAATTGTAGTTGCCATAGAGGCAATTAAACAGACTAATGGTCAATACCTATGTTATACTGATAATGGCCGTGAACACACTGGCATCGATGCACTTGAATGGGCAAAGAAAGTAGATGAATTAGGTGCAGGTGAAATCGTACTAACTTCAGTAGATAGAGATGGAACCGGGGATGGTTTTGATATTGAATTGACAAAAATAATTTCTGATTCTGTTTCTATTCCTGTTATTGCTCATGGTGGAGGAGGAAGTGAAATAGACATTTACAATGTTATAACTCAAGGACATGCAGATGCTGTTGCAATAGCTTCAATTTTACATTATGGGTGTGTTAACCAAAATATCCAGTCAATGCAAAAACAATCTGAAGGGAATATAGAATTCCTCAAAAGCGGACGTACGTTTTCGAAAATAACCCCTTTGCTTTTCCCTGAGCTAAAGACTTTTTTAAAATCCAAAAATTTAGATATACGCTGATTTTATAGAGGAAAGAATGAGTGATAATAATAGACCACGTGTTGCAATAATTGATTATGAACTTGGAAATATGTTTAGCGTTAAAAAAGCATGTGATATTATCGGTATCGATGCAGTTATCACAAACGATAAAGCTGTGCTTATGAATTCTGATGCTGCAATTTTACCGGGTGTAGGAGCATTTGGTGATGCAATGCATAATCTTCATAGACTTGATCTTGTTGAGCCAATAAAAGATTTTATTCAGTCCGAGAAACAATTTTTTGGAGTTTGTTTAGGGTTGCAATTATTGTTTTCGGAAAGTGAAGAATTTGGAGCGCATGGTGGACTCGGAATTATTAATGGTACGGTTAAAAAATTTTTTAGAAATGATATAAAAATAAAAGTTCCACAAATCGGCTGGAATTATGCACGGAGAGCTCCTTTAATTACCAATGAGATTTGGAATGCTTCTCCGTTGCAAAAAATTAATACCGAAGAAAGAATGTATTTTGTTCATTCATACTACGTTGCCCCGTCCGATTTAACAAAAACCTTAACTCAAACGACCTACGAAGGAATAGAATATTGCTCAAGCGTATTCTGTAAAAATGTATTTGCAACACAGTTTCATCCGGAAAAAAGTTCCAAAGAAGGATTAAAGATTTATAGCGATTGGTCTACAAAAATTAATGAACCTATAAAGGGATAGTCAATGAAGCAACAATTAGAAACATATTATGGTTTGCCGGCCGAAGTAAAATTTTGCAAACGTTGCGTTATGTCAAATCAACGTCCTGCTTCTACTGTTGAGTTCAAACATACAGCCCAAAGTAAAAAAGTAACAATGAATATTGATGAAGAAGGGATCTGTGATGCATGCAGACATGCTGAACAAAAAGAAAAAATTGAATGGAAAAAAAGGGAAGATGAACTTTTAAGACTTTTAGACAAATACAGAAAAAACGATGGAAGTTATGATTGCCTTGTTCCCGGCAGCGGGGGAAAAGACAGTGCGTTTCAATCGCATGTTTTAAAATATAAGTACGGAATGAATCCGCTGACGGTAACATGGCCTCCGATAATGTATACCGATTATGGATATCAAAATTGGAAGAACTGGCTTGAGATCGGTGGGTTTGACAACATCACATTCAAACAAAATGGTAAAGCAATGAAATTATTGACAAAACTAAGTATTGTCAATTTGCTTCATCCGTTTCAAACATTTATCCTTGGTCAAAAAAATTTAGCTCCAAAAATTGCTGCAAAATTTGGAATTCCTCTGATTTTCTATGGCGAAAATGAGGCTGAATATGGTAACCCTTTAGCGGATAACTCATCCTCACTACGAGATAAATCGTATTATAGTTTTTCTCATCTTAACGAAATTTTTCTTGGTGGCGTTTCCATACCGGAGCTCGTTGAAAAATATGGTTTACGATTGAATGAATTAATGGCTTTCTTGCCGGCACAAGCTGATGAATTACTGAAAGCAAATATTGAGGTGCATTATCTTGGGTATTATCTCAAATGGACTCCCCAAGAAGTGTATTATTATGCTGTAGAGAATACAGGATTTAAAGCCCGTCCATTCCGTACTCAAGGAACATACAGCAAATATAATAGTATCGACGATAAAATTGATGATCTTCACTACTATACAACCTATATGAAGTTTGGAATTGGTAGAACAACTTACGATGCTTCTCAGGAAATTAGAAATAATCATCTTACCAGAGAAGATGGACTTGCATTGGTAAAAAGGTTTGATGGTGAATTTCCAGATAAGTACTTTAATGAAATTATGGAATTTATTGATATCAAACCGGAAGAGTTTCATAAACTATGTGACAAATCCCGATCGCCGCATCTTTGGGCTAACATTGATGGAAATTGGAAACTCAGACATACCGTAAATCGTGATGGTGTGGACGATTAATAATGGTGAAATCTGTAGACAGATATATTAAATACGGGATGTGAAATGGGTGCTGAACGATATCGTTTAGATTCAAAGGATGTTATTGATCTTATATGTGAGATTGAAACTCTGTTGCCTGTTGATGAATGGATAGTTGACGGTTTTCACTTATGGCCTCTTTTGCGAATTCAACTATCCTTTCAATTAGATAGTATGGTTGCAAAACCAATGAATGCACGATCATCTCAACATTTACGTACTGCTTTTAAAAAAATAACAAAAGTCCCAAACGAAATACAAAGATATTATAAATCAAAAAGCGTTGATAAAAGCCATAATGCATCATTTAATAAAAAAATTGAATGTTTTTTTTATACATATTCTTCAGCTCGTAGATTTCATGTTGATCACAAATGGTACGATGTATATTGTGATCCATTTATTTCTAAACTATCAGATCGAAATATTTCATCGACAGTTCTTGAATATACAGATCACTCGGGATATAGGACTCCACGGTTTCATCCTTCACAATTAGAACATCCATTATTACTTTATACATTACAAACGAAGGCATTTGCTAATAGATCGTTTTCTATATCAAATAAACTACGGCAACAAATATTATTATATCAACGAATTCTTATCGAACATAATATAGGACAATTTTTTCCTGATGAAAGGTCGCTTCGGTTTCGAATTTTAATGATACGATCGTATGCAGAATACTTTAAAAAAATATTCTCTAACATTGAGTCGCGTATTTCCTTTGGATCAAATTATTATGGCTTTAGAGAAATGGGAATGAATCTTGCCTGTTCTGAAATCGGCATTAATTCTGTTGATATTCAACATGGCGTACAAGGGAAAACACATATAGCGTATGGTCGATGGACGAAAGTTCCCTCTTCTGGGTACGAACTTATGCCGAAGATATTTTGGAATTGGAGTGAAGAAGAAAAATCAGTTATTGATGAATGGGGAGCCGCAACAAACGGTGCACATCGGTCTATAGTCGGCGGGAATCCTTTAATGGAGAGTTTCGGAGATGATTCAAATGAACTGACTCAACGTTTCAAAAGTCAGGTAGATTCTATTATTGCATCTTCACCTACCGGTATTTCAATACACATTTTAGTTACACTTCAACCCGATGTTGGTATTAATGATATTCTAAAAAATGTTTTCAGAAATTCTCCCAAACATATTTATTTTTGGATTCGACTTCATCCCAATATGCTCTCCAATAATAAAGAAATATTAAATCAACTTACCGAAATTGGTAATTTACAATGTAACGTAAAAGATGCTACTTCGTTGCCATTGTATGCTTTATTAAAAAGAATGGATGGACATATTACAATATCGTCAAGTACGGTAATCGAAGCAGAATATTTCAATGTTCCTTCTATTATCATTCATCGTTCCGGGAAAGAAATGTACCCCAAACAGATTGGAAATGGGATTGCGGTTTTTGCAGAAACACCCCAAGAAATTTTCAATGCGATCGAGTCGTTTCAAAAGAACACCGGACAATCTTCTTATTACAAAACATCTAAAATGAATAAAGGATTGGATGAATTATTGAGATTGGCACAATAATGATATTCAGTCAGTTATTTCCCTTATTGCGATCAAAATTAGTTCAGGATACCGGGCTTTATACTATTTTCAATTTAATTGATAGAGCAATTCCATTTTTATTGCTTCCCGTCGTAACGCGATTTCTTGATCCTTCAGAATATGGTATTTATGTAACGTTTCAATCCCTTACTCTATTTATTGCACCATTTGTAACAATGAATGCCGATGCTGCAATTATTCGAAATTACTTTAGTCAAGATAAAGTCGATTTCAAACGGTATTTCACCAATGGACTGGTTGTCTTTATATTTTTTTCTGTTATAGCATGTTGTCTTATTGCATTTGTAGCTCCATACCTTTCGTCTGCTCTTAATTTTCCGCCTGAATGGTTAATGGCGGTAGTGTTTGTTGGCGCATTACAATTTGCTTCCGACCTTTTCTTAAATTTGTTGCAGGCAAAAAAACTCCCCCGCACATTTGGAATATATAGAATTGCACTGACAGTGTCTCGCAATACATTAATGATCTATTTTGTCACTATCTTGGGATTGAAGTGGCAAGGGATTGTCTATAGTCAAATTATTATTTTTTTTATTTTTTTTCTAATTAGTTTTTATCACTTCTATCGTGAAGGATATCTTTTTAATCGATTTAATAAAGACTATATAGTTGATAATATTAAATATGGTGCACCGTTAACTCTTCATCGTGTTGGTGCGTGGCTAACCGATCTCTCAAGCAGGATCATTTTGAATTCTTTACTAGGGGCTGCGGTAACCGGTAAATATAGTGTAGGAGCTTCATTAGGAATGATTGTTGCCTTGATCCAAGATTCATTCAATCGTGCATTTGTTCCGTATTTATATGAACAACTTAATTCGATTACAGAACAGACAAAAATAAAACTGGTACGGTTGACATATTATTATCATGCAGGGATTCTTCTGCTGGCATTCATTGTTGGTTTTGGCGGGTATTACACAGTGGGTTTGATCTTTAGCGACAAATACAAAGAAGCCGCTCCATACATTATATGGATTGCATGTGGCTATGCATTTGATGGAATGTACAAGATGCATGTTAATTATATTTTTTATGCAAATAAAACACATTTGATCTTTCCGATCACCATATTATCCGGGATTGTAAATGTGGCCCTTTGTTTTTTATTAATCCCGATGTTTGGTGCATTGGGAGCGGCTCAGGCATTATGTGGGGGGCTGTTTGTTAGTTTTGTAGCAGCTTGGGTCGTAGGGAACAAAATCTATCCAATGCCTTGGGGTTTATTTTGATTTTCTCTTGTTAAATAAGTTATGGATGAAATTAGAAAGAGACAAATTGAGAAGAAAACAAACATGTATTTGTTTGTAATTTTTCTCTATTTGATCGGTCCAACAACATTTCGAATTGCTAATGCATATCTATCTGATATGTTCTTTGCATTGTTCTTTGTGTACGCGTTATTCACAGGAACAAAATTATCATGGAAAAATCGAACCGCATTAGTGTTTCTAATTCCTTTTGTCATTGTTTTAACCTCCAATATTGGAAAATATATCAGCGGATTTCCACTTGGCGTTGATGAGTTTGCAAATACAATTAAGACTTTACAGCTATATGTGATGATTGCATTTTCTATTGGAATATTCCATACGAGTTGTGATTTTAATTATTTTAATAAGACATTTAAAAAATTTATCAGAATCATTTCTCTTGCTGTCATTTATAACAGCTTTATTGGTATTTTACAATATTTTGATTTTGAATTCATTAAACTATATCTGGAACAATTTTATTACTTTGTTTCAAACTACGACATATCTAATGTTGAAATAATAGTATTAGAGAACAGAATAACAGGGATTTTTGAAAGTTGGAATGGAGTTGGTTTTTTTCTAACCCAAACATTGTTTTTATTGATCATTTTCCAAAGAGAAAAGAAGAGCTTAATTGGAGTAATTGCGATCATTTTTGGATTTATTGCTTTAATTCTCGCGGGAAGCCGCGCCGCAACGATCGGAATGATATTCTCTTTATTTTTGTATTCGACCTTAGTCATTAAATCAAAAAAAACATTAATTGGATTTGTTATCACTATTTTAATACTGCCGCCGTTAGTCATACTCTTTAGCTATCTTGATATCCTTCCCGAGGAGAATATCAAACGATTTACTGAGATTAGTGATTTTTTTATTTATGGTACAATTCCGGGAAATTGGGAATTTCGTCTTGACTCATGGTCATGGATGCCGGGATATATTTTGAGCAGCCCTTATTTTTTGTTTGGTTTTCCTAATTTTGTTTGGAAATCTAGTCTTTACTATTGGGGTGCAGATAGCCAATATGTTTCATGGTTACTTTATTATGGCGCAATCGGTTTAATTTTATATGTAATATGGTCATTCATGATTATATTAAGTTTTAAGAAAATGTATAAGCGAATGATGCAGATTGACAAGAATGCAATGGTAACCCGATTTTTTGGAGCATTTGCAATAATATTTTTCAGTTATATAATTATAGGTTTATCACAAGACAGTCTCCTTGCTAATCGATGGCGGGAACTATTCTTATCATTTGTCGGATTCACAGTGAGTTGGGGACAAAAAATTAAAAACGAACAAAGACTTTCAGGATCATTGAAATAAATGATAACAATTATTGATTATAAAATGGGTAATTTAGGATCGATAGCTAATATGTTTCGGCGTTTAGGATTTGAAGCGATCGTTACGTCAGATCCTAAAGAGATCGAAGCGGCTACAAAATTAATTTTGCCAGGAGTTGGAGCGTTTGACAACGGAATGAAAAACCTGAACAGTCTTAATATCAATGATCTTTTAGAAAAAAAAGTATTCGTAGACAAGACTCCTTTTCTCGGAATTTGTTTAGGAATGCAGCTTCTTGGTAAGAGCAGTGAAGAGGGGGTTGAACGTGGTTTAGGCTGGATCGATGCAGAGACAATTCGATTCTCAAAAACATTTATGGGGGAAAAATTACGGATTCCCCATATGGGTTGGAATGAGGTTACAGTTACAAAAGAGAACATGCTGTTCAAAGATTTTCCAGAACAGCCTCGTTTTTATTTTGTTCATGGATATTATGTGCAATGCAATAATCTTGAAAATGTAGCTGCAACAACACGGTATGGCATCGAATTTCATTCTTCAATTCAACGAGATAATATTTATGGTGTTCAATTCCATCCTGAAAAGAGCCATAAATACGGGATGAGATTGTTGAAAAATTTTGCGGAATATCATATATGATACGACCCCGAATAATTCCAAGTCTATTGACCCGTCGTGGTGGTTTGGTAAAGACAAAAAAATTTAAAGAGCCGACTTATGTTGGAGATCCAATCAATGCCGTACGAATATTTAACGACAAAGAAGTAGATGAACTTGTATTTCTAGATATCACAGCAACGGTTGAACAAAAACGTCCACCAATAAAATTGATCGCTGAAATTGCAAGCGAATGTTTTATGCCTGTTGCCTATGGCGGTGGAATACGGAATATTGATGATGTGAAGGAAATTGTGAATTTGGGTATTGAAAAAGTAGTCATCAATAGTTATGCAATTGAAAACCCGCAGTTTATTTCACAAGCAGCTGAAGTGGTCGGCAGTTCCAGCGTTGTAGTCTCCATTGATTTTAAGAAATCATTGTTCGGGAAGTATGAAGTATATTCTCACAGCGGAAAAGTTTCGGCAAAAACCGATGTTTTAACCCATGCACTTCATATGGAACGAATGGGTGCCGGGGAGCTTTTTTTAAATTCTATCGATAGAGATGGAATGATGTCAGGATATGATGTAGAAATTATCAAACGTGTTTGTGAAGCCGTTCATATACCGGT
>CAYPEM010000012.1:0-6995 GCA_964409765.1 uncultured Chitinophagaceae bacterium
GGGATCGAACCGCTGACCTCTTGCATGCCATGCAAGCGCTCTCCCAGCTGAGCTAACGGCCCCTAAGTATCTGTTTAAATATATGAAACAAATTGAAGAAAGAAAATATTTTCTTTATACTGTATCATACTCAGGGGCACCCAATGTCGCTTTTCAAACAACAGCTTGAAATAGTTCTCTCACCATGTAATGGTATACCACAATTTGAATTTCATATCCATGCAGATATTCGCAAGAAATATACTGTAGATAATATTCTTTTTGCCTCTTCGGGAAATGTTGTTTTTCCTCATTTCCGATCAGTACGAGAACTTGCGTCCAAGATCAATCAAATTAGAAATCAATTGGGTGATCCTAGGCCCGAAATTCGTGCAGGGCAACTGAATGCGATGGGATTGATCGACGAGATCAATCATGTGATCATAAGGATGTATGAAGAACAAGAAAATCCTGGAGTGATTCATCGTGCGTATCAATTCCTCAAGAATTCTATTGGGGATGCAGTATTAGAAAAAACATTACAAGAGTTTTTGTCATTGTTTCCACCAACCTCAGTGTACCGCAATCATCAAACTGTTAAGGAATATTTTTCAAGTTCAACCGAAGGGAAATTGAATAAAGAAATTGCCCTGGAAGAAATGATGATGTTATTTCTTTCAAATTTCAATCCGGCATGTGGCGAGTTCAAAGAATTCTTTGATGATTCGATTCTTATCCAAAAGACAAGCTATAGCTCTATTGTATCGCAATTAGAAAAATTCTTCACTTATGAAAAACCATTTGGACCGGAACAAGAATTTCTTTTTGATGTATTGAAAAAGCCGATCCTTAAGAACCCAAATAGTCTTGAAGATCAGCTTAAATTTATCAAAGAACATTTCGGAATTTTACTTTCTTCGAAATATTTTGATAAAATTGCGATCAGTATAGAATTTACAAAAGAGGAAGATGAGTATCTTTGGAAGATGTCACATCAAGGCGATGGAATACCGTCTGTGGAAACATTTGTTCCTGTCTATAAAAAACATAGTGAAAATATATCTGCGGAAGAACGAATTCGCCATGAACGGTTATCGCAAACTAAACCTGAAGATTATATCTATGCAGAACATGAACAATTTACACCCGATACAGATTGGATGCCCAATGTCGTCTTAATAGCAAAGAATATTTATGTTTGGCTCGATCAGCTTTCTAAAAAGTATCAACGCGAGATAAAAAGACTCGATCAGATCCCGAACGAAGAATTGGATCTGCTGGCGCGATGGAATTTTACGAGTTTATGGTTGATTGGTGTTTGGGAAAGAAGTACGGCCTCAAAAAGAATTAAACAAATCACGGGAAATCTTGATGCTGTCTCGTCAGCGTATTCACTCTATGATTATGAAATTGCAAATGATCTTGGAGGTGAAGAATCATATCAACATTTGAATCATCGATGTTGGGAGAGAGGAATTCGGTTGGCCGGTGATATGGTTCCTAACCACATGGGATTATTCTCAAAATGGGTAATAGAACATCCGGAATATTTTATACACTCAGAACATCCTCCGTACCCTAATTATAAATTTACCGGCGAGGATCTTTCTCATGACCCAAATATTGAACTACGCATAGAAGATGGTTACTGGAGCAGAAGTGATGCAGCCGTAGTTTTTCAACGTGTTGATCGCCGTAACGGGGAAGTGAGATATGTCTATCATGGCAACGATGGAACGAGTATGCCGTGGAATGATACGGCTCAGTTGAACTTACTGCGTGCCGATGTCAGAGAAGCAGTTATACAAAATATTTTTCACGTTGCACGCAAATTTTCCGTTATTCGGTTTGATGCGGCAATGACCCTCGCCAAAAAACATTTCCAGCGGTTATGGTATCCAATGCCAGGAACATCAGGTGTTCCTTCACGGCAGGATCATAGTTTATCCCGTTCCGAATTTGACCGGATGTTCCCTGTGGAGTTTTGGCGCGAGGTTGTCGACCGATTCAATAACGAGATGCCGCAAACATTGCTGCTCGCAGAAGCATTTTGGTTGATGGAAGGATATTTCGTGAGAACGTTGGGAATGCACCGTGTGTACAACAGTGCATTCATGCATATGCTCATGAAAGAGGAGAATGAAAAATTCCGTACGACAATCAAAAATACATTAGAGTTCAATCCCGAGATCCTAAAGCGTTATGTAAATTTCATGAGCAATCCGGATGAGCAGACTGCAGTGGAACAATTTGGAAAGGATGATAAGTATTTCGGCGTTGCAACATTGATGATTACATTACCGGGTTTACCAATGTTTGCTCATGGACAGATTGAAGGATTCAAAGAAAAATACGGAATGGAATATCAAAGGGCATATTATAATGAAATCCCTGACGAATGGCTGATCCATCGTCATGAGTATGAAATATTTCCGTTGACCAAAAAGAGATATCTTTTCAGTCAGGTAGATAATTTTGAGTTCTATGATTTTCACGATGACCGGGGATATGTGAATGAAAATGTGATCACGTATTCAAATCGAGCAGGAAAAGATTGTGTTGTTGTATTCTTTCACAATAAATTTGCCGAATGCAAAGGATCTATCAAACATTCAACACCGAAAGCAATCGGTGATGGCGGAAATATTCGAACAACTACAGTGGCAGAGTCGCTGCAATTTCAATCTTCAGAAAAAACCTTTTATCGATTTCGAGATCGTAAATCAATGTTAGAGTATCTTTGTTCCGGGAGACAACTTATGGAACAGGGAATTCGTGTTGAACTGAAAGCATTTGAATATGCAGTATTGACTGATTTTCATGAAATATTTGATGTGACTGGAGAATATGATCATATCGCCCGCCAACTATCAGGGAATGGTATAAAAAGTCTTGATGCACTCATTAAGGAAATGAGATTGCAGCCTTTTCATACCTTACTTGAAAAAGTCTTTTCAAAATTCGATTTCCGACAATTTTTGGAAATCCAAGAATCCCTTTATTCAGAATTAGAAAAACAATTTACAACCATTCTAACGAAAGCAGAATATTCGGAAAATATCTTACGGATTTCAGATAGAATTCAACAACTCGTTCCATCGGAGAATCTGGAACAAAAACAGAGCACTAAAACGTCTAAGAACAACAAACAAACAAAAGCGCAATCGGATTTTAATTCGCACATTCCTTTAATGCTATATGGTTTGACTGTAGAATGGGAACGATTGTTGTCAGTAAAAGAAAAAGTTTCTTTGCCGGTAGATATTTTCCAGCTTTTAAAGCTTGAAGAGCTATTCCAAAAAATTGTTGCGGAGCAAGGAATAGAAAAACATAAAGCGAAGAATATTGTTACGCTCATTCAAAATCTTGTTCGATTACATAATTCTGTCATCAAAGCTGATATTGAGATCCCAACGGTAATAGAGAAATTACTCAGTGATTTTGATACCGCAAGCTTTTTGAATGTGAACGAGCATAATGGACAATGGTATTTTAATAAAGAACAATTTGAAATGTTGTCGACCTGGATATTGGATCTTCGTCTTCTTTACAATGATACCATAATCACTAAAAAGAAGTTAGAGGGGAATTATAAGACAAAAATGGAATATAGCTCCATAGCAATGACATCTGGATATATGGTTGAGCAATTCAAAGAACTGATGATTACGTCAACGGATAAAGGAAATTCCTCCAAGAAAATAGAAAAGAACAAAACAAATACCTTAGGAGGTCTGAAAAAGAAGCAATCGTCAGGGAAATTGTCCAAAGCAAAAAAGGAGAAAACACTGACATCCAAAAAACGGAATGTGAAAAAAGTCACAACACTCAAATGATGTCATTGATTTTTAGAATATTCTAATTATATTATACTCGACCTTTGCAACGCTTCTTCCCCTGAGTGTTGCATATTTTGGGTCGAGCCAGACGGACCCCCCAACGTCTGGCTTTTTTTTATTTAATCAGTGGAGGTTATATTATGTCAAAACAAATTCAAAAAGAAAAGTTCACGAAAAAAACTAAACGTGATGAATCCCTGAGTCTTGAACCGATCAATTACCAGATCATTTTAGCAGGATTTGCAATCATTGTTGCGGGATATGTTGCATTGAGCGCACAGCCGTGGGATAATCCAATTGCATTGAATGTTGCTCCAATTTTACTTGTGCTTGGTTATTGCGTAGTTATCCCTATTGGGATTCTATTTCGGCGAAAAAAATCTGAAACTGCTGTTTCAGAATCTGTTCAACAATAAGTAGTATCATTTTTCAATTCTACCATTGCACAGCGCGATTTTTTTTAGTATATTAGTATCACTTTTGTAAGTGATGATCGCGTAGCTCAGCGGTAGAGCATCTGCCTTTTAAGCAGAGGGTCGATGGTTCGAGACCATCCGCGATCACAAAAGCAGTGATGTTATTTTCAATAGCCTGATCATTCTATGGTCGGGCTATTTTTTTTGAACCTAAAATCCGGAACTACAATGAAAGAATTTCTCGTTGTCAAAGAATCATCAATAAACCGGTTGGGGTGTTTTACCGATAAATTAATTCCTAAAGGTCATCTCATAGGAGAATATCAAGGTGAAATAATCACTGCTGAAGAAGCAGTCAAAAGAGAAGAGGATTTAAAACGGAGTGGGATCTATACATTTTGGCTGAACGAAGAACTTGCTGTGGATGGATATGAAAAGGGAAATCATACTAAATATCTCAATCATTCCTGTGACCCTAGTTGTCTTTATACAATAGCCGATAACAAGATCTTGTTTTATGCCTCCCGCGATATTCAACAACATGAAGAATTAACAATCGATTATGACTATGATGCCGACAGTGGATTGGTGGCTTGTTTATGCGGCTCTGAAATATGCAGGGGATATCTTAACGATATTAGTAATAATCATAATGGACTATTATTGGCATAAACTGAGTCCCACCAATAAATCCCAATCGTCATTTTCCATTAATCTTATCAAATAGCTTTTCTCGATAGATACTCTTTTTGTAACTCCTGCAAAACACTCTCAATTTTTACCAATTGCTTTTCCTCAAAATTCTCGGTACATAAAGTTAAAATCTCACCAACAATTCTTAAACGTGTTATGAAAAATCCTCCTCAACGCACCATACCGACCTTGCTCGAAAAAAGTTGTAATAATTTTTCCAACAATATACTATTGTGGGAAAAGAAAACCGACAATTATCAGGGACTTACCTATTCACAATTTAAGCAACAGGTTTATTTGTGTGCTGCAGGACTGATGAGCTTGGACATTCAAAAAGGTGATCGTATCGCACTGATTTCAGAAGGAAGAAATGATTGGGTGATAGCTGAAGTGGGAATGCTCTACTCCGGTGCAATCAATGTTCCCATCTCCGTAAAAGTTGATGAACTGGCTGATCTGAAATTCCGACTGTTACATTCCGGTGCCAAAATGGTCATTGTTTCCGGAGGACATGTTCACAAAATTCGATCGATCGAGAACGATCTTCCTGATTTGGAAAAAATTATTATCCTTGATGGTGAAATTACAACCGAAGATGAATTAAAATTTTCGACACTTTTATTGAAGGGAAGAGAATATCTCACATCGAATCAAGGAAAATTTAATGAGCGATGGCAATCAGTGAAAGAAAGCGATCCTGCCAATATCTGTTACACTTCGGGTACGACTGCGGATCCAAAAGGGATAATTCTGACACACAGAAATTATACTGCAAATGTGGAGCAGGCATCCGGTCTTCTTCCAATTCCTCAAGAGTACTGTTCTTTGTTGATACTTCCATGGGACCATTGTTTTGCCCATACCGCAGGAATTTATACACTGATGATGAACGGTGCAAGTATGGCTTCGGTCCAAGTTGGGAAGACACCGTTTGAGACTTTGAAGAATGTCCCGGTAAACATCCGTGAATCGAAACCGACATTTCTCTTGAGTGTTCCCGCTCTTGCAAAAAATTTTAAGAAAAATATTGAAAAAGGAATTAAGGAAAAAGGAGCTAAAATTGAATCTCTGTTCAATAAAGCATTGAATCTTGGATATAAAATTAATGGAATAGGATGGGACAAAGGGAAGAATGCGACAGTATGGGAAAAAATGCAGTACAAACTTCTCGATTTTTTACTTCTCAAGAAAATCCGTGAAAGTTTCGGTGGAAAATTAGAATTCTTTATCGGTGGTGGTGCTCTCTTGGATATTGAACTGCAGCGATTCTTTTATGCCATAGGTATTCCAATGTATCAAGGTTATGGCTTAACAGAAGCATCACCGATCATTTCTGCAAACGTTCCTGCGAAGCATAAACTTGGATCATCAGGGAGTATAGTCCCAAATCTTGAAGTGAAGATCTGTGATGAGAAAGGAAATTCATTAGAGATAGGCAAACAAGGTGAGATCGTTATTCGAGGTGAGAATGTAATGGCTGGCTATTGGAAGAATGAAAAGGCTACACATCAAACAATTCGTGACGGATGGTTGCACACCGGCGATCTTGGATATCTTGATTCCGATAATTTTTTATATGTCTTGGGGCGAGAAAAGAGTTTACTGATTAGTCACGATGGGGAAAAATATAGTCCTGAGGGAATTGAGGAAGCATTGGTGGGAAATTCACTGTTCATTGAACAAGTGATGTTGTATAATAATCAATCGCTCTTTACTGTCGCTTTGATTGTTCCCAACAAAGAAAGAATCCTAACCTTCCTTCAACAAAACAATCTAACCGTCCATACTGAAGAAGGTCAAACCGCTGTTCTTTCGTTAATTGAATCTGAAATTAAAGAATATAAGAGCGGTGGGAAATATTCGGGAGAATTTCCTGAACGGTGGCTTCCCTCTGCTGTGGGAATTTTGGGAGAAGGATTTACCGAACAAAACCGCTTTCTGAATAGCACATTAAAAATGGTGCGGGGTAAAATAACTGATTACTATAAAGAAAGAATTGATTTTCTCTATACTGCTGAAGGAAAAGATATCTTAAACCATCAGAATAAGAATATTATTAAACGGATGG
>CAYPEM010000012.1:7095-9299 GCA_964409765.1 uncultured Chitinophagaceae bacterium
ACAAAAAATTCCTATCTTCTGATAGTGAATTCACTTCCCATTGATATAATTCTTTCTGATCTCATCACTGCGATTTCTAGCAATCGCACTATAATTCTTACCGCAGAACCCGGAGCTGGAAAGACTACCCGAATTCCTATTGCATTGCAGGATCAATCGTGGCTTCAGGGCAAAAAGATCATTATGCTTGAGCCTCGAAGAGTTGCTGCGCAGCGTGCTGCGATCTATATGTCTCAAATGAAAGGGGAAAAAGTAGGTGATTCCATCGGATATAGAATTCGCGGGGATAATAAAATTAGCGTTCGAACAAAAATAGAGATCGTTACTGAAGGAATTCTGACAAGAATGATTCAGGACGATCCAACTCTCCCTGAAATTGGCTTGATTATTTTTGATGAATTCCACGAACGGAGCATTCACGCTGATCTTGGACTAGCACTTGCGTTGGAAGTTCAAGAACATCTTCGTCATGATCTGCGTCTTCTCGTTATGTCTGCAACGTTAGATGGAATTTCTCTCTCAAAATTACTGAATAACGCTCAAATCATCCATTCGAAAGGGAAAGCATTTCCTGTTGCGATACATTATTCTTCCGGTAACAATGATTTTCAGATTGAGAAAAGTGTAGCCGCAACAATTTACCGCGCATTGAAGGAGGAAGAGGGAGACATCTTGGTATTTCTTCCGGGACAGCGCGAGATCCGGCGGGTTGATTCATTGCTCGAAGAGATCAAGAGTTCATCAAATTTAGTTATTCATTTATTATTTGGTGAAGCTGAGTATGAAAAGCAGCAGGCGGCTCTTAATCCCGATCCAAAAAGAAGAAGAAAAATAATTCTTTCTACGAATATTGCCGAATCAAGCGTAACCATCGAAGGAGTTCGAATTGTGATCGATTCAGGTTTGGTGAGAACGGTTCGTTTTGATTCACGAAGAGGAATGTCCGGACTTGTTACAACAACGATATCTCAATCCTCCGCACACCAACGGATGGGAAGAGCAGGTAGAATGCAGCCTGGGGTGTGCTATCGGCTTTGGACAGAACATCAGCAAACACAAATGCCCAAATTTTCTCAGCCCGAAATTCTAGCTGCGGATCTTTCGCCGTTAATTATGGAACTTGCTCAATGGGAAAATGCTGAAGTGAACAACCTTCGATTTCTTGATCCACCTCCATCAGTTCACCGTACACAAGCAAAAGAACTGTTGACTCGTCTTGGGGCACTTTCGAAAGACGGTAAACTGACTGACCATGGTAAAACAATGATTGAACTTGGAGTTCATCCGCGTCTTTCTCATATGCTGATCAAAGGAAAAGAATTGGGCATCGGTGCTTTAGCATGCGATGTTGCGGCTTTGCTTGAAGATCGTGATTTTCTCCGGGGACAGAATGAAAATGATGTTGATCTGTTTCCCCGTTTGTATGCTTTGCGAAATGATAACTCTCAAAATTCATTCAGCCGTGACCGTGTATTGAAACAATCTGAACGACTGCGAAATCAATTGGGAGTGAAATATAAAAAGGATCCTGAAGAGAAACTCGGGATACTCCTGGCAATGGCATATCCCGAACGTGTTGGGAAACGGCGAGGTACAAGCGAACTGCGCTATCAACTGTCCGGTAATATGGTAGCATCATTACCCAAAAGCAGTCTATTATCAAAAGAAGAATTTCTTGCCATAGCAGATGTCGATGGTGCTGGAAGTGATATAAAGATTTTTCTCGCTGCCCAATTAAGCGAACAGGATATTAGAATTGCTTTTTCTGATCAGATTGAAACTGTGGAAGAGATATTCTGGAATGAACGGGAAGAATCGGTCGTTTCACGACGAATTACAAGATTTGGGTCGATCGAACTTTCGGAATCATCGTTCAATGCTCCAAAAGAAAAGATTCTTACTGCAATGATCAATGGTATAAAACAACTGGGATTAACTTCACTCCCGTGGAATGATAATGCACTTTCATTGAGGACACGAAGTGAATGGCTCAGAAAAAATTCACTGGTGAATGACGATTGGATAGATTTAAGTGATAATCATCTACTTACTACGATGGAAGATTGGTTAGCACCATTTCTTGAGGGTATCTCCAAACGTTCACAATTGACAAAGCTTGATTTAGATTTGATCATTCGTTCAATGTTTTCTTATGAGCAATTGCGTGACCTTGAACGATTAGCTCCCACCCATTTAATTGTTCC